>NZ_JAYJLI010000001.1:0-1074550 GCF_051948675.1 Enterobacter sp. Lyrl_3
TTCCCAAACCGAGGTTTGTGCGAACGTCTGCAGCGTTAGTTGCACCAGTCCCGCCCTGGTCAATCGGGAGAGCACCGTTGGTCCCTTTCTGTGCCAGCTTACCGATGCCGGGGATAGTCACGGGGGTGCCGTTTATAGTTACCGTGATGCTCTGGTTTGCTGAGGTAGTAGCGAACGTCTCCCATGCGCCAATATTCTCGTCATACTCTTTGATGAGCTGAGACATGGCCTGTGCCAGCCCGTCGACCGAGATATTGTCTGATACCAGAATGCCGTACTTCTGGCCGCTCAGCGCCGGTGATGCAGCAGGCGTTACCGTCATTGACGTGGCGCTGTTCACGGAGGAAATCTGGAACATCTGAACCGGGTTAGACATGACAATAAGCGTCTGACCAGCGCGGACCTGGCTGGCGGGTGCTGTCCAGTTAGTTCCGGTGCCGGTTGCGGTATTTCCGTTAATGGCTATGGTGCCGGTGTTATAAAGCATGAACTACCTCACGATAATAACGATCGTTTGAAACGATCAATAATGTAAAATTGATCGTTTATAGCAATCTGACTATTTTTTTAACTTAAATAAAATGGATATTCCCGCTCTTACAGGAATGTAGAAATGAAACGATTATTTGCTGCAGCTCTTTTGCTGCTGGCTGGCTGTGCCAATAAACACACAGATTATACATTTAAAATGGATTATCCGGTGGAGGCTGCGCGACTTTCTCTCGGTGGCGATATTCATGTAAATATCGACTGTGCCACGAGGGAAATGAAGGTTATTTCAGACAGCAGCAATGGAATATTCAGCCGCCATGTTAATAAACGTCTGAGTAATATTTGCTATAAAAAAACCGATAAACTCGATGTCATTTATCGCTTCAATGCTGCGAAGGGAGTCAGGCAAGATATGATTGCCACGCAATATCCACGTGTCCCGCCTGTTTCAAATACCGACAAACTGAGCGACAGGGATTCTTAATCCTCGCCCCTGCATCGTCTGGCTCCAGCTGCGCTGATTTTTAGAAATATACCTCCCCTGCAGCTGTGAGCCCGTCCACTTCAGCACTATCCCTGAATAACCGACCACCTCCCCGTCATCGCTGAGATTTCCAGGGCAGTTGTTTACCAGAATCCACGGGTTAAAACTGAGGCTCACCGATAGTGTGTTGTTCTGCAGGTCATAGTTCGTCGGCACATCAAAGAACCCGACAACGCGGGGCATTTTTGAGGCTGAAGCCGCGCTCCAGATGAGATATCCGGCACTGTCGAAGACATCCAGATACCCGCTTTGTATTCCAATGTTACGCGCAGTGCGGATCATGCTCCCCGCATTATCTTCAAGCAGGTCTGCACCAGGCATCCCGTATCTGTTTGCGCCAAGCTGCAGCCACCTTAATCTCCCATCATTCCAGAATGACTGCGGAGTGAATCCCAGGGTACTGCCATTCCCAAATGGGCTGTCTATCTGGTAAAAACCTTTGTTGTTCACTGCGCCGAGCATACGCTGATCATAAAAAAGGGTGGACCTGTTTTGCGAGTCCACCAGTAATTTTCCATCGCTGTTGTAAACTTCGAATCCGCTCATTGAAAGTTATACACCTCCACATTGAGAGTGATCGCAGGACTACCGGTAGACGGCAAATAGTAAGCAGTAAAGCCGCCATTATATGCGCGGCAGTGATATTCATTGACCGTGACACCAGTCGATACAATTGAAATAAATGAACCATCCTGGGTTATCCCGGCGAAGGAAACATTTTTCGACGTTTCCCCCGCAGCGAATGTTACCGAGGTGCTTCCGATATATCGGATGGCATAATCACTTAAATCAACCGCTATCCGCCCTGCACTGTCCCAGCATTGCAACCCCTGTGGCATTACCATAACCCCATTCTGACACGCAGCACATTATTGCTGTCATAGATACGAATGAGAGTGCTGGTTATCAGCATCCTCCCGCCCCCGGCCACGCCGTTAATTTCGAACGTCCCTCCCTTATCAAGCTTCCAGCCTGCAGAACCAGCCACATAGTTATTCGACTGGATATAGTTGCCGATTTTGGCGTTCTCAATGGTGCCGTCCTGGATGAAGCTGGCCCGGATGAATGTCTGCCCGTTCTGGATCACGAAAGGTAGAGCCACGCTATTACCGGCTGCCGTGGTGACTGCGAAGCGGTCAGCCAGGAAGATAACCTGTGACTGCATACCTCCTGGTGTATTTTCAACGCCGATCCCCATCCCTGCGGCGTAATACTGCCCGTTGCTGGAGAGGCCCACTTTGATGTTGTACATCGCTTTCAGGTCGCCATTAACGTTCGCTATCGCCTGAGCGTTGGTGGTGATCGCAGAAGTGTGGCCATTGACGGTCGCCGTTATGCCGTTTATCTGCGTGGCCGTAGCCTGCTGATAGTCTGAGAACGTCTGGTTCAGGCTGTTGATGGATGCCTTGTTGCCGTTAACGTCCGTCTGCAGGCTCAGCAGCGAGCGCGCCGTTGCCTCCTTCTCGTTAACGATTACCTCATCAATACGATCCAGCTGCGCACTGTTACCGGCGACCGTCGCGGAAAGCCTTTTGCGTGTAGCCACCTGCGCCAGCCCATTCTGGATAATGGCAATGGCTGAGTTCTTCACCCCGCCCGTCATGCCGTCCATAGACACACTGATGCTGTCAATTCGCTGGCCCAGCGCGGTATCAGCCGTCGCAACGGTCTGCTCAAGCTCTGAGAGGGAAGACGACACTTCACCGACCGTACTCGAAAGCTCATTAACGCTGGTCTGAACCTTCCCGACGTCCTGAGCATTTTTGGCGATATCCTTCGCCTGCTGCTCCAGTTCGTCGTTGGTCTGTTTGATGTCGTCAGCCATACCAGCAATTTTTTCATTGCTGTCCACCGCGTTCTCGATCAGGTACTTGAAGGTATCCGAGTCTCTAATCTCCTCCAAGATCACATCGGTGATGTCGGACACATCGATACTGGCCTGACCGCACACCCATTCTGTGTAACCTGATTCGTTACCGCTGCGGTCCACCAGCTGCGCGCGGTACCAGAAAATCTGCCCAGCCTTAACCCGGCACGATAACGCTCAGGGCGCGGATGGCCTCTTTTGGTGAAGCTACTGATAAACGATATTCACGCCCGAATGTGGCACCTAGCACGCCGTACAATCGAATTGTGCGGACCGGCTCAGCATTAAGTAATGCAACCATTTTTCCTCCATAAAAACTGTCACAGGCAGTTATCAGAAACAGTCTTTAAAGCGCAGTATTTTCATTGTGCGCTCACGCCAGTAGCCGCCATACGGCACGCGCTGGCTCAGATGCCCATAAAGGTGATGCAGTAGCATGTTGCCTTCCAGCAGAATCCCCGCATGATTCCACTTATCAGCCTGAACCTGCATGATCACCATATCGCCAGGTTTTGGCGGCCCGTCGAATTCACGGAATCCGCACTCATACCAGCAATCCTGATAGAAGTTGTCCGGATAGTCGTTTTCCCACCAGGGATAATCGACCCGGTAATCGTGAAGCTCTATCCCGTACGTTTGCCGGTAATAGCTCATCACCAGCCCCCAGCAGTCAAAGTGACCAAGCACAAACGGACGCTCGAGCAACGGCAGTTCTCCACGCGGCTGGATGGTCCGTAAATCCCCCTCCGGCCAGCTCACGATATGCCAAGGTAAAAGGGTTGCATCGCATTGCGCTTTATCCAGTTCGCTCGGTTGCGTCGAGGCATCAGGGTGACTGTGAGCGATAGCTATGACCTTCCCCCAGTCCTCAGCAGCTGCATAGTCTTCGGGGCAAAGGACAAAATTGTCCTCCGGCGCCGCGGCAAGATTCCGGCACGGGAAATAACGTTCAACACGGCTTTTCTGCGCCACCACGCCGCAACACTCGCGAGGATACTCAGCTGCAGCATGGGCCATAATCGCATCGATGGTTTTCTGACGCATATCAGCTCCTGATCAAAGACGTGCCCGGGAACCCACCGAACGGCAGTTCGTTGCCGTCTCCATGCCGGAGCTTACAGGCCGTGAGCGTGCCGTTGCATTCGTCCAGAGAGGGGTCACTCACCGGGTTGTTGTTTTTATCGAAATAGCGGGTTCCGGCATAGTCGCAGCCGTCGCCGGTACGATATTTATTCCGGATACACCAGGTACACAGAGAATGAAGTTGACGTGTAGGGATCATCTTTCCCTGTAACGACATCGGGCTATCGAGTACGAATTCGATACTTTCGCCCGGAATTTCGCTGCTTTTGCTATCAATGTAAAAAACTCGTTTTCTGACCTGTTGCGGATCAGCTGTTGCGTTACCTGCAGGGAAGTTTTTCGCATCGAGATAGTGCGAATAGGTGTCATGGATAGTGACTTTCGCCTGTAGCATATCGTCATAGGCAAGGCACAGCGCTGTAATCTTGCTTTCGATATCTGCAACCGTCAGCGTTGGCTGGGCGCTGTTGCCTTCTGTGGATGCTTCAAGCCCTTCAATTTGATACGGCCAGGCGGCATATTCTTCCCCCTGCCACCAGATGCTTTTCGCCTTCAGCTTTGATTCATCACCACCAGCGGCGGCGATTTCCTCTTCCGTGTGCGGGAGGTTGTACGCGTGAAATCGCAGTACATCATCCACGCCGAAAGTAGAGCCATCAACTTCGATAAGCTGGACTTTGTTTCCGGGCTCAAGGCTTTGATAGTCTGCTGTGATCATGGTGCGTACGCCTGTTTGAATGTTGCGGAAATGGTTATGACTTTGCTGGATAAGGGCTGTGACTTGATTGATTCGGCCTCGATACGATACAGCCCTGTTTCGCCAACTGGAGATGTCCAGATGAATGATTTGGTGACGTGAGAACGAAAGAACTTCAGGGCCTGAAGCATGTCCGCTTTTTTCCCCGTGAGTGTTACAGGCCAAGACTGCTTTTCAGGATTAATGCCTTCCCCGGCGATCTGCTCATAGCCGTCTCCAAATGTTGCAGAGCGCGTTTTAAGGCTGAACGATCCTTCCATTCCCGCCTGTATCTGTGTTCGCCACGTGAATGTTTCGATTGTCATGCTTTCTCCAAGCATAAAAAAACCGCCTGAGCGGGTTATCGTGATTTGGAAGCATTCCAGATGAGCCCTCCAGGCCTCAATTGCTTCGCAATACCTTCGCGCACTGACTGATCAATAGTTTGCTTAAAGGCTCGGGACATCGCATCACTACCAGCGTTTGTTTGCTGTTGCGGGTTCTGGTTCTGCACAACAACAGACGTTTGGACCGTCACATTCCCTGAACCAGCAGCCTGTAATCCGTACATCGGTGCGTTTCCGACGTAGCCGCCGTTTGCATACCCCTGAGCGCTCCGCATAAGCGTGTAGAGATTACCGACACCCAGCGCACTGGTAGCCTTCTTGGTGAATACGAATTCACCACCATGAACCACACCTTTTGGCTGATATTTTCCTCCATCCCCGGTATAGCCAACAGCGCCGCCATTAGCGTACTCAGGAATAAAGCCGCCAGACCATGCCTGTATTCCAAAGAAATTACCTATTGCCGTGCCACCAAAGGCTGACTTCATTCCATTAACCAGAGCCAGTTGCGTCAGCATCTGGGCGATGCCCTTCAGGAAAGTAGACAGGAAATCAGAGAAGTTAGATTTACCAGTAGTAAAAAAGTCAGTGAGCGTGCTGGCCATCCCGGTGAACGTATTGCTGGTAATCGTCTGAACCTGCGAGTAAACATCGGTCGCGCTGTCTTCAAATTCAGCCCAGCCCTTTTTCGCGCCAGTCAGCCAGTCTCCACGTAACCTGTCCTCTGCCTCATAGTAATCATTCGCCGCTTTAAGCTGCTTCTGATAACCCTCGTCGTCAAGCGAACCGCCAGCATTCGTCCAGCCAGCGGCAAGCTGACTCTTTGCCAGCTCACGTTGTGCCTGACGGTCACTCATCCCTGCACCGTTCACTAATGCAGCCTGCTTCTCTGCCATCTGCGTGACGTATTTCTGCGAGGTATCCATTCGCTTGTTCAGCTGTTCCTGTGCGGTAATCTGATCACCTAACAGGGCTTTCTGCCGTGCCAACTGAAGCACCTGGTCTTTACTCGCCAGCAGGGATTGTTCCTGCTTTGTCAGTGAACGTGAACGTGAGGCCTCCTCCAGCACCTGAAATTTCGCTTCAGTCGTCCACAGATCTTTGCGCTGCTGGCTGATAGTATCGTTCAGCCCTTTATGCTGCTGCAGCGCGCGTAACTGTGCCTGAAGCGCCAGTAACTCGGCCTGGGCAGCATCTGTGCTGCGATCGCCAGCAGATAAAGTGCCCTGCTTCCCGGTTTTGGTCTTTTTGCCAAAAGCAGCGACTCCTTCCCGATCCTTCTGGGTGGTTGCGGTACTTATCTTTCTGGTCGTATCGAGGTATTTACCTGCACTGATATCAGCGGCATCCCAGTCTTTTTTCAGCTGAGAGATGCTGTCGCCATAAGCACCGGCCATTTTTTCGTTGTAGTCCTGCCATCCCTGCAAAGTATCTGTTTTCGCCCAGTCGGGAACGAGGTTAATCGCGGCAGCGATAGAGGAAGAAATGATCTGGTTCAGCTTCTGGAAAACGATCGCAACGCTGTAATAAATTGCGTTGAATTCCTTCAGGGTGTTTGATGCCAGTTCAGCTACCCACTGACCGATACTCTGCATGGCCTCAGACGCCCAGCCCTTGATATCCAGCCACAGGCGACCAAACGGTGTCAGCGAGTCGTAAGCCTGCTCCCCACGTTTTGCCATCGTATCGCCAAACAGGTCCATAGCCTGCGTAACGGCCGCGGTCTGGTCCTTTTGCTTGATCAGATCGTCAACATGCTTAAGTTGTGAAACTGTCAGGAAATTATATTGTTCGTTGAGACTCTGCAGCGCTTTAACAGGGTCTTTTTCGATGTCCTTATAAGCTTTGGTAATGTCCTGCGCCGAGACTATACCGGTTTGAACTGCCAGTGCCGTAGAGCTCGCTGCTTTTTCAAGTTGCTGCTGTGTCAGCGATCCCATGCCAACCAGCTCAGTCATCAAACTCTGAACGGTTCCTACAGTAGCGCCAGTAGATGCAGCAATAGACTGGGAGGAAGCCATGATCTGGAGCGCTGACGTGCCGGCAATGTTGCCAGTCCTGATAATGGCCTGGTTAATTTCGTCGTAGGCTGTGAAGTAGTCCGACCCCGCTTTTGCCGCAACCAGAACGGCACCAGCCAGGCCACCAATGGCCATTCGGGCAGGGGTCACAATCGACAACATCGCTTTCAGAGCATTGCCAACACCGCCAAACGAGTCACGGAGCTGACCGCCCTGCTGAATAGCAACCATATAAACCGGCATACCGGAAGCCAGTGAGGTCACAATGTCGGTAATTTGCATCGGGAGATAACGCATAGCATTGCGGTATTGCCCCGCGTTGATAGCCCCAGACTTCCACGCTTCCTCCTGCTCTTTCAGCTTTGCGATCATTGGTGCAGCACGGTCAGATACGCCGAGTTGGGCAGCTTTTAGCTCTAACAGTTCTGCGCGCGTTTTTCCGATTGCTGTGACCTGCTCTTCCAGCGAATCGATAAAGGTTTTGCCCGCCGCAACTGCACGCTGCGCTGCCTGAGCCTGCTCAATGCGAGCCCGGCCCTCTGCGGTCTCAGACTCCATTACCTGTGCCAGTTTTGCCCGCGTCGTCTCAAGCACGCTGTTGTAACGAGTAAAATCCTCGTCTCCCACCAGCCCTTTACCGCGAAATTTCGCCAGGCTCTCCTGGATAGTGTCCAGTTCATCCAGCGCCTTGTTTACCGGGCTGATTTTATTCAGCAGGTTCTGCAGTTCCTGACGCTGCTGCTTCAGGCTTTCGCTGTTTTTCTTCTGGTTATCGACACCGGTACGGAACGTGCTGTTCAGGTCATCCGCTTTATCTGCCGCGGCGGACGCGGTCTCCTGAAAGCGATCCAGTGCCTGGTTACCACGCTCCAGTTCACTGGTATTTACGCGTAAGGAAATCGTGGCGATATCGTTACTCATTCCGCCCTCTCTTTATGCATAACTTTTAGTGCGGCGCTCTCCATGATTCGGATGTCCGAAAGCGCGGTTGCCTCGTCCTCGACGTGGTGCAGGCGCATTACCCAAGGCAGCACGTTGTAATCAAGCCCTGATGCGCCTCCCATCCCCGTGCGCCACTGCGTACTGACAGCCTGAAACACCAGGAATGCAGGCCATACATCTGGCCAGACGTCGATGTATTGATCGTCGTAGTCATCCGGCGAAAGACCATAGGGCGCCAGGTCTGCCGCTGTGGGTTCAGGCGTATAGAATGCAGAGGCAACCGATATCAGTTTTTTTCGCGCTGCCCCATCAGTTCGCGATAGTAGGTTTCAGGGATAGCCTTCATTGCCGCCGGATAGTTTTCCAGCAGCACCGACAGGTTTTCTGCGTTGAAAGCATCGGGAAGTGCCCAGCCAGAAATGATTTCCATCAGAAAATCAGTGGCGGTTTTGCCTTCCAGTTTTTCTAGATCAGCCAGCTCTTTAAGTGGCTTATGATTGAACGTGAAGGTCAGCACGCCATCCTCATCGCCGGCGCGCGGGATCGAGACGTTGGCCTTAAATGTTGGTTTGGGCTGGAGGGTGAATTTGGTAGCCATTGATACCTCTTACGAAAAAAATGCCTCCGCAAAGGGAGGCAAAGAAAAATGAAAGTTTTGACGGGTCAGGCGGCAGCGTCGGTCAACTTATAGAACGTCATCGCCGGTGACTGCAGGTTCAGCACCACGCTCACTGTCTCTACCTCGTTAACCGCTGTGGTCGGCGTGTCATCAAAGGATACCGTGGCCGCCCAGTACCGATTTTCCTTCGCCTTTGGCACGTACATGTACGCTGCAACTGTCTCTTCATCTTCATCCAATTCGCGCAGTAGTGGATAAACCGGGAGCGCGGAGTCATGTGCAATCGAGTAGGTCTGAGAGACAGCAGATTTATAGGTATTCAGGTTGCGCTGGCGATCATCGCTGAGGAACTGAATCTGCGTGGTGTTCTGATCACCACCAGATTTCGATACCTCAGTGATTTGTGGCAGCTCGGTCCATTCTTCAATTTTGCGAATAGAGCCGGAACCGCCGCCCGCCGCGTATTTGTTTTTGTTGGTGGTGTTGATGTTGCGAAGAGTTACTGCATTCTCCGCAATCGCGTCGATTTTCGCGATAACGTTATCAATACCCGACCAGTTGCAGTCCACGTGAACGATATCGCCGACCGCTATATCGTCTGCGGCGCTAACGGTGATCACCGCGTGCTCAGCATTCGTCGCGCCGGTGAAAGTAATGGCCGGGCCGTAGCCCGACGCCAGATAAACATGAGCGCCGTTAGGCAGTGCAAAGCCCATAATGGTTTCTCCTTTTGAAACGGGAAAACCGGCTCAAGGCCGGTCAGTTGCGGGACATCACAGAGGGAATCACTTGGTAATGTCTGCCCGATAATTCAGGCTGACAGGAACGGAGTAGGACACAGGTGTAGGGACACCGCGGAATATGCCATCTGCGACCGCATAGGTAATGGCTACAGCACCTTCCACACGTTCAGTTTTCACAGCGGCTTCGCGCACGCTTGAGAGTAAATCGCCGTCGATTGCCTCTACCGCCAGCATGCACTGCGCGGTTATAACCTGCCGTGGAACTTCATCCGGCGGGCAATCATGTTCATCCAGAACGACATTCACGCGTGGCCATGCCAGCGGCTGGCGTGGGTCTGTTTTTGAGCCAACCCAGTCCAGCCCCTCCAGGTAATCCATTGCCTTAATCAGCAAAGGTGTGAGCTTGTCAGGCAGTTCAATGCCGCGTATTTCCGCAAATGAGACAAGATCCTCTTCACTGGCGTAGCTGTTGGCATCAGGAGAGGTGATATCGGTATTGATCATCGAATCATCCTGTTTATGGGGCTTTCGCCCCATTCGTTATTCTCCGGCAGGCGCAGTGAAGGTAATCTCATCAGTGGTTTTCGCCACTCCTTCAACCGTGCCGGTTACCGTGAAGGTGCCAGCAACGTCTGATGTGAGTTTCACCGTTGCACCACCAGCAGAGCCTGTTTGAGAACTGGCCGTGCTGAGCGTGCCACCTGTGGACGTCCACGCTACGGTTTTACCGGATACACCGGAGCCATTCAGCGTGTACTTCAGAGAAACAGTTACCGCGTCTGTGCTGTCAGCAGTTGCGGAGGTTTTATCCGCTGACAGCGTTACTCCCCCAGTGCGGATTCCAGTTTAATCAGCACGCCTGCCGTAGATTTGTTGCTGGTGAAGTGCTTCTTCCAGTTACCTGCAGTGCCGATTTTGGTCAGGTCTGGGTTATCGCCTTTGGAGGTATCCCAGCTGTAACCCAGCAGGTCGACATTCACCACGCCTTCAGCGCGGTATCCGATAGCCAAGTTTTCCTGGTCGTTGATGTCGTAGGAACGAAAGCCCGGCGCCTGAGACTCGGTGACGGTAACCGCTCCGGCCACCAGCCCAAGGATCGCATCAGCGTCCATGGTGTCGGTAACCAGCACAGGTTTACCCAGGGTGCCTGGTTGGCCACCGTAGACCACCACGCCTGCTTCTTCGTAGATTTTGTTGGCGATCGCCTCATCCACGATGTCGAAGTAAGTGGCGGAGTGCATAACGAAGAGCACAACACGGTTGAACTTGTCGCCGTACTTACGCAGGCCGCGCGTCAGGGTCTTCTTACCGTCTGTTTCGATATCGGCGGTGACCACCATGTCGGCGTTAGCACCAATCGCCGCAGTCAGCGCTTTCAGGCCATATTTCACGTAGCCTTCCAGCGTCGCGTCAGCCACATCAGTGCCGATCACTTCGGAGAACTCGTCAACCGAGCGGCCGCGGCGTTTGAACGCTTCTTCTGTTGTTTCGTATGGACCGTATTTCCACGGCGCTTTGACGGATACGGCTTCACCGGCACCAATCTTCTTACCCGTCACTTTTTCGGTGGAATTAACGTCACGCGATTCGATAGAGCCGCCAACCTTGTAGAAGGCCCGCTTGCGGAAGTCGCCTTCAATCAGCTCGTTATCCAACAGGATCGCTCCGTTGGAGGACGCGTTGAAAATAGCTAGGTTGTCCTGGCGGCGCTCGAGGAAAGCGGTCTGCGCCAGGTCGTCATAAATAATCAGGTCACTATTAACAGTGGTAGGCATGGGTTAATCCCTTATTTCGGAAGTTTGAGGAAGGCCTGCTGGCCATGCTTGCGGATGTAGTCCGCTTTGTCGCTGGCGCTCATTTCGGAACGTTTCAGGCTGCCACCGCCGTTTGGTTTATGTCCGCCCGCGCCGGTACCTTCTGCGCGTGGAAACAGATGCGGAGCCGTCTCCTTAAGAGACTCCGCCCATTCGAGTGGACTCAGTGGCGTTTTGCCGTCTTTACCGAACAGAACATCGCCATTTGCATCAACTGCTACGGCCTCGCCTTCGTCGTTGAGCTGGAATGTGCCTTTGGCACGCAGAATCAGATCGTCGGATGCTTCCGGCAGCGCACCAGCTTTGGACGCTGCTGCACGGATTGCATCCCCCAGAACTCGATCCCGGAATTTGTTGGAGAACGCTTCAGCTTTGTCCGCGCGTTCATTTGCGGCTTTAATCTGCTTCTCCACATCAGCACGCAGACGCTCGGTGCGCTTATCGAGCACCTCATCAATTTTCCCGGCGGCAATCAGCTTTGCCTCTTCGTCGTCGGAAAAACGCTGGAGGATCCCACGTACAGCATCAGGATCGATACCATCGAAGCGTGACAGGGTTTCTTTTTGCTGCTTGATGGTGCCCAGCAGCTCAGAGTTTTTTGATTTCAGGCCTGTGACTTCGCTGGTCACACGCTCATCAATCAGCTTCTGGATTTCTGGCGTGATTTCGATACCACCGCCACCGCTGCCCTCTCCGCCGCTTTCTGGTGCGTAAAATTTCAAGAGCATGTTTCGAATTAACATAATTTCCCCTTGGGATTTTGCCGGGCCTCGCCCATAAAAAAGCCCCGGCGGATGCCAGGGCGTGAAGAAAGTAATGGTTGTTAGTAGTCAGTACCTGAGAGCTGTTTCAGACGTTCCAGGCTGATCCATTCGCCTTTGTCAGTGAACATATCCGCCAGGTCGATTTCACCCGCGCGGAACAAACGGCCACGCTCGGCACCCAGAACTTGATCCTGGCGTTGTGCTGGCTGGCGTGCGAGCCATTCCAGATACGAGGTTTTCCCCGGTACCTGTCCATCCATGCTGGCACGAGTCCCCTCGTCCATCTCGTCGATATCGATGCCGAGTTCTCGCCATGACTTGAGGATCAGGGTTTCAGTAGAACGGCAGCAGAAATGAATCTTCCCAGGTCCCTGCAGGTAAGGCACCTTATGCCCAACCGGTTTGTTATCAAGGGTGTAGCGCAGCAGGTCACGAATAATGCAGTCATGACTTGTTTTATTGTCCAGCGTAGACAGCCACTGTTTGCCTTTCACGATATCGCTGTTGGCACTGGTGAAGCTGTTGCGTGCTGTGGCAGCCAGATGATTTACGGCTGTTTTAGCGATGCTGGCGGCATTTGCCCTGCTCATCTGCAGCGCGCCGTCGCGATAGTCTTTGTTGGCGTGGCCGCGAACACTGCGTGCGATTGTTTCTACCGTGTCGCCGGCAAGATAACCCCTGCGGACAGCGTTCACGATACGCGCCAGCCTGTCCGATTCCAGATTCTCCGCCCATTCACTCAAAAGTCGTCCCTGAAAGGGTTGCGCCATTGCTGCTGCATACACCATATCGGCGGTGATGCCCTGCAGCGGATAGTGAGACAGGACCTGTGATGGCAGAAGGGAATCGAACAGGCTCAGCTGATAACTGGCTTCGTTCTTTGCCAGCGCCACCAGCTCATTCTCGAGCCCTGCCTGCATGGTGGCTATGGCCTGATGGTTAAGCTCGCGCACGCTGCCCAGTAAACTCTGCAGACGGCTAACGGTGAAGCTCTCAGGAGGCAATCTGTCCAGCGCATCCAGTAGACGTGCCGACAGGTCAGCATCCGTCTCGTTAAGCAACTTCACCATCCGGTTTGCCACGCCGGTGGCGTAGCGGCTTAACCAGATGGAATGTGCGATTGATTCATCGCGCAAGCTTTCGTTTACTGTTGCCATATCAGCCACCGGTCAATGTGGGGGCTTGGTTGCGAAGTGCATCAATCACTTCGTCCGGGCTGTCTGCCGGGTCGATAAGGTCAAGCTTCTGCAGTGCTCGAATCATATCGCTGTCGCGCAGCGCACCGGACTGCCAGGCGTTGACGATTGCCGTCACCATGCCCGACTCAGCAACCTTCGCGATGAATTCCTGATTGATGGTGTAGCTCGTCGATTCTCCCTTGATGCCGAGGTATTTCGCACACCATCCCAGCGCCAGCGTATAGGCCTCAGAAACGTTTGAAACGCAGATACCGAGCACCGATGTTGATGATGTCTGCTCACCACTCGCCTGGGTTGCCGTCTTCGCCGTGGCGTTCTGCTCAATCAGTCGGGCGCCCAGCTGCACCATGTAATCGCGCTTGCTGTCCATGGCCTCTTTAGCCAGCATGTTCGGCTGTGCCTGGGCATAACCAAACGACCCATCTCTGGGAAGCATCAGTGGTGAACGGGAACCAATTTTCACCCCGGTCTTCTCAAGGTGATCGCGCCAGTTGGTATCAAGCCCAGTCATATAAGGCTGCACCTGGCCACAGAACCACACGCTATCCTCATAGTCAGCGCTGTTTCGGTAATGACCGTGGTTTATCTCCACCAGCGCAGCCAACGGTGAATCATCGATAGTGGGATCGTTGTTCTGAGCACCGACAAAGGTGAAAGGGATTTCGTCCCAGAAGTCCTTTCCTTTCGGCTTAGGGTGGTACTCACTGTCAACGGTGTAGGTTCCGCTTGCTGTGCCACCAGCCCGGCGCCATACGCGGCATATGAACCGCCCTTCTTCAAGCGCCAGCTCGCGATACTGGATTTCATCCTTGTAAGCGTAACCATCCGGCTCTTCAACGCATTCGCGCAGGACCACCAGCACCAGCTGATCGCGTCCGTTAATTCGCTTTGTTCGCCAGTTGATAATGTTCTCTGCCGGATAACGGAGGATGATCGCCTCATCGGATGCTTCTGCGTAGTCGACATAAAGCCCCTCTCGTGCCACCTCCAGCACGTTCTCGGTCACCAGTTGCGACTGCTGATAGATGCTGGTACCGGCCCCGTCAGCATTGTCCAACAGGTATTTCAGCTTTTCAGGACCGTTAAACGTAGGGTCCTTACGATACGCCATCCCAAGCATGCCGATCTTCGTATTGCCGGCAATGGCGTAGAACACAGCGCGGCTCAGATAGTCCTCATTACGCTTTTTATTGCGTAATGATTTATCGGTTGGGTCGAGATACGGCAGATACTTATTACCTGCCGCTTTTACGGCCTCGGCCCCTTTGCAAAAGTCCCTGTATTTCCGCCAGGCAGCAGAAGCCGCCCGGTGTTCTGGTCGAACCCAGGTGATGTCGTCGTTTGCCATATCAGAAAGTGGTGTCCATGGTGATTGAGTATGCCGGTTTCACAATCGGGTAATCCTTCACGATGAAGTACCCACCAGCATCATTGGGGTGATCGTTATCAGCTGATTTGTCCGGTTCGCCATTGGCCGCCCAGATTTGCTGTTCGAGGCTTTCGGTATAAACCGGGCAGTTCTGGACGTTCACCAGATAGCGGCGTTCGCCGTTGGCGTTACAGAACATGGCGTTCATCGAGTTGATACGGTCCTTAACCGGCGGGTTGGCATCATCAACAATGACGCTGAATCCGGCATCGTTGAGCTGAGCAATATCGGTCTTGCTGGCATTCTGCGACTTGCGTGAGTCACCAGAGGCATCCGGATAGATGTAAATCTCTCGGCTCTTCACATATCGCCCCTCCTCGTAGCGCCAGAACTCTTCCTGAATGCGCTTAATCATTGCCGGTGTGTCGTAGACCTTCACCAGCTCACGCACCGCACGCGGCAAGCCGTTACGCTTTACGTGAACAATCGCGGCCATTTTCCCTACGTTGAAGTCCATACCGATAAACAGCGGATCCCCGTCCTGAATCTCGTCAGAACAGTTATTCAGCTTGCGGTTGAAGGTGTGGTAAATAGTCCCGCTGTTAAGGTTGGTGAACTTCCCTCGCAGGTATGCCTGAATCAGTTCGTCTGGGTAAGAACTCAGCAGCGACGGGATGTAATCAGGCGGTAGATTCTTCGCATTGTCGAACGTGCTGGCCTGAATCAGTCCATACAGCGCCGCAAGCTCTGGCTTTTCACGCACCGCCTTCACGAACTGCTGGTAGACGAACTTGAACCCTTCTGGCGTGGTCGTGACGTCAATACCGTTACGCAGACCATCAACCTTGTAACGCATACGAGCAATGATTTTTCGCCACGCCTGCTGCGCTTTGGCAGCCGCCATGACGTCCAGCTCATCCACCATCGCGTTACCGATTTTGAAACCAACTATCGAACCGGGCTTCTCCATCGAGCGGCAAATGGTTGTCCCGCGGTATCGTCGCCCCTCGTAGAAGTGAACCTCTTTGTTCCCCTCGTTGATTTTGACATTCAAGCCCCAGTCAAAGGCCACCTCTTCAATCGTCGGGTAAAAAATGTCACGGATCTGCGGATATGTTGGCGCGAAATAACCCTGGTTGATTTTAGGGTGCTCCCACATCCCTTTGCAGATGCCGCCACAACCCACCCACGTCTTACCAGAACCGAACCCGGCAACATAGGCTTTGAATTTGTGCTGCATCGCGAGGAAACGCGCCTGAGGAATGTTAAGTGTCGGGCTGATCCCCATCTTCCGCCCTCGCGTCCACTACGTTGATATTGATTTGAACTGGGGTTGGTTCGTCGTCGTCACTATCACCCGCCAGCTCTTTACGGAGCTTCTCAACCTCCAGCTGCCGACGTTCGATTTCAATCTGCTGCAGGCGCAGCGCGAACTCGCTATCAGCCAGGCCAAGGCGCTTCATTACCGCTTCGAACATTCGTTCGCGGCTTATCGCTGTGATTTCGACGCCATTTTTGCCGACCTTCACGCCGGAGTAAGCGAGACGAGAAGCTGCCGGGAGTTTGCGCGTATCGGGGAAGTAAGGCTGGCCAATACCATCGCCGTTGCAGCGCGGGCATTCTGGATTGGGCTCTTTATTGTGGTCGTAGCCGTAACCACCGGAATCTTCGGGTTCACGTCTGTCACGCTCAACTGCCTCGAGCCTTTTCTCTTCGAACTCCACGGCATCACGCCACTGATACTGGTGACCGAAGCCCCAGCAGTAACGGCACGCGCCGCGGCGGTATTGTGAGAGTTGGTTTGCATCGAAGGTGGCGAGCTGCCACATCTGCGCGAGGACTTCATCGGCACTGCCAAGCGTACGCATAATGGATGCTTTTTGCTGCTGCGCAATAGACTGCGCAACGTTAGGATTCGCTATGAGCTGACGACCGTAGTTTGGGTCACTATAACCAGCACGCGCAGCGGCGGCCGTGGCGTTATTGTCCTTCAGGTATTCAGCAATAAAGCGCTTTACCTTCGCGCTTAGCATTGTGTCCACCAGCTCATCTGCGCATTTATCTTTCTGCGCAGCGCGCGCTATCTTTCGCGGGTAAATTTTTGTATTTTGCGCAGTAGTTTTCTTGATATAGCGGCGAGCAGTTACATAATTAAGGTTATGTGCCTCGCACCATTCCTTAGGGGATATGCCAGTAGCAGCGTGATCAGACAGGAACCGCTTCTGCAGCTCGCCCCAGTCCGGCTTAGCCATTGTTACCTCTAAACTGAATGAACTTTAGACGTCACTCACAGCTTCAGTATTTGAAGCAATGAAGTATTTTTCTCAAAGAAATCTTGAAATGAGGATTTAAGCTTATGAAATATGTATAACTACGATGACGTACAGAAAATCAAGGCCAATCTCGAGTGGATAGTGCATCAAGCCTCTTCCTGGTCTCATTTGCGCACTGAGCATGATCAATTAGTGATTTCCGATCTAATGGAACTGATTCAGACATATGAAACTCTTCTTGACCTTGTAAGCAAATTTGGTGCTTCCGTCTTAAACTCGGAAATCATAGCGGGTCTATCAATCACAGAGGAATTCATTGCTAAAGTTAAGCGGAATGAAGGTGCGATGTGAGCGACCAACACACTGTGAGACGATTGATTCGTGTATTGAAGCTTCAAACTGGTGGATTACAGTTTGAAGCATGGGTTATTTAATTGCCGTACAGTCGATTGAAAAGCGCATTTTTCATCGCATCAGAATCAATCGGATCCACGTTTAACCAGGTCAATGTCTCTTGGTTCTTTTCTGCATTGAAATCAGAAAACACACCATGGATATCACCGTTATCAGGTGAGTAGAGAACAGCAATATTCTGTTCTGGGCAACTGTGTGGTTTACACCCTGACAGAGCAATATACTTTTTGCCCGCAACTGTTACTTCGGTTGATGGTGTGCTTGTGCCACCACTTTTTACCCATGCAGGTAGTTTATTTTGACTTATCAGTTGGGAGTAGCTCTTAGACGTGCTTTTTGCACTGGCGAAGTCAGAAAGATACTGCCCTTCCTCAGCAACAGCGCTGAACGAAACCAAAGCCATAGCAGCGATAATCACTTTACCTTTCATGTTAATCCTCATTCCATAAAGACACCTCAACTCTATACCTTTACAGTAGCTATGTCAGCCCTATGGATAATCAGAGCATTTGATGTTACTGCCCGGCCCAAATGATTAGGTAAGGATTATCTTAATCACTAGCGCTTATGCTTGTTGATTACTGCCTGACTGCCAAACTGTTCAGGACTCTGATGCGGAGAATGCCAACTCCAGGGAATCATCGATAAAAAGAGCATGTGAAACTGAGACTCCTTTAGCTCTCCTTGCGAGGGCTTTTTTTTTGGATAGTGGCGCTTCGCTTGCTAAATATTGTGTGTTTTCTAAAGTTAAAAGGTGGCTTTGCTATGTCAGGTAAAGCCGTCGTTCAGAAATACCCGTGTGCTCAAGGACGAGCCATCCCTAATTCTTTCTTTCCAACTCGATCTGCCTTATGCCAGCGAAATTATTGTTTCCCTTTTCAATTACAGCCAATAGCGGCTTAATCCACAATACTGCCTGGCAGTACGTCATGGAGCTGGTGGCAACGGCACGATCATCGGCTGTGTCAGGTCCATTGGAATCGGTGTGCATGGCGCTGGCACGTAAACGGTGCGCGTATTTGAGCAGCCCACCAGCAATGTCAGCAGGAACAGGCAGATCACAGGTTTTTTCACGGCGGAGAATCTCCCGGTATTCGATTACGGTTTCTTCGGTGCTGGTGTCAATCAGGGAGTTGAGCCTATTGGCATGTTCTGCAACCTGATTGAATCGATTGAAGTTGAATGCCTGGGTAGCGATAACCTGCCCCTGCAGAGAATTGTCACTTCGCAGAACGTCGTTTTCGCTTTGAAGATTACTGGCCTCCAAGCAGCTCTTAACGAGGGCGACCGAAAGGCCAGCAATAATGACAACGCCGATAATACCCGGATTAATTTTCACTGGTCTATCCCCCAGCACGCCAGCGCGCTTTCCTGGTCTCTCCGTTCCACCTGACCGTAGCAGCCGTTCTTCTGACCTTTAGTCATGCGGCAATCGCGACCACCGTCTTTAATCCACCAGCGGATTGCCTCGCATGCCCCGCGGCGGTCACCGGCATTAATGCGCTTATAGAACGTGGACGGGAAGCACTTACTCGGCCCGATGTTGTACGGGCAGAAGGATGCGATCCCAGCTTTCTGCGGTTCGGTAAGCGGTACCGCAATATTGCGGTCAACCCACGCCAGAGCCTTATTGCGTTCGATGGCGTTCACTTGATTGCATTTGGCCTGAGTCAATTTCATGCCCTGCACAACCGGTTTACCATCAACCATCGTTGCGCCGCGGCAAATAGTCCAGATACCGCCACCATCTTTATAGGACGTGAGGCTGTTACCCTCTTTCTCATTCAGAAACTGGTCGAGGATTACGGATGCAGGAGCACCAGCTAGTATCAGCCCCAGAACTGCGGTACTCAACTTTGCTCTGGATCCCATCACTCACCTTCCTTTTGTAAGGCCTCAACGACCACGCTTGCAGCAGCAGGACGCTCGTGAAGGGGTTTATCACCAACACCTTTCAGATAGTCATTGACCATTTTTGTTCGCTTCTCATCCTCTCTACGCCTGCGGTTTGCATCTACCCGCCCGTTAATGTAGGAGGCAAGCGAGATAAGCAGACCAGCAGCGCCAAAGAACATGAACACCAGATCCTGAGTGGTAAATCCAATGGCTGACGCCAGAGCTGCTACCCACGCGAAGAACTGCGTGAAGATGTTCCCTGAATCATTCATTTTCATGGTCTCTCACCTCGCTAAGTGCGGGTGCTGTTGCTAGAAATAAAAAAAGGCTGCCAAACGGCAACCTTATGATGATCTAAACCTGCTTGAGCGCCCTTCTCATGAGGAGTGCAATAAATTAAATAATCCTTAAGAGAGCTATTTAACCCATTAAAATAATTAACTATTCAAATAGTTATCTATTGTTATCATTTGGGTTAAGTTAAAGAAAATCTTCTTAGGGATATAAGACATACAAGCGGGCATGCACTGGCTTTATTAATGCGGAGAGGATTGATGTCGTTCTCCGCACTTTTTAGTGCTTACATCTGGCTACCAATGCCACTAGTCAAGACATTAGTGCCAGAAACGCATTGAGACATTCATCCACCTCTAATTATGCCCACCCCATTCAGAAGATTTGAGTGAATAAAAAAAGCCCGCTTTTGAAGGCGGGCTAATGAGTTGACTATTGGTAAGGTAGGTGCGAGTAGTACCTATGCTCAGTAGTGAAACTGTATCGGCTTATTCACGTTTGGTTCTGGAGAACCATCAGGCAGTTATCTTCGACCCACTTTTCAAGCGTAGCAGCAGTTTAAAATTTCATAAAAAAAGGCCTGCTTTTTTACGGCAGGCTCTCAAGGAAATTGAAACTGTATTGTTATTGTCATGGTGCCGGGTGCCTCCCGGTGACCCTACCCCAGTGAGCAAGGCCGCGTGCATACCTGCAGAGCGCAGTTGACTGGAACGCCCTTTCGCTTAGAAAGGATTCACCACACGCATAAATTACGCATGAAATATTCACTCGGTCAATACTGTTCATCATTGGCAAAAAAAAGCCTGCTCGGAAAAGCAGGCATAGATCGCTAAGTTGGAAATAATTGAGGGTGTGGTGCCGGGTGCCTCCCGGTGGAAATGATCACAGCACTCATTCCCGCGCGCTGGTTGGACACTCTGGAGAAATGTCCTGCTGAATCGCCCCTCCGCTTAGGGGGATCCACCACAAAAACGCTTTCAGAAACATCCATTCTGCAGGATGCATAAGAAGCTTATGTGCAGTATGAAGAATCTGCCACGTAATCAGATGAATATATTCATTTAAATGGTACAGGCAGAGGGCCTTCAATCACCTCGGCCTCTCCGTTATCGCAGATGTCGTCACCCTGTGTCAGGTGCCAAATACCATTAAAAGTAAGTCCCGTTTCAAGATCATCAGTAACCTCATTGGTGTAGTAAGCAACCTGCACTCTGCCGTTGTGCTGAATCCAGTAGAAACCTTCTGTCATTGCCATCTCCTCACTGTTATTAGTTCAGTTTATAGCAGCGGCGAGAAGTATGGCGTTAGAAATGCTTCAAAATGGATTAAGTCAAACATCCCGCCTGATAACGAGGAGCGTTAAGCTACATTTTATCTGTTGGGCCCAATTATGCCCACTAAGGCATCCCCGAAGGCGTTTTTGAAACCAGTAAGAAGCTCTCCTGGTGCGATTTGTATAAACAATCCAAAAACAATAATGGCGACCAGATAGAGTACAAATCCTCGTTTTTGCATGACACTAACCTCGATGGTAGTTAAGAGGTAGTCATTGTCTCATTTTGAATCTAGATACTTATTCGTATAGCTATGCTTTTTTACGTCTATTCAGGTTGATTTTTGAGAGTGACGAGAACATTTGGGTAATGCCATGCTTAGCTTATAAAAAAGCCCCGCGGTGTTAACCGCAGGGCTTTAAACGAAGGCAATAACCCATCGTTAGAGCAAAACTACCACAGATTCGGGAAAAGTAAATAGCTCACGATAAAATAACGCCCTATTTTGTTATCTGATTAAGTTGCTCCTCTGCCCATGCCTCTTCGATATCAAACTTGGTGATGAGTTGATCGTAAAGGGGCTTAACTGACTTCTTCCAGGTATCGAGGCTGATTTCATCCGTTATCTGGCATACCGCGGCGTAAGCCTCAGTTGATGGGATTCGTTCATACCCCCGCCCGCTGCAACGCTTGCAATCGGCCATAACCGGAACACCCTGCTGTTCTGTAAGGGCCTGATTGACGGCTTTCCCGCGTCCATGGCAATCTTTACAGGCACAACTAACGACCCTCTTACCCTTACACTGAGGGCAGAGAACGCGCGCTACCTCCCTAACCTGCCTCCGTACCTCATGCTCAGAAGGTCGAAAATCTTCGACGCCCATATTCAGAGACATCTTCACGAATCTTTTCTCTTTTGCCAGAGTGTGAGACTTCGTGCTGAAAACCTCAGCGTCTACAAACCCTTCCCCATTGCAGCCATCACACTGCTTCACGCTGGCGGCGCTGCGGGAATAATCCTCGAAAGCGAAGCTGGCCAACCGATGCATCACCAGTGGTTTAATCTCTGCATCAAGCTTCCGTAATGCCGCAACCCGATCGCACTTAGTCAGCGCGTACTGGGCCAGCAACTCAATCGCCCTCTCCCGGTCATTGTTGCTGATACCCATCTTCCCGAGAAAAGCGCTGTAACCCATGGCGGCCCGTTCCTGCGTCATGCCCATCGCAGCCATAATATCCGAACCGGTTAATGCATCTGATGCCGTAGCACGAGGAGAGTCGCTAATCATCGTCGATTTGGCGAAGTGATATTTGAGGGTGTTTTCAAGATTCATGCGGTCTCCAGCTCGGTAATGGTGAGTTCTAACTTTCCGCCCTTAACGACAGGCATTTTCACAACGCGGTAGTCAATAACCTGGCAGTCGTCCAGCCAGAACCCCGCCTTGGTTAAAGCGTCGAATGCAGCCTTCTGCAGGTTATCCAGATCACGGCGCCGGCGGTCGGGCATGTGACAATCGATACGGATTTTGAGTGGTGCGGCCGTCCGGATATTAAGCCGGGCGCTTCGAATGACACTGGCAACCGCGTAGCGGTACGCTACGCCATCAGCGCTAATGTGCGTGCGCCCGCGGTTGTGCCGGTAATACCGGTTATTGCTCGGCGGCCAGGGCAAAGTGATTTGATATGTCTTCACGTTTACCCCCACATCCGGTTTCGCCAGCGGCTATCCGGGCGCGCTGGAGTATTTGAGGTCGGAAGGAATGCACTGACAGTCCAGGTCACATAATCCTGGTTTAGGCTGCGCTCTACTCGCACGCCGCGCGCTTTGTAACGCTTAACCAGTTCGTCGGCCTGTTCGGTGCTGCAATCGGTGTGATGGAACCATGTAAACTTCATTCCATCACCCCGCAAAGCCAAGCAGCTGAGCGGCGACATTTTCGGCCTCATCGCGACTGCAGAATGAACGGGACAGGACCCAGCGCCAGAGAACATCGAGCGCAGCTTTATAGAGTTGCTGAAACTCGAGTTCGTCCATGTTGGCAAACGAGATGCTACGAGGATGCTTTTTGAGTGTGCCGTCAGGCAGCTGAATGGCATCAAAGTGCCCTGCTTCGACGATCACCCAGGAGCGGTAAGCGTCAAAGGATTTGCACAGGCTAATGCCATTTGTGACCCGGCGGTATGCAACCTGCTCAAGATAATGCTCAGCAGCATCGATCAGCGCGCCCTCATTGCCGGCATACGAAGCTAAGAACTTGGCGTAGCCAGTAATCAGCTTCCTCTCGTTACTCGAGATAGCCCCGCCGGTTGGTTCCCAGTATTCAAAACCGAGATTGAGAAGCGCGAAAAAGCGCCGATGAAATGCCGGGTTTCGTACCCGCCTGAACTCGGCAACAAGAATATCGCCGAGCCGGGTTTTTGATTGCAGGATATCCCTGGTCTCGGGCGTAGCCGGGATCAGTATTCCTGAATGGTGTTTGATAAGTTGTAATTCTAGCGCCATGGTTCTCTCCGTGGCGCATCAGGTATAGGTTGTTCAGGCCTATGAAAGAATAATATCAGACGGTGGTGTAACTCGGTACCCCAGTCGTTTTGCAAATTGCATAAACCCGTTGAGAGTGAATATTTCTTCCTCTTCGAGCAACGGTCGTAATGAAACTATTCCATTTACTCGATAAACCAGATATCTGCCCTCAGCCGGGAAGCTATAGATAACTGCTTTATCGGCCCTTCTGACCACGTCGTACCATTGATCATCTGCATTAAAGGCATCTGCACTACACACTATTTCCCCCAGAGCGACTTATTGACGCGGTAAACAGTAATCGGGAACAGCCAGGGGAACGCAAACAGCGATACTCTTTGAAACTGCTCCAGTGAAATTCACGCGATTAATAAAACCACTCGTCGGCGCTTTCCCAGGTCTCCTGCACGATTTGCTCAACCTCTTTCTTGTCGCCCCCGAAAACACTCAGACCATCATTGCTGGCACGCTTGATCGTTAGCTGACAATTATCAAACTGCTTGCTGAGCCTTTTGAGCAGTTCTGACTCTAGTGCAGGTATAGCTCCATCAGGAAGTTTCTTCATGCGATCAATGGCTAACTCGATTTTCATTTTTCCCTCCGCAATGAACACCTGTATGCATATACAGTATATTTATAAACGTATCTTACGGATTTTGCAACGATTAAAGAGTGTTAGAAGGATGGAGCGCTTCCAAGCTTGCAGGTATCGGTTTTAAGAACGATTTGGGACAGATCTCAGATTTGGTGGTCTACACAATAGTTATGTTGAATAGATTTCAGAGGAGTTTAGTGCAGTTTCACTACTAAATTGTGGTTTCGATATGAGATTTATAAAATGAAAATTCGTAAAGGCTATTATGGAGCTTGCTGTTACTAAGCAACAAATTTGTCAGCAAGCTCTAAAACGACATGAAACATTACCAGTGCGTAATGTAATCCAACCGGTTATCGAAATTTACTGAGATGCAGGCACTTTATCATCCTGACGGAAAGCCTCGATCCCGACTTTCTGACCATAAGAAAGTTCAAGTGTGTTACCATCAGGATCAGCGAAGAAGACATAATAACCTACCGGTTCGCCTGCCTGAACCGGTTCTTTTCGCAAGATGCCTTCCATTCTGGCCATCGCTACCTTATTGTCGATTTCTTCAATGCTTGAACAAGCTACTCCCAAGTGACCGAAATTACCCAGAGGGGTGTCAGTCACAGCATCAACCTGGACAAGGACAAGTGCAAAAGGGCGAGTTCGGTCACTTAACCACGCGACTTTACGTACCTCCGGAAGATCAGGCTCTCGCCTGTGTACGATTTCCATGCCAGCATAACGGCTATAGAAATCAATACTTTTTTCCAAATTTCTAACAACAAACGCAACGTGCGTAAAACCTACATCAATATCTTTCATTAGGCTAATCCTTTGACTATCTCCAGAGTCGCCATCTTAAAAACTCAAGTTAACTTGAGGTCAAGAGCCTTTCAATCTATGCTTTTGCTGGATTTCTTGCACGTATTGTTCAATGCCGTTCAGGGTTGCGGCGTATGCTAACTCCAGCTAAATGAAGATTTAGCCTGCTACGCAAAGAAGAAAGAACTCAGTTGAGATGCGGTAAACGGAGCAGGCTTAAATAGTTGGTCTCATTTTCGCTCACACATCCCCATACCCTCCTACCAGCTTTCATCCAATCATATTTGGCTTTTAAAGCTCAGCTGGTATCGAGCAGTCAGCGATACTTGCGCAGCAAACGTGCCGCGCATATACAGTGCTGGCTTACCTTTTATCAAACGTGCTCACGCCTGCATACCCTTCCCCCTTGCGATGTTAATTCTGTCAATGCATTCCCTTAATGCTTTGACTTGCTCAGGGGTAAGTTCAGATTCATCGATTGTGGCCAGAAGAGCGTTGAGGGAGCGCTCAATATCGTTTTTAGTCAACCGTAAACAGATAACCTTAACCCAACGTGGCGAGAACTTGCTGAGGCCGATTGCTCTTGTGATGCGTAGTTTCATGAGATGCCTCTTAACCGCCAGTGGTGGCGATTTCAAACTCGCTTATAACACACGTGGAGAAGACTTATGTGATTATTTCGCCATAGAAATTTCTAAGGGTCGTTTCACTTGAGGACAACCAGGCTTTCAGTAAACGCCTAAATTGGTTTTCCAGCATGTCACACAAGCGCCTCGTCATAACCCGATGCGGCTTATCAAGTGAAGGTAGTTTTTACGGTCATGCACAGGCTGGGATGTCATTTGTGTGCCAGAAGCAGACTTTAATATAGCTCCAGAGTCCCTTATGGGAGCTATTTACATCTGTCAAGCTTTAGCAAGCGGCTTCATTCGAAAACTAATACCCATACGATTAATGGCATTCATGGTGGCAATAACAATGGTAAGTTCAACCAAATCTTTTTCACCGAATACAGAAAGCGCTACGGAATATGCTTCATCGGAAGCATGTGTTTCACTAACACGGGTAACTTCTTCCGCCCATGAGAGGGCAGCTTGCTCTATATCCGAGAATAAATAGGTAGCTTCTCGCCAGACAGGCACCAATACAATCTTTTCGACGGACATGCCACTCTTGATAAGATCGCGAGTATGTATATCTATGCAGTGCGCACAACCATTGATCTGGGAAACTCTTAAAAAAATTAAATGGATCAGCTCGGCAGGTAAACCTGTACCAGTAGTGGCGTAATGATGGAGCGCTGCTATAGCCTTGCCACCTTTATCGGAAACTTGAAACCAGTTTGGACGCTTCATCGTTATTTCCACCTTTTTGAGTTGTTTAAAATAAAAAGATGCCTCACAGAATCGCTACGACTGAATGACAGAATTTAAATTAGTACGTCTGCTCAGACGTTGTAATCTTAACCATTGATGTCATAGATAAAAGAGACAAAAAATGAGTAAAACGGTAGGACAATTATGGGATACCTCATGCAGTAAAACTGGATAACAATTTTTAAAAGCAATCCCTGAGTGTTGATAAAATCCACGGTAGAGTCCGCTTCTCGCTCATAACAGACCATTTCCTCACTATGCCCTGCCATCTGCTTTCATCCGCTGATATTTAGCTTTCAAAAGCTCCGCCGGTGTCGGCCCTTTCGGATCAACTGGCGCAGCCAACGCCCGACGAATAGGCGGAATCGGCTTTCCGGCCAGCACCCGCTTTTCCCACATACCCAGTATTTCTCCAGCTTCACGCTCAAGCTCTTTGTTGCTCAGTTGGCCATCAGTTCCGCGGCGACGCAGCTCAAGGCAGATGTGGTAATAAACCGGCTTCGGCCACGGATATTGCTCGCTGCTCGGGTACCGAAACACCAGCTTGCGCCACTTCCAGTATTCGGCCATCACATCAGCGACGGTGATCCCCAGCACGCAGCGCCCTTCCCTGCACCACTTGATGAACTGGCCTGGCGAAGGCAGGAATGGGCGTTCCTGACGGCGCACCATGCGCATGCCGGCTTCAACCTGCTCCAGAGTGGTGATCCCGTTTTCTTTGAAGGCCAGCACCCACTGACGGCGGATCTCGTTCACGTCTTCCTGGCTGCGATTAACCAAGCTTGCCGGGAACGCGGCTGCCAGCTGTACGAACAGCCTGTTGATAATCTGAGCCACCTGCTGCGTTTGTTCGCGTTCGGTGTACTGCTCAGGCAGGTTGTGCGCCACACGGCGAGCCTGTTCCCGGTCAAAATTGCGAATGCTCTCGGCAAGATTTTTCATTCCAGCACCCCGTCAATCCAGTCGGTGTTATGCAGGTTGATGCCGCTCCGGGATGGCTTTGCCGTTCCGGTTGCACGCAGCCGCTTCGTAGTGAGCTGATCCCACTGCTTGCGGAGACTCGAAGGGCTCAGGATGTTGTCTTTCCAGAACTCGTCCCGGTTGGCCCACTGGAACAGGTCACAGATTTCGTAGTGAGTACGCTTGTCCTGGACACGCATCAGCCTGATTGTGTTTGCCCATTCAGCCCAGTTGGGTTCAGATAGCGATGCGTTGACGGTGAGAAGCCTGTCGTAAATCCAGCGCGCGGCCTTGAGGTCGTCAGCGGATCCCCATGATTTACCTGCCGGGGTGTATATCCCGGCGGCAGCTTCTGGATGACGTGAGAGAAACTTTTGAGTTTTCTGGTTTCGGGATTCGTCAGAATTCCGAGACGAGGATATTTTAATATTGTTCTTGTTATAGTCTTGGGTGTCTACCGTTTCCGGGAAGGTTTTTCCCGTTTTCGGTAACACTTTTCCCGATTTCGGGAAGGCTTTTCCCGTTTTCGGTTTGTCTAAAATCCAGGCGGAAAGGTCAGTATTTATACCGACCGTTTTCATAACGCCCTGCTTCTGACTGAAGATAATTTTGCGTTCTGCGAGTGATTTGAGCACATCAGAAACATGCGAATCACTCAATCCTGTAAGCTCGGCGATCACCGTGTTCGTAACGCGGTCCTGCTTCTTGTTCCAGCCGTAGGTAAGCCAGATCACCGCTTCAAAACACTGCCACTCCCGGCCTGACATTCTCAGACGAGGCTTGAGCTGTTGGATCTCGTTAGCGACCTTGGTATACCCGTTCGACAGGTCGGCCATACGACCTCCCGGTTGTTCGGTTCTGTTGGGGAAATTGATAATTTCAGCTGTGTTTGACATACTTAGCTCCGCAATTACACTCCGTTTTTGCACCTGAAAGTCGGTTCTGTTCGCGCAGACCGACTTTCGCCTTTTCTGAAGTCTTCACATTGCCCCCAGCATGGTTGTGACCATCGCCAACAGCGGCGCCGTAAGGTCCGGATCGACTCTGAACATTTCGAAAATCCCCTCGCCTAACTCCTTCAGTTTTTCCTTCTTCGGTGCATCGAGCATCAGAGCTTGTTTCGCCTCACTCACCTCTTTTTCTAATCTGGCCATGCGATACGCAAACGAGTCGTTCTTTACGACGCGGTCGCGGTATCTAAGCGGCAATACAGACATGATCGCGGGCACCAACTGCTCGACGTTTCTACGGTAGGATGCGGAGTCTTCTTTGTTGTCGAGCCAGCGGAACAGCTTCACGTTCCAGACATCGGCCTGGCCTGAGAAATCCACGCCATCAATTTGAAGTTCTTCCGCCGCTTCTTGGATTTGAAGTGCTACAGCTACGCGCCCTTCTGCTGCCGCCCACGCCCGGACCGCAGAGCAGAGATCACGATGAGCAATATCCTGCGCTGTAGATTCGCTTTGATGACACGGGAATATCATTGGATTAGAGGAAGCTCTGTTACTCTGTTGAAATGAAACAGTTTGCATTGTTAAGGCTCCTGTTTAGGTAAACCGTCACTTGGGTTTGGGTAGAGATCTGGGCGCAGTTCATGGGGGGTTACGCCTGTCATTTTGAAAATTGGGAAGATATAGCTTGGCGGGACGATCCCTTGGTCACGATTTTTCCAATGACTTACAGACATACTCGTCACACCAAGCGCGATGCTGAGCTTTCTGGCAGAGCCAGCGGCTTTAATTGCTTTATCGAGTGCGGACATGTGCTTCTCCTGCTAATTGGCAGCAGAAGTAAACCACAGATTTATATTACATGCAAATCTTGGATTTATTGTGTGTATAAACCAAATATTTACAATGACTCTATGAAAAAAGAAGAACCCAACCTCGTTCTGGTTGAACGCCTTACTGAGATCAATGATCGCGGCGTTACCAAAGCAGACATGGCACGGATAGCTGGAGTCACCCCTCAGGCCGTAAATGGCTGGTTCAAAAAGGGCGTGATTAGTAAGAGATCGGCACTGGCCATAGCCGACGCTGTAGGCATCTCTGTCGCCTGGTTACTCGGTGAGGACGTTGGCGAGAAAGATGGTCTGAAGCCTGACGAAAAACGCTTGCTGGAGCTTTACCGTCAGTTACCAGAAGAAGAACAGAAAAATATGTTGCGGATTGTATCGCTACGCTTGAAGGAACTTGACGAATTGTATGCTAAGTACATGGGCCGGCGTATCAAGGGTGATGATTAACGTTCTAAATCGACATAACTCATAGATCGTTATTGGCTTACGTTTTCCGATTACACATGGAGTAAACATGGACAGCTTAAAGTATGAGAAATTTTCTGATTTTGATCACAACGACCCTTTCTTTGACTCCTTAAAAGAGGATTATAAGGAGTTTCCTGACTGGCTCAGGAAGAAAGCTGATGCAAATGAATCCGCATATGTTCTTTATGATGAGCATCGCAAAATTGAAGGATTTAT
This sequence comes from Enterobacter sp. Lyrl_3, assembly GCF_051948675.1. Classification (NCBI taxonomy): domain Bacteria; kingdom Pseudomonadati; phylum Pseudomonadota; class Gammaproteobacteria; order Enterobacterales; family Enterobacteriaceae; genus Enterobacter; species Enterobacter sp. Lyrl_3. The sequence continues at coordinate 29,442 of NZ_JAYJLI010000001.1, forward strand.
GTATCTCAAAGAGAATGACGATGCCGAAGATATTAAACCCAAACTGCCTGAAGGACGCCACTTAAAGATTGGGACTTTTAAGTTTGAGTCAAAAGGTACGCTCAGAGGCCAGAGATTCTTAAAAAAGGCTTTTGACCATGCCTTCTCATCAGGTTCTGATGATATGTATGTTACTGTTTTTGATAAACACGCTCATCTTATAAAATTATTTCAGACGTACGGATTTTACGTACATGGTGAAAAAGAAACTCAAAATGGTAAAGAATATGTATATGCTCGTTCTTTACATGACGTGTACGGCGATATACTTTTAGATTATCCAAGGATATTAATCGGCGACTCCAATAAATACTTGTTAGCCATTTATCCTGAATACCATACTAGGTTATTTCCAGATTCAAAATTAATAAATGAGTCCCCTGATATCGTTAAGGATATCTCTCACGCAAACAGTATTCATAAGATCTATATTTGCGGGATGCCGACCGTAAATCGCATGGCCAAAGGTGACATCATCGTAATTTACCGCACTGGTGATGGCAATGGACCTGCACATTATCGCGCCGTTGCCACAACAATTTGCGTCGTCGAATCAGTAAGAAATATAAATGACTTTAGAGATGAAGATAGTTTTGTAGAATATTGCCTTCGCTTTAGCGTCTTTTCCGAAGAAGAACTTAGAGGTTATTATAGGGATAAGCGCTATCCATATGTAATCCGCTTTTCTTATAACATATCTTTACCGAAACGCCCTAATCGTGCTACCCTAATAGATCAGGTTGGTTTAAATGGAACTCGTGGTTTTAGATGGAGTCATTTTGAACTTACCGAAGAGCAGTTTTCCAAGATCATACAGTTAGGTCACGTAAATGAAAGTTTTATTGTCCATTAAACCAGAATTCGCTGAAAAAATTTTGGACGGGACCAAGCGATTTGAATTTCGCAAAGGGATCTTCAAAAATCAAGAAATCAGTATTGTTGTGATCTATGCGACAATGCCCCTTGGTAAAGTAGTAGGCCAATTCCAGATTGAATCGATACTTTCCGGTGAGCCTGAGTCGCTTTGGAAAGAAACAAAAAAATATGCCGGCATTTCGAAGCAGTTTTTTGATAGCTACTACTCAGGAAGAGACAAGGCGTACGCAATAAAAATCGGAGAAGTTGAGCGCTATCAAGAGCCCATTCCGATTTCAGATTTAGGGTGTAACATCAAACCACCGCAATCCTATCTTTATCTACCTGCGTGAACATTCCAAGTAACCCGGCCACCGCGCCGGGATTTTTATACCCTCACCCACCAGCTCATCCGCCAAACTAACGCCCAGAACTCCCCCGTCCCGACCTTGGCGTCGGTTTTTTTTTGCCTGCGATTCGGGAGGCGCGCCACAAAATCCAGCTATATAAACCTAAGATTTACAATCAACATTAACCATGAGTTGACATCAATATAAACCAGTGATTTAATCTAACTCACCAAGACGCACTACGAACCACCAAGGCAGGACGCCCACGAAGTAGCCGCCGACGGCATACGAAGAGTCGGATGAGGTGGAGAGATTAACGCGCATCAGGTGTAAATGTTCCGCTGGCCGGCGATAAGGCAAACGAGGGTGAGAATGATTGATTTCGCACGCAAACCAGGACGGCAGCAGGCTGTAAACCGGAATACGTGGACTAACGAGATCGGGAGGGGAAGCCCTCCCTCAAGGAGAAGAAATGCGACTGATTAATCGAGGCAGTAAGCAATCCCCTTTGGCTCGCCAGGCATGTGATGCCGCTCTCGCGAAGCACGTCGAAACTTACGGTGAATTCGCCAGACAGAAAACCAAGACCACATACACCGTAGTGGTTGATGGAATAAAGGTAACAGTGGAAGTCGTTAACCGCCGGGCCAGCTACGTTGCGACAGCCATGAATGGTGCCCGCAGGCTGCGCAATCTGCCGGGACAATGCAACTGAGAGGTGCAATATGAATGAAACAACTTATACGAATGTTGATATCTTGATCACCAGTGAAGTTTTATCAAGATACAAAATTTCGCGGAGCACGCTGTACTTTTGGAGCACCCCTTCCAGAATGCCGGCATATTTTTCACAACCATTTCCGAAGCCGAAGATAAATGGAAGCCCGAAGCGCTGGAGACTTTCAGACCTCCTGGAGTGGGAAGAAAAAGTGGGCATCAAACCAGAGGATGACCAACCAGTTTCTCCAAATGGTTCTGCCATACCGCAAGCCAATGGCGCTGATCATCAATGTAGTCATGCAGGTTATACCTCGCCATGACACCTGCCATATGATGGCCAAGCAGTTTCTCAACAACATGTGGCGGCGCACCTAATTCAGAAAGTCGCGTCGCCACGGTTCGTCGAAGGTCATGGAGGGACCACGGCTTCATTCCTGTCTTGGAGATTATTTGGGCAGAAAATAACGCAACGTTAGGCTGAAGAGGCGGCCTGTCATCCTCTGGCCCCTTATAGCGTGACAACGTAACTACATGCTTTGACATTGATGTTTCTTTATGAGATTTCATTAGCTTTATAACAGCATCCGGCAACGCTCTCCTGACGGATTTACCTGTTTTATAATCACTTGCTGGAATGGTCCATGTTTGGTCCATAAAATCGAACCATTCCCACTTTGCCGTTCTTATTTCCGTACTCCTACAACCGGTCAGAATGAGAAATTTCATGATCAGCTGTTGTCGTTCTTTCATCTCAGGCAAAGCATTCCAGACAGTTTTGATCTCCTCGTCGCTCAATCTTCGGTCTTTAACTGCCGCGGTGAGCCCCACATCAGATCGCCTGAGACTCTCAATTGGGTTTAGGTTGATTATTCCTCTGTTAGAGCAGAAACGAAAAACACGCTGCATCAACCCTAACATTTGCCCTGTAACCACCCTTCTTCCCATACCGTCGAACAGGCTAAGCCAATGCGCCTTTGTGGTCTGATCTATGATCATATTCCCCAGCACAGGATTGATATGGTTGTTGAAGTCCCGGCGGTTCACGTGGATTTTTACCAGGCCTTCAGGAACGCAGTAATGCTTTTCCCAGTAATCAAAGGCTTCTTTTACGGTAATCGCATCAGTTCTTTTCTGTTTCTCCAGTACGGTCTGTCGTCTCGGATCGAACCCCTCTTTAAGCCAGATTCTGAACTGCTGTCTACGCTCTCGCGCCTGAGCTAAGGATATGGTCGGATAATCGCCGATCGTCAATTGAGCCGCTTTTCCGTTCCATCTGTAGCGGTAAAAGAATGTTATACTGCCGGATGTAGACAATCTGACATTCAAGCCGTGAGCGTCTGAAATGACCTCGATTTTGTCTCTCTTTTTGCCAAGAGCTTTTCTCAGTTTTGTATCGGTTAGCAATGTGTACACTCCGGGAAAAGATATACACAATAGTGTACACATTTTGCGTAAATTGATAACCTTCAAATTAATGCGCGATATACAAAAATAAAGCACTTAGAGTAGGCAAGATGTTGATAATGGCGGAATTTTTCAAAAGACATAAAGCATGACAAACAAACTTAAAACGGATTCATATGCCCTACGATAGCGTATACAGTGAAAAGCGCACGCCCGGTGCGCTACGTACCGTGTGGCGTAAATTCTATGGTGACACCACGGCAATGATCGGTCTGTACGGCTGTGCCGGTCTGGTCTTGCTGTGCGTATTTGGATCGTGGTTTGCGCCGTACGGTATCGACCAGCAGTTCCTCGGCTATCAACTGTTGCCCCCGTCGTGGTCGCGCTATGGGGAAGTTTCCTTCTTCCTGGGCACCGACGATCTGGGCCGTGATGTGCTGAGCCGCCTGCTGAGCGGTGCCGCCCCAACGGTGGGTGGCGCGTTTGTGGTGACGCTTGCCGCCACAGCTTGCGGTCTGGCGCTGGGCATTTTTGCTGGCTCCACCCACGGTCTGCGCTCGGCGGTGCTGAATCACATTCTGGACACCCTGCTCTCTATCCCGTCGCTGCTGCTGGCGATCATTGTGGTGGCCTTTGCCGGGCCGCACCTGATGCATGCCATGTTTGCCGTGTGGCTGGCAATCCTGCCCCGTATCGTTCGCTCTGTGTACAGCATGGTGCATGACGAACTGGAGAAAGAGTATGTTGTTGCTGCCCGTCTGGACGGCGCCACCACGCTGAATATTCTCTGGTTTGCCGTCCTGCCGAATATCGCAGCCGGGCTGGTCACCGAGATCACCCGCGCCCTGTCGATGGCGATACTGGATATCGCTGCGCTGGGTTTCCTCGATTTGGGTGCCCAACTGCCGTCACCGGAATGGGGTGCGATGCTGGGCGATGCGCTGGAGCTTATCTACGTCGCCCCGTGGACAGTTATGTTACCGGGTGCGGCCATTATGGTCAGCGTGTTGCTGATTAACCTGCTGGGCGACGGTATTCGCCGCGCAATTAATGCGGGGGTGCAATAATGCCGCTTCTTGATATCCGCAACCTCACCATCGAGTTTAAAACCGGTGAGGGCTGGGTTAAGGCTGTCGATCGAATCAGCATTACCCTTGCTGAAGGTGAAATTCGCGGGCTGGTGGGCGAATCCGGCTCCGGGAAAAGCCTCATCGCCAAAGCCATTTGTGGTGTAGCGAAAGACAACTGGCGCGTCACCGCCGACCGCATGCGGTTTGATGATATTGACCTGCTGCGCCTCTCTCCGCGCGAGCGTCGCAAGCTGGTGGGCCATAACGTCTCGATGATTTTCCAGGAGCCACAATCCTGCCTTGACCCGTCCGAGCGCGTAGGTAAGCAGCTGATGCAGAATATCCCCGGCTGGACCTATAAAGGCCGCTGGTGGCAGCGTTTCGGCTGGCGCAAACGCCGCGCTATTGAGTTGCTGCACCGCGTCGGGATCAAAGATCATAAAGACGCAATGCGCAGTTTCCCCTACGAACTCACCGACGGTGAATGCCAGAAAGTGATGATCGCTATCGCGCTGGCCAATCAGCCGCGTCTGTTGATTGCGGATGAACCAACAAACGCGATGGAGCCGACCACGCAGGCGCAGATATTTCGTCTGCTGACGCGGCTGAATCAGAATAACAACACCACCATTTTGCTGATCAGTCACGACCTGCAAATGCTCAGCAAATGGGCGGATAAAATTGATGTGATGTACTGTGGGCAAACGGTGGAAACCGCCCCCAGTGAAGATCTGATCACCACGCCGCACCACCCCTATACGCAGGCGCTGATTCGTGCGATCCCGGATTTTGGCAGCGCCATGCCGCACAAGAGCCGTCTGAACACGCTGCCGGGTGCGATCCCGCTTCTGGAATCATTGCCGATAGGCTGTCGTCTTGGGCCACGTTGCCCGTATGCTCAGCGTAAGTGTATTGAAACGCCGCGTCTGACGGGGGCGAAAAACCATCTTTACGCCTGTCATTTCCCGCTGAACATGGAGAGAGAGTGAAATGGTCGAAACCTTACTGGAAGTACGCAACCTGAGTAAGACCTTTCGCTACCGCACCGGGCTGTTCCATCGCCAGACCGTGGAAGCGGTGAAACCGCTGAGCTTTACGCTGCGCGAAAAGCAGACGCTGGCAATTATTGGCGAGAATGGTTCCGGCAAATCCACGCTGGCTAAGATGCTGGCGGGCATGGTTGAGCCAAGCGGCGGTGAAGTGCTGATTGACGATCATCCGCTGGCATTCGGCGATTACTCCTTCCGCAGCCAGCGCATCCGTATGATCTTCCAGGATCCCTCCACCTCGCTCAATCCGCGCCAGCGTATTTCGCAGATCCTGGATTTCCCGCTGCGGCTGAATACCGATCTGGAGCCTGACGCTCGCCGTAAACGTATCTTTGAGACCCTGCGTATGGTCGGACTGCTGCCCGATCACGAAAGTTACTATCCGCATATGCTGGCTCCGGGACAAAAGCAGCGTCTGGGGCTGGCGCGCGCCCTGATTTTGCGCCCGAAGGTGATTATTGCTGACGAAGCCCTCGCCTCACTGGATATGTCGATGCGTTCGCAGTTAATTAACCTGATGCTGGAACTGCAGGAAAAACAGGGGATCTCTTATATCTACGTGACCCAACATCTTGGCATGATGAAACACATCAGCGACCAGGTGATGGTCATGCATCAGGGAGAAGTTGTCGAGCGCGGCAGCACGGCGGATGTGCTGGCTTCCCCACTCCACGATTTAACAAAACGCCTGATTGCCGGACATTTTGGTGAAGCGCTAACTGCTGATGCATGGAGAAAGGATCGGTAACCGCCCGTCAGGCGTCTCACGCGACAGCGAATATTTCGACTCAGGACTTCAAAGGATTAAACAGGTCGTTTAATCCTTTTATTTTGCGTTGCACATCGCCATCCGCTTTATAAGCGGCTCTCCATTTTTCCTCCATACTCCAGGCAATAAGAATCAATCCTTCTCCTTCAGAATATGCAGATATTTCGGAGGAAAGAATGAACAAAACCACATATTATTTAAAACACCTTGAGTATCTGTTCAGGAAGTGTCGGTCTTATTTAATATCAGACATTAACTTTCATCTGTCCCGTCTCAAAGCAACCCACGGCGACACATTTGATATAAAATCACCTGCTACCCTGAACGAAAAAATTTGTCATCGTCTGGTCTATGACCATAATGCGCATTATACGATGCTGGCGGATAAACTGGCTGTGCGGGAATATGTCCTGTCGAGAACGCAACGTCTAAAAATCGTTCCATTGATTGGCGTATACCGTCGCGTTGAGCACATCGACATGACGAAACTGCCGCATAAATTTGTGTTAAAGTGCAACCATGACAGTGGAAGCGCGATCATATGCACAAACAAAGCTGAATTTGACCTTAAAAAATCGCAAAACAAGCTTCGGCTGGCATTAAAGAGAAATCTATATTACACCACACGGGAATGGCAATATAAAAACATCCCTCCTGTTATTCTGTGCGAGAAGTATATCGATCTCTTTAATGACGCGGACAAAAACACAACACCCGAAATGTTGAGGATTCATTGTTTCCACGGTGTCGCGCAGTTTATGGAAGCTGATTTCACTGATGAAAACGGCAATGGTTTTATCAACGTTTACGATCGCCACTGGCAGTTGCTGCCTTTCCAGATGGAATATCCCAACACTCCGCAGGACATACCCAAGCCCGCCTCTTATCAGGAAGCGCTGCTGGCGGCGCAAGAGCTGGCCCTGGGGATTGACTATTGCCGTGTCGACCTCATGCTAACCCGGGACGAGATCTACTTCAGCGAGATAACGTTAAGCCCGAAACGGGGCAAACTGGCTATCACGCCGCCGGAATGGGATGCCAGGTTAGGTGAAATGTGGCAAATGACGCCCGTCGCAAACAGGCTCATTTGAGCCTGTACGCAGTTACGACGCGTTCGGCCAGGTTAATTTGAAGAGGGAGTGGTTTTGCTTCGTCAATACATAGGTGACATCGCCACCGTGCGCAGACATGATGGCTTTGACCACCGACAGCCCTAAACCACACCCTTCAGGATTCAATTGTCTTGCCCCTTTATCCCGCTGAAAGGGCTGGAAGAGAAAATCATGAAATTCGCGCGGAATGCCCGGCCCTTCGTCCTGAATCAGAATGTAATTTTCTCTGCCAAACACGCCATTTTTTACGATGAGTTTGCGTGATGTCGAATAATGCAGCGCATTGTCGAACAGCACGGTTAAGCACTGATTAATACGTAGCGGATCGCAGAGACACCGCTGGGCTTTAAGTTCGGTACGAAGAGTAAATTGCTTACGCTCAAACTCGGGTCTGAAGGTTTCCAGCGCCGTTTCGAGGGTTTCCTTCAGATCGATTTCACTCTTGTATAACGTATAACCGGCACCGCCGTCTGAGCTGACAACCCGGAGATCTTCTATCAGCCGCGCCAACCCTTCGGTTTGTTTAAGCAGGTTATTAAACAGAACGGGTTCAGGCGTAAAAACACCGTCGACGAGCCCCTGAAGCCGCCCGCGTAAAATCGTGACGGGTGTTCTCAGCTCATGCGCAATCGCCGCATTCCAGGATTTACGTTGACTGTCCAGCGTCTGTAATTTTTCAGCCATTTCGTTGAAGTCGTTGACGAGATGATTTATCTCGCCAAGCCGGGAACTGGCGCACCAGGCCCTGGCATCCAACTCGCCCTGCGAGATGCGTTTCAGGCTTGTGGCAACCGCGTTTAATGGCGTGAGGATGCGCGATGACAGCTTTACGGTTAAAAAGAGGGAAATCATCACACTGATTGCAGAGACCGTCACGATCCACACCCAGTCCCACATCGTCATATTTTCATCGTTACCGGCCGCTACGCCGCCCGGAAGGTAATCGAGTACGAAGCTGTAAAACAGCCAGGACCCCAGGATAGCGATGGCGATAATCATCAATGCCAGCGTTAACATGTAGGTCAGAATCTGGCGGCTCAGAACAGATTCTCTGCTCATTTCTTTTCTCCCAGCCGGTAGCCCATTCCTCTAATGCTTTCTGGCACACCATGAAGACCTGCAAGCTCCAGTTTTTTACGCAGTTTGCTCATGTGGCTGTCGACCGTTCTGTCTAAGGTATCGCCTTCCGGCAGGCAGGCGTTGAGTAATTCCTCACGAGAGCAGACCTTTCTTGGGTTCCTGACCAGGTAAGTCAGCAATTTAAATTCTGTGGTGGTCAATACCGGGCAAACCACCTCTTCCCCCACCGTAACTTCTATATAGAAATCATCCGGGTAGACTGTGATGAAGGGCGTCCTGAGCGGCATTGCAGCCACCTGTTGAACGTGAGCCTTCGTCCTGCGCAGTACGGCTTCGACTCGCGCGACAACTTCAGAGGGATTGAAAGGCTTGATCACGTAGTCGTCAGCGCCCAGGCGCAATCCCATCAGTTTATCAACATCCTGATCGAGGGCGGTGACCATAATAACAGGCACCGTACTCTCCCGGCGCAGCGTGGTAAGAACGCTCCAACCATCAAATACCGGCAACTGGATATCCAGCAAAATGAGATCCGGTTTATGCAGACGCGTCAGGTTTATCGCCTGCTCACCATCAGTTGCCCTTAACGTTTTCATCCCAGCCCGCTGCAGGTAGCTCATCAGTATATCGGCGATTTCATCTTCATCTTCGGCGACAAGGATTAAATTATTTTTGTACATTTTATCTCCACAGGAACTGAAAGCGTCTCTATTATGTTGAGAAAATACGCTATACGTCATTTTATAAAAGTCTAAGACCCACGCACGACAAAAAAGTGCCGTTGGGCGACGACTTTTTATAAACATTTCTGCCACAACCGAACCCCTTAGGTTATTTTCTCCACACTTCCTCCACATTTCGGAAATAAATACTCCATATACAGACGTAATCTTTTTTATTCAGAAAAAAAACGACCAAAGAGAATAAACCGTTGAACTTCTCGCACGCACCCCGGTCTATCAATTGCTTTCATTAATACCCGAAGACACTCACCATGAATATTAATAGATATGTCTCACCTGCTAACATTGGCACGTCATGTTTGTTTCTTATTGTATCGTGGGGATTATTGCATCTTTGGATGATCCTGATACATGAAGTCGATGAAAAAGTGGCGGCAACCATTATCTCCTCACCTGTTATTTATGGTTGTATCGCAGCGACATCGTTTTTTCTTGCGATTCAACATAAAGGAGGCGGATTGACGGAACTCCTTGTCATGGCCCTGTGCCTGGCATTGATTTTTATCTACCTGATCATCATTTTCAGTATTTTGTTAAACATCGCACCTGATATTGCCGATCTGGTGTTTTACTGCGAATGTTTTCTCATTATATTTTTTGTTGGCTCACCCATTTATCTCATGTTAAGGATGATTTAAGTTTACTGTCTCCATATAACCTCCACAAATCGCACATCAGTACTAAACATGCGCTGTATAAAGTAACGGTTAATGGATAAATTCCTGACGGAATTCCCCTGCTCTCTGGCATTAATAACTCGAAAAATATGATCCTTAAAAATACTCATCGTCCTCCGGTCGTTTCCGGGGTTGTTGGCTCGCTCAAGGCACTTGCCGTGCGGCACAGCAAGAAGCTGTTTATTACCTTCTTTCTGGTTATTGCCGAAAATGTGACCTTTTTACTCTATCCCGTACTTGCGGGGATCGCGATAAATGCCATTCTCGCCGGGGATACCGTGAGCGCTGCACTGTATGGGCTAATGGTCCTGTTTATCTGGTGCATTGGTGCCGCCAGGCGCAGCGTGGACACGCGCACCTTCGCACGGATTTACGCCGGGCTTGCGGTCTCTGTGGTGCTGGCTCAGCGAAAATATCAGCTTAATCATTCGACAATCGCGGCGAGAGTTACCTTATCGCGTGAGTTCGTGGATTTCTTTGAAATGCATCTGCCCATGCTCATTACCTCAATGAGTTCGCTTTTTGGTGCAGCCATTATGCTGCTGATCATTGAATTCTGGGCTGGCATCGTCTGCGCCATCATCGTCTTAATCCTGATGGGATTTGTTTCCGGTTTCACCCATAAGAATGAATTGCTGTTCAGACGCCTCAATAACCGCCTCGAGAAAGAGGTGGATTATGTACATAAAGCGAGCTCTGCGACCCTTAAACGTCATTATTCTACGCTTGCACACTTGCGTATTGCGCTCTCTGACCGCGAAGCGTGGGGATATTTACTGATTGGTTCGCTGATTGCCCTGCTTTTTACGCTGACCATTATCCTGATGACCCACTCGACGGGTATTACGGCGGGTCATATCTACTCCGTGATGACCTATATGTGGATGTTTGCGACAAGCCTGGATGACGCCCCGCAACTCCTTGAGAAATTTTCACAGCTCAGAGACATCGGTAAACGGGTATCGACCGATGACGAGGCACTGCACCCGTAATGCGTTTCACTGTTAGTTGACTGGAAGTAATCCTCATGCCGCAATTTTTTATTGATCGTCCTGTTTTCGCCTGGGTCGTCGCACTTTTTATTGTTTTGACGGGCGTATTGTCTATTCCCCGGCTGCCGGTTGCGCAATATCCGGCCGTTGCACCGCCGGGTATTATCATTACTGTCTCGTATCCCGGCGCCAGCCCTGATGTAATGAATACATCGGTCGTCTCTCTTATCGAACGTGAAATATCCGGCGTGGATAATTTGCTCTATTTTGAATCCTCGAGTGACACCACCGGTTCAGCCTCAATTACGGTGACGTTTAAGCCAGGCACAGATATTAAACTTGCGCAGATGGATCTCCAGAATCAGATAAAAATTGTCGAGCCGCGTCTACCTCAGTCGGTCCGGCAAAACGGCATTAACGTCGAGGCGGCGAACGCCAGTTTTCTGATGATGGTGGGGTTAAAATCCACCTCCGGGAAATTTCAGGAAGCGGATTTGAGCGATTATTTTGCCAGAAATATTAGCGATGAGCTTCGCCGCGTGCCGGGGGTTGGCAAAGTCCAGCTTTTTGGTGGTGAGAAAGCGCTACGTATCTGGCTCGATCCGATGAAGCTTCACAGCTATGGGCTGTCGGTGAGCGATGTGCTTACGGCAGTCAGCCAGCAGAACACCATTGTTTCCCCCGGCAGAACGGGCGATGAACCGGCAACAGAAGGCCAGGGAGTGACTTATCCGATTACGGTTAAAGGACAACTTTCTTCGGTCGAGGCATTTCGCCATATTACCCTTAAATCCGATATCACAGGGGCCCGCCTGCAGTTGTCGGACGTTGCCCGCATTGAATCCGGCCTGCAAAGCTATGCGTACGGTATTCGCGAAAACGGCGTTCCGGCGACGGCAGCCGCAATCCAGCTGTCGCCGGGAGCGAATGCCATCAGTACCGCCTCAGGCATGCGGGCGCGCATTGATGAGCTCTCTCATGTGCTTCCGGAGGGAATGACCTTCACCGTCCCTTTTGATACGGCGCCCTTCGTAAAGCTTTCAATTATGAAGGTGGTACAGACGTTTGTTGAAGCGATGGTGCTAGTGTTTCTGGTCATGCTGCTTTTTCTGCACAAGATACGCTGCACGCTTATTCCGGCGATTGTCGCCCCCGTGGCGCTCCTGGGCACCTTTACGATCATGCTGCTCAGCGGTTATTCCATCAACATCCTGACCATGTTCGGCATGGTGCTGGCAATCGGTATTATCGTTGATGATGCCATCGTCGTGGTTGAAAACGTCGAAAGACTGATGGAAGAAAAAGCGCTTTCACCGCGCGAAGCCACGCGGCAGGCCATGCAGGAAATCACCCCTGCCATCGCGGGTATCACGCTTGTGCTCACGGCGGTGTTTATCCCGATGGGCTTTGCTGAGGGATCGGTGGGGATCATCTATCGACAATTCTGTATTTCAATGGCCATTTCCATTTTGTTATCGGCCTTTCTGGCGCTGACGCTGACACCCGCGCTTTGTGCCACGTTACTCAAGCCCCATGAGGCGAACAAGAAAGGCGCCGGGAAATTTGCGATCTGGTTTAACGCGCATTTTTACGCCCTCACGGCAGTGTATGCCTCCAGCCTGGGTGCCGTATTAAAACGAACGGGCCGCATGCTGCTGCTGTATATTGCCCTTTGCGCTGCCCTGTTTGCTGGCCTGTCGTCTTTGCCCTCCTCGTTTCTGCCGGATGAAGATCAGGGCTACTTTATGTCTTCCCTGCAACTGCCGTCTGATGCGACCATGCAGCGTACCCTTAAAGTGGTTGAAAAATTTGAAGAGGAAATTGCATCGCGACCGGCGATTGAGAGCAACATTATGATCCTGGGCTTTGGCTTTTCAGGTTCTGGCCCCAACTCGGCCATGGCCTTTACCACGCTTAAGGACTGGAAAAACCGACAAGGGATCACCGCCCAGGATGAAGCAAACGCTATCCAGTCGCGCATGGAGAGCGTTTCTGATGCCGTGACGATGAGCCTGCTCCCTCCGGCGATTTCGGATATGTGGACCTCATCCGGATTTACTTACTATCTGCAGGACCGAGCAGGACTGGGATATCAGGCTCTAAAAAAGGCTGCGGATGACCTTGTTCAGCAGGCAAATCAACGGCCTGAACTGAATGATGTCTACATAGATGGCCTGCCGGATGGCACCAGCCTGGCAATTCAGATCGACCGGGAAAAAGCCGAGTCCATGGGCGTCTCGTTTGACGAAATTAATCAAACCTTGTCTGTGACCACGGGCTCCAGTTACGTTAATGACTATACCAATAACGGCCGCGTTCAACAGGTGATTGTTCAGGCCGATGCGCCCTACCGCATGCAGCCCGAACAATTGTTAGCCTTATCGGTAAAAAATCGGACGGGACAGATGGTGCCGGTCTCTACGTTTGCCACCCTTTCATGGAACGTTGCGCCCCAGCAGTTGAACCGCTATCAGGGTTATCCTGCGATACGCATTACGGGAAGTGCCGCCTCGGGTGAATCCAGCGGTACGGCAATAAAAACCATGGAAGCGCTGACAAGAGAGATGCCTGCGGGTATCGCAGGGGAATGGGCCGGGAGTTCATTGCAGGAGAAAGCGTCTGAGTCACAGCTTCCCGGCCTTATTGTGCTGTCAATCCTCGTTGTGTTTATGGTTCTTGCCGCGCTCTATGAGAGCTGGTCTATACCCTTCGCGGTTATGCTGGTCGTGCCATTGGGTCTTATTGGCGCGGTAGCGGCCGTACACATTGCCGGCATGACAAATGATGTTTTCTTCAAGGTGGGGATGATCACCCTGATCGGGCTGTCTGCAAAAAACGCCATTCTGATTGTCGAGTTTGCCAGGCAGCTGCAGCGGGAGGGGGAAACAATCGTGGCAGCAACGCTACAGGCTGCCCGGCAACGCTTGCGCCCCATTCTGATGACCTCACTGGCCTTTACGCTAGGGGTTGTCCCGTTAATGCTGGCCCGTGGCGCAAGTGACAGCACGCAGCATGCCATTGGCACCGGGGTTTTCGGCGGTATGATTAGCGGTACATTTCTCGCCATTTTCTTCGTCCCGGTTTTCTTTATTGTCGTCGCGCGTTTCATCGAGCACGCCAGAAAAAGGTGAAACGCTTTACGGGATCACGCTTCGATGCTGGTTGGATGAGGTGAACCTGACGCCGGGTGATATACTGGACGAATGCCGAAATTTTCACAGCCGCGTTTCCCATATCAGCCCCTTACGCGCGTTCATTCCCGGGAGATTCGCGAGAAATAGCGTGACACAAGGGGCAGTGAGTGGGCTATAATTTCGAGCTGATTTCGAATAATTTTGAAATACTGCCTGTAACGCTATGAATTACAAGGCAAAATAAGCAATGAATATAAGGATTAAAGCTATGGGTTTTCTTTCCGGTAAGCGCATTCTGGTAACCGGCGTTGCCAGCAAACTGTCCATCGCATACGGCATCGCACAGGCAATGCATCGCGAAGGCGCTGAGCTGGCGTTCACCTACCAGAACGACAAGCTGAAAGGCCGTGTTGAAGAATTTGCCGCGCAGCTGGGTTCCAGCATTGTTCTGGAATGTGACGTTGCACAAGATGAAAGCATCGATGGCATGTTTGCTGAACTGGCAAAATCGTGGGATAAATTTGACGGTTTCGTTCACTCCATCGGCTTCGCACCTGGCGACCAGCTGGACGGTGACTACGTGAACGCGGTAACCCGCGATGGCTTTAAAATCGCTCACGACATTAGCTCTTACAGCTTTGTTGCGATGGCGAAATCTTGTCGTGCCATGCTGAACCCGGGCTCCGCCCTGCTGACCCTGTCCTACCTGGGCGCAGAGCGCGCAATCCCTAACTACAACGTGATGGGTCTGGCTAAAGCGTCTCTGGAAGCAAACGTCCGCTACATGGCGAACGCAATGGGCCCTGAAGGCGTGCGCGTTAACGCCATCTCTGCAGGTCCAATCCGTACCCTGGCGGCTTCCGGTATCAAAGATTTCCGTAAAATGCTGGCACACTGCGAAGCGGTTACCCCGATTCGTCGTACCGTTACCATTGAAGATGTGGGTAACTCTGCAGCATTCCTGTGCTCTGACCTTTCCGCGGGTATCTCCGGCGAAGTGGTTCACGTTGACGGCGGCTTCAACATCGCTGCAATGAACGAGCTGGAAATTAAATAAGTTTGTGACTCTCTTCCCGCCCGGGAAGAGAGTTTTTCCCGCCCCGCCCTCTCTCGTTATTCCGTTCTGCTATTTGTTATCACCTAACAATATTTTTCCCCTCATCCGCCTTACGCCAGGATATTGATCGCCATTTTGAGATCAAGGAACGCCCATGGAACAACGCCGTTTTTCCGGCAAAGGCCACTGGTACCACGAAACCCAGTCAAACCACGCGCAGACGGATGTCCTGCCTCTGGTGCCCGAAGCCGCTAACGTCGACGATCGTTTTTTGCTCGATTTAGCCTTACCGGATGAGATTGTTACTGCCTGTGCTGGCTGGCTTACTCCTGCCCGGGCGTTATGTCACCGGCTGTTTCCACTCGATATCGCCGTCAACCGTCTGTATACGCTGAGTGCCTACGACAGGCTGAGTACCGCGCTGACGGTGGCGCAGGCCTGCGGGGTTCAAAGGCTCTGTAACCACTACGCCGCCCTTCTCGCCCCCCTTCCCGGCCCGGACTCCTCTCGCGAAAGTAACCGCCGTCTGGCCCAGATCACGCAGTATGCCCGCCAGCTTGCCAGTTCACCGGATGTCATCGATGATAAAGCGCAGAACCAGCTTGATGAGGTGGGTCTGACAACGTATGACATTGTGCTCATCAGCCAGATTATTGGCTTTATCGGTTTTCAGGCCCGCGTGGTAGCAGTATTTCAGGCGCTGCTGGGCCACCCCGTACGCTGGCTGCCGGGACACCATATTCAACCGCACACGCTGCCCGCCAGGCCTGGCGCCTGGATCGCTCTACTGCCTGTCGTGGAACTGCGCTATGCCAGTGCGCATCAACTTGAGTCGCTTTCACGCTGGCAAGCCGAGCCCGCTCTTCAGGCGCTGACGCCTGTGCTCTGCCACGAACCCACGCTGCTCGATCTGACGGGAGAAATCCTGAACCATTGCCGCGTAGAAGACCGGGCCGCGTCGCCAGCGCTCTTAGCGGCCGTGGTGTTGTTGACACGTTCACCGGACCGTTTCAGTGCAGCACAGTTTAACCCGCTCACGGAAGAAGGACTTCCCGCTGGCCGGGCGATTGCACTGCTTACGCGAAGCGCGTTAGACGGCTGGCTGGAGCGCCTGAAAGTGGCGCTTGGCAAAGCGGAATAACCATACTATTTACCCAAAGAGCGCTTGCTGTGGCAGTGAGAATCGCGTAAAACTGTCAGCCGCTCAATGGCTACGAAAATAGAACATTATGTTTCAGGACAACCCGCTGCTAGCGCAGCTTAAACAGCAACTGCATTCCCAGACGCCGCGTGCAGAAGGGGTCGTAAAAGCCACGGAAAAAGGCTTTGGTTTCCTTGAAGTCGACGCGCAGAAAAGCTACTTCATTCCGCCACCGCAGATGAAGAAAGTGATGCACGGCGACCGCGTCATGGCGGTTATTCATACCGAAAAAGAGCGTGAATCTGCCGAGCCGGAAGAACTGATCGAGCCGTTTCTGACCCGTTTTGTGGGCAAGGTGCAGAGAAAAGACGATCGTCTCTCCATCGTGCCGGATCATCCTCTGCTGAAAGACGCCATCCCCTGCCGTGCCGCTCGCGGCGTTGAGCATGATTTTAAAGAAGGTGACTGGGCCGTTGCCGAAATGCGCCGTCATCCACTGAAAGGCGATCGCGGTTTCTATGCGGAACTGACCCAGTTCATCACGTTCGGTGATGACCATTTTGTACCGTGGTGGGTTACGCTTGCGCGCCATAATCTTGAGAAAGAAGCCCCGAACGGCGTCGCCACCGAGATGCAGGACGAAGGTCTTGAGCGTCGCGATCTGACTGCCCTGGAGTTTGTTACTATCGACAGCGCCAGTACGCAAGATATGGATGATGCGCTGTACGCTGAAGAACTTGCCGACGGCAAACGGCTGTTAACCGTGGCCATTGCCGATCCTACCGCCTGGATTGCTGAAGGCAGCAAGCTGGACGATATCGCGAAAATCCGTGCGTTCACCAACTATCTGCCGGGCTTTAACATCCCGATGCTGCCTCGTGAACTCTCCGACGATCTCTGTTCGCTGCGGCCGAACGAAGTGCGTCCGGTGCTCGCCTGCCGCATGACCATTGCTGCGGACGGCACAATTGAAGACGATATCGAATTCTTCGCGGCCACCATTGAATCTAAAGCCAAGCTGGCTTACGACGACGTCTCTGACTGGCTGGAGAACACGGGCAGCTGGGAACCGGCCTCTGAGGCCATTGCCGCACAGATTCGTCTGCTGCACCGCATCTGTCTGAGCCGCAGCGAGTGGCGTCAAACCCATGCGCTGGTGTTCAAGGATCGTCCGGACTATCGCTTTGTTCTGGGCGAAAAAGGTGAAGTGCTGGATATCGTGGCCGAACCACGACGTATTGCGAACCGCATCGTCGAAGAAGCGATGATTTCCGCCAATATTTGTGCCGCACGTGTGCTGCGCGACAAGCTTGGCTTCGGCATTTATAACGTTCATACCGGGTTTGATCCGGCGAACACCGAAGCGCTGGCCGCCTTACTGAAGAATCATGATGTGCATGTTGACCCGGAAGAAGTGCTAACCTTGCAGGGCTTCTGCAAGCTGCGCCGCGAGCTGGACGCACAGCCTTCTGGTTTCCTCGACAGCCGTATTCGTCGTTTCCAGTCCTTTGCCGAGATCAGCACTGAGCCTGGCCCACACTTCGGCCTCGGTCTTGAAGCCTACGCCACCTGGACATCTCCAATTCGTAAGTATGGCGATATGGTTAACCATCGCCTGCTGAAAGCGATCATTAAGGGCGAATCAATTGCGCGTCCTCAGGATGACACGACCCTGCAGATGGCAGATCGTCGGCGCCTGAACCGCATGGCGGAACGTGATGTAGGTGACTGGCTGTACGCCCGCTTCCTGCAGGACAAAGCCGGCACAGACACTCGCTTCGCCGCAGAAATCATTGATATCAGCCGTGGGGGGATGCGCGTGCGTCTGGTGGATAACGGGGCGGTGGCCTTTATCCCTGCGCCGTTCCTGCATGCCGTTCGCGATGAACTTGTCTGTAGCCAGGAAAACGGGACTGTGCAAATCAAAGGTGAAACGGTTTACAAGGTCACCGACGTGATTGACGTAACTATCGCCGAAGTCCGCATGGAAACCCGCAGCATCATCGCGCGCCCTGCCGCCTGATAAGCTGTTCAATTGTCGGCCCTTTCCTTACCGGACGGGCCGACAATTTTTTCTTTTACGCCACGCTGCAAATTCTTCATTTTTTCTTACTATTTTCAGACTTCCCCCGCCCAAATTCGCCAGAATTATCTACAGTAAAAGAGTGCCGTTATATTCGGTTACGTGAATTTTTATTTGCTAAGTATCCTTTTTTACCTGACTCGTTTTATTATAAGAAACCCGGGAAAAAACAATAAGTTCACATCGGTCTGGCCGTGGTCTTACCTCGAAAAAGCCGATTGCAACGGAATAAATTGTGCGCTAACAGGTAGCTGCAGGAGAAAACATGATGGACGATCTGGAGCAGAATTTGCTGTTTCGTTACATGGGAACTCACAGCCCCTGGTGGCGACTGACAGCAGACAGCAATGCTCTGCACCTTTCTACCAGCGAAAATGCCGATGTCACTCAGGTGGTGGCGCTGGACGATGAACAGGCCGAACTTATTCGCCAGTTAACCGTCATTACGTCCAGTATCTCTATGACGCTCTCGTTGTACGGCGAAGATGTTCCTGTACACCTTGTCGGACGCAAAATAACCCGTAATGAGTGGGCCGGAACAGCCTCTGCGTGGAACGATACGCCTTCCGTAGCCCGGGACCTGGCTCAGGGGCTGTCCTTTGCGGAACAAGTGGTTTCGGAAGCCAACTCCGTTATCGTAATCCTCGATCAGAACGGCAATATTCAGCGGTTTAACCGCCTGAGCGAGGAGTACACCGGCCTGAAAGAACAAGAAGTTATCGGCCAGAACGTGTTTAAGTTGTTTATGAGCCGCAGTGAAGCGGCAGCCTCTAAGCGCAACATCACCGGCTTCTTTCGCAACGGCAGCTCTTACGAAGTCGAGCGCTGGATCAAAACGCGAAAAGGACAACGATTGTTTCTGTTCAGAAACAAATTTGTCCACAGCGGTAGCGGTAAAAATGAAATTTTTCTTATCTGTTCCGGCACCGATATTACGGAGGAGCGCCGCGCCCAGGAGCGCCTGCGGGTGCTGGCCAATACCGACACCATCACCGGGTTGCCGAACCGCAACGCGATCCACGAACTGATTTCAGACGCCATCGACAGCCGCGGTGAGACGCAGGTTGGCGTGGTGTATCTCGATCTCGATAACTTCAAAAAGGTGAACGACGCCTACGGGCACATGTTTGGCGATCAGTTATTACAGGCGGTCGCACTGGCCATTCTGAGCTGTCTGGAAGAAGGCCAGGTGCTGGCGCGACTCGGCGGCGATGAATTTATTGTCATGGCCACCAATACCTCTCAGGGTTCTCTGGAAGCGATGGCATCACGCATTCTGACCCGTCTGCGCCAGCCGTTCAGAATTGGTTTGATTGAAATTTATACCGGTTGCTCGTTAGGTATCGCCCTCGCCCCGCAGCACGGTAACGATCGGGAAAGCGTCATCCGCAATGCCGATACCGCCATGTACACCGCAAAAGAGAACGGCCGGGGTAAGTTCTGCGTCTTCTCGCCGGAAATGAACCAGCGCGTGTTTGAGTATCTCTGGCTGGATACCAACCTGCGCAAAGCGCTGGATAACGATCAGTTGCTGATCCACTACCAGCCTAAAGTCACCTGGCGCGGTGAAGTCAGAAGCCTTGAAGCGCTGGTGCGCTGGCAATCACCAGAACGCGGGTTGATTCCTCCGCTGGAGTTTATCTCGTATGCTGAGGAGTCAGGGCTGATTGTGCCGCTTGGCCGCTGGGTCATGCTTGATGTGGTTCGCCAGGTGGCGAAATGGCGCGACAAAGGCATTAACCTGCGCGTGGCGGTGAACGTCTCGGCCCGTCAGCTGGCAGATCAAACCATTTTCAGCGACTTAAAACAGGCCCTGAAGGATCTGGATTTTGAATACTGCCCTATCGACGTTGAGTTAACGGAAAGCTGCCTCATTGAAAACGAAGAGCTGGCGCTGTCGGTGATCCAGCAGTTCAGCCAGCTTGGTGCGCAAATCCATCTGGACGATTTTGGTACCGGCTACTCGTCTTTGTCGCAGCTGGCACGCTTCCCCATCGATGCGATAAAACTCGATCAGTCATTTGTCCGGGATATTCATAAACAGTCTATTTCCCAGTCGCTGGTGCGGGCCATCGTCGCGGTGGCGCAGGCACTGAATTTGCAGGTCATTGCCGAAGGTGTGGAGAACGCAAAAGAAGACGCCTTTCTGACTAAGAACGGCGTCAACGAACGGCAGGGTTTTCTCTTTGCTAAGCCCATGCCCGCTGCCGCATTCGAGCGATGGCTAAAGCGATATCAGGCGCGTAAACAGCACTAACTGGCTTTGCGTAAACCCGCCGCCTGGTGGCGGTTTTGCAGCATGACCAGACGCTCCATATAAGCGATATCTTTTGGTTCAAGGCAGAACGCAGCGTCAACCCAATCTTCCGTGATATCCATCAGCTCACTGCGAGGCAGCTGCAGCACGCGGGTACGGGCGCGTAACATCGCCTTTACGCCGTTCATCTTCGGCCGCAGCGTGTCAATGAACGTTCTGACGGAGACGTAACTTTGCCCGGGTTCGAACAGGACATCCACTAACCCATGCTGTTCATACCATTCTGCCGTATGAGACTCCCCTTTGTAGATGAGCTCCTCCGCCAGCTTCATGCCTGAGCGGCGAGCAACCAGCGAGTACCCCCCCATGCCGGGGAAAAGGTTGAAGGCGATCTCAGGGAAGCCTAAGCGGGCATCGCGCTGGGACAGCACAAAGTGGTGCGCCAGCGCGGCTTCGAATCCGCCCCCTAACGCACTGCCTTCGACCATCGCCAGGGTAATAGCCCCCGTATCAAACCCTCGTGACGCCGCATGAACGCAGTCCACGCAGGCACGGGCATAGGCTCTTAACGCTTCGCGGCGTCCGTTTTGGATACATTCGACAAAGAACTGTAAATCACCTCCCGCATTGTACATCTCGGGTACCAGCGAACCGGTTACCCAAAAATCGACCGCAAACCCGGACTGGCGAACAAGCCAGGAGAGGTTCATGATCTCTTCGATTAACGCATGGTTGAAGCAAGGTCGTGGCTGCGCCCGCAACATCATCCAGACTGTGCGGCGCTCCTCCTCATAATACCCGGACAACTGAGTGAAACGTTCAGTATCGGTAAACAGTGTGCAGGTAGTCTGATTGATAACTGTCATAGTCTAATTCCTCATATAAAAAAGCGCCTTGCGCGCAGTTTTAGACTAATCCACTCATTCATCACGCTGCATGCGGGGGAATAAATTTATTACTTTCATTTATGTAATTTAGTTATTGCATTTTTTCCCTTCTCTTTTGAATCCATTTTCTGCATCATTGAAAATATTAACTTTTCGTACCCGGGATGAGATTATGTCTAACATTGATGCGCAGGCCGTAGCCCAACGAATTGATACCGTGCTGGATATACTGGTGGCGGGCGATTATCACTCTGCGATCCGTAACCTTGAGATCCTGAAGTCTGAACTTCTGGCTCAGAATGGCGCCGAAACCGCGTCAGAAAACAGACAGCCAAAAGCCCCGTGGGAAGTTTAACCACGCCCTATCCGCCCTCGTTTCGCTTTTTTAAATGGATGCTATGAATTCCCGACAACAAATCATTTTGCAGATGGTCATCGATCAGGGGCGCGTGAGCGTCGTCGATCTCGCTAAAACGACAGGCGTTTCTGAAGTCACCATCCGTCAGGATCTGAATCTACTCGAAAAACAGAGCTACCTGCGTCGTGCGCATGGGTATGCGGTCCCGCTGGACAGCGAGGACGTAGAAACCCGCATGATGAATAACTATGCCCTCAAACGTGAGCTGGCTGAGTTTGCCGCGTCCTTAGTGAACAATGGCGAAACGGTCTTTATTGAGAACGGCAGTAGCAACGCCCTGCTGGCCCGCACCCTGGCCGAGCAAAAAGACATCACCATCATTACCGTCAGTAGCTATATCGCTCACTTGTTGAAGGAGACACGCTGCGAGGTCATCCTGCTGGGCGGTATCTATCAGAAAAAAAGTGAGAGCATGGTCGGCCCACTGACGCGTCAGTACGTGCAGCAGGTGCATTTCAGCAAGGCCTTCATCGGTATTGACGGCTGGCAGCCCGAAACCGGCTTTACCGGTCGGGATATGATGCGTTCAGACGTTGTGAACGCGGTACTGGAAAAAGAGTGTGAGGCAATCGTGCTGACCGACAGTTCAAAATTTGGCGCGGTCCATCCTTATACGATGGGGCCAATATCCCGGTTCAGCCGCGTAATTACTGATGACCGTCTGAGCGAATCGCATCGGAATAAACTCCAGGAAGACGGACTTATCGTCGACATTATTAAAAAACCCGCCTGATACCGCGAGCGCCTGAATTTCAGGCGCCTCTTAACCTCTCTCTGAGAGGAATCCTAACCCCCCTTTAAGAGTTTTTACCTGTTTAACTGACCCTGAAGACGTAAAATTAATGTTAGCGATATAACAGGAAGTGACTATCACCTGCGTGATGACGTAACACCTGCGCGACCAGCTTTCACGGAGAACAGAATTTAAGTATTCGTTTAGTCTATACTTAAAGCGTGCATCTTTCCGTGAATCGATAATTCAGGAGAAAGTATTATGACCTTAACCAGCAAAAAATTAGCCGCCGCTGTTCTGGCAATCACTGTAGCAATGTCCCTGAGCGCATGCTCTAACTGGTCTAAACGTGACCGTAACACCGCTATTGGTGCCGGTGCTGGTGCACTGGGTGGTGCAGTATTAACAGACGGTAGTACGCTGGGTACATTAGGTGGTGCTGCTGTTGGTGGTATTATCGGTCACCAGGTCGGCAAATAATTATTATACGCCCTGATGGGCATCGCGATATTTATCGCATTTCAGGTCTGACTTACGCACGTATAAAACAAGAGCCACGGTAAATACCGTGGCTCATTTATTTTAGCCGCCCGCCAGTTTTACTTTCATCCCTTTGGCTTCGAGATGCGATTTAATGACATCGCGTTTATCACCCTGGATTTCGATTATCCCGTCTTTGACGGCACCGCCACAGCCACATTTCTTTTTCAGTTCAGCCGCCAGTTTCGCCAGTTCTGCATCATCCAGATCGATACCCGTGATAAGGCAAACACCCTTACCTTTACGCCCGCTGGTCTGGCGCTGGATACGGACAATACCGTCGCCTTTCGGGCGCTCTGCTTTCGCTTTCGGTTCATCAATGCGCCCGGTTTCGGTTGAATAGACCAGACGGCTGTTTGAGTCGGTCATTACGCCCCCTTTTTCAGTGATGCGTTGATAGCCTTAAGCGTCTCTGCCGGATTGGCAGATTGTGTCACCGGACGGCCGATGACCATGTAATCCACGCCTGCCGCCAGCGCCTGCTCAGGAGTCATAATACGGCGTTGATCGCCAGCCTCGCTACCCGCTGGGCGAATACCCGGCGTGACCAGTTTGAAATTCTGGCCCAGCTCCGTTTTGAAACGCACCGCTTCCTGCGCGGAACAGACAACACCGTCCAGGCCGCAATTCTGCGTCAGTCGCGCAAGACGCTCTGCATGTTCAGCCGGTGACAACGTCACACCGAGGTCACGCAGGTCATTTTCGTCCATGCTGGTCAGCACCGTTACCGCAATCAACAAGGGGGCGTCGCTGCCAAACGGCAGAAGCGCTTCACGCGCGGCTGTCATCATTCTCGCCCCACCCGATGCATGCACGTTAACCATCCATACACCCAATTCGGCAGCCGCGGCAACGGCATGCGCCGTGGTGTTTGGAATATCATGGAATTTAAGGTCGAGGAAAACGTCAAAACCGCGCTGTTGCAGATCGCGAACGATTTGCGGTCCAAATAACGTAAACATCTCTTTGCCCACTTTAAGGCGACAGTCGCGAGGATCAATACCGTCGACAAAAGCCAGAGCAGCGTCACGTTTATTGTAATCAAGAGCAACAACAACAGGAGAATCAGTAACTACGCGGGAAGTGGAGGAAGTAACAGACGTCATGACCAGCCCTTTTCGTCTATGGGCGCGCAGCGGCGCGGAACAGATAAACGGCGTGCATTCTACCTGCCAGCGCCACAAATTGACAGGATCGTTTTATTCCCTGCCAGGCTGGCAAGCCGCACGATACTGAACGGGATTATAAAAGTGATAAGTATGTTGTAACTAAAGTGAGGTGTTTTAAAAAAATTACTGCCCATCGAGACCGCGAATGGGCTTGATGGTTGACCAGGCCCGGCACGAAGGACAGTGCCAGTACAGCGTATACGCGGTAAAACCACACTTCTGACAGCGGTAGCGCGGCTTGCTACGCACCTGTTCGCCCACCATGTCACGCAGCACCATCAGGCTCTCTTTAGCACGCCCTTCTTCTGCGTCGTTCAGGTGGTAATCCATGAGCTTATGGAAAACCCGCATGGTAGGATGACGCTGCAGCTGACGCGTAATATAAACCTGCGCCGTGTCGCTGCCCTCATGCTGCTCAACCACATCGGAAAGCATCAGCTCCGCAGTGGCTCCGGTGTTCTCTTCCACGCAGCGGCGCAGGAACGCTACCCACTCATCCTGTTTACCCAGCTGTTGATAACAGGTCTGCAGCATTTCAAGGGTTTCACTGACCAGCTCTTTGTCCTGATCAATGACGCGCAGCAGGCTTTCAACGGCTTTGGCATAGTCGCCACTTGCCATAAACACGCGCCCCATCATGATGGAAATACGCGCACTATTGCGGTCTGCGGCGGCCCCTTTTTTCAGCAACGCCATGGCTTTGTCCATGTCGTCGTTCCCCATCTGCTGCAGGGCCAGTTCGCAGTAAAAATGGGCTATCTCGACGCGCTGTTTGTCTTTACCCAACTTAACCAGACGTTCAGCGGTATCAATGGCTTTCTGCCAGTCGCTGGTGGCCTGGTAAATCTGCAGCAGCTGCTGCAGCGCACCTATGCGGAAATCTGTTTCATCCACCAGTTGCGAGAACATGTCCTCCGCACGGTCATACAACCCTGCCGCCATGTAGTCGCGGCCCAGCTGTTGTACTGCCAGCAGGCGCTGATCGTAAGTTAACGAGGCGCTTTCCATGAGGGTCTGGTGAATACGAATGGCACGGTCAACTTCGCCGCGCGAGCGGAACAGGTTGCCCAGGGTCAGGTGTGCTTCAACGGTCCCTGTGTCCTCTTTTAACATGTCGAGGAACAGGTCGACCGCTTTATCCTGTTGATTGCTCAGGAGGAAGTTCACCCCTGCAACGTAGTCGCGGGAGAGTCGGTTCGCCTCATCCTGTTTTGTTTGTTGCGCACTTCTGCGGCCCATATACCAGCCATAGGCAGCGGCTACAGGCAAAAGCAGAAACAACAACTCCAGCATATTCGATTATTCCTTGACGACCGGCACACCAGAGCTTTCCGGGATGTCGGACGCAGGCGCAATTTGATGTTCGAGGCGTTTAATTTTACGTTCAGCGCGCGCAAGCGAAACACGTACTTTTAACCAGAACAGACCGCAAACCAGCCAGCCGATGGCGAAACCCGCTGCGAACAAGACCGCCAGCAGGCTCGAAACCCGATACTCGCCCTGCGCCAGCAGATAGTTAAACGTCACCTGTTGATCGTTTTGTGCACCCAATGTGACTGAAATGACAAAAATCGCCAATACCAGTAAGAAAATGAGTAAATATTTCACATTACTTCCCGTTATGTGGTTCAAGCGAATAAAGTGTGTTCAACTTACCGCAATCAGCCTTATAAACTACCATTTTAGCGACGGGCGCGAAACGGAAAAAGTGACGCGCCCGTCATGGATTTATGGGCTAAATGCGCAAAATCAACCTTCAGACGCCACTGTGCTCCCTTTCGGCGATCTCTTCTTTCTCTTCCGGCGGCGGCGTTAACGGACCGCAGAGTCGTTCAGCCAGCCAGGTGGCAAGGGTAACAAGCAGCCATGAAATGAGCGTCGCCACCACTAAATCGCGTGGCCAGTGCATGCCCAGCAGTAGACGGCTCCCCATCACCCCCGTCGCCCAGAGAAGTAAAATGGCGATAGTGACAGTCCGACGCCGCGGCCATAAAAGGCCGACGGCAAGAAGTGCCCAACTGGCGGCGAACATGGTGTGCCCGGATGGAAACGCAAAGCCGGTCTCTTTTTGCCAGTGTTTACGTAAAAACGTCGGGATATCCTGCTGTTCCGCAAGCTGTTCTTTTACCAGCGCACCGCGATCTTTACGTTTTAAATTGTAGAACTCATTCACCGGAACATGATGCGTTTTTTCCAGCCAGACCACAAAAGGCCGCGGCTCCTGCACATGGCCTTTCACCCAGGATTTTACCCCCTGGCCAACAAGGATCGCCCCACCGAGGATAGCAAAGAGCACCAACGCTGCGCGGAGACGAAAGCGCAGGCACCACAAAAACCAGGCGCAAAGCACTACATGAGTAATGATGCCCCATGGCTGGGTGACCGTCTCTGTTATCCAGTATAACGTTTTCAGCCACAGGGTATTGTGCCCGGGCTGCCACATCCAGCCTGATACCCAAACGGCTAATGGCATAATCAACAATATGGCTGCACCTGCTGCCGTTCGTCTGGCGATTGAAAGCATGTCTTCTCCTTTTTCGCTAAGCGTCACAATCATAACTGAAATTCATCCGACGGGTGGATATGTCGGATCGTGCGTTTAACGTTCGTATAGCATGGCAGCCATTAGGCGAACCTGCTGAGCTTGTGGCAAAATGAACGGATACAGAAAGCAAAAACAGGCGGAAGACACGAGACGTGTCAGCCTACTCTGGAGAATCACATGCAGCTTAAACGTGTGGCAGAAGCCAAACTGCCAACCCCATGGGGCGATTTCCTGATGGTGGGATTTGAAGAACTGGCGACCGGACAGGATCACGTCGCGCTGGTGTACGGCGACATTTCAGGACAAACCCCGGTACTTTCTCGCGTTCATTCGGAGTGTCTGACCGGCGATGCGTTGTTCAGCCTGCGCTGTGATTGCGGTTTCCAGCTGGAGGCAGCGCTCTCTCATATTGCCGAAGAGGGTCGCGGTGTGCTGCTTTATCACCGCCAGGAAGGGCGCAATATTGGCCTGCTGAATAAAATCCGCGCCTACGCGCTGCAGGACCAGGGGTACGACACGGTAGAAGCAAACCACCAGCTCGGCTTCGCTGCCGATGAGCGCGATTTCACGCTGTGTGCGGATATGTTTAAGCTGCTGGGCGTGGATGAAGTACGCCTGCTGACTAACAACCCGAAAAAAGTCGAAATTCTGACCGAAGCGGGGATCAATATCGTTGAGCGCGTACCGCTCATTGTGGGACGTAACCCAAAAAACGCGCACTACCTCGACACCAAAGCCGCCAAAATGGGGCATCTGCTGAGCGAGTGATCGCGAAGTGCCCGGCAACGCCCTCGCGTGCCGGGCAGGCTCCATCAGTCCAGCATCTTACGAATCACGTAATGTAGAATGCCGTCGTTCTGGTAATAGGTGAGTTCTGTTGCCGTATCGATACGACACCGGCAGTCGAGCACCTCTGTTTTACCGTCTGCGCGCGTTAATTTCACCGGCACCGTTTTACCCGGCTGCAGATTTTGCAGGCCGCTGATGTCAATCAGCTCTTCCCCGGTGAGTCCCAGCGTTTTACGGGTGACGCCCTGCGGGAATTCGAGTGGCAGGATCCCCATCCCTATCAGGTTTGAACGGTGGATACGTTCAAACGATTCGGCAATCACCACCCGAACCCCAAGCAGACGCGGGCCTTTCGCCGCCCAGTCACGGCTGGAGCCAGAGCCGTACTCTTTCCCGGCGATAACCGCCAGCGGCGTGCCTTCCTGCTGGTATTTGACGGCGGCGTCATAAATTGAGATCACGTCGCTCCCCGGCAAATGTCGCGTCATGCCCCCTTCCACGCCCGGCACCATTTCATTGCGGATACGGATATTGGCAAACGTGCCGCGCATCATCACTTCATGGTTACCACGACGCGAGCCGTAGGAGTTGAAATCCCGGCGCTCCACACCCCGACTCTGCAGGTAACGGCCTGCTGGACTGTCGGCTTTGATGCTTCCCGCCGGCGAAATGTGGTCCGTGGTGACGGAGTCTCCCAGCATCGCCAGAATGCGCGCGCCGTGGATATCCTGAAGCGGTGCAGGTTCAGCCAGCATCTCATCGAAGAACGGCGACAGGCGGATATAGGTCGAATCATCCTGCCAGTCATAGGTATCTGAACCCACGACGTCGATGGCCTTCCATTCCGGCGTACCTTCAAACACCTCCGCATACTCTTTGCGGAACATTTCGGTAGAAACTTTCTCTACGGCCAATGCAATTTCCCGGGCAGATGGCCAGATATCCTTCAGATAGACCGGATCATTCTTGCGATCGTGGCCAATCGGATCGGTGACCAGGTTGATATTCATATTCCCGGCCAGAGCGTATGCCACAACCAGCGGTGGAGACGCCAGCCAGTTGGTCTTGACCAGCGGATGAATACGGCCTTCAAAGTTTCGGTTACCGGAGAGAACGGCCCCGACGGTGAGATCGCCCTGCTTGATCGCCATCTCAATCGGTTCAGGTAACGGACCCGAGTTCCCGATACAGGTGGTGCAACCGTACCCCACCAGGTTAAAGCCCAGCTCATCCAGATACGGCGTTAATCTGGCCTGTGCAAGGTAATCTGAAACCACTTTGGAGCCCGGTGCCAGAGAGGCTTTTACCCACGGCTGTGGCTTAAGCCCCAGCTCTACCGCTTTCTTCGCCAGCAGACCGGCCGCCATCAGCACGCTGGGGTTCGACGTATTTGTACAGGAGGTTATGGCTGCAATGACAACCGCACCATCCGGAAGCTGATACTGATGTCCGTTCAGGACATAGTCGATTGGGCGGTGGTCTTTTTTCGCCGTGTTAACCTCCAGTTCATTACTGGCGGCAAAGGCTTTCGGTACGTCACTCAACGCCACCCGATCCTGCGGACGTTTTGGCCCCGCCAGGCTCGCCTCGACGGTCCCCATATCCAGTTCAAGTGTGCTGGTAAATACCGGTTCATCGCCCGGGTTACGCCACATCCCCTGCGCTTTGGTATACGCTTCAACCAGCGCCACCTGCTCTTCGCTGTGGCCACTCAGGCGCATATATTCCAGCGTGACAGTATCGATGGGGAAAAAGCCGCAGGTTGCGCCATACTCCGGCGCCATGTTGGCGATGGTGGCACGGTCGGCAAGCGGTAATGAATCCAGCCCGTCACCGTAGAATTCGACAAATTTACCCACCACACCATGCTTACGCAGCATCTGCGTGACGGTAAGTACCAGGTCGGTGGCGGTAATGCCTTCCGACAGTTTGCCGGTAAGCTTAAAGCCCACCACATCAGGGATCAGCATCGATACCGGCTGGCCAAGCATGGCCGCTTCTGCTTCGATTCCGCCAACGCCCCAGCCCAGAACGCCCAGGCCGTTAATCATGGTGGTGTGCGAATCGGTGCCCACCAGAGTATCCGGATAGGCCACCCACTCTTTATCCTGCAATTCACTCCAGACCGCTTTGCCCAGGTATTCAAGATTCACCTGGTGGCAGATACCCGTACCGGGCGGAACGACGCTAAAGCGGCTAAAGGCCTGCTGCCCCCACTTCAGAAAGACGTAACGTTCGTGGTTACGCTCCATTTCCAGACGTACGTTTTCGCCAAAGGCATCGTCGTCACCAAAGTGGTCCACGGTGACAGAGTGGTCGATAACGAGATCAACGGGAGAGAGCGGATTTACTTTAGCGGTATCGCCGCCAAGGCGCTTCACCGCTTCGCGCATTGCCGCAAGGTCAACCACAGCAGGGACCCCGGTAAAGTCCTGCATCAGGACCCTTGCCGGTCGATAGGCAATTTCTCTGTCAGCATGGGCATGCTTAAGCCACCCTGCCAGTGCCTGGATATCTTCAAGGGTGACGGAATCACCATCCTGCCAGCGTAAGAGGTTTTCCAGTAAAACTTTCAAGGACTTGGGTAAACGCGAAATGTCCCCAAGCGTCCTGGCTGCCAGCGGCAGGCTGTAGTAGTGCCAGGTTTTATTTTCTGCCTGTAATGTGTCCTTACTGGCTTCGCGTAGGGTTACCGACATAAGCTCCTCCTTAATTACAGAGATGTCCTGACAATCATCAGGGCTGTAATTAAAGATAACACAAAGATGTCGTAACGTTTTGATAACAACCCGAAATGATAAATCCAGGAATGTTCCAGTGCGGGGGAGAAAACAAAAAACCCCGCCGTAGCGAGGTTTTACGATTTAGTGGAGGGCCAGCCAGATAAGCTGTGACCAGAACAGAATCGACGCGGAAAAAACGCCGAGCCATGACCAGTATTTCATAGACATCATGTTATTCATCATAGGGACACCAGGCATTATTTATTAAAGGTTCCGAGGTCTGCCCTCAGTTCAATATTGCTGATGTGTATTTATTAAAGAGTACAAATGCATTGAGCCTTTATTCAGACTATTTGCATCATTACGCAATTAAGTAAATTATTGTTTTTTGGGTTCGTCTTCTGCGAACACATCAATAAACGCTTGCTGTTGCGGCGTCAGTTTCCAGGACGCGGGTACGGCAGTGGCAGGTGCTTTGCGCACTTTGTGGCCCCTGTCACGAAGCTGACACATCTGTTTAACTGTTTCTGTACGTACCGTCACTGCCATATTCAACCCCAATAGTTCCAGGCCAGGAAAGCAACCACCACCCAAAACAAGGCGGAGACGAGAAAGACCGCCAGCCAGGCTTTACGCTTGAGCGCAGGATCCCTTTGCGGTTCTTCACTTCCTGAAGGCATTGCTAACCTCATACAATCGATATCGCTTATCATTTAGAGACCAAACAATTGGTACAATTAATCATCTGTTGAGATAAATCCTAAAGAAACTTTAGCCGAAAAGCCAGTGTATTTACGTATCTATTGATGGGAAATATTCATTCTTTTGACCAGAAATAAATATTTGAAAGGAAATATTTGCGAAGCCAAAAATTAGTTCTACTTTTGTCGCCAATTCACGACATTATAACCACACTAAATAAATGGTTAATGACATTATACGGCAGTTAAGTGCAGATGATGATAATTCTAATTTAGCTTTGAGAGGTTATTTCGGTATCTTTCCTGGGCGGAAAGATACCGGGAGTGATTATTTTGCCGGAAGTTTGATGTCTTTAAACATCTCTTCGATATCTTCATTTGAACGTAATGCCACGGCCGTATCGACCACGTCGCGCGTTAAATGTGGGGCAAAGCGCTGAATAAAATCATACATATAGCTACGCAGGAAGGTACTGCGACGGAAACCAATCTTAGTGGTGCTATGGCTGAAAATATCATGCGCATCAAGACGCACGAGGTCAGGGTCAGATACGGGATCAACCGCCATGCTGGCAATCACCCCTACCCCCAGTCCAAGCCGCACGTAGGTCTTAATTACGTCAGCATCGGTTGCGGTGAAGACGATACGCGGCGTTAATCCTGCACGATTGAATGCAGTATCAAGCTCGGAGCGCCCGGTAAAGCCGAAGGTATACGTCACTAAGGGGTATTGCGCCAGCTCTTCAATAGTGACCGACCCTTTACCGGCTAACGGGTGATCGGGCGTGACGACAATAGAACGGTTCCAGTGATAGCACGGCAGCATAACCAGATCGTCATACAGATGCAGCGCTTCGGTTGCGATAGCAAAGTCCGCATTACCCTTCGAAACCGCCTCAGCGATTTGCGTCGGCGAGCCCTGATGCATATGGAGAGAGACGCGTGGATAGCGCTCAATAAAGCCCTTAATAACGCCCGGCAGCGCATAGCGTGCCTGGGTATGGGTGGTGGCAATATACAGCGACCCTTTATCCGGCCAGGTATGCTCACCCGCCACCGATTTAATTGCGTCGACTTTAGAGAGAACCTCCCGCGCGATGCGGATAATCTCCTGCCCTGCTGGCGTCACCTGGGTGAGGTGTTTACCGCTACGAGCAAAAATCTGAATACCTAACTCATCTTCCAGCATGCGGACCTGCTTGCTGATACCCGGCTGAGAGGTATATAGCCCCTCAGCGGTAGAAGAGACGTTAAGGTTGTGGTTTACCACCTCAACAATATAACGAAGCTGCTGTAATTTCATGCCAGACCATCCGATTTAGCGCATGCGGTCAATCGCTTAAGACGATTTGATAATAAGAAAAGGGTTAACTATAACCACTATATCATTTATAGCCTGACTGTATAGTACGGAACAAAAAATAATAACAAGGTAATAAAAAAGGGCCGGAAGTCCGGCCCTTTCACAGGTAAGTTACGGTAAGGAAAGATTATTTCTTGCCTTCCACCCATTTGCCATCCACAAAGAATGCTGACCAGCCGGTTGCCTTGCCGTCTTTCTCCGCCGCAACATACTGCTGCTTCGTTTTACGGCTAAAACGCACAACGGTTTTATTGCCTTCCGGATCCTGCTGTGGCGCATCGGCCAGATAGCGCAGTTTCTCAGGCAGGCGGTCGCGGAAACGGTACAACTCTTCCACCAGTGGCGCGCGGGTTTCGCGCGATTTAGGGAAGGTGTTTGCCGCAAGGAACACGCCGGCAGCACCATCACGCAGCACGAAGTAAGCGTCGGACTTCTCGCACGGCAACTCTGGCAGCGGAACCGGATCTTCCTTCGGCGGCGCGACTTCACCGTTACGCAGGATTTTACGCGTGTTCTTACACTCGTCGTTGGTGCACGCCATGTACTTGCCGAAGCGCCCCATTTTCAGGTGCATCTCAGAACCACACTTCTCACACTCAACGATAGGACCGTCGTAACCTTTAATGCGGAACTCACCCTCTTCGATCTCATATCCATCGCAGGTCGGGTTATTACCGCAGACGTGCAATTTACGTTTTGGATCGATGAGGTAGCTGTCCATCGCGGTGCCGCATTTCTTACAGCGACGTTTTGCACGCAGGGCGTTGGTTTCCGCATCATCACCTTCCAGCACGTTGAGCACTTCGTTCTCAGGTACCAGGTTAATGGTGGTTTTGCAGCGTTCTTTCGGCGGCAGCGCGTAGCCAGAACAGCCGAGGAAAACGCCGGTAGTGGCAGTACGGATCCCCATTTTACGACCGCAGGTTGGGCAGTCGATGCTGGTCAGGACCATCTGATTCGGCAGCATGCCGCCCTCTTCAGGATCTTTTTCCGCTTTTTCAAGCTGGTTGGTAAAGTCGCTGAAGAAGCTGTCGAGAACCTTTTTCCACTCGGCCTGATGGCTGGCAACCTGATCGAGGCTGTCTTCCATTTGCGCGGTGAAGTCGTAGTTCATCAGTTCGCGGAAGTTGGCTTCCAGGCGGTCAGTGACGATCTCACCCATTTTTTCCGCATAGAAACGACGGTTTTCAACACGAACGTAACCGCGGTCCTGAATGGTCGAAATAATCGACGCATAGGTGGACGGACGGCCAATACCGCGTTTTTCAAGCTCTTTAACCAGAGACGCTTCGCTGAAACGCGCTGGCGGCTTGGTGAAGTGCTGGGCAGGCACGAGATCAACCAGAGAGAGCTCATCCCCTTTGTTTACCGCAGGCAGGGTTCTGTCTTCATCACCCTTACGTAGCGCAGGCATCACTTTAGTCCAGCCATCGAAGCGCAGGATACGGCCACGCGCTTTCAGGCGGAAATCACCCGCACCAACGGTCAGCGTGGTGGAGTCATACTGTGCTGGTGTCATCTGACACGCCACGAACTGACGCCAGATAAGCTGATACAGCTTCTGGGCATCGGCTTCCATATCTTTCAGCGATTCGGCTAACACGGAGACGTCAGAAGGACGAATGGCTTCGTGCGCTTCCTGTGAGTTCTCCTTGCTGGCGTACTGGTTTTCACTCGCTGGCAGGTATTTCTTACCGAAGTTGTCACTGATGTAGCCGCGCACCATGTTGACGGCATCCTGGCTCAGGTTTGTCGAGTCAGTACGCATATAGGTGATATAACCCGCTTCATACAGACGCTGGGCCATCATCATGGTTTTCTTCACGCCATAACCCAGGCGCGTGCTCGCAGCCTGTTGCAGCGTAGACGTAATAAACGGTGCGCCAGGTTTGCTGCTGGTCGGTTTATCTTCACGCTCCAGAACCTGGTAGCGCGCTTTTTCCAGCAGCGCCACGGCAGCCATGGTCTGCTCACGGTTTTCAGGACGGAACGGTTTGTCATTCTGATGACTCACCTGCAGCGGCAGCGCATCTCCACCCGGCGTGGTGACATTGGCATCCACTTCCCAGAACTCTTCCGGGACGAAGGCTTTGATCTCACGCTCGCGTTCAACAACCAGACGCACAGCAACGGACTGCACACGCCCTGCGGACAGACCGCGGGCAATCTTTTTCCACAGCAGTGGAGAGACCATGTAACCCACGACACGGTCCATAAAACGGCGTGCCTGCTGCGCGTTTACGCGGTCGATGTTCAGTTCACCCGGCTTCTCAAACGCCTGGCGAATCGCATTCTTCGTAATTTCGTTAAACACTACACGGCTGTAGCGTTTGTCGTCACCCCCGATCACTTCCCGCAGGTGCCAGGCAATGGCTTCCCCTTCGCGGTCAAGGTCGGTTGCGAGATAAATGTGGTCTGCTTTTTCAGCAAGCTGCTTCAGCTCGTTAACGACTTTTTCTTTGCCGGGCAGCACTTCATAGTGTGCATCCCAGTTATGCCATGGGTTAACACCCATACGGTTGACAAGCGCGCTACGTTCATCCTTTTTAGGCTTTTTAGCCCCTTTGGTGGAGGTAGAGTCTGCGCTCTTTTTGCTGGCTGAGCCACTGGTCGGCAAATCGCGGATGTGACCGACGCTGGACTTAACCACGTAGTCATTACCCAGATACTTATTGATCGTTTTGGCTTTTGCCGGGGACTCAACGATGACGAGAGCTTTACCCATATTCACCTTTACCTAATTTAATTCTTCCAGGAATACGCCGCATGTTGATTTCCCTTCCACTGACGACGAGCCATTGATATTGCGACTGCGTCAGGGGATATCAACCCCTTTGTCTTACTGAACGTTAAAGCGTTAACGCCCAGGTGATTGAGTTATCGGGTATTTTTCTCACATCGGATGTAATTCGTGACGAATTCCCGGTCGAATGTCAAGCAATTCTGTTGCCAGAATGACGAAAGCGCACACTCTACCTGATAAAATTCGTTACGCAACTTTATTAGCATGCAAAAGCAAATCCTGCCAGCCAGGTCACGGCACCTTACCCCCTCACATTACAGGGAAAATTTGCCCCCAAAGCGCCCCCGGCGTAGACTATTGTCACTGTTTAAGGAGTGGATTATGCAGAATACAACCCAACCCATTGATCGAGCCTCTCTGCTTATCGAAGCAAATAAGCTGATTCGTGACCATGAAGACACCCTGGCGGGCATTGAAGCGACCGGCGTGGAACAACGTAACGGCGTGCTGGTATTCAGCGGCGAATACTTCCTTGACGAACAAGGGTTACCCACCCCGAAAAGCACCGCCGTATTCAATATGTTTAAATACCTGGCGCACACGCTTTCAGAGAAATATCACCTGGTCGATTAACGCAAAACGCGAGGCACTGGCCTCGCGTTTTTGTTTACAGCAGCGGTTTTTGTCCGCGTTGCAACCAGCGGAGCAGCAGGCGATCCGCGCTTTCGGCCGCGCTGTTCGTAAAGCGGTCAAGCAGTCGCTTACGCTGGGTAAAGCGCACGCCAACCAGTTCGCGCCCTTCCATCAGATTCAACAGCAGGTCGTCACTGGTGCCCACTTCATCCACCAGCCCTTTTTCCTGCGCCTGCGTACCGTACCAGTGCTCCCCTGTTGCCACCTGGTCAATATCAAGCGCCGGGCGCATACGGTGCACAAAGTCTTTAAAGAGGTGATGGGTTTCATTGAGATCTTCACGGAATTTCTGACGTCCTTCTTCCGTGTTCTCCCCCAGCAGCGTCAGGGTACGTTTGTACTGACCCGCCGTATGCAATTCAATGTCGATCTCTTTGCTTTTCAGGAAGCGGTTAAAGTTCGGGATTTGCGCAACCACCCCGATGGAGCCAATAATAGAAAACGGCGCCGCAACAATTTTATCCGCCACGCAGGCCATCATATAGCCACCGCTCGCCGCGACTTTATCCACCGCAACCGTCAGCGGGATCTGTTTTTCACGCAGACGCTGTAGCTGCGAAGCCGCCAGCCCATAACCATGAACGACCCCACCCGGACTCTCAAGACGGACAACCACCTGATCCTGCGGTTTAGCCACGGCAAGCACGGCGGTGACTTCTTCACGCAGGGAAGAGACTTCATGGGCATCCATACTGCCTTTAAAATCGAGCACATAGACACGCGGGGTTGACGTTTCCTCCGGCGCGTTAAGCTTCGCTTTGGCTTTTGCCGCTTTGGCGTCCTGCTTATGCTTTTTCTTCTGCGCTTTGTGCCACAGTTTCTGTTGATGGCTGTCAAGCAGGGCCAGCGACATCTCTTCCTGCATCTCTTTATACTGCTCGCTCAGGCGGGTAATGCGTAACTCACCACGCTGACGTTTGCGCTGCGTCAGGTTAACAATCAGAACGGCCACTACCGCAATGGCAATCACCACCGTCGCGATCTTTGCCAAAAACAACCCATATTGAGAAAGTAATTCCACGCGTTCCACCTTGATTTAACCACGAATCTTTCACGGCAGTGTACAACAGCCCTGCCCATGCGTCTCGCTCGTGACATTACCTCTGCGAGCCGTCTTCAGGAATCCCCCGATTCTGGTTTAAATATTTGCAAATTGTTAATTTTACAGCGATGCGTCCTGTAGACTGATTGAATTCTCATGCTAATTCGGGCATAAAGCCGAAAAGTCACACAATAAGGCGTCTTTGCATCACTGTGCGCCGAGGAGTCACCGTGCATTATCAACCGCAAAAAAATCTGCTGCAGAACCGCATCATTCTGGTCACTGGTGCCAGCGATGGCATTGGCCGCGAAGCGGCACTGACCTACGCTGACTATGGCGCGAGCGTAATTCTCATTGGCCGTAACGAAGAAAAACTCAAAGGAGTGGCTCAGGAGATTGACGCCGCCGGTGGCATTCCTGCCCGCTGGTACACGCTGGATCTGCTCACCTGTACCCCTGAAACGTGCCAGGAGCTTGCCCACCGCATCAGCACCCACTACCCACGGCTGGATGGCGTACTGCACAATGCCGGCTTGCTTGGGGAGGTTCGCCCGATGGATGAACAGGATCCTGAGATCTGGCAGCAGGTCATGCAGGTCAATATCAACGGCACCTTTTTCCTGACCCAGGCACTGCTTCCTTTATTACTCAAATCTGATTCCGGTTCGCTGGTATTCACCTCCTCCAGCGTAGGGCGCGAAGGCCGCGCAAACTGGGGGGCGTATGCGGTCTCAAAATTCGCGACCGAAGGGATGATGCAGGTGCTGGCGGAGGAGTATCAGAGCCGTCATCTGCGCGTGAACTGCATTAACCCAGGCGGAACGCGTACCAAAATGCGCGCCAGCGCCTTCCCGACGGAAGATCCGCAGAAGCTTAAAACCCCGGCAGATATTATGCCGCTCTATCTCTGGCTGATGGGCGATGACAGCCGCCGTAAAACAGGGATGACTTTTGATGCCCAGCCAGGCCGTAAACCCGGGATTTCGCAATGAGTGAAGAACGTCACCAGCAACGTCAGCAGCGCCTGAAAGAACAGGTTGATGCCCGTGTCGCCGCTGCGCAGGATGAACGCGGGATCATCATCGTGTTTACCGGCAACGGCAAAGGCAAAACCACCGCTGCCTTTGGTACTGCCACGCGCGCCGTTGGTCACGGGCAGAAAGTGGGTGTCATTCAGTTTATTAAAGGGGAATGGCCCAACGGTGAACGTAACTTACTTGAGCCGCATGGGGTTGAATTCCAGGTGATGGCGACAGGCTTTACGTGGGATACCCAAAACCGGGAAACCGACACCGCGGCCTGCCTCGCGGTCTGGGAGCATGCAAAACGAATGCTGGCGGATCCGGCCCTGAACATGGTGTTACTGGATGAGATCACCTACATGGTCGCCTACGACTATCTGCCACTGGACGCCGTACTGGAGGCACTCAGGAATCGCCCGGCGCATCAGACGGTGATCGTCACAGGCCGCGGCTGTCATCGGGATATTCTGGAATTAGCGGATACCGTCAGCGAATTGCGTCCGGTTAAACATGCTTTTGATGCCGGTATCAAAGCGCAAATCGGCATTGATTATTGATAAAAAAGCCCGGTGAAATTAACCGGGCTTTTGTTTTTAACCGTTGTTATTACGGCTGCCAGCGCGGCGATTATTGTTCACCTGGCTGTGGCGTTTCACCGCACGACGGATCTGGTTCGCCTTCATGCGACGACGATCTTTCTCCACCGCCACTTTGGAAGTGGTTTCTGGCGCCAGGCCCACCAGTTCACGCAGGTAGTTGGTCTGCGTCAGGTCCAGTTCGGTATAGCCACCACGTGGCAGACCTTTTGGCAGCAGAATATCGCCGTAACGGACACGGATCAGACGGCTAACCTGCACGCCCACCGCTTCCCACAGACGACGAACCTCACGGTTACGGCCTTCGGTCAGGGTAACGTTGTACCACTGGTTGATCCCTTCACCACCGGTAAATTTGATGGTTTTGAACGCTGCAGGACCGTCTTCCAGCTGAACGCCACGCGACAGATCGCGCAGTTTGTTCTCATCAACCTGGCCGAACACGCGTACGGCGTATTCGCGTTCCACTTCACGACTTGGGTGCATCAGACGGTTTGCCAGCTCACCATCCGTTGTGAACAGCAGAAGACCGCAGGTGTTCACATCCAGACGCCCCACGGCAATCCAGCGTGCGCCACGCAGTTTAGGCAGACGGTCAAATACCGTCGGGCGACCTTCCGGGTCGTTGCGCGTACACAGTTCACCTTCCGGCTTGTAGTACGCCAGCACGCGGCAGATCTGCTCAGCAGATTCTTTAACCGAGATAAGATGACCGTCGATACGGATTTTAAGCCCCGGCACGATTTCTACGCGGTCACCGAGCGTGGCGATTTTACCGTCCACACTCACGCGTCCGGCTTCAATAATGGCTTCGATTTCACGGCGTGAGCCGTGGCCGGCACGCGCCAGCACTTTCTGTAACTTCTCGCTCATTGAGCTTCCTCAGGTGTCGCCTTCACAGGCGTCGAATCAGGTCAAACCAGGGCTATGCCCTGATTTGATGGCCGCGTAGTATAGCTGCTTACACCTTTACAAGAAAGGCTTAACATCACCCACGCCTTCGCGAATCACTTCCGGTGCATCTTCCGTTAAATCGACAACCGTGGTCGGCTGCTGACCGAGGTAACCGCCATGAATAATCAGCTCAACCACCTTTTCCAGACGGTCTTTGATCTCTTCAGGATCGGACTCTGTGAATTCACTGCCGGGCAGCATCAGCGAGGTTGAGAGCATCGGCTCACCCAGCGTTTCCAGCAAGGCCTGGGCAATCGGGTTAGACGGCACGCGCATCCCGATGGTTTTGCGCTTTTCCTGTAACAGACGGCGCGGAACCTCTTTCGTCCCTTTCAGGATGAAGGTGTAGTTGCCCGGCGTGTTATTTTTAATCAGACGAAATGCCACGTTATCGACATAAGCATAGGTCGATAGCTCAGAGAGATCCCGGCACATCAGGGTAAAGTTGTGACCGTCCGGCAACTGGCGAATACGGCAAATACGCTCCATCGCCGCTTTATCTTCAATCTTACAGCCCAGCGCATAACCCGAATCGGTCGGGTAGACGATAACGCCCCCTTTACGCACGATCTCCACGGCCTGATTGATCAGGCGCGGCTGCGGATTATCCGGATGAATATAGAAAAACTGACTCATACTTCCCTCTCTTCAAGTTGCTGTGGCTGTTCCCAGAGCTGCCAGACAGGCTCAACGCCTGCGGGTAACCAAAGCTTGCGTCCCAGTTCTATCCACGCACAGGGCTGATGAAAATCTGAGCCTTGTGACGCCAGCAAACCAAACTGGCGGGCGTAGGTCGCAAGCTGCGAACGCTCGTTGGGCGCCTGCTGACACTGGGCGACTTCCATCGCCTCGCCACCGCATTCG
This sequence comes from Enterobacter sp. Lyrl_3, assembly GCF_051948675.1. NCBI lineage: Bacteria > Pseudomonadati > Pseudomonadota > Gammaproteobacteria > Enterobacterales > Enterobacteriaceae > Enterobacter > Enterobacter sp. Lyrl_3. The sequence goes on from NZ_JAYJLI010000001.1 coordinate 69,756, forward strand.
GCAAAATGCGCCAGCAGTCTTTTCAGCCATTTAGCAGAAAGATTATACCGCCCCGGATGGGCCAGCACGGCCTTACCGCCAGAATGATGAATCACATCAATAGCTTGTTTTATTGTACACCACTGTGGCGGAACATATCCGGTTTTCCCGCGAGCCAGATAGCGTTTAAAGACATCCGCTATCGTTGTGGCCTTGCCGGCCTCAACCAGAAAACGGGCAAAATGACCGCGCGTTACCGCGCCCCCGTTTGCCAGCCTTTGTGCCCCCTCCAGTGCGCCCGGAATATGCGCCTTTTCCAGACGTTCAGCGATCATTTCTGCGCGCTGGTTGCGGCGCGTTTTTTGTTCTTGCAAAAACGCACACATTACCGGATGGTCTATATCAATGTTCAGGCCAACAATATGGATTTCGTGATTCTCCCAGACGGTCGATATCTCGACGCCAGGAACCAGTTTGAGTGCCAGACCACTGCGGGCAATCTCGGCGCGCGCGGCTGGAATGGCATCGGTTGTATCGTGATCGGTTATGGCCAGCGTGCCAACCCGCATTTCAACGGCACGATGCACCAACGCTTCGGGCGTCAGCAGACCATCGGAGGCCTGGGTATGGCTGTGTAAATCATAAATTACGGCGTAGGTGGTATCGCTCAAAGCACTTCCCGTCACAAGTTAGAGACATCTTAAAAGCCCATGATACCGACTTGCCACGAAATTCTGAAATCAAGGGTTGACAACACGCCATTGAACTAGTTAACTAGTACGCAAGTTCACACGAGAAAGGTATCTGAAAATGACTGCACATTTCACTCTGCACGGTTGGTGGCGCACTTCCTGATTTCCGGGCAGTGTCACACGTCTGCGTACAGCAAACAGATACCCGCCCGCTCATCAGCGGGCTTTTTTTTGAACAGAATAAATGAGAACAACATAATGCAAACAGCCAAACCACACCTCGAATTGCTGACCAGCGAGGCGGCCTATCGCCACAACCCAACCGCGCTGTTTCATCAGGTCTGCGGTGCGCGTCCAGCCACGTTGTTACTGGAATCCGCCGATATTGACAGCAAAGACGATCTCAAGAGCCTGCTGTTGGTGGACAGCGCGCTGCGCATTACGGCGCTAGGTGACACTGTCACTATCAAAGCGTTATCGGATAACGGTGCGGCTCTGCTGCCGTTACTGGATGCGAGCCTGCCTGCTGGTATTGAAAATGAACACCATCCTGAAATGCGCGTTCTGCACTTCCCGCCGGTGAGCCAACTGCTGGACGAAGACGCGCGCCTGTGCTCTCTTTCCGTTTTTGATGCCTTCCGTCTGCTGCAAAATCTGGTCACCGTGCCGGAAGATGAACGCGAAGCAATGTTCTTTGGCGGGCTGTTTGCTTACGACCTGGTGGCCGGGTTCGAAGATTTACCGGACATTGAACAGGGTAACCGCTGCCCCGACTACTGCTTCTACCTGGCCGAAACCTTACTGGTGATCGACCACCAGAAAAAAAACACCCGTATTCAGGCAAGCCTCTTCACGCCATCCGCGACAGAGAAAAAACGCCTTGAACAGCGTATTGAGCAGTTGCAGCAACAAATGACCGAAGCGCCGCCTGCGCTGCCTGTACATCGTGTCGAGAAAATGACCTGTGAGGTTAATCAGAGCGACGATCAGTACGGTGCCGTGGTTCGCCAGATGCAAAAAGCGATTCGCGCCGGAGAAATTTTCCAGGTTGTTCCTTCCCGTCGTTTCTCTCTGCCCTGCCCGTCGCCGCTCGCGGCCTATGACGTGCTGAAAAAGAGCAACCCAAGCCCGTACATGTTCTTTATGCAGGACAATGATTTCACCCTGTTTGGCGCATCCCCTGAAAGTTCACTGAAATATGACGCCACCAGCCGCCAGATTGAGATCTACCCGATTGCCGGAACCCGTCCACGCGGCCGTCGAGCCGATGGCTCGCTGGATCGCGATCTCGACAGCCGCATTGAGCTGGAAATGCGTACCGACCATAAAGAGCTCTCCGAGCATCTGATGCTGGTTGATCTGGCCCGTAACGACCTGGCGCGCATTTGTACCCCTGGCAGCCGCTACGTGGCGGACTTAACCAAGGTCGACCGCTACTCGTTTGTTATGCATCTGGTATCCCGCGTGGTGGGCGAACTGCGCAGCGACCTCGACGTGCTTCACGCCTACCGCGCCTGTATGAACATGGGCACGCTGAGCGGCGCGCCGAAAGTTCGCGCCATGCAGCTGATCGCGGCGGCTGAAGGGCGCCGTCGCGGCAGTTACGGTGGTGCAGTGGGCTACTTCACTGCCCATGGCGATCTGGATACCTGCATTGTGATCCGCTCCGCCTACGTTGAGGACGGTATCGCTACCGTGCAGGCAGGCGCAGGGATTGTTCTGGATTCTGTTCCGCAGTCTGAAGCTGACGAAACCCGCAGTAAAGCCCGCGCGGTATTGCGCGCCATTGCTACCGCACATCACGCACAGGAGATTTTCTGATGGCTGACATTCTGCTGCTCGATAACATCGACTCTTTTACCTATAACCTGGCAGATCAGCTGCGTGCGAATGGTCACAACGTCGTTATCTATCGTAACCATGTTCCGGCACAGACGCTGATAGACCGTCTGGCAACCATGCAAAACCCGGTGCTGATGCTCTCTCCTGGTCCAGGTGCCCCCAGTGAAGCGGGCTGTATGCCGGAGCTGCTGACCCGTATGCGCGGTAAACTGCCGATTATCGGTATCTGTCTGGGTCACCAGGCGATTGTGGAAGCCTATGGCGGCTACGTGGGTCAGGCAGGTGAGATCCTGCATGGCAAGGCCTCCAGCATTGAACATGACGGCCAGGCGATGTTTGCCGGCCTGCCAAATCCTCTGCCGGTTGCGCGCTATCACTCCCTGGTGGGCAGCAACATCCCGGCCGGGCTGACCATTAACGCGTCGTTTGAAGGGATGGTAATGGCCGTGCGTCACGATGCGGATCGCGTCTGCGGCATGCAGTTCCATCCGGAGTCGATTCTCACGACCCATGGCGCGCGACTGCTGGAGCAGACGCTGGACTGGGCGTTGCAGAAACTGGAGCAGACCAACACGCTGCAACCGATTCTGGAAAAGCTGTATCAGGCGCAGACCCTGAGCCAGCAGGAGAGCCACCAGCTCTTCTCTGCCGTGGTTCGCGGTGAGCTGAAACCTGAACAGCTGGCGGCCGCACTGGTAAGCATGAAAGTGCGCGGCGAAAGCCCGCAAGAAATCGCCGGTGCCGCCACGGCCCTGCTGGAAAATGCCGCCCCCTTCCCGCGCCCGGATTATCAGTTTGCGGATATCGTCGGCACCGGGGGTGATGGCAGCAATAGCATCAATATCTCCACCGCCAGTGCCTTCGTGGCCGCGGCGTGTGGCCTGAAAGTGGCGAAACACGGTAACCGCAGCGTCTCCAGCCGCTCGGGCTCGTCCGATTTGCTGGCTGCCTTCGGCATTAACCTGGATATGAACGCCGAACGCTCCCGTGAAGCGCTGGACGATCTGGGCGTCTGCTTCCTGTTTGCGCCGAAGTATCACACCGGTTTCCGCCATGCGATGCCGGTTCGTCAGCAGCTCAAAACACGCACGCTGTTTAACGTACTGGGGCCGCTGATCAACCCGGCGCACCCGCCGCTGGCGCTGATTGGTGTTTACAGCCCGGAACTGGTTCTGCCAATTGCCGAAACCCTGCGCGTGCTCGGTTATCAGCGCGCGGCAGTAGTTCACAGCGGGGGAATGGATGAAGTGTCCCTTCACGCGCCAACTCTCGTCGCGGAACTGCGCAATGGCGAAATCCTGAGCTACCAGCTGGAAGCCGCCGACTTTGGTTTAACGCCGTATCATCAGGAGGCGCTGGCAGGCGGCACGCCGGAAGAAAACCGTGACATTCTCACGCGCTTATTACAAGGTAAGGGAGAGGTCGCCCATGAGGCAGCCGTGGCAGCCAACGTCGCCATGCTGATGCGATTGCACGGCGAAGAGGATCTCAAAGCCAACGCACAAAAAGTTCTGGACGTACTGCGCTCTGGTGCAGCTTACGATCGCGTTACCGCACTTGCGGCAAGAGGGTAAAGAATGCAGACCGTTTTAGCGAAAATCGTTGCCGATAAGGCCATCTGGGTGGAAGCCCGCAAAGCGCAGCAGCCGCTTGCCAGTTTTCAGAACGACGTCGTCCCAAGCAGCCGTCGTTTCTATGATGCCCTGCAGGGCGCGCGCACCGCATTTATTCTTGAGTGCAAAAAAGCCTCCCCGTCGAAAGGCGTTATCCGTGAGGATTTCGATCCGGCGCGTATTGCCGGCATTTATAAGCATCATGCGTCGGCGATCTCCGTGCTGACGGATGAGAAATATTTCCAGGGCAGCTTCGATTTTCTGCCTGTTGTCAGCAGCATCGCGCCGCAACCGATTCTGTGCAAAGACTTTATTATCGACCCGTATCAGATCTGGCTGGCGCGTTTTTACCAGGCTGACGCCTGCCTGCTGATGCTCTCGGTACTCGACGACGAGCAGTATCGCCAGCTGGCTGCGGTGGCGCACAGCCTCAACATGGGCGTGCTGACCGAGGTGAGCAACGAAGAAGAGCTGGAGCGTGCCATTGCACTGCAGGCGAAAGTGGTCGGGATTAACAACCGCGATCTGCGCGATCTGTCAATCGACCTGAATCGTACGCGTCAGCTGGCACCGCGTCTGGGCTCTGGCATGACCGTTATCAGTGAATCCGGGATCAACAGCTACGCCCAGGTGCGTGAGTTGAGCCACTTCGCCAACGGTTTCCTGATTGGCTCCGCGATGATGGCACATGACGATCTCAATGCCGCAGTGCGTCGGGTGCTGTTGGGTGAAAACAAAGTGTGCGGCTTAACCCGCGAACAGGATGCCCAGGCCGCCTATGAGGCGGGGGCTATTTACGGCGGGTTGATCTTTGTGGGCTCCTCACCGCGTGCGGTGAGCGATGAACAGGCACGCAAGGTGATAGCGGCAGCCCCACTCAGCTATGTGGGCGTCTTCCGTAACGCTGATATTGCGGACGTTACGGCAAAAGCCGAGGCTTTATCCCTTAGTGCAGTACAACTGCACGGTGATGAAGATCAGGCATACATCGATGCCCTGCGTGCCGGGCTGGCTCCTCAGGTTCAGATCTGGAAAGCGCAGAGCGTGGGCAGCACCCTGCCAGCACGTAACCTGAATCATGTTGATAAATACGTGCTCGATAACGGCCAGGGCGGTACAGGCCAGCGTTTTGACTGGTCACTGCTGAACGGCGAAGCGCTGGACAATGTCCTGCTGGCGGGTGGACTTAGCCCGGATAACTGTGTGGAAGCAGCCAAAACCGGCTGCGCGGGCCTCGATTTCAATTCAGGCGTAGAGTCGCAACCGGGCATCAAAGATGCCAGTAAGCTGGCCTCGGTATTTAAAACTCTGCGTGCATATTAAGGAAGAAAAAATGACGACATTACTAAACCCGTATTTTGGTGAGTTCGGTGGGATGTACGTTCCGCAGATCCTGATGCCCGCACTGCGCCAGCTGGAAGAAGCGTTTGTGAGCGCACAGAAAGATCCAGCGTTTCAGGCTGAATTTACCGACCTGCTGAAAAACTACGCGGGCCGTCCAACTGCGCTGACCAAATGCCGTAACCTGACTGCCGGCACCAAAACCACGCTGTACCTCAAGCGTGAAGACCTGCTGCACGGCGGCGCGCATAAAACCAACCAGGTGTTAGGACAGGCGCTGCTGGCAAAACGGATGGGCAAAACCGAGATCATCGCCGAAACCGGCGCGGGTCAGCACGGCGTGGCATCAGCACTGGCAAGCGCCCTGCTTGGCCTGAAATGCCGTATCTATATGGGGGCGAAAGACGTTGAGCGTCAGTCTCCGAACGTATTCCGTATGCGTCTGATGGGCGCAGAAGTGATCCCGGTTCACAGTGGTTCAGCCACGCTGAAAGATGCCTGTAACGAAGCGCTGCGCGACTGGTCTGGTAGCTATGAAACCGCGCACTACATGCTCGGCACAGCCGCTGGCCCGCACCCGTTCCCGACTATCGTGCGTGAATTCCAGCGCATGATTGGCGAAGAGACCAAAGCGCAGATCCTTGAAAAAGAAGGCCGTCTGCCGGACGCGGTGATTGCCTGCGTGGGCGGGGGATCAAACGCCATCGGGATGTTCGCTGATTTTATCGACGAAACCCGTGTTGGCCTGATCGGGGTGGAGCCAGCGGGTCACGGGATTGAAACCGGTGAGCACGGCGCACCGCTGAAACATGGCCGCGTGGGGATCTACTTCGGCATGAAAGCGCCAATGATGCAGACCGATGAAGGTCAGATTGAAGAGTCGTACTCCATCTCTGCCGGTCTGGATTTCCCGTCCGTCGGGCCACAGCATGCATTCCTGAACAGCACCGGACGCGCGGACTACGTCTCCATCACCGATGACGAAGCGCTGGAAGCGTTTAAGACGCTGTGCCGCAGCGAAGGGATCATCCCGGCACTGGAGTCCTCGCATGCTCTGGCGCATGCGCTGAAAATGATGAAAGAAAACCCGGAAAAAGAGCAACTGCTGGTCGTTAACCTTTCCGGTCGCGGTGATAAAGATATCTTCACCGTTCACGATATTCTGAAAGCACGAGGGGAAATCTGATGGAACGCTACGATAACGCATTTGCACAACTGAAATCCCGCCAGGAAGGCGCGTTCGTTCCCTTCGTCACGCTGGGCGATCCGGGCCCGGAGCAGTCGCTAAAAATTATCGACACTCTGATTGAAGCCGGTGCCGATGCGCTGGAGTTGGGGATCCCGTTCTCTGACCCGCTGGCGGATGGCCCGACCATTCAGAACGCCACTCTGCGTGCCTTTGCCGCGGGCGTCACCCCAACGCAGTGTTTTGAGATGCTGGCCGCGATCCGTCAGAAGCACCCGACCATTCCGATTGGCCTGCTGATGTATGCCAACCTGGTCTTTAACCGCGGAATCGACGAATTTTATGCCGAGTGCGCGCGGGTCGGCGTAGACTCCGTGCTGGTGGCCGACGTCCCGGTTGAAGAATCTGCACCGTTCCGCCAGGCGGCTATGCGTCATAACGTGGCGCCGATTTTCATCTGCCCGCCAAACGCCGATGACGAACTGCTGCGCCAGATTGCCTCTTACGGCCGTGGTTACACCTACCTGCTCTCCCGCGCGGGCGTGACGGGTGCTGAAAACAAAGCCGCGCTGCCGCTGCATCATCTGGTAGAAAAACTGGCTGAATACCACGCAGCACCTCCGCTGCAGGGATTCGGCATTTCATCCCCGGATCAGGTTACGGCGGCAATTGACGCAAAAGCGGCAGGCGCGATCTCCGGCTCTGCTATCGTCAAAATCATTGAGAAGAACGTGGACAAACCCGAGCAGATGCTGGCTGAACTCAAAGCATTTGTTACGGCGATGAAAGCCGCAACGCGTAAAGCCTGATCCTTCCACCGTCTGGCGACTCAGCCAGACGGTCTTCCTCTTATATTCCCGCTATCACTTAAGCGTTACGCCAAAATTGATCCCATCGATATTTTCGGCGTGAATGGCTTTTCAAACCTTGCCGTAAGCGTATGATTTGGTCTTTTTTCGGCTTTAAACCTTCTGAGTTCAAAGATAAATCAAAAGTTTAATTTCTCATTTAATTACAATCGGATACGCTTCTTTTTGAAGCGTTTTTCATATGCATCTTACATTCTGTAAACACTATTATATTCATAGAGTTAATAGATGGTTTTGGAGAACACTTTTCACTTCATCTTCTACTTTGCGTAGCTTCTTCCAGTTTCATAACGTACCGCTTTACGCCTGTTTTTTTCATTAGCATAATCCCCACCGATCCGTTTGTAAGACTTAACCAGCGCGCGCTACTTTTTCTCCCTGCCCTATACTTTCAGTCTGACATCTGGCTGGAGGTTTCTATGTGTGGACGTTTTGCACAAGCCCAAACCCGTGAAGAATATCTGGTGTTCTTGGCCGATGAAGCCGATCGCGACATCGCATACGACCCTGAGCCTATTGGACGTTACAACGTGGCGCCAGGTACCAAAGTTCTGCTGCTGAGCGAGCGAGACAAGCAGTTGCATCTTGATCCGGTCCTGTGGTCATACGCACCCGGGTGGTGGAATAATCCGCCACTGATTAACGCACGTGTCGAAACCGCGGCAACCAGCAGGATGTTAAAGCCCCTCTGGCAGCATGGTCGGGCGATCTGCTTCGCCGATGGATGGTTCGAATGGAAAAAGGAAGGCGACAAGAAACAGCCCTACTTTATTCACCGGGCAGATGGCAAGCCCATTTTCATGGCGGCGATTGGCAGTACACCGTTTGAGCGCGGCGATGAAGCGGAAGGTTTTCTCATCGTGACATCGGCAGCAGACAAAGGTCTGGTCGACATTCACGACCGCAGGCCACTGGTTCTTTCACCGGAAGCTGCCAGGGAATGGATGCGCCAGGGTATTGGCGGGAAAGAAGCTGAAGAGATCGCTGCCGACGGAGCAATGCCGGCTGAGAAATTTATCTGGCACGCAGTGACGCGTGCCGTGGGTAATGTCAAGAACCAAGGGCCGGAGCTAATCGAGGCAATAAGATAAAAGGTCAAAAAGACAAGGAACGCCCGCAATGAGCGAAAAACGGTTGTTTACGACACACTATGGGTCAGGTTGGTTTCTTGACTCTCATTAGCCATATGAAGCACCAATTATTGTATAGAAAGTCACAGAAAATCTGCTCCCAATAACTGCTTAGTAAAGATATAGTATCAAAGCTGGGCACAGCTTAATCTGTGCTGAAGGTAAAACGACAAATAAATGGAGAGAATGTTTAACCCAAACCTTCACTTCTTTAGCCATGGAAATAAATTTACGTTAGGGGAAGAGATATGTCAGAAGGGTATATCCAGAGCTTTAAGCTTAAAGTTTATGAAAGCAACGGAATAGAATATGAAAATTTGTTTTCAAAAGTTATGTCGTATTATCGCCCAGGATTCGATAAAGTAAAACCTCATGGTAACATAGGTGACAGGGGGAATGATGGATGGGTGTATGATTCAGGCATTTACTATCAAGTATACGCCCCAGAGGATCTACCTAACAATGAAAAGAAATCTCTTGATAAAATGAAGGATGATTTCAAAAAACTTTACTTGTATTGGAATTCTATTTCTACAGTCAGGGAATTTTATTTTGTTATCAATGATAAATATTACGGCATTCCACCATACCTAAACAAAGCAATCGCCGAGATAAAAAATGAATATGGTTTAAATAATGCGATGGTGATTGGCGCAACGATCCTTGAGGGATTTTTTTTAACGCTCAGTAATGAGCAAAAAAATTATATATGTGGACAATCGGTTCGTAATCAGTTCTCAACAGAGCAATACCTTGTTGAGCGCGTTACAAGACTAATGTATCTTCAAGATTGGAATAACATTAGCGATAACCTTATTGCTAACGCTATGCAATCAGAAGTTGTAGATGGATTTTATGATGCCTGCCAAACCGTTCTGGCAACACAAATGCCAGGCCGACTTCCCAATCTCGATTTCTCAATGATAGAACTTGCTAACCATACGCATTATCTTTGCGAACATATTACTGATATGAATTTTGCAAGTAACATAAATGGTTTTTGGAGAAGGGATATGAGTTGGAAGAAGATCAGAATAGATCAAGAAAAATTTCATGAAAAGGATGCAAAATACGAACACTGGAGAAGAGAATTATTTCGTCTACACTATAATTTAGCTCACGCTTTAAATCTTTTCTCTCTAGAGGTCAGAAAGTCAATTAATCCTGATTTCTTTTATGGTTTCCAATTCGGAATAAACGATAGCATCGGCACCTATAATAATTTAAAACCTATGTATCTTATACCTTACTCGTACTGCTTAAATTATCAAGAGTTATTTGGCAGCGATTAATATTTAATTAATACCACCCTTCGGGGTGGCTTTGTTAAAAATAACTTCATTAATAAAAATAAACAATTAGCACGACAATATCATCATGGGACTCAAATGATTTTGATAAAATAATTATTCGATTCCTTACTCGCTCAATATTATCAAAAATTACTTTTCTTAACCCAATTACTGCAATGATCGTCTACTTTTTACACAAAGCGGGCCAAGAAATCAGGAAGATTTATCGAACTCTAAGCAGATCTGAATATCTCGTCGTATATCGAGGCGACAGCATTTCTCGCTTCATCTGCCACTGTTGCTGTATACCCTGCCCAGCAAAATAGAGCGTGCCTTTTCCGTCTTTCGCATTCAGGTGATCGAGCACCTCCATCAACCTTTCACTACCGGCCCGTGGCGCATTCTCGTCAAATAAATTGAGTTGGGCCACACCATGGCTAAAGAAGTCCCCGAGCATAATGCCGGCTTTCTGGTACCGGTGGCCATCCTTCCAGATTTTGTCCAGGCACTTTACCGCGGCGTTGATAATCTCGCGGGAATCCTGAGTAGGAGTAAGAAGCTTAATTGATGCACTGTTACCGTAGTATGGCTCGTTAAGTGCAAAGGGAGAGGTTTTCACGAATGCAGAAATAAAGCGGCAATACTGGTGCTCGCCGCGAAGCTTTTCGGCGCCACGCGCTGCATAACTGCAGATAGCCTGGCGCATCTGTTCGTACTCGGTGACGCGTTCGCCAAATGACCGACTGCAGACGATTTCCTGCTTAGCCGGTGCAAACTCCTCCAGATCCAAACAAGGCTCGCCGCGCAACTCCCGGACGGTTCGCTCGAGAACTACGTTAAAGTGCTTCCGAATAATCCACGTACTCTGCTCTGAGAGGTCCAGAGCCGTTTTGATGCCCATGGCGTTAAGCTTCTTACTGATGCGTCTGCCGACGCCCCATACGTCATCAACGGGTACTAGAGCTAACAATCTGCGCTGACGGTCGATGTTGGATAGGTCCACTACCCCGCCCGTCTGGCGCTGCCATTTCTTCGCGGCGTGGTTGGCCAGCTTCGCCAGTGTCTTCGTCTGGGCAATGCCAACCCCGACCGTCAGATGCGTCCGCTTCAGAACCGTAGCGCGGATCTCTTTGCCGAATTCCGTCAGGTCCCGGCAGTTGCGAACACCTGTCAGGTCGCAAAAAGCTTCGTCGATGCTGTAAATTTCTACGCGAGGGCTCATTTCTTCCAGCGTCGTCATTACCCGGTTGCTCATGTCTGCGTACAGCTCGTAGTTACTGCTGAAGCAAACAACGCCAGCACGCCGGAAAAGCTCCTTTTGTTTGAAGAAAGGCTCACCCATGGTGATTCCGGCGGCTTTGGCCTCGGCGCTGCGCGCAATTACGCAGCCATCATTATTCGAGAGAACGACAACCGGGCGCCCCCTCAAATCAGGCCGAAACACCGTCTCGCATGATGCGTAGAACGAATTCACATCACAGAGCGCGAACATGTTCAGCTCGCCGATTTAACGATGAAAGTCACGACGCCGAAAACGTCCAGCGTGTCTTCGCTGCCAACAACGATCGGACTGTAGGCGCTGTTCATTGGATTGAGTTGCACGGTCGGGCGCAACTGCAGGCGTTTAACAGTGAACTCCCCTTCCACCGCGGCGATGACAATGTCACCGTGCTCAGCCGTGCGCGAACTGTCCACCACCAGCAGATCGCCATCACTGATCCCGGCCTCAATCATCGAGTCGCCTGCAGCTTTAACGAAATATGTTGAGCTGGGGTGAGCGACAAGTAACTCATTGAGGTCGATGCGCTGTTCAACGTAATCAGCTGCAGGGCTGGGGAAACCACACTGAACTAAATCACTGAAAAGCGGGAGAGCGATAATTTCTCGCAGTTCTGTAGGCCTGATAAATTCCATATTGCACACCTCAAACACTGTTTTTATATACAGTAGTTTTATTTGTAGGTGTCCGCAAGATCCGGGCTCAACTGTCACTGCTTAAAGCTTCGCCGTTTCGTTTCTAAGTTTCTATGCCACTTCGAATAATAAATTTTGTAAATTTTATGGCATTAACTCGGTGTGACCAAATTTAAGCCGCAAATTCACTGTTTAACCAGCGGATGAATCAGGAGCCTCATAAATAGCGATGCGCTGATTCCAGATGCTGTTCTGAGGCATCTGGACACGTACAGAAATATACTGGTCGTGGGGAATGTCGGCCGGATCGCCATCGTTGATATCCTGCAGTTCGTTTCTGGCGAATGCTGGCGCATCAGGGTGAGTGCGGTGATAGGTTTTCACCAGGATAGAACCATCGGCGTTAACCTCATAATCCAGCCAAATCAGAGGCTGCTTGTTGCGGTCGGTGGGGATATCAAAACCCCCATCAATACCACCCCAGGCAGCGTCTGAGTTTAGTCCTTCACATCCTTCAACCAGATATTCACCGACGGCTATACGGATTACGGTGCAGCCTTCCGATTCGTCATTGGTCTGGTATGTGCCATCTGTAAACACTTTAACCACAGGTGATGCTGCTTTAAGCGTTCCGTCGGATGCAGTGATAGTGTTTGCAGTGGTGTACACTTTTTTCCATGTGTACTGTCCTCCCGGAGTATGACCTGTCTGAATATACGCTTGACCATCATTGGACCACACAAACCAAGAAAATGTAGGAGAGCCATCATATTGAAGCTGTAGCCCAACTCCGCCGCCGCCAGGGGAATTGATCGAAGATGTTGTATATCTCCCAAAGCCAAGCACATTCGTATCTGAAAAATTATCTATATGTCTCGGATTTCCAAGACCAATAGCTCCTACTGTTGGGAGAGTATTGTAGCCGATGCCAGGGGAAATTTTATCGCTCGTTACAAACCTCGTCGCAGCATCTCCTAAACCGAGGTTTGTGCGACTGCCTTCTGCCGTTGTTGCGCCGGTCCCGCCCTGCGCAATAGAAAGCGCAGTAGTGAGCCCTTTCAGCTCCGTGATATCGCTGTTTGTCCCCTTTCTGGCAAGTGCGCCAATACCAGGAATATTCACGGAGGCCCCGTTGATAGTAACGGTGATGGTCTGGTTTGCGGAGGTGGTGGCGAACGTCTCCCACGCGCCAATATTCTCGTCATACTCTTTGATGAGCTGCGACATAGCCTGGGCCAGGCCATCGACCGAGATATTGTCCGACACAAGGATTCCATACTTCTGGCCGCTCAGCGCCGGTGATGCAGCAGGCGTTACCGTCATTGACGTGGCGCTGTTCACGGATGTAATCTGGAACATCTGAACCGGGTTAGACATGACGATAATCGTCTGGCCAGCGCGGACCTGGCTGGCGGGTGCTGTCCAGTTAGTTCCGGTGCCGGTTGCGGTATTTCCATTGATAGCGATTGTGCCAGTGTTATAAAGCATGAACTACCTCACGATAATAACGATCGTTTGGAACGATCAATATTGTAAAATTGATCGCTCATATCAATCTGACTATTTTTTAAACTTAAATAAAATGGATATTCCCGCTCTTACAGGAATGTAGAAATGAAACGATTATTTGTTGCAGCACTTTTGCTGCTGGCTGGCTGTGCCGATAAATACACAGATTACGCATTTAAAATGGATTATCCGGTGGATGCAGCGCGTCTTTCTCTCGGTGGCGATATTCATGTAAATATCGACTGCGCCACGAGGGAAATGAAGGTTATTTCAGACAGCAGCAATGGAATATTCAGCCGCCATGTTAATAAACGCCTGAGTAATATTTGCTATAAAAAAACCGATAAACTCGATGTCGTTTATCGCTTCAACGCTGCGAAGGGAGTCAGGCAGGATATGATTGCCACGCAGTATCCACGTGTCCCGCCTGTTTCAAATACCGACAAACTGAGCGACAGGGATTCTTAATCCTCTCCCCTGCATCGTCTGGCTCCAGCTGCGCTGATTTTTTGATACATACCTCCCCTGCAACTGTGAGCCTGTCCACTTCAGCACTATCCCTGAATAACCGACTACCTCCCCGTCATCGCTGAGATTTCCAGGGCAGTTGTTTACCAGAATCCACGGGTTAAAACTGAAGCTCACCGATAGTGTGTTGTTCTGCAGGTCATAGTTCGCCGGCACGTCAAAGAACCCGACAACGCGGGGCATTTTTGATGCAGAAACAGCACTCCAGATAAAAGTGCCAGCACTGTCAAACAAATCAAGATAACCGCTTTGCAATCCTACATTACGCGCTGTTCGGATCATACTCCCCGCATTATCTTCAAGCAGATCAGCACCAGGCATCCCGTATTTATTTGTACCCAACTGCAGCCATCGTAACCTTCCGTCATTCCAGAATGACTGCGGAGTGAATCCAAGGGTGCTGCCATTACCAAATGGGCTATCTACCTGGTAAAACCCCTTGTTGTTCACTGCCCCGAGCGTACGCTGGTCATAAAAAAGGGTTGACCTGTTTTGCGAGTCCACCAGTAATTTTCCATCGCTGTTGTAAACTTCGAATACGCTCATTGAAAGTTATACACCTCCACATTGAGTGTGATCGCAGGACTGCCGGTTGAGGGCAAAAAGTAAGCTGTAAAACCGCCATTATAGGCGCGGCAGTGGTATTCGTTGACAGTGACGCCAGTCGACACAATTGATATGAATGAGCCATCCTGGGTTATCCCGGCGAAGGAAACGTTTTTCGACGTTTCCCCCGCAGCGAATGTTACCGAGGTGCTTCCGATATACCGGATGGCATAATCACTCAAATCAACCGCTATCCGCCCTGCACTGTCCCAGCATTGCAACCCCTGTGGCATTACCATAACCCCATTCTGACACGCAGCACGTTATTGCTGTCATAGATACGAATGAGAGTGCTGGTTATCAGCATCCTCCCGCCCCCGGCCACGCCGTTAATTTCGAACGTTCCTCCCTTATCAAGCTTCCAGCCTGCAGAGCCAGCCACATAGTTATTCGACTGTATATAGTTGCCGATTTTGGCATTGCTGATGGTCCCGTCACCGATGACCGTATCCCTTATAATGGTTTGGCCATTCTGGATAACGAACGGCAGTGTTACGGTCCCTCCGGCCATGGTAGTCACGGCGAAGCGGTCAGCCAGGAAGATAACCTGTGACTGCATCCCGGATGGCGTATTCTCAACGCCGATCCCCATCCCTGCGGCGTAATACTGCCCGTTACTGGAGACACCAACTTTGATGTTGTACATTGCTTTCAGGTCACCATTTACGTTCGCGATGGCCTGAGCGTTTGTTGTAATGGCTGAGGTATGCCCGTTCACCGTCGCCGTAATGCCGTTTATCTGCGTGGCCGTGGCCTGCTGATAATCGGAGAACGTCTGGTTGAGGCTGTTGATGGATGCCTTGTTGCCGTTAACGTCCGTCTGCAGGCTCAGCAATGAACGTGCTGTGGCTTCCTTCTCACTGACGATCACTTCGTCGAGACGGTCCAGCTGAGCGCTGTTACCTGCGACCGATGCAGACAACGTTTTACGCGCGGCCACCTGCGCCAGCCCGTTCTGGATAATGGCGATAGCCGAGTTTTTTACGCCTCCTGCCATACCATCCATGGACACGCTGATATTATCTATACGCTGGCCAAGAGCGGTATCTGCCGTTGCGACGGTCTGCTCAAGCTGAGACAGAGATGACGACACATCCCCAACGTTACTTGTCAGTTCCTTCACATCGGTCTGAACCTGCCCGATGTCCTGGGCGTTTTGGGCTATCTTCAGCGCCTGCTGTTCGAGCTCATTATTCGCCTGCAGGATATCGTAAGCCATACCAGCAATTTTTTCGTTGGTATCAACGGCATTCTCGATCAGGTCCTTGAACGTCTCAGACCCTTTGATGTCTTCCAGGATCACATCAGTGATATCAGAAACATCGATACTGGCCTGCCCACGAACCCAGCCGGTATAACCGGACTCGTTACCGGTTCGGTCAACCAGCTGTGCGCGGTACCAGAATATCTGCCCCGCTTTAAGGCCCATCTGCTGATATTTACGCTGCGGGTATGGCACATCTGCCAGCAACATCGCATCGTCCTCAGTACCGGTCAGGCTGTACTGAATTTCCGTCTTCAGTGTATCGTCCGTATTGGCCGGGAACCCCCAGTTCAGCTCGATACCGAACACCACGTTTTCAGACGCGATAAAACCCACCGGCTTCGGCGGATTCCCGTCCTTGCCCGTCAGCGTTTTCTCTTCTGAATACCCCCATCCGGATGAAATTTCAGCGGCGTTGATGGCACGCACGCGCACCAGGTATCGTCCCGCATAAATGCCCGGAACATCGAACGATGTGGTGGAGCTGCGCGGCACATTGACCCAGTTCCCGTCATTGCGGCGCCACTGTGCTTCATAGGCGATGGCGTTCTTCGCCTGGTCCCAGCTGACGCGCATTGTCTGAACGTTCATATTCTGCTGAACCACAGAGAATGAATTGATAACGATGTTGGCTGGCGGAGACTGATTACCTGGCGGAATAACACTTATTGGCCGCTGGTCAATAATGGCACCAGTATCGATACGCGCATATTTATCAGGATCGTGCAAAGCGCCAGAAATCGAATACGTTCCGTCATTATTATCCGTAACGCTGATAACGCGATATTGCTGCGCGTAAAGCTCTTCGGACTCGACAATCCACACCGATTCCACTGCAGGTGTTTCGCTATATGCCGTTGTCACGGTGACGGCCCGACCGTTTACGCTTTGTATCGTTCTGCTCTGCGATGCTCCGGACGGTAGGTTAACCATAAGGCGGCTTCCGGGTGCGGCTGCCGAATCACGATCAAGCGTGATAACGCGCCCGTTAACCGCGCTGATGCGCCCTCCCATCACTTTTCCGGAAAGCAGTTCATCGGCAACCGCAATGATATAGCCCGGCTGTGGGATCTTGCCGTCCAGACCCACATCGAACGACACGATGCGATCCTTGTTATTGGTCAGGATACCCCAGCGCCCTTTACGGTTTGCCTCTGACTGCCTGGTGCAGCCAATGGCTGTCATTTCGAGCTGGTTTGTGCCAAAGCGAGCAACTAGATCCTGTTCAAATACAGGCTCCATCGCATCCGCGTAGGCATTACCCGGATCGGACCAGGAAACCAGTGCTGTGGTATAGCGGGTTTTCGTGGTGCTGCCCGAATAGGTAAAGCGCCCATTAACCACGTTTGCACGCGTGTAGCTGTAATCCACATCGCGGGGCATATCCGCCAGCGCAACGATTTGATCGCCACCCCAGTACGTCATGCCCCGGAATATCGCCGCAAAATCACGTAAAGCTGTATAAGCATCATTCCTCTCCTGCACATAAACGTTGCAGGTATAGCGAGGCTCAGTGCCGCTACCGCCTTTAGAGGACATTTTCAATAAAAACAATGAATAAACCAGAAGAAGAACGGAAATGGCCAAAACAAGAAAATTTTCATAAACAGCGAGAATCTGCGCGGACGCCGCCCCGTAAAATATCGGAACATCGGAAAGGACCCGTAATGAAAATCACTCTCAATTAGGGTGAAAGCTAATTATCAAGCAGGCATTCAGGTACCCTTTAGAACATTGTCCGAAAAATTTAGCCCTGAGCTGAAACTGACTGGATTAGGTTCGAATACGATGCGCATAAAAAAGCCACCTATGTAACTAGGGGGCATTCTTTAAAACGAAAAAAAATAGGACAATAATTCTATAACTAACAGCAGCATTTCTTTATTTAAACTCAAATATAAATCTTGAAGAATAAGTAGAGTTTAGAACTTCAAAAACATCTGTATTAGAAATTTTGAAATTGAGATAGTCATCAATTGCTGTTATCGATGACCTCCAGTTACTTTCAACAGAAGTCCCATCAAATATATGTTCGCACATTACCCAGCAGTCATTTGCATGATTTAAGGCATCGAGGATGGATTTTAGTTCTGGAGGTAGGCTTGTATTAATTACTGACGGCCCATAAATCAAGTTTGTGGAGTTTCGGTTAAGAGCACTTCTTGCCCCGGGAATTTTATCCCAATTCTTCGGCATATATAAGAATAAGTTCCTTAAGTTAAGAACGGATTTTTTGAATTCAATCTTAAGCTTTAACTTTTCTTGGTCACGCCAAGCAGTAAGTGCTTGCTTGGCAAAATACACTGCTATGATAGTAGTTCCAGCAGACACTACGCCACCAATAGCGGATACTGCATCCCAAATCGACTCCATACTAACTCTCTAAAAGTTTAATTTTGAGTAAAGTTATCATAGTACGGGAACGCATGCGCTGTCATGCCAATTCCTTCGCACAGATGGTGATTTATCCCATATGATGCTCAAAGCTAGCATCTTGACTTGGACCTCACCCTCCTGGTGTTTTGCAATGCCAATGCTAGATTAGAATTTCAATCTGATTAATCTAGTTGAACTCACCAGAAAAAAGCCACCGGTATATACCAATGGCTTCAACAAGAGTGAAGTGACGTTCTAATTCACTGTGCCATTAAGTACGGAAACATGTTTATTGAAATGTTTATCAATCTCATCTTTGTAATTAGGCGTACCATTTTGGCTTTCAACAATAAAGCTACAAAGAGTTTTTATCGATGGGGCACCAACAACTGTGTAAATTGTCACTTCAACCTGGTATTTATGATTAGATAATTTAAAAACTTCATATTTTACTTTTGTGAGATATTCAACCTGAAACAGATAGGTTTCAGTGAGAGTTAGTTGTTCAGTTGTCGCCATGTTATCCTCTTCGGTTTCGAAAATTACACTAAAAAAAGCAACATAAAAATATTATCGCAGCACTATTGATGATAGATATGCGATAACAATACGAATTAATAGTTTTACTCCCTGCTTTTCCGTGAAGAAGTCGCTTCATCGAGTGAGGCCTGAACGTACAAAGTAATAATGAGCCCTGCAGTTTCAGCATTCTTTTTTATTGACTCGTATGTGTTGCGTACAGCTTTATCAGCACCCAACTTGAGATCTCTGAAAGTAGGATTCGGACCTGCAGTCTCGATTGATACAGGAATCGTACCAGTATAGATATTGCTCGGCAGGTGTTCATCTACTGATTTAAGAGAACATAACCCTTTTTCCTCCAAGTAAGCATTCATATATCTATAGTCTGGGTTTTTTGAATACGATAAATCAAAAGTTATTGTCACTCGATAATCATAAGTTAATGTAGCCATAAACACCTCCAGATAGTTAAAGGGTTATATCGGCCACAATCGTGAAAACTTAAATGAATTTACTGAAATTTTTTCCTAAAACCTTAGAAGTATAAGTTGCCTTGAAGATTCTGTGAAAACAGAATGCTTGCAATATGCTTTTCACTAAGGGCTTTCTAAAGCATTTTTGTGACAATAGGCCATCCAAATCTTATTGTGGGTTAGAATATCTTTTTTCGTCTGGCGTTCCATAGTGTAGATGTCGTGTTCAGTCAGGTATATTGGCTTAACCCAATCACAGGCAGTATCAACCACCACCGGGACGCTTCCACGTGTCACGCAGCTCGCGATCAACATCGTCGCCAGACATATGGTTAACAGTTTGCTGTACATTGCTGGCCTCTTTAGTTGTCTCTACCCGGCGTTCTGCTGCTGCGACCGTTGCCGCTGCGTTATCTTCGGTGCGCTGCTGATCTGCTTTCGCTTCAGCTTTGCTTGTGCCGCGAATATGGCCCAGGCCGAAAGCGCCAGCGATGGCGGCAATGACAGCTGCAGCAATACCAATTAAAGTTTCAAACCCCATTGTGACCTCACAACAGCACTGATTTTGCCAGGTTAAACAGCGCACGGCGTTTATCCAGACCGTTACGGCCGCCATTGATAAGCAGCGTGACGCGCTCCACATCGCCTGAATGGTGCAGGCATCCGTGCGAGACGTAGAACCATGCGGCGGAGCGCGCAGCGTATTCATCTCGTTCCAATAGTTCTGGATACGAAACCAGATCCCGTTTGAGAGCCTGGCCGCAGCTGTGATAGTTGCTAAGCCCGGTGATTTGCTTAAGGCCTCGGCCGCGATATTTCCAGCCATCACCAGCAACCTGGTTGCCCAGGTTCTTTTTTCCCCACTCACCGCCATAAACCAGATTTGCTATCGCTTTCTGATTTGCCGGTTGCGTTGCCGTTCTGCCGAGTGCGGCGGCCTGCTGTGCAGTAATGCGATGCTTGCCGAACGTAGGTACCAGGTTTTCTGCCGCATAGTTCAGGTTTTCCACCAGCCGGGTGAAACCGCCGGACTCATGGCCCATCTGCGCGATAAACATGGCCTGATCGAGCGGCGCGGTTATGCCGAATTCCTTCATTGCAGCATCGATATGCTTAAACCAGCGCAAAGCGAGCCCGGCGCTAATCCCAGCCGCCTTTTGAAATAGTATTTGGTTCATTAGTGCCTCAGAAGATCAACCAGACGTGCCAGATTTCCCCGGACCTTCATAACAGCTGCGCATATCAGGAGGTTTGCCACCACCACCAGCCAACTGGAGTCACGATAGAGGCCGAAGATGAATTGCCACGGGATTACTGCGTAAACCAGGATGGTTATATACGCCAGGATTGAAATAAAAGGACGGTGCCGGGCACCATGGCGCTGGTAGAACATCAGAACGACGACGATCACCGAGCAGATAAGTGCGTTAAAGACAGCTGACGGGTCAATTACCATTTCCCCCTCCTCCGCGTAACCGTGAGAAAAAACCGAACAGGGTGTTCAGGTCCTGGTTATTAAGAAAAGTTAGGATTTTTATACACAGTGCAGACAGAATCACTGCACCGAGTGCATCCAGCGGTTTTTCATAATTCGAGGCAGCATTGAGCCATGAACCAACAAACCCGGCGCCAAGCACTCCAACAATGAATGATGTAAGGAAATATGCAGCCAGGCGAGCACGCGTAAGGTTTGCAGCTGTCGCGACGTAAAACACCGCACCACCAAACGCTCCAAACACCACGCCGAAATCTGTATGAGTAAAGACACCGTACAGGACTGAACCCAGCAGGCCACCGCCAAGAACTGCACCAGTGCCGGTTAATGGATCGGACATTACGCCCCCTCTGTTATTGCTGTGAATCCTCTCAGAAAAATTGAGGGGAGATAAAAAAAGCCCGCTTTTGAAGGCGGGCTAATGAGTGACTATTAGTAAGTAAGGTAGGTAGTCGTGGGTTTTGCTAACTGACCAGAGTGAGACAGTATCGGGCTGATTCACAACGGTTCAGGAGAACCATCAGGCAGTTACCTTCAACACACATTTCAAGCGTAGCAGCAGTTTGCAAATTCATAAAAAAAGGCCTGCTTTTTACGGCAGGCTCTCAAGGAATTTGAAACTGTATTGTTGTTGTCAATGTGCTGAATGCAATCCAACTGTCACTACCCTAGCCAGAAAGATATGCGCATACTCGCAACTAAGCTATTGACTAAAATGCGTTCACGATTAAAACGGATTCACCGCAGATGGATTGTTACGCTGTTTTTTTCATATATACAATGTTTCATTGCTTTGAATCCTCTCAGAATAGTAGATAGTAAACAAAGGGTGACATTACCAGGCCTTGAGAGATGTCCTAGCTTTTGGTTATGTGTACGCTTCCTGGCTAGTGACGAAAGAACTACACTTACCACATTAACTGATAAAATGCGGACCGCGTGAGATTTTTTTGATATAATTTTTTAATGAATCACTAAACTGTATCGGCCATGAAAACATCAATACAAAGCTTAAAATCACATAGCGGTTTTTACCTTGAAGACAAGATCCAATTTGAAGGTTCTATTTGTGCAATAACTGGTAAAAATGGTGTAGGAAAAACTCGTCTGCTACAAAGCATAGTTAATGGTTCTGCAAGAGTTACCATTGATGATGTCGAAATCAATAATGCGCAAGTTAGTTTACTTAACATGCCTGAAGAAAGACCACAAATACTTACGAATAATACCCAAAGCCAATTTGCCTCTAATCTTGCCAAGAGTATATTATCCATTATTGATAAATGCTCAAATAGTGAAAATATTCCAATAACTGCATATTGCCATATGGGTAATACCATAGGCATGTCGGACTCCGAGGAAATCAATCTAAGAGATATTGTGGAAAGAGCCGAAAAAACGCTTAACAAACCATTTACTCATATTGGAGTCGAGGAACTTGAACTATCAATTATACTTAACAAGGAAATAATAAATGGAAAGACCAATTGGACGCCAATAAACTTAAGCCAACTCGTTTCAAATTACCATCAAGCATTTAATAAAAATCTTTTTTTAAAATTCATGCATTCGCAGGATCATAAAACCTCATTCTTTGATGACGATGCTATAAAGTTATATCTGGGAGAGCATGATCCTTACCATTATTTTAATGAGATTATCGAAAAACTTTTTCGAGGGAAGTATTCGGTCACGCCACCAAGTGACAAAATCTCATCATGGGAATACTCACCTAACCTTGTACTTAACTCTTCTGGAGAGAAGATAGTTGTAGATGACCTCTCCTCTGGAGAGAAAATAATATTTTGGCTAGCAGAAAAAATATTCATTAACTCATATTCCAGTAATAAATATGCATTCCGCAACAGAACCATTATACTAATAGATGAGCCGGATTCGCATTTGCATCCTCAAATGATTGTTGATTTCTATGATTGTCTAAAAGCACTATCTCAATCTTTGAATTTAGTTTTTATATTTAGCACTCACTCCCCAACAACAATTGCACTTTGCCCAACTGATAAAATTGTAAATATCTCCCATAATATATCAAACAATTCCTATTCTGCAAAAAATATCAGCAAGGACAATGCTATTTCTGAATTGTTAGATGGTGTAAGTCAAATATCAATAAACCCGGTAAACAATCGACAAGTATACGTTGAAAATGTGAACGATCATACAATTTTCGAATTTATATTTAATCAAATAAAGAACCGAAGCAGTCGAATCGATAGACACATCAATCTTTCCTTTGTTAGTGCAGGAAAGAAATTTTCAGAGTCAGAATTAAAAAAAATACTTGAACCATCAATTAAAGACAATGATGAAATTGAAAGGATCATACAACGTATAAATGGTGATGGGAATTGTCAACAAGTCATCGGGATGGTTCAAAACCTTCGTGAAAATGGAAACTTAACAGTGCGTGGGTTAATTGATTGGGATAAAAAAACTAGAAACCATAGCAGCGACATAAAGGTACTCGCTAAAAACCGAGCTTACTCAATCGAAAACCTCGTATACGATCCTCTTGGAATATTTGCTCACTATGCAAAGAACCTTATTGAGCATGAGGATTTCAAATATGATAAAGAAAAATATGATTCTTGGGCTGAAGTAATAACTGACGACACTCTCTTACAAAACATTATTGATAATGTAACAAAAAGAATTTTGGGTAGAGAAAATGCCAAAAATTATAACATTGAATATTTAAATGGCAAAGTATTCAGTGGTGATCAAGAATTCTTCATTCCAAAAGATGATAAAAACGGCCATGACTTCGCTGACGAGATTTTGAAAAACTATCCTGCTATCAAAAGATTAGAAGTAAATAATCGCTTCCCTCCTTTGATATATCAGTTTATGTCACGCGCGACTGTGGCACACCTAGAACGCGGATTCATTAGAAAAGAATTTGAAGAAGCTTTTGTTCAACTTCAAAAGTAATTTAAAGAGCCATGGCCGATAAACCGGCCATGGCTCTTTAACAATTCATTTCCAAACTGACGTTCAACATGCATAAACAGCCTTCGATGAATCCTTCGGCCATCTGAATCTCTATGCGTATTAGCTTCTCGTCTTTCTTGTAAGCTTTCGCTATTTTACGTTTTGAAATACCATATAGATAATGTGCAACTAATAGCGAATGCTCATAAGGCTTACGCTTTTTAAGTCGAGCTAAACATCCCTCGATAATCAGGGCATCGTTATCAGTGCATGAAAGCCGGGATTTGCTTGTTTGGGGAAATAACCCTTTAAATCCAGCGGCGATTGATGAGTAATCCACACCAGAATTATCGCTAGCTGCCCATCCCCCCCAACGCTCTAAGATCAATTTAATATCATACATAGTTCTGTAATCCTGTCTTATTTATGCTATCGCTGAACTGCATACCCTGAGTGCAGAACTGTTTGAGTGATAATTTAAGATTCATTTCATGTCCTCGATAATTATCATTCCGGATTCGCCCCAAACTTTGGATGTCCTTGCATCCCAGATATGGGCGTCATCCTCAAACAAGGCATCCAGTAGCGATTTTGTAAGATTGTCCATATCTGGCTTCACCTGGTGTGGTTGGCCGTCCATAGCTGCGCGTTTTTTCTTGCTCCAGCTCTTCGGCATCGGCAAAACGAAAGTGATATGTGCCCCATTCTCCGGCACCCGGATTCCGTGCAGGCGGGCTTCATCGCAAAAAATGCGATATCGCATCACCGGCGGACGCTGCTTCCACTTATCAGCGCGGGTCATGCGGGGTTTTCCGACAGGGGTGATGATGTATTTAGGCATAGAACACCTCCAGCTCTAACTGGACCTGCTCCAGCAGCTGCAACTCGGTACCGAAGTTTTTCTCCCATTGCTTACGGCCAGCATGAATCGCCACACCATAACCGCCGTTGCGATGGTGCATATGGCACAGGGGAATTGATTTCCGATGGTCAGCGCGCTGGCTTGCGCCCTGCCCGGTTCGGATGTGGTGGATTTCCGCAGGCGTTTCGCCCAGGTTCTGGTTTCTGCATACGATGCAGCCCAGTGCGGCCACACGCGAAAGATGGAGGCTATCTGCTTTCTTCATGCTGGACCTCCAGCATAAGCAGAAACACCGCACACAGACGGGCGGTGAGAATTGTTTAGGGTAATGCTCTGCGCCATTTTGATTCCTCAGGTTGGCGCAGTAATCAGTGGGTGTTCAGCCCGTTTGATTATTATAAATCAACACTTACTGCTTGAGAACTTTAAGTGCTTGCGGCAGGGAGTTTAAGTTCATGATACGGTCTTCCTCACCCAGCACCTGGGATGAAAGCCTATCACCGTCCCGACGAATCAGAGTGCGCATGGCATTACTGGTCACCAGGTAGTCAGTGATTTCACCATCAGTAAGACATAAAACAATCATTCCGTCTTTGGTGAGGCCTGCGGCAAATTCATTCAATTTCATGGGCACATCCCTAAAATGGATTTCCCCTTGCGGGGGCGGTCCTTTTCTCCCTGCGTGCTGATTTCTTTAAGGGTTCCGCTAACGTGATGTCTAATAGGTTAGACAGAGCAATTTCGCTTAATTGTTCTGTCTAACCGATCGGTAATCATTACACAGGAATCAATAATAATATTCTAAATAACAGTATTGTTATCAGTTTCAGTGACACGATTAAGAAAGAGCGTCACAACCCCAACAATGTTCACGTCATCCAGCGAATCTCCTTCGATATCCTCACCATCCTGCGTAATGAGGGCATTTCCCTGTACCTTTGCTAAGTCCATTCTTCCGTAGAATGTAATAAGAACGGTGTCACCTGTTCGGGGTTTCGTGTTTACATTGATGAGTACGTAGCCGCCACTGGTTTCGATAGTGCGGCAATTATCGTCATAGCCGCATACACTGCTTATGCTGAGCAACTGATGCTCTGTGTAATTTGCCACTGGTGATGTAATTTTCATAGTAATCACCCCTGCCGAGTAACTGTATATTTATACAGTATCATCAAAATAACGAGGGTCAAGAATTTGGGTGCAAAAAAAACGCCCTAGCGTGTAACTGATTAATTATCAACCAATTATTATCAAAGCCAGCGCCATCAAACAGTTAAAGTTGATAGCCAAATTGCGCCTGATATCATATGCATTAGATACACTTTTTTACCTGTTGATGGGATTATACTTTTAGGTTGAAACCGGGTTCACAGGCATCCGGACATAAATTTAAGTTAATTTGTCATTTGGAGTGAATAAGTTATCATTAAGTATCAACAGTATGGTAATGGAGAGGAATCAAATGGAAGGTAAAGCCCTTATAAGATATACGGCCATATCGCTCATATTAGGAATACTACCAATAATAATAGTTTTTTCCATATATTTCGGCGATAAGGATTCATCCATCCTTATGACCCTTTACGAATGGGCAAAAGGATATAATCGTGATTTTTCAGAACAACATTTAGTTGTGAGCACAATAGCTTCTGCATATACTAAAATAGCCCCGCTGTTTGCTATATTGATGTACGTTTTATGCTGGAACAGGCTTAAAATAACACTCAAGGATTATGATTTAAAGGGCTGGCTTAAACTCCTACCAGGTATGATTATTCTCATCGCAGGTGTATACTGGTTAACATACTTTGGCATTGATAATATGTCGGATAGCATATACAGAGTAAAAAGACTAATTGCGGCGAATGAATTTTTCTTAATGATTTATTATATTCTTTTATTTTTGACAAACTATGTTTTCATATGGATGTTCATGCTTTATTTGTATGCATTAAAAGGAGTGCCTTACTTCAAAAAGCGGGCATAAACCCGCTTTATCTG
The DNA here is from genome assembly GCF_051948675.1 of Enterobacter sp. Lyrl_3. Classification (NCBI taxonomy): domain Bacteria; kingdom Pseudomonadati; phylum Pseudomonadota; class Gammaproteobacteria; order Enterobacterales; family Enterobacteriaceae; genus Enterobacter; species Enterobacter sp. Lyrl_3. The sequence goes on from NZ_JAYJLI010000001.1 coordinate 96,202, forward strand.
AAAATTACTTAAATAAACCTGCTACAGCATTGTTAAGCTCTTTAGCTTTATCAGGGCTAATATATGATGTAGCAATTGCTATGCCAATGACGGCCATAACTGTAAGAGCGGTGATCGCTACAGCAGGGATAGAAACAAGAGATGCCAATCCACTAATCAAAGCAGTAACAATACCGAGTGCCACACTACCAGCAATACCACTTAAATACATCGCCTCTATTTCTAATGCCAATGGTTGCCAGTTCCCAGTGGTGATACCAATGATAGCCCCATCTTTAATCTTTTGAGCTTTTAACAATCTATCAGCCCAGGTAAAGGCCCGTTCCAGGCCTTTAAACCGGTCTGCCAGCGTTGATAAATTCACGTGATTGAGAGCATTTACCAGCGCAGTTTTATCAGCCTGGCTTAATTTCATGTTAGGGTTTTTCGTGATTGCTTCAAGGGAGGCCATCGCTTCCTTAAAGGTGCGAATTTTCTTACCTTGAAAATTACGAATATCATTAGCCACACCTTGCGCCAGGACTTTATATTTTTCGCCCAGCCTACCACTAATTTTTTCACCTGCATCTACAATAATTTCGGCAGAAACAGTGATTGCTTCTTTTTGCTTTTGATCAAGAAGGTACAGCTGAACAACCGCAACAGCCTGATCATGCATAATATAATCTGGATTGCTTGTAGTACCGTCTGCGTAACTAGATTTGAATGTGTCAGTTTTTCGGTTATATCTAACTTGATATATCTCTTTTCCAAATCTTACTGCGTATGCAGTTATATCACCCTTATCAAGTATCTTGCTGACCGCGGGTCTATCTAACGTTCCTTTGTAACCTTCTTGCCAGTTTTTTATATTGGCTTTATATTTCGCCGGTTTGTTCTTGCTAGCCTTGAGAGCGTCTGATGCGCTCTTATTAGTTTTGGCATCTGCCCAAGGAACACCTCCAATCCCTGGATTAATAGGATGCGTCCCCTCAACGATCATTGTGAGGCCATTGCCCAAGTCAACTTCCATGACACCGCCCAAGGCAACATTTGCGCCGCCACTTGAACCAGAACCACCACCATTTCCATTCCCTGAACCGCCACCCCAATGGACACCACTACCTGCATTACCGTCAACTGTCATTGAATCTTCGTTAGGCATTTTTTCCTCCTTGTTAGGCTTTTAACAACTGTATATACATACAGCATCGTTACGTTAGCCCTAACCATCAGTTAAGTCAAGTAAACTGTAGGTGGCAGATTTTTAAGAGGAAATGTGGGTTCTTTATCTTAGAGATTGCTCATGCCGCAGTCTTACTGCTCGAAAAACGTTTCAGGTCAAAATCGATGGTTGCGCGCTGATCGCGGAAAATACCGCAACGACCGTGACGAACCAGACCGCCCTGCTCTACAGCGGTGCGGAGATATTTCTCAGCGGTTGTGCGATGCAGGTCGAACATCGCAACGACATCTTTAGTAGTGATGCGCCCATGCACTTTCACCAGTTCGATAATCCGGTTGATAATCCTGGTGCGCTCGTCATGCGTTTTTGGTCTTGGCATCGTTAAGCCCTCCCACCAGCTTTTGCCATTTATCCTCAAGTTCTTTACGGGCTGCCGTCTCACCGCCGGATGGGAACGAAAATCCCACCCGCCAGGCAGAGCATCCGTTTGAACAACGAATTTCTGCAGACCCCCAGTTCATCCCCCGGCTACGGACCTTTATCGATGGTGACTGGCCGCAGTCAGGGCATTTTGGTAAATCACTCATCGTTGATACCTGCCAGCAGGTGTTTATGGCGACGCAGCTCCCGAACGGCACCCTGAAGACGCTGCAGGTTTGACAGCTTCGCTTTTGTGCGGCGAATTTCGTTCGAAATAAAGCGCGATGACGGAATAATCAGGTCATCAGGTCGGGCGGTGAACGCAGGAATATCCCCAATAATTTCATTCAGGGATTTACTGCCTGGCTCAGTTTGTACCGCTTCGGTGCTGTCTGTTTCAGTCAGGCCGGTTAAGCGCCATTGGCATCTTCAGCTATGTGCAACTGGGTGTTGAGCCGAAAATCATGTGGGCTGGTCCGAACGCGGTGATTGGCGGTCTGCTGTTTGGCTTCGGAATTGTACTGGCTGGCGGGTGTGAAACCGGCTGGATGTACCGCGCGGTTGAAGGTCAGGTGCATTACTGGTGGGTAGGTCTGGGGAACGTCATCGGCTCCACCCTGCTGGCCTGGTACTGGGACGATTTGTCTCCGGTGCTGGCCACGAACTGGGACAAGGTGAATCTGCTCAGCACGTTTGGCCCGCTCGGCGGGCTGCTGGTGACCTACGCCCTGCTGCTGGTCGCTTTTTTACTGGTTGTCGCGCAAGAGAAACGCTTCTTTCGCCGTGCCACGGTTAAACCTGAACCCCAGGAGAATGCAGCATGAAAGAGATTGTGCCTGACTACCGCCTTGATATGGTCGGTGAACCGTGTCCTTACCCGGCTGTCGCCACGCTTGAAGCGCTCCCGCAGCTTCAAAAAGGGGAAATTCTGGAAGTGGTGAGCGACTGCCCGCAGTCCATCAACAACATTCCTCTGGATGCCAAAAACCACGGTTACACCGTACTGGATATTCAGCAGGATGGCCCGACCATTCGCTATCTTATCCAGAAGTAAACCGCCAGGTGACGGGGGGCGTCCCCCCGTCAAAAAAGCTGCCTCACCTCCCATTTTGATGGCGAATACAGCGCCACTGAAAATGGTAGCACTACACTTAAAGTGGATAAAAAACAAACAGGAGGTGAGGTATGTTTAATTCAATTTTAGTCCCTGTCGATATCTCTGAAAGTCGTCTGACCGAACAGGTGATTCCCTATGTTCAGGCAAACGCAGCAATCAGTAACGGTAAAATCCATTTTCTGACGGTAGTGCCTTCTTTCCCTTACTATTCATCGCTTGGGCTGGCGTATTCGGTTGAAATGCCAAAGCTGGCGGAGATTCAGGAGGAAGCCCTTACAAAGCTCAAAGAGATGGTTAAGCAGTTCAATTTACCTGCCGATCGTGTGGAGACACACGCCATTTCAGGTGCGCCTAAAGATCAGATCCTGAAGCTGGCTGACAGTATCAACGCTGACCTCATTATCATTGCGTCGCATCGACCGGATATCACAACCTACCTTTTAGGTTCAAACGCGGCAGTTGTGGTACGCCATGCAAAATGCCCGGTGCTGGTTGTACGCTAGCGAGGCTGGTGAGAAACTTAAGCCCCGGAATCCCGGGGCTTATTTAAATCGTTGTACAATAAAATAATTTCGATAAACGGACTTAACAATGAAAAAAGTAGTGATGCTGATATGCCTTGCCACAGCAATAACGGGCTGTGCCCCTCTCGCGCCTGAAGGTTGTCAGAAGAAAACCGCTCTCGACTCGTGCTCCTATAAGCAGTCCGGTAAAGTCTCCGATAAGGATATCTATGGTCAACAGGCTGCCGCGATAAAGAAAGCGCTGGACTCGGCGCTGACCGATCCGCACGCCTGGAATGGTAAGCGATGCAACATGCATCTCGACTTTACCGTCGACGGGCTACTGCAGAACCTGGAGATAAAAGGCGGAGACAAAGCGTATTGCCAGGCTTTAGCCGACGCGGCAACACGGGCCACCTTCCCGCCCTTCACAGACGAGCGTGTATTTCAGGATATGGGTTCTGCCCGCTGGAACATGGAGGGGCAACCGTAGAGGTAAGCCGGTAGAAAGACTGGCCATGTTCTGGCCAGTCCCGGAAAGTAGAATCAGAAACGATAACCCGCAGAGAACATAAATACCCACGGATCCAGACGGGTACTGATGCTTTGTTGCTGTCCGCCTGCCTTGAAGCGGACATCGGTATCGATATCCATATACCAGACCGAGGCGTTAATTAACCAGTCGCGGTTAATGAGATAGTCCATCCCCACCTGTCCTGCCACGCCCCATGAATCTTTCAGGCTGAGATCGGTCAGTCCGGCCTCTTTACCGGTATCGTTGAATTTCTCATCAAAGAAGGTGGTGTAGTTCACGCCCGCGCCAATATAGGGGCGCAGTTTGCTGCTTGAGTCACCAAAGTACCACTGCGCCATCAACGTTGGCGGCAGATGGTGCACCGTGGCGATATCACCGGTTGGGCCTAAACCTACGCGATGACGGAATGGCGTCGCTGCCAGAAGCTCAACGCCAATGTTATCCGTCGCCATATACGTGAATGTTAAACCTAACTGGGTATTGTTGCTGACGTTAAAGCCACCCATTCCCAGCACGTTATCAGAACCTTCAGTTGGACGTACCGTTGCCGAACCGGCACGAATAAAAAATTCACCTGCTTCATGCGCATACGCGCCGCCAGAGAGACTGCTTAAGATAAGGGCTGCCACCGCTAATTTTTTCATATCCGCTCCATCGTTGTGGTTTTAGCTGCGGATGAAAATATACTCACAAATGAGTAATAAGTGATCTGTCACAGATCACATTAAAACCAGTAACTTAACATTCATTGATCTGGGTTAATTTTTGGTGACACACCGTAAGGCCAAAAGTTGTTCTTACGTCAATTTTTGGCATTTCCCGGTTACAAAATTTTCTGTTTCCCCCCTCTTGCTCTTCGAATGGCGGCTGGATAATTTAGCGCTCTCACAATGTGATTTGATGCGTTCTTTTTTGCAGGTGTGCCATGAGTGATATGAACCCGTGCATGACGTGCGGAGCCTGTTGTGCGTATTTTCGAGTCTCTTTCTACTGGGCCGAAGCCAGCGATGGCGGCGGCACCGTTCCGGTTCATCTCACTGAACCGTTATCCCCTTTTCTGCGCTGCATGAGCGGTACGAATCAAAAGCAGGCCCGCTGTGTGGCGTTACAAGGCGAGCCAGGCGTGTCGACCCGCTGCTCCATCTATGAGGATCGCCCCAGCCCGTGTCGGGACTTTACGATGTCTGGCGAAGAGGGTCAGGTCAACGAAGCCTGTAATCGCGCCCGCGCGCGCTTCGGATTACCGCCGCTTTACAAAGATATGCTTTTCCATACAAGCCTTGATGCTGCCACGACCGCGTTATCCGGTGTACAATTGCCGGCTAATTAACACCTGCAATACTCAAGGAGAGTGCATGTCTATCACGGCGAAGTCTGTCTACCGTGACACGGGAAACTTTTTCCGCAATCAGTTCGTAACCTTTTTACTGATCGCGTTGTTATGCGCCTTTATTACGGTGGTGCTGGGTCACGCGTTCTCTCCGAGTGACGAACAGATCGCCAGCCTGAGCCAGGGCGACCATCTTGCAGGTAGCGTGGGGTTGTTTGAGTTGGTGCAAAACATGACGCCAGAGCAGCAGCAAATCCTGCTGCGGGCCTCTGCTGCATCGACCTTCTCTGGACTGATCGGCAATGCCATTCTCGCGGGCGGTGTTCTGCTGATGATCCAGCTGGTTTCTGCAGGCCACCGCGTCAGCGCCTTACGGGCGATCGGTGCCAGCGCGCCGGTATTGCCTAAGCTGTTTATCCTCATCTTTTTAACCACCCTGCTGGTGCAGATGGGGATCATGCTCGTTGTGGTTCCAGGCGTGCTGCTGGCTATCGTCCTCGCGTTCGCTCCGGTGATGGTGGTGCAGGACAAAATGGGGATCTTTACCGCCATGCGCAGCAGCATCAAACTGGCATGGGCCAATATGCGCCTGGTGGCACCGGCCGTAATTAGCTGGCTGCTGGCCAAAACGCTCCTGCTGCTGTTTGCCCCAAACTTTGCAGTCTTAACGCCGAACGTCGGTGCGGTGGTAGCCAACACGCTGAGTAACCTGATTTCAGCGATACTGCTGGTTTATCTGTTCCGCCTGTATATGTTAATTCGTCAGTAATCCTGTGGCCGGGTGCATCGCAAAACCCGGCCCCACACAGAAGATGGAATCACAGAATGAAGCAGTTTCTTGATTTTTTACCGCTGGTCGTGTTTTTCGCGTTTTATAAGCTGTATGACATTTATGCAGCCACGATGGCGCTGATCGTTGCTACCGCTATTGTGCTGATCTACAGCTGGGTTCGCTATCGTAAAGTCGAAAAAATGGCTCTGATTACGTTCGCACTGGTGGCCGTGTTCGGTGGGCTTACGCTGTTCTTTCACAACGATGAATTCATTAAATGGAAAGTCACCGTGATTTACGCGCTGTTTGCCGGTGCATTGCTGATCAGCCAGTGGGTAATGAAAAAGCCACTTATCCAGCGCATGCTGGGTAAAGAGCTGACGCTGCCACAGGAAGTATGGTCCCGTCTGAATATCGCCTGGGCGCTGTTCTTTATTCTTTGCGGCCTGGCGAATATCTACATCGCCTTCTGGCTGCCGCAGAGTATCTGGGTCAACTTCAAGGTCTTTGGCCTGACGGCGCTGACGCTCATCTTCACTCTGTTAAGCGGTGTCTATATCTACCGGCACATGCCGCAGGATGATAAACACTGATGAATCCCCGACCAGAACGTGCACAACAGGCGTTCTGGTCTATTCTCTCCTGCCAAAAATCATAGTAGCATCCCGCCTGAAGTCTTCAGTTACGAGTTTAAAACAATGACAACAAATGACGCCCCTCAGGGCGAACTGGTTTTACGCACACTGGCAATGCCTGCGGACACGAATGCCAATGGCGATATTTTTGGCGGCTGGCTGATGTCGCAAATGGATATGGGCGGCGCAATTCTGGCAAAAGAGATCGCGCATGGTCGCGTTGTGACAGTCCGGGTGGATGGGATGACCTTCCTGCGCCCGGTCGCGGTGGGTGATGTGGTCTGCTGCTATGCACGCTGCGTCAAGCGCGGTAATACTTCCATTTCCATTAACATTGAAGTCTGGGTGAAAAAGGTCTCATCTGAACCGATTGGACAGCGTTATAAAGCAACAGAAGCGCTGTTTATTTATGTGGCAGTCGATAGCGAGGGCAAACCCCGCCAGCTGCCTCAGGCCTGATCTTCAGGCATAAAAAAGCCTCCTTGCGGAGGCTTTTCTTATTCCATCTGCGCCCCGCCGTTCAGACGGAAAACAATATTAACGATCAACCCACTGCCTGGTTTGCCTGGCTCATAACGCCATCTGCGCATCGCCGATTTCACTTCACGCTCAAACATATTTGAAGGCTGAGCAGACAAGATTTCCACGTTATCAACACGCCCGTCCGGGGTGACGTCAAATTTGACCCGCACACGACCTTCAATGCGCAACGCCTGAGCACGAGGAGGATATTGCGGCTGGTTGCGGCTCACGGCGCGCGGGCCAGCGGGCGCGGTTGGCGTCGGTTTTGCGGTCGCGGGCGTGTTATTCATCAACGGACGCGAAGGCGCTGTGTTTTCTACCCTCTGCGTAGCGCGTGGTTCAACCGGACGTTCTTCCCGTTTAGGGCGCTCCTCCACCTTTTTCACCGGTTTTGGTTTCGGCTTAGGCTTCGGTTTGGGTTCTGGCTTATGGATCACCACCGGCGCTTCCTTTGGTGGCTCCGGAACCGGCTCAGGTTCTGGTTCTGGCTCAGCAACCGGCTGCGGCGGTGGTGCAACCTGCGGCGGCTCAAGATCCGCAGGCGAGACCATCGTCACTGAAATGGGCTGCGAAGGCGCTGGCATTTCAATAACCTGATGAACCGAGGTATAGAGCAAACCCGCCACGACAGCACCGTGAATCACGACAGAAAGCAGCGTCGGCCAGGGAAAGCGGCGAGGTAAATCAAGGGTCATCGAAGTCATAATCATCAACGTTAAAAAACCGAATCCTGATTTTAAATGCAAATAGCAATCATATTCAATAAGACACTTTGTTCTGGCGCAATTTAGGCGCGGGAGAGGCCAAAAAAGAGGCATTCAGATCAGGGTATTAACATTGTTTTTATTTTACATTGCAGTCAGTTGTCCTTTCACATAACGTAACTGACACTTTTAATGGTTAAGGAGCTTCACCGTGTTTTACGTGATTTACTCTGAAGATGTCGCTGATTCCCTGGAAAAACGCCAGTCTGTACGCCCCGCTCACCTCGCACGCTTACAGTTGCTGCAGGATGAAGGGCGTTTACTGACTGCGGGCCCTATGCCGGCCGTCGACAGCAACGATCCGGGTGCTGCCGGTTTTTCTGGCTCCACGGTGATTGCCGAGTTTGAATCCCTGGAGGCCGCTCAGGCCTGGGCCGATGCCGATCCGTACGTTGCTGCGGGTGTTTATGCGAAAGTGACGGTTCGACCGTACAAAAAAGTGTTCTGATACTAAAAAAGGCTCCCTCAGGAGCCTTTCTTTCAATCAATGCAGCGATGCTAACCGCGCCGCAAACCCGACAAACAACAGTCCTATCAGGCCGTTCCCCAGCTTTGCCAGTTTCTTTTTCGTTTTCAGATAACGTGTGACAAAAGCGCCTGAGAAGATCAGGAAGCTCATATACATAAAGCTTATTAGCTCAAGCGTGGTCGCGAGGATCAGGAAAGAGGTACCGGTATTCTTCGCATTCACATCGATAAACTGAACAAAGAACGAGACGTAGAACAGAATCGCTTTCGGGTTCGTCAGGCTCAATACCAGCGAGCGTTTCATGATCATGCTGGCAGGCTCGGTACCGCTTTCATGCGTATTATTCTGACGGGTAATGACCGACCAAAGCATTTTGCCGCCCAGCCACAGCAGATAAAAAGCACCTAAATAACGTACGATATTAAACAGTACCGGTGTGGTCTGAATTAACGCGGCAACGCCCGCCCAGGCCAGGAACATCAGTACGGCATCGCCGATAAACACGCCGGTGGCGGCGAGATACCCTTTTTTAACGCCGTGACCAATCCCGGTTTTCAGCACAAACAAAGTATTCGGCCCTGGCACCAGTACGATAAAAAATGCGCCGACAACGTATGTCCAGAAATTCAGTACGCCAAACTCCGCAAACACTTCTCCCTCCTTTTGCTCAACACAACAGGAATAGCGCTGCAAAGACGCTATTCCCAACAACCAGACGCCATAAAATCATTGGGCACCTTGCGGTGCCCTGATGGTTCTCAGAAATCCTGGACTGCGAACAGCAACGCATTGCGGTGCCGGGTCATTCCACATTTCCTGATGGCGTGTATACGCATATTGCGGCGGGATTGTGCTTCCAGCCAACGAGCCTTACGACGGTTCACCTGTCGCAACATGCGCCAGCGCCCTACTTCAGTTCTACTGCGCTTCATGTCTACAACTCTTTCTTTAAAAGAGAGGCCATTATAAACCCAACCCTGCAGCAAACCAGCGCTTTTAGCTGGCGTTTTTATTTGCCAGATGATTCCTGATGCGTACACTCATAACAATACGCTTTCAAAAGGATTTTTTTACCTATGACAACCTTCTACACCGTGGTGAGTTGGCTGGTCATTCTGGGATACTGGCTGTTAATCGCGGGTGTGACATTGCGCATCCTGATGAAGCGCAGAGCCGTACCCTCTGCCATGGCCTGGCTTCTTATAATTTATATCCTGCCGCTGGTAGGAATTATTGCCTATCTCTCTTTCGGTGAACTTCATCTGGGCAAGCGTCGTGCCGAGCGTGCCCGGGCCATGTGGCCTTCCACCGCCAAATGGCTGAGCGATCTCAAAGCCTGTAAACACATCTTCGCAGAAGAAAACAGCAGCGTTGCCTCCTCATTATTTAAACTGTGCGAACTCAGACAAGGTATTGGTGGGGTAAAAGGCAATCAGCTCCAGTTGCTGACCTCTTCTGATGACGTCATGCAGGCCTTGATCCGCGATATTCAACTGGCTCGTCACAATATCGAGATGGTGTTCTATATCTGGCAGCCCGGCGGGATGGCAGACCAGGTGGCGGAATCGCTGATGGCTGCCGCACGTCGTGGCATTCACTGCCGTTTGATGCTCGACTCCGCAGGCAGCGTCGCCTTTTTCCGTAGCCCCTGGGCAGGGATGATGCGTAATGCCGGCATCGAAGTGGTCGAGGCGTTAAAGGTCAATTTACTGCGCGTTTTCCTGCGCCGGATGGATCTTCGCCAGCACCGCAAGATGATCATGATCGACAACTATATTGCCTATACCGGCAGCATGAACATGGTTGACCCCCGCTTCTTCAAGCAGGACTCGGGTGTCGGCCAGTGGATTGACCTGATGGCAAGGATGGAAGGACCTATCGCCACCTCCATGGGGATTGTCTATTCCTGTGACTGGGAGATAGAAACCGGCAAACGTATTCTCCCGCCGCCACCGGATGGCAATATCATGCCCTTTGAAGAGGCCAGCGGACATACCATCCATACCATTGCCTCCGGGCCGGGTTTCCCGGAGGATTTAATCCATCAGGCGCTACTGACCGCCACTTACGCGGCGCGTGAATATCTGATCATGACCACGCCCTACTTCGTTCCGAGCGATGACCTGCTGCACGCAATCTGCACCGCAGCACAGCGCGGTGTCGATGTCAGCATCATTCTGCCACGCAAGAATGACTCGCTTCTGGTGGGCTGGGCCAGCCGCGCGTTCTTTAGCGAACTGCTTGCCGCCGGTGTAAAAATCTACCAGTTTGAAGGCGGGCTCCTGCATACCAAAAGCGTCCTCGTGGACGGTGAGTTAAGTCTGGTGGGCACGGTAAACCTGGATATGCGCAGCCTGTGGTTAAACTTTGAAATCACGCTGGTCATTGATGATGCCGGATTCGGCGGTGATCTGGCGGCGGTACAGGACGATTATATCTCCCGTTCACGTTTGCTGGATGCCCGGCTGTGGGTAAAACGTCCGCTGTGGCAGAGAATTGCTGAACGACTGTTTTACTTCTTTAGTCCGTTGCTGTAAAACGTGCCCAACGATGTTTAACAGGTAGTCATCATGGAAATGGATCTGAACAATCGCCTGACCGAAGACGAAACGCTCGAGCAGGCCTATGACATTTTTCTCGAACTGGCGGTTGATAACCTCGATCCCGCAGATGTGATCCTCTTTAATCTGCAGTTCGAAGAGCGCGGCGGCGCGGAGTTATTCGACCCTGCAGAAGACTGGGCTGAGCACGTGGATTACGATCTCAATCCTGACTTCTTTGCCGAAGTGGTGATTGGGCTGGCAGATGAAGATGGTGGCGAAATTAATGACATCTTCGCCCGCGTGCTGCTCTGCCGCGAGAAAGACCATAAGCTGTGCCATATCATCTGGCGCGAATAGTAAAAGGCTGCGAATGCAGCCTTTTTTTAATCCGGTAGCGCACTCCCGCAACGGTTACAGAAGCGGGCGTTAAGCTCATGTTCAGCCTGGTGACAACCCGGACATTTTCGCTGCTGTTTGCGGCTCTGAAATGCGCTGCTCATATGGGTTGTGATAAGACCTGTCGGAATGGCAATCACCGAATACCCAATCAGAATCAGCACCGATGCGACGATACGTCCAAGCGGCGTATGCGGCGTGATATCCCCGTAGCCAACGGTCGTGACGGTGACAATGGCCCAATACACAGAGGCATTCAGCGTTGTGAAGCCATATTTTGGCCCTTCTATCAGGTACATCAACGCACCGAAAACAATCATGACGATCGCGATAAACGAGTAAAACAGAATGAGTTGATGCCGGGCACTGACTATTGCGCTCCAGAAGACCCGCAGAGACGGCATAAAACGCAGCAATTTCAGAATACGTAATACACGAATAACGCGCATCGCCCGCCATGCAAAGACATAGCTCAGGCTAATCTCCGGCCACAACCACATGACGTAGAGCGGCAGGACGGTGGCTAAATCGATAAATCCCCAGAAACTGAAAACATATCTCGCCGGGTTGGGCCAGCAGACGACCCGCAGCAGATATTCGGCAGTAAAGACCAGGGTAATAATCAGTTCGATCCAGACAAATATATGCCATTCATCATAGGTCAGGTGATACTGCGTCCCGGCTCCCGATTCAAAGAAAATAACCACCACGCTGATGAGTGCAAACAGCCCGCAGATCCCTTCGAAGCGGCGTCCGGATATCGTTTTAGGATCGAATAAAAAATGATAAAGCCGCCGACGGGCAGAGGTGAATAGACTCGACACGGTAACCTCGCAAAAAATAAGGGCTGACATCATGTCAGCCCTTGCGATTATAACGGGTCTACTTTCAGGCAGGAAACCGCATGTCGGAAACTGCCTTCCAGAACCGGTCGTGTTTTCGCACACTCCGGCCCGGCCAGTGGGCATCGCGTACGGAACACGCAGCCTGATGGCGGATTAATCGGCGACGGCAATTCGCCTTCCAGCAGCTGGATGGTTTTATTTTTTTCCAGATCGGGATCGGGAATTGGCACCGCGGACATCAGCGCTTTGGTGTAGGGGTGCAGTGGATTGTGGTACACCTCATCATAGGTGCCCAGCTCCACGGCATGGCCCAGGTACATAACCAGTACGCGGTCAGAAATGTGCTTCACCACCGCCAGGTCGTGCGCAATGAAGATCAGCGACAGCCCCATCTCACGCTGTAGCTTCTGCAGCAGGTTAACCACCTGCGCCTGAATCGACACGTCCAGCGCGGAGACAGGCTCATCGCAGATGATCAGCTTCGGCTCAAGGATTAACGCGCGGGCAATACCGATACGCTGACACTGGCCGCCGGAGAATTCGTGCGGATAGCGGTTGATGAGGTTTGGCAGCAGCCCCACTTTCATCATCATCGCCTTAACACGATCGCGTACTTCCTGACGTGGCATCTTCGGATGATAGGTCCGCAGCGGCTCGGCAATGATCTCACCGATGGTCATACGCGGGTTTAAGGACGCCAGCGGATCCTGGAATATCATCTGGATATCGCTGCGTACGTCGCGCCACTCTTCGGGCTTCATCCCCAGTAGATCTTTACCCAGCCACGCCACTTTACCGCCGGTCGCTTTCACCAGCCCGATAATGGCACGCGCAAAGGTCGATTTACCGCAGCCGGACTCACCCACCACGCCCAGCGTTTCCCCTTCATACAGACGAAGCGTTACGCCATCCACAGCTTTCAGGGTCTTGGGCGGCTGCCAGAACCACTGTTTACCGTCTTTGATGTCGAAATGCACTTTAAGATCGGCAATTTCGAGCAGCACATTTCTTTTTTCATCTAATGCGTTCATACCAGCTCCTCCTGCGGCTTAAAGCAGGCGCGCAGACGGCCTGGTGCAAACTCTTCCAGCGGCGGAGCGCTGTTACAAATCTCCATCGCGTGCGGGCAGCGCGGCTGGAACGGGCAGCCTTTCGGCAGGCGCAGCAGGTTTGGCGGGTTGCCCGGAATGGTCAACAGGGATTCCCCTTCCGCATCAAGACGTGGCACCGCATTCAACAGGCCGATCGAGTACGGATGCGCAGGCTGATAGAAAACATCGCGCGCTTTGCCATATTCCATCGTACGACCAGCATACATCACCAGCACTTTGTCACAGATACCGGCAACCACGCCCAAATCGTGGGTGATCATGATAATCGCCGTGTTGAACTCACGCTTAAGCTCGTTCAGCAGGGTCATGATTTGCGCCTGGACGGTCACATCCAGCGCGGTGGTCGGTTCATCGGCAATCAGCAGTTTTGGACGACACAGCAGCGCCATGGCAATCATCACACGCTGACGCATACCGCCAGAGAACTCATGCGGGAACATGCGCATGCGCTTACGCGCCTCTGGCATTTTTACCGCATCGAGCATTTTAACGGACTCTTCAAAGGCTTCGGCTTTGCTCAACCCTTTGTGCAGCATCAGGACTTCCATCAGTTGCTCACCGACGCGCATGTACGGGTTCAACGAGGTCATCGGATCCTGGAAAATCATTGAAATCTGCTCAGCACGCAGCTTGTTCAGCTCGTGTTCAGGCAGGTTGAGGATCTCACGTCCGTTGAATTTGGCGGATCCGCCAATTACACCGTTTGCGGCCAGCAGCCCCATCAGCGCGAACGCCGTCTGAGATTTCCCGGAGCCGGATTCGCCCACGATACCCAGCGTTTCACCCGCGCGCAGGTTGAAGTTGAGATCGTTTACGGCGGTGACATCCCCGTCCGGCGTCTTAAAGGTGACGCGGAGATCGTTTACATCCAGCAGAAGGTCACTCCGCTGTTGCGCCTGTGGCGCGGTTGCCGTTTCAATAATTGTCATGACGGCGCTCCTTAACGGTCTTTCGGGTCGAGGGCATCACGCAGGCCATCGCCGATAAAGTTGAAACAGAACAGGGTCACGACCAGGAAACCCGCCGGGTATAACAGCAGCCACGGTGAAACTTCCATTGAGTTTGCGCCATCGCTCAACAGCGCGCCCCAGCTGCTCAGCGGCTCTTGCGTGCCCAGCCCAAGGAAGCTCAGGAAGGATTCAAACAGGATCATGCTTGGTACCAGCAGTGAGGCATACACCACCACCACGCCCAGCACGTTAGGAACAATGTGGCGGACAACGATATTCCCTGTCGATACACCCCCCACCTGCGCCGCTTCGATAAACTCTTTGCGTTTAAGGCTCAGCGTCTGGCCACGTACGATACGCGCCATATCCAGCCAGGAAACCATGCCGATGGCCACGAAGATCAACAGGATGTTCTGGCCGAAGAAGGTCACCAGCAGGATCACGAAGAACATGAACGGGAAGGAGTTTAAAATCTCCAGCAGACGCATCATGACCGAGTCCACTTTCCCGCCGAGATAGCCGGAGAGCGAGCCGTAGAGCGTACCGACGATCACGGCAACCAGCGCCGCTGCAATCCCCACCATCAATGAAATACGGCCCCCAATGGCGACGCGGACCAGCAGGTCACGGCCGGACGAGTCCGTACCAAAGTAGTGGCCGGACTCCATATCCGGCGCACTGGACATCATGCCCCAGTCCGTATCGAAATAGGTGAATTGCGACAGCATCGGCGCCAGGGTCACAAACAGCGCGATCAGCACCAGAACAACCAGACTGGCGACCGCTGCGCGGTTATGCATAAAGCGACGGCGGGCGTCCTGCCAGAGGCTACGCCCTTCGACTTCCAGTTTTTCACTGAAGTTTTCCAGCGCCTCGCTGTTTTTCTTACTCAACATCATGGCGTGCTCCAGTTAGTAACGGATTTTCGGGTCGATAACGGCATACAGCACATCGACAACAGCGTTAAAGAGAATGGTCAATGCACCCACAAGGATCGTCAGGCTCAGCACCAGAGAATAGTCGCGGTTGAGGGCACCGTTAACAAACAGCTGGCCAATACCCGGCAGACCGTAGATGGTTTCAATAACCATTGAACCGGTAATAATACCGACGAACGCCGGTCCCATGTACGAGAGCACAGGTAAAAGAGCCGGCTTGAGCGCATGGCGGAAGATAATCCGGCGCATCGGCAACCCTTTCGCGCGCGCGGTACGGATGAAGTTTGAATGTAACACTTCAATCATCGAACCACGGGTGATACGCGCGATACTGGCGATGTAAGCCAGAGAAAGCGCCACCATCGGTAAAATCATGAATTTCAGTGCCCCGCCGTTCCAGCCGCCGCCGGGCAGCCATTTCAGCGTGATGGCAAATATCATCACCAGTAACGGCGCGACAACGAAGCTGGGGATAACCACCCCGGTCATTGCGACCCCCATTACCGTATAATCCCATTTGGTATTTTGTTTAAGCGCGGCGATAACGCCTGCGGTGACCCCGAGAACCACGGCCAACAAGAATGCCGCAGCACCCAGTTTTGCCGATACCGGGAAGCTGGACGCCACCAGGTCGTTAACGGAATAGTCTTTATATTTAAATGACGGCCCAAAATCGCCATGCGCCAGTTGCTTCAAATAGTTGAAGTATTGCGTGGAGATAGGATCGTTTAAATGATATTTCGCTTCGATGTTCGCCATCACTTCAGGTGGCAGCGTACGTTCACCCGTGAATGGACTTCCCGGCGCGAGACGCATCATAAAGAAGGAAATTGTAATTAGAATAAATAACGTTGGTATCGCTTCTAAACAGCGACGCAGGATAAATTTCAACATTGCCCGTACCTTCTGGCGTGTGCCTGATGAATGTTACAAAGTAGACACAGTGGGGCAAGCCAGGCCCGCCCCACGTATTGCCATTAATGCTTGATAATATAAAGATTCTTAACGGAAATATTATCCAACGGGTCTTTACCGGTATAGCCGCCAACCCATGGTTTCACCAGGCGGGCGTTCACGTAGTAGTAAACCGGTACAATTGCCGAGTCTTTATCGAGCTGTTGTTCTGCTTTGGCGTACAGGTCTGCGCGTTTTGCATCGTCAGTAACCTGCAGCGTTTCAGCGATAAGCTTATCGAATGCCGGGCTCTTATAGTGCGCCGTGTTGTTCGAGCTGTCGCTGAGCATGGTATTCAGGAAGGATGTCGGTTCATTATAGTCCGCACACCAGCCTGCACGCGCCACGTCAAAGGTGCCCTGATGACGGGTATCCAGGAAAGTTTTCCACTCCTGGTTTTCCAGCTTAACGTTCGCGCCCAGGTTTTTCTTCCAGATAGAGGCAACGGCAATCGCCAGTTTTTTATGCAGATCGGACGTGTTGTACAGCAGGTTAAACGTCAGCGGCTTATCTGCGGTATACCCCGCTTCGGCCAGCAGTTTTTTCGCTTCTTCGTTACGTTTTTCCTGTGACCACTTGAACCACTCAGGCTCAACCAGTTTCATGCCGTCAGTGTACGGAGGGGTGTAGCTGTAGGCTGGCAGATCGCCCTGGTTTTTCACTTTGTTCACGATGATATCGCGATCCAGTGCCAGCTTCAGCGCCGTACGGACACGTACGTCGGTGAACGGTGCTTTCTGGTTGTTAATTTCGTAGTAATAAGTACACAGGTATGGATCGACATGAACTTCTTTCGGGATCTCTTTCTTCAGTTTCTGGAACAGTTCAATCGGCATGTTGTTATAGGTCATGTCGATTTCACCGCTGCGGTAGCGGTTCACGTCAGTCACTTCAGAAGAGATTGGCAGGTAGGTCACCTGGTTAATCACGGTTTTGGCGTTATCCCAGTATTGCGGGTTACGCTCCAGAACCATACGTTCGTTGACCACCCAGTCTTTCAGTTTATAAGCACCGTTGGTCACAATATTGGCAGGCTGGGTCCATTTTTCCCCGAATTTTTCCACTGCGGATTTCGGTACCGGGGAGACAGACGGGTGAACCAGCAGCTTATAGAAGTACGGAACAGGTTCGCTCAACGTTACTTCAAACGTGTTGGCATCAATCGCTTTTACACCCAGATCGGTGACCGGTTTTTTACCAGCGATGATGTCATCAATATTGGCGATATGGCCATATTGCAGATAGCTCGCATACGGAGAGGCGGTGTTGGGATTCGCCAGGCGCTGCCAGCTGTAAACGAAATCTTCGGCGGTAACCGGTGTGCCGTCGGACCATTTAGCATCTTTGCGCAGATGGAAGGTCCAGACTTTAAAATCTTTGTTTTCCCACTTTTCGGCGACACCCGGCGCCGGGTGGCCTTCTACGTCAGTAACCAGCAGCCCTTCAAACAGGTCGCGGTTGACGTTTGACTCTGGCACGCCCTCAATTTTGTGCGGATCAAGAGACTGAACTTCCGCCCCGTTGTTACGTACCAGCGTCTGCTTCTCAGCCAGCTTTACCCCTGCCGGCACGTCCGCAGCCATTGCAGCGTTGCCCGCGATTAGCGCAGTTAAAATCCCCGCCGCTACCAGATTTTTTTTTGTGATGATGGACATTGTGTTGGTACTCCACTCATTATAATTACTGGCCTTCGCCAGCTGTGTAATCCCCTGTTGGGGCCTGTACAGCGCAGGAGTTTTTTTTTGCTGCTGTCAGGTTCTTTTTTTACTTCTTGCTATCACCGACTTCTTTATTACTGACCGCTCGTATGGCCGTCTTGCGTCGATTCTTTACACGTCTCCCCTGTCTGAGACATGTGTTGGATATTTGCGAAGATGACTATATGAAAATAATTCTCATCTTCTTGTTTTATGCTGCAAAATATTAGGCCGGAAAGTATCAAAAGGCGTAAACGCACGCCAATACATTTTGCAAATTTGTTAAGCAATTCTCTTTTACGAAGTGTACTAAATCATTGAGGTCAGCCCTGCCTGACACGAAATGACAAGAAAAACCTTTTCATTCAAAGCGATAGAAAAATCAATCTCTCTGAGCGCGTCGCTGTGCTATCACCACGCCATTTTGTACAAAAATTTAACAGCTGGTTATTATTTAGCACATTTCTCTAAGGGAGCGTTGAATTTACTAATATCATTTCGGTTATCACTCAGCAAGCCCCAGAGTATCGTGTGAGTAAAATAACAGAATGATCGCAGGTTTTATGTGCAGGCGGGAAACGGTGGGATTAATAACTTGTTGAAATATAAGAATTGAACATTATTAGTAGAATTTATTATGACAGTTAAGCATTTCAACTTTATTTATATGATTTGCTGATATTCACGTAAAAAAACGGAGCCGTTGGCTCCGTTCTTTCGTACGAAATGTCAGTGCAATAAGCCGGGGAAAATGCTTTTGATGCCGGTCACAATGAATTCGATGCCCAGGGCCATCAATAGCAACCCCATAATACGGGTAATGACGTTGATGCCTGTCTGCCCAAGCAGACGCACCAGCCAGGGTGCCATGCGGAAAACGCCCCAACAACAAAGCGCAAAAATGGCAATGGCGACAGAAAAGCCAATTAGATGCACCCAGTTGTGGTAGCGCGTACCCCAGACAATCGTCGAGCTGATGGCGCCGGGACCGGCCATCAGCGGTAACGCCAGCGGCACTACGCCAATGCTCTCGCGAATGGCGGTTTCTGATTTTTCCTGCTTGTTCTGTTTGTCTTCCCCCAGCTTACCGCTGATCATCGACATAGCGATCGTGACCACCAGGATCCCACCCGCAATACGGAAAGAATCAATCGAGATACCGAACACCTGAAGAATGGCATCCCCAAGATAAAGGGAGGTCAGGAGAATAATCGCCACTGACAGGTTAGCGGTAAGATTGGTTTTGTTTCTGGCCGCCGCCGTCTGGTAACTGGTCATACTAATGAAGACAGGAATGATCCCCACCGGGTTGACCAATGCAAACAAACCAATAAAAAACTTAAAATATGTAGGAAAATCAAAGAGCGATAAGATCACATTTTGCTCCGCTTATGCGTATGCCCCGGGGGTGACAACTGTCAGTGAAAATCGCGCTGAAGATACGCTTTTTATCAGCATACTTCACCAGAAATCTGTGCCAAAACGTTATCAATTCATGATGTTAAATATTTGTATAAGCAATGATAGCGCCACTTCCAATAGTTACTTAATTATTTAACACTGGAATAATCTCAAAGAAATAACCCTGCTGAAAGGTATCAGCTTGGGGGAAAATTGACGCAGATCATGATTTTCGTACTCAGAAGTGAGTAATCTTGATTACGTCCCTAGGGAGATGACCTGCCAAAAAAGGATGATGCTAAGGTAAGGCTCTTTTAGTAAATTAGTGTGCTGGTGCAGGAAGTAACCCATTGTTTTACTGTGTGTTACGCAAGTCGTATTGGCTCTGTCTATACTGTCTGACGTATCGAGCGCTGGTTTACTAAAAGAGTTTAAACATTATCAGGAGAGCATTATGGCTGTTACTAATATCGCTGAACTGAACGCCCTCGTCGAGCGCGTTAAAAAAGCCCAGCGTGAATATGCCAATTTCACCCAAGAACAGGTTGATAAAATCTTCCGCGCGGCCGCTCTGGCTGCTGCAGATGCTCGAATCCCTCTCGCTAAAATGGCCGTTGCCGAATCCGGCATGGGTATCGTTGAAGATAAAGTGATCAAAAACCACTTCGCTTCAGAGTATATCTACAACGCCTATAAAGATGAGAAAACCTGTGGCGTGCTGTCTGAAGACGACACTTTCGGTACTATCACCATTGCAGAACCTATCGGCATTATTTGCGGTATCGTTCCAACCACCAACCCAACGTCTACCGCTATCTTCAAATCTCTGATCAGCCTGAAGACCCGTAACGCAATCATCTTCTCCCCGCACCCACGTGCAAAAGATGCGACCAACAAAGCCGCTGACATCGTTCTGCAGGCTGCGATTGCTGCCGGTGCCCCTAAAGACCTGATCGGCTGGATCGACCAACCGTCTGTTGAGCTTTCTAACGCGCTGATGCACCACCCGGACATTAACCTGATCCTGGCGACCGGTGGTCCTGGCATGGTTAAAGCGGCATACAGTTCCGGTAAACCTGCTATCGGCGTAGGCGCGGGTAATACCCCTGTAGTTATTGATGAAACGGCCGATATCAAACGTGCTGTTGCGTCCGTGTTGATGTCCAAAACCTTCGACAACGGTGTTATCTGTGCTTCTGAACAGTCTGTTGTTGTTGTTGATTCCGTTTATGATGCTGTTCGCGAACGTTTCGCCAGCCACGGCGGCTACCTGCTGCAGGGCAAAGAGCTGAAAGCGGTTCAGGATATCATTCTGAAAAATGGCGCGCTGAACGCGGCTATCGTGGGTCAGCCAGCGTATAAAATCGCTGAACTGGCAGGCTTCACTGTTCCGGCAACCACCAAAATTCTGATTGGTGAAGTTAAAGTTGTCGACGAAAGCGAACCATTCGCTCACGAAAAACTGTCCCCTACTCTGGCGATGTACCGCGCCAAAGATTTCGAAGACGCAGTAGAGAAAGCAGAGAAACTGGTTGCGATGGGTGGTATCGGCCATACCTCGTGCCTGTACACTGACCAGGATAACCAGCCAGAACGTGTTGCTCACTTTGGTCAGATGATGAAAACTGCACGTATCCTGATCAACACCCCGGCTTCTCAGGGTGGTATCGGCGACCTGTACAACTTCAAACTCGCACCTTCCCTGACTCTGGGTTGTGGTTCCTGGGGTGGTAACTCCATCTCTGAAAACGTTGGTCCAAAACACCTGATCAACAAGAAAACCGTTGCTAAGCGAGCTGAAAACATGTTGTGGCACAAACTTCCGAAATCTATCTACTTCCGCCGTGGTTCTCTGCCAATTGCGCTGGATGAAGTGATTACTGATGGCCACAAACGTGCGCTCATCGTGACTGACCGTTTCCTGTTCAACAACGGTTACGCTGACCAGATCACCTCTGTTCTTAAAGCCGCTGGCGTAGAAACTGAAGTGTTCTTTGAAGTTGAAGCTGACCCAACCCTGAGCGTTGTGCGTAAAGGTGCGGAGCTGGCTAACTCCTTCAAACCAGATGTGATTATCGCACTGGGTGGTGGTTCCCCAATGGACGCCGCGAAAATCATGTGGGTAATGTACGAACATCCAGAAACCCACTTCGAAGAACTGGCGCTGCGCTTTATGGACATCCGTAAACGTATCTACAAGTTCCCGAAAATGGGCGTAAAAGCGAAGATGATCGCCGTTACCACCACTTCCGGTACAGGTTCTGAAGTTACGCCGTTCGCAGTGGTCACTGATGACGCAACGGGTCAGAAATACCCACTGGCTGACTACGCGCTGACCCCAGATATGGCCATCGTTGATGCCAACCTGGTGATGGATATGCCGAAATCACTGTGTGCATTCGGTGGTCTGGACGCTGTGACTCACGCCCTGGAAGCCTATGTTTCCGTACTGGCTTCTGAGTTCTCTGATGGTCAGGCTCTGCAGGCGCTGAAACTGCTGAAAGAAAACCTGCCAGCGTCTTACAACGAAGGGTCTAAAAACCCGGTTGCCCGTGAGCGTGTCCACAGTGCAGCAACCATCGCCGGTATCGCGTTTGCTAACGCCTTCCTCGGGGTTTGCCACTCCATGGCTCACAAACTGGGTTCTCAGTTCCACATTCCTCACGGTCTGGCGAACGCCCTGTTGATCAGCAACGTTATCCGTTATAACGCGAATGACAACCCAACCAAGCAGACTGCTTTCAGCCAGTACGACCGTCCGCAAGCACGTCGTCGTTACGCTGAAATCGCAGACCACCTGGGTCTGAGCGCACCGGGCGACCGTACTGCTGCGAAGATCGAGAAACTGCTGGCATGGCTGGAAAGCCTGAAGGCTGAACTGGGCATTCCTAAATCTATCCGCGAAGCGGGTGTTCAGGAAGCTGACTTCCTGGCACACGTGGATAAGCTGTCTGAAGATGCATTCGATGACCAGTGTACTGGTGCGAACCCGCGCTACCCACTGATCTCCGAGCTGAAACAGATCCTGCTGGATACATTCTACGGACGTGAGTTCAAAGAAGGTGACGTTGCTGCTGTGAAAACAGAAGCACCCGTCATTAAAGCTGACAAAAAAGCGAAGAAAAGCGCTTAATTGACCGCTGTTAAAAAACCCGCCTCTGGCGGGTTTTTTTATGTCTGAAGATCAGGCTTTGAGTTCTTTGGAACTACTTCCGGTTATCGTGCTGAATCGCCGTCAGGGAGCCCACAGACAACGCCTCTTTATAATGCTTACGACAGACCGACACATAGCGTTCATTGCCCCCTATCACCACCTGCTCACCGTCTGCATAGGGTTTACCAGACTGATCAAGACGAAGCACCATACTGGCTTTACGGCCGCAAAAACAGATGGTTTTCAGTTCGACCAGTTTATCGGACCAGGCAAGCAAATACTGGCTACCGGCAAATAGCTCCCCGCGAAAGTCCGTGCGCAAACCATAGCAGAGAACGGGAATATCAAGTTCATCTACGACCTCTGAAAGCGCATGCACCTGTTCACGCGTCAGGAACTGGCTTTCATCGACCAGAACGCAATGAATGGGCTGGGAAGTATGCTCGGCACGGATATCCCGCAACAGGTCCGTTTGTGGGTTAAACAGTCTGGCCGGAGACGAGAGACCAATTCTTGAACTCACCTTACCTGCACCGAATCGATCGTCGATTTCAGCGGTGTAAACAACGGTGCGCATCCCTCGTTCCTGATAATTGTAGGAGGATTGCAGTAACGCCGTGGATTTTCCGGCATTCATTGCCGAATAGTAGAAATAAAGTTGTGCCATTGGCCGTCAAACCCTAATCAATGTGTAATATTCCCAATGATTCATTGTATCATATTTTGTCTGGTCATCAGCGATACACCACACAGAGTATGGGGTTCAAGCCGCAGTTAACCACGAGATGTACAGGAAAATAATGCGATAAAACAGGAGGTAAACTGATTCAGCATGCTCTATATGTCGCGAACCCACTAAACATAACACTTCTTTTTATACTGGAATCCACGTTCATTAAAATTCACTATTTATTAACTATTTTTGCCCTGGCAACGCTGGCAGAAACTAATACAAAAGGCTGATATTTATCCGCCGCAACTATAATTCCTGCGGTAAATGTCACAAAAAAAAGATGCAACCGAACGGGTTAAGCAGGTAAGCGTGATAACAAGCGAGCCTGTGTGGGTATGAAATTTAAGTTAGCGTAATTAATAATAGCGCCCATTATTCCGTATTTTTTGAATTCCTTACATTCCCACCTATTGCACAACTGAATTTATCGCTCTATTATTAGGACAACAAACCACCCCCCATTATAAGTTTGAGATTACTACAATGAGCGAAGCACTTAAAATTCTGAACAACATCCGTACTCTTCGTGCGCAGGCAAGAGAATGCACCCTGGAAACGCTTGAAGAAATGCTGGAAAAATTAGAAGTTGTAGTTAATGAACGTCGCGAAGAAGAAAGCGCTGCTGCTGCTGAAATCGAAGAGCGTACGCGTAAACTGCAGCAATATCGTGAAATGCTGATTGCTGATGGTATCGATCCAAATGAATTGCTGAACAGCATGGCTGCAGCGAAGACCGGTACTAAAGCAAAACGCGCTGCTCGTCCTGCTAAATATAGCTATGTCGACGAGAACGGCGAAACTAAAACCTGGACTGGCCAGGGTCGTACACCTGCTGTTATCAAAAAAGCCATGGATGAGCAAGGTAAACAGCTGGACGACTTCCTGATCAAGGATTAATCCTAACGTATTCAGAAAAATCCCGCTTAATGCGGGATTTTTTTATCCTCAATTCCTGCAAACATCCCCTTACATGCCGTCATATTGGGACATCGTACTATTTAACGTTCCTTACAGACCGGCGTGGTTACCCTGAGTTGTGGGCATAAAAAAACCGGTGGGCATCGCCTCACCGGTCTTGATCATTTGCAGACGAGGTTATTTTTTAATACCCACGCTCTCTTTCAGCCAGGCTTTAAATTCTTCACCCAGTGAATTGTGGCGGATGCCATATTCCACGAATGCCTGCATATAACCGAGTTTATTACCGCAGTCATGGCTCTTACCTTTCATATGGTAGGCTTCAACGGTCTCTTTCTCGATCAGCATATCGATGGCATCGGTCAGCTGGATCTCATCTCCTGCTCCTGGAGGCGTTTTCGCCAGCAGTGGCCAGATTTCAGCACTCAGGACATAGCGACCTACTACCGCCAGATTAGACGGCGCTACGTCGGCTTTAGGCTTCTCTACGACGCCTACCATTGGCACGCTTTCACCGGGTTCAAGATTAACGCCTTTACAGTCAACAACACCGTAAGCCGTCACGTCTTCAACAGGTTCAACCATAATCTGGCTGCTGCCCGTTTCGTCAAAGCGCTTGATCATCTCAGCAAGGTTGTCCTGAGAGAGATCGGATTCATATTCGTCCAGAATGACGTCTGGCAGAATGACCGCAACAGGTTCATTACCCACAACAGGATATGCACAAAGTACCGCGTGGCCCAGACCTTTCGCCAGCCCCTGACGCACCTGCATAATGGTAACGTGCGGAGGGCAAATAGACTGAACTTCTTCTAACAGCTGACGCTTAACGCGTTTTTCCAGCATGGCTTCGAGTTCGAAACTGGTATCGAAATGGTTTTCGATAGAGTTTTTAGATGAATGTGTAACCAGCACAATTTCAGTGATGCCGGCCGCGATACATTCGTTTACGACATACTGAATTAATGGCTTATCAACCAGTGGCAACATCTCTTTAGGAATTGCCTTAGTTGCTGGTAACATCCTGGTCCCCAATCCCGCTACCGGGATGACGGCCTTTCTGACTTTCGAATTTAGGGCAGCCATTCAAATTCTCCTGAGCTGTTCAAGTTTTGAACTTTTATGCATTAAATAACGCGTTGAGTATATCAGCCTCATCACACAGTCCGGGTCTGAAAAGAACGCGTTGCCGATCAATTAGGATAAATACGCATGAATCTGGGCAGCGATAGTAGCACTCCCCACAAAACACAGGTAAGGCAATCTTAAAATTAAGATCCAACTGCTTATTCCGTGGACAACATTAACCGCAACCGCCCGCCGGCACCCCAAATTTGGCACTGCCAGGAAGAACAGCGATGGCTAATTTGATTAAGATAAGCCGTACCCAATGTCCCCAGCGGGACACCGTTGCTAACCTGAATATGATGTTCCCCGGTATTCAGAGAGGCGTTCAGACCCGCTGAAACGAGGATAAGATTTTTCAATCCACTATGGTAATAGCCAACCAGCAATGGAAATTGTCCTGGTAAATTGGCCTGGCGAAAAAGCTGGTTAACCTGTTTAAGTAAACTGCCTAACTCCGGAAGCCGTTGCCCCTGATGCGATAACTGTTCCTGCAACAGCCCGTTAAATAGCGCACGAAGTAATAATGCTGCTAATACACCATTATCCCCTGCACGGGTAACATCCAGGGAATAAAACGCAAGATCGGAATCCGATAATGGCGCAATATCCAGCACCAGACCGGGCTGATCTGCGGCCACAAGTTGGCGATAATTTATTCGACAGTGTGAAAAGGTCTGTTGTACCGGCGGCTGAAGTTCCTGCAATAGCTTGGCCGCGGCAGGCGGATTACTGACTAAAGCATCCCAGTCCTGGAAAAGGCGCTCTTCTTCCTCGACGCGGGAATTAAACATATTCGGATAAAGGCAGGCCAATACCGTTTCACGCAAACGGTTCAGATCTTTTACTGGTTTCAGCAGAATATCCTGCACCCCCAGACGCAATGCTTTGGCAATATCCGCCATATTTTCCGTCGCGGAGATCACCAGTATGGGCGTCTGGTTGCCCTCATTACGCAGATGTTCAACCAACTTCAGACCATTCATCCGCGGCATTGCAATATCACAGATCATCAGATCGGGCGTGATACTGACCATTTTTTCCAGGGCATCAACACCATCTTCAGCCAGGGCAGTGGTTGCCCCCAGCGAGGATAACCACGAATCCAGTAGCGATCGGAAAACGGGCTCGTCTTCAACAATCAAAATGTGTTTTCCGGCCAATGGCTGCGTCATGGTTCCTCCCCTGGCTGACAGTTACTAAATAGTGGCATGCTATCGGCACTATCGCCTGTCAGATTTTGCTGAAGTAGTCAAAAAAAGGTGCTCAACGTGCGGTTCGCACAAATGGCAATAATTCGTCCATTTTCTTTTCGACGGCTAAAGAGCCCGCTGCGATGGCGGCCTCAGCCCGATGGAAATCAAGGGTAGAGATTTGTGGACAATAGGGTTGAATCAGAATATCCGGTGGGTCGCCCGCCATACGGTTACGTTTCAGGCGGTTTTCCAGCACCTGGATTGAGGTGGTCATAATCTCCATTGCCGTGGGTGCAGCGACCGAGCGGCGCGCGGCTATCCGACCAATTCGCCCGCGTAAGCGCTCATGCCAGGCCAGTTTTTCCGCCTCGGCATCTTCGCTTTGCAAATTGACCGGCATGAGGTCTTGCTGCATCAGGTGAGCGTCGTGTTGTAAATCGACCGCGATCACGATGTCAGCCCCCATTGCGCGCGTCAAAGAGATTGGCACGGGGTTAACGACACCGCCATCAACAAGCCAGTACCCATTATGCGGGACAGGAGCCATAAGGCCCGGCATACTGCAGGAGACGCGAACGGCAAGGTGGATATCCCCTTCGGTCAGCCACAGCTCACGTCCCGTACTGAGATTCGTCGCCACGGCGCCAAATGGCAGCTGACAATCGCTGAAGTCCTGAAGAGGCATAATCTGACGGAACTGGTTGAAGACGCGTTCACCGCGAAGCAACCCACCGCGCTGCCACGAAAGGTCCATCAGGCGCAGCACGTCCCAGTAACTGAAGGATCGCACCCATGTTTCAAGTTCGGGCAATTTGCCGCACGCATAGGCGGAACCTACCAGCGATCCAATCGAACATCCTGCAACCATATCGACATCGACGCCCATCTGGTTTAAGGCATTTATCACGCCGATGTGTGACCATCCGCGGGCTGCACCTGAGCCCAGCGCCAGTCCAATTTTAACCTTTCTCATTAGCCCTGTTTTACTTCCCCTGGATTCCCGACATAGCGTCAACGCAACAGCTCAGTTAACATGGTGCTACCCGAAGCGTTTTACGCCCTTAATTTTTTGTTCCAGGAAGAGAATCGTGTCTCAACTCTGCCCCTGTGGTAGCGCTCTGGAGTATAGCCTATGTTGCCAGCGATATCTTTCTGGCGATCAGGTTGCACCAGACCCATCACACCTTATGCGTTCACGGTATACCGCTTTTGTGATCAAAGACGCAGACTACCTGATTAAAACCTGGCACCCCTCATGCCAGGCCGCCAGTTTCAAACAGGAGATCGAAGCCGGGTTCGCCAATACCCAGTGGCTCGGTCTTACCGTTTATGAATCCGCACCCGGTAGTCACGAAAATGAAGGTTACGTCAGCTTTGTTGCCCGGTTTACTGAACACAATAAACCGGGTGCCATTATCGAACGTTCCCGGTTCTTAAAGGAAAGCGGGCAATGGTATTATATTGACGGAACGCGCCCGCAGTTTGGTCGTAACGATCCCTGCCCTTGTGGTTCTGGTAAAAAATTTAAAAAGTGTTGCGGGCAGTAACGCCCGACAACCGAGACTTCGCAAATACTCAAACAGGATTTCCCGGCGATGCAATCACTACAACGTAAAGTTCTGCGCACCATCTGTCCCGATCAAAAAGGGCTGATCGCACGAATTACCAACATCTGTTACAAACATGAATTGAATATCGTGCAGAACAACGAATTCGTTGACCACCGTACCGGTCGTTTCTTCATGCGTACCGAACTGGAAGGTATTTTCAACGACACCACTCTGCTTGCCGATCTGGACAGCGCGTTGCCGGAAGGTTCCGTACGCGAGCTGACGCCAGCAGGCCGTCGTCGCATCGTGATTCTGGTGACCAAAGAAGCCCACTGCCTGGGCGATTTGCTGATGAAAGCAAACTACGGCGGTCTGGATGTCGAAATCGCCGCCGTTATCGGTAACCACGAGACGCTGCGTACGCTGGTAGAGCGTTTTGATATTCCGTTCGAGCTGGTGAGCCATGAAGGCCATACGCGTGAAGAGCACGACAACCTGATGGCAGAGGCTATTGAAGCGCACAACCCGGACTACGTTGTCCTGGCGAAATACATGCGCGTGCTGACACCCTCCTTCGTGGCGCGTTTCCCGAACAAAATTATCAACATTCACCACTCCTTCCTGCCCGCCTTTATTGGCGCACGCCCCTACCATCAAGCCTATGAACGCGGCGTGAAGATCATCGGCGCAACGGCGCATTACGTGAATGACAATCTGGATGAAGGCCCAATCATCATGCAGGACGTGATTCATGTGGATCACACCTACACGGCGGAAGACATGATGCGTGCCGGGCGCGATGTTGAGAAGAACGTTCTGAGCCGCGCACTCTATCAGGTGCTGGCGCAGCGCGTATTCGTTTACGGTAACAGAACGATCATTCTTTAATCGACAGTGAAATGAATTGGTTAGCTTTACAGCTTTGCGGGTAAAAATCAGGCAACCAGTTTATTTTTCTTGTGGTAACGCTTTACAGGGGCGTGTCATTTGATATGATGCGCCCCGCTTCTAGCAGGAAGCAGGCCAGTACAAGCATTACCCCGTGGTGGGGTTCCCGAGCGGCCAAAGGGAGCAGACTGTAAATCTGCCGTCATCGACTTCGAAGGTTCGAATCCTTCCCCCACCACCATCTCTCAGTACGACCTCAAAATTTGAATTACCCCTGGTGGGGTTCCCGAGCGGCCAAAGGGAGCAGACTGTAAATCTGCCGTCATCGACTTCGAAGGTTCGAATCCTTCCCCCACCACCATTACTTCCATGCCGCAGGGCGCAACGCGCCGAGTAATCCTTCCCCCAGCACCATCAATTCCAAAAAATCATAATAGAACCTAACCGAGCACACTTTCGTAGGCCGGGTAAGGCGTAGCCGCCACCCGGCGACAGACGTTTACATCGGCGGCAAGCGTCGCTTCACCGGTGAGCTCTTCACAATCGACGTATTACACTGGGCATGCTCCGCCAGCCCGTCCAGCAACACATCCAGTTGCTCAATTGACCGCACCACCAGCCGGATGACAAAACAGTCTTCACCGGTCACTTTGTCGCTTTCAATGCACTCCGGCATCGCCTGGATGTTTTTGTCCACTTTATGTAACAGTCCAGGCAACGGGCGAACCCGCACCAGCGCCTGCAGCGTATAACCTAACGCCGCCAGATTGACCCGCGCACCGTAACCCTGAATCACTCCACGCTCTTCCAGCCTTTTCAGGCGTTCTGCCGTGCTGGGCGAGGTCAGACCGATACGGCCGCTGAGCACCTTCAGCGACATACGCGCATCGTCGACCAGACAAGCCAAAATTTGCCGATCGATATCATCGAGAAGGTATTCCATCATTTTCACCTAATTTTAAAAAGCCATTCGCGTATTTAACCTTATCTCAACCCTGTAAAACCCGACAGCAATTTTCGACAATAGCGTCATCAACCAGGAGGTGAATGATGCGTGACTTACATAAAGGCGTCTGGCAAATGAGCCTGGCGATGTTAATTTCCGGCTCGATTGGCGCGTTTGTTTTACTCTCCGGACTGCCAGTGTCAGAAGTGGTTTTCTGGCGCTGTCTGATCGGTACAATCGCACTGTTCATTTTCATTCGGATGAGCCAAAAACCCTTTAGTCCCCTCACCCGTACCTCTCTGCTGCTGGCTATTCTCGGCGGGGTAGCATTAGTGGTGAACTGGCTGCTGCTGTTTGCTGCCTATGAACGTATTTCGATTGGCCTTTCCACTGTGGTTTATAACACTCAGCCCTTTATGCTGGTGATGATGGGTATGTTATTAGGCGAACGCGTCAGTCTGGTCAAATGGGGCTGGCTGTTTCTTGCCTTCGGCGGGGTGATAATTTTGCTCTCAGGCGAACTGTCCGGTTCCCATGGCTCAGCCTGGCTCGCGGGGATCGGTCTGGCACTGGGTGCGGCGTTCTTCTATGCGTTGACGGCGATTATTGCCCGCAAACTGAAATCCATCGCGCCACAGCATATAGCGTTTATTCAGGTGCTGACAGGCGTGGTAATGCTACTGCCGTTTGCCCGTATGCCCGCCTTGTCCGCTGATTTTCCGTGGCCAATTTTACTGACGCTGGGCATTGTCCACACCGGTATCATGTATCAGCTGCTGTATAGCGCCATCCAAAAACTTCCGACGCCCATTACCGGTTCATTGTCCTTTATCTATCCGGTAGTAGCCATCGTTGTCGATAATGTGGTCTTCGGGCATTCGCTGGATATTACCCAACTGGCGGGCGGCGCGCTGATCCTGTTTGCTGCGGCAGGCAATAACCTGGGCTGGGGCGAAAAAAAACCCCGCGAATGCGGGGTTAGTATCAAAACGACAAATTAGCGACGGGCACGCACAATCTGGTATTTGCGCGTCAGGTACTCCACCGGCGCGCTCCAGATGTGCACCAGACGAGAGAACGGGAACAGCACAAACAAGGTCATTCCCAACACCAGGTGCAGGCGGAAGATAAATGCCACCCCGTCCAGATGTTCAGATGCACCACCGTGGAAGGTCACTACGGACTGCGCCCATCCCACCAGCTTCATCATCTCGCTGCCGTCCATATGCTGCGCCGAGAATGGAATGGTCAGCAGACCCAGTGCGCACTGAACCATCAGCAGAGAGAGGATCAGGATATCCGCCGTGGTAGTGGTAGCCCGCACACGCGGACTGAACAGACGGCGTTTCAGCAGCAGCAGACCACCCACCAGGGTCATCACGCCGCAAGCGCCACCCGCGATCATCGCCATCTTCTGCTTCACTTCGATGGGCAGCCACGCTTCATACATCCAGTGTGGCGTCAGCATTCCCAGGAAGTGACCGGCAAAAATCCCCAGAATACCGATGTGGAACAGGTTAGACGCAACGTGCATCCCTTTACGATCCAGCATCTGGCTGGAGGCAGCACGCCAGGTGTACTGGCCATAGTCATAACGCAGCCAGCTTCCCACCAGGAACACGGTGCCCGCGATATACGGGTAAATGTCAAAGAAGAACATATTCAGGAAGTGCATTAGTGCCGTCCTCCGTTAGAGATATTCAAATATTGCGGGGCAACCGCGCCGGCAAAACGACGCTGGTGAGCCGAAATTTCAGATTCGCCGCAGCTCTGGTCAGCAAAGAATTTCACCTGCTCTTCTTCCCAGACTGCATCCAGCGCCTGTGGCGTGTCGTCGCGGGCTTCGTCCGCAATTTTCTCCGCCACTTTTTCACTGTCGACCGAGGCATTCGCCAGCTTCACCAGCACCCCGAACAGCGCCGCATAGCGGCTCTCGCGCTGCTGAAGACGGGCGCTGAGCAACGCCAGAATCGGCGCGATGTCCTGCAGACCACCCAGCGCTTCTTCTTTTGGCAACTGCGCCAGATACTCCAGGTACAGCGGCAGATGATCCGGCAGCTCGCGGCTGTCGAGCTGCAGGCCGTGCTGCTCGTACTGGGCCATCAGGTCCACCATCGCCTGCCCCCGATCGCGGGATTCACCGTGAACGTGTTCAAACAGCAGCAGCGAGGTTGCGCGACCGCGATCAAACAGCTGGCTGTAATCCGCCTGCGCATCGAGTAGATCGCGCGCTAACAGGTCGCGGAGGAAAACGCCCAGTGTCTGGGCATCTTCTTTATCCAGGTTTTCAGAGGACGCGAGCGCATCAAAGAGTTCCTGCTGATGCTGCGCCAGCGCGGCATCCGGGTACTCCAGCAGACGCGAAACAATCACGAGTTCAATCATGGGTGCGGCTCCGTTTTGCTGGTCACATCCATGGCATCGATGCGGCGGCTGTTGAACAGGTTGAATTTGCTGTCAGACCCATGGCAACCGTCGCCAAAGCTAAAGCCACAACCGTTTTTCTCCGGGAAGGCTTCGCGGGCCAGTTCACGGTGGCTGCTTGGTACCACGAAACGATCTTCGTAGTTGGCAATGGCCAGGTAGCGGTACATCTCCTGCGCCTGCGCTTCGGTCAGGCCGACCTCTTCCAGCGCACGGGTGTCGGTCACGCCGTCCACGGTTTCCGCACGTTTGAAGTGGCGCATCGCCAGCATACGTTTCAGCGCCAGCAGTACCGGCTGGGTATCGCCTGCGGTCAGCAGGTTTGCCAGGTACTGAACCGGGATACGCAGGCTCTCCACGTCCGGCAGAATGCCGTTGCTGCCCAGCTCGCCTGCATCCGCGGCTGACTGAATCGGCGACAGAGGCGGCACGTACCAGACCATCGGCAGCGTGCGGTATTCCGGGTGCAGTGGCAGGGCCAGCTTCCAGTCCATCGCCATTTTGTATACCGGAGACTGCTGCGCCGCGTCGATTACGCTCTGCGGAATGCCGTCTTTCAGCGCCTGCTCAATCACTTTCGGATCGTTCGGGTCAAGGAACACGTCCAGCTGACGCTGGTACAGATCTTTCTCGTTCTCGGTGCTCGCGGCATTTTCAATCGCGTCCGCGTCATACAGCAGCACGCCGAGGTAACGAATACGGCCTACGCAGCTCTCAGAGCAAACGGTCGGCATACCGGCTTCGATACGCGGGTAACAGAAGATGCACTTCTCAGACTTACCGCTCTTCCAGTTGAAGTAGATTTTTTTGTACGGGCAGCCGGTGATGCACATACGCCAGCCGCGGCACTTGTCCTGGTCGATCAGCACGATGCCGTCTTCTTCACGCTTGTAGATGGCGCCGCTCGGGCAGGTCGCCACGCACGCCGGGTTGAGGCAGTGCTCACACAGACGCGGCAGGTACATCATGAAGGTGTTTTCAAACTGGCCGTACATCGCCTTCTGCATGTTCTCGAAGTTCTGGTCTTTGGCACGCTTTTCGAACTCGCCGCCCAGAATTTCTTCCCAGTTTGGACCGCTGGTAATTTTGTCCATGCGCTGACCGGTGATCAGCGAGCGAGGACGGGCGATCGGCTGGTGCTTACTTTCCGGCGCGTTATGCAGGTTCTGGTAGTCGTAGTCAAACGGCTCGTAATAATCTTCGATACCCGGCAGATGCGGGTTGGCGAAGATTTTACCCAGCAGCATCGCACGGTTACCCATGCGCGGCTGCAGCTTACCGTTGATTTTACGGATCCAGCCGCCCTTCCACTTCTCCTGGTTTTCCCAGTCGGTCGGGAAGCCGGTACCCGGCTTACTTTCCACGTTGTTGAACCAGGCGTATTCCATCCCTTCACGGCTGGTCCAGACGTTCTTACAGGTGACTGAGCAGGTATGACAGCCGATGCATTTATCCAGATTCAGCACCATGCCGACTTGTGAACGAATTTTCATTTTACGCTCTCCTGTACCTGGTCATTACCTTCGCCATCTAACCAGTTAATATTTTTCATCTTACGTACCACCACGAACTCATCGCGGTTAGAACCTACCGTACCGTAGTAGTTAAAGCCGTAGGCCAGCTGTGCATAGCCACCGATCATGTGGGTCGGCTTCGGCGTAATACGGGTCACGGAGTTGTGAATACCGCCGCGCTGCTCGGTGATCTCTGAACCCGGCAGGTTCACGATACGTTCCTGCGCGTGGTACATCATGGTCATCCCGGCCGGTACGCGCTGGCTCACCACCGCACGCGCCGTCAGGGCGCCGTTGCTGTTGAACACTTCGATCCAGTCGTTATCTTCAATACCCAGATCTTTGGCGTCCGCTTCACTCATCCACACAATCGGACCACCGCGGGACAAGGTCAGCATCAGCAGGTTGTCGCTATAAGTAGAGTGGATCCCCCACTTCTGGTGCGGCGTCAGGAAGTTCAGCGCCTTCTCCGGGTTGCCGTTCGATTTCGCGCCCATCACCGCTTTCACGGAGCGGGTGTCGATTGGCGGACGGTAAACCAGCAGGCTTTCACCGAAGTCACGCATCCACTGGTGATCCTGATACAGCGACTGACGACCGGACAGAGTACGCCATGGGATCAGCTCGTGAACGTTGGTATACCCGGCGTTATAAGAGACATGTTCATCTTCCAGGCCAGACCAGGTCGGGCTGGAGATAATTTTACGCGGCTGCGCCTGAATATCGCGGAAGCGGATTTTTTCGTCTTCTTTGTTGAGCGCCAGATGCGTGTGGTCGCGACCGGTGAATTCACTCAGCGCTTTCCAGGCCTTCACGGCAACCTGGCCGTTGGTTTCCGGTGCCAGGGTCAGGATCATTTCTGCCGCATCAATCGCCGTATTCAGCATTGGCTGGCCTTTGGCCGGACCGTCCGCTTTGGTGTAATTGAGCTTGCGCAGCAGATCCATTTCGCTCTGGGTGTTCCAGGCAATCCCTTTCCCGCCGTTGCCGATTTTCTCCATCAGCGGGCCGATAGAGGTAAAGCGCTCGTAGGTCGCCGGGTAGTCACGTTCCACCGGAATAATGTGCGGTGCCGTTACGCCCGGGATCAGTTCGCACTCGCCTTTTTTCCAGTCCTTCACGTCCAGCGGCTGCGCCAGTTCGGCAGCTGAGTCGTGCTGGATAGGCAGCGTCACCACGTCGGTCTCTTTGCCCAGGTGCCCTACGCAGACTTCAGAGAATTTCTTCGCGATGTCTTTGTAGATATCCCAGTCGCTTTTTGATTCCCACGCCGGGTCAACGGCCGCAGACAGCGGATGAATAAACGGATGCATATCCGAGGTATTCATGTCGTCTTTTTCGTACCAGGTAGCGGTAGGCAGCACGATATCGGAGTACAGGCAGGTGCTGGAGAGACGGAAGTCGAGAGTCACCACCAGATCCAGCTTGCCGTCGAGACCGTTGTCTTTCCACTCCACCTCTTCCGGCTTCACGCCGCCCTGCTTGCCGAGATCTTTACCCTGGATACCGTTTTCGGTACCGAGCAGGTATTTCAGCATGTACTCGTGGCCTTTACCGGACGAGCCCAGCAGGTTGGAACGCCAGATGAACAGGTTACGCGGATGGTTTTTACCGTTTTCCGGCTGCTCGGCCGCAAAACGGATTGAACCGTCTTTCAGAGACTTAACGGTGTAATCCACCGGCGACATCCCTGCCTTCTTCGCCTCTTCTGCAATACGCAGCGGGTTAGTGCCCAGCTGAGGCGCGGACGGCAACCAACCCATGCGTTCAGCGCGGACGTTAAAGTCGATCAGATGACCACTGTAGCGGGATTTATCTGCCATCGGTGATAGCAGCTCCTGTGCGGTAACCGTCTCATAGCGCCACTGGCTGGAGTGGTTATAGAAGTAGGAAGTGCTGTTCATATGACGCGCCGGACGCTGCCAGTCAAGGGCAAACGCCAGCGGCTGCCAGCCGGTCTGCGGACGCAGTTTTTCCTGGCCCACGTAGTGCGCCCAGCCGCCGCCGCTCTGGCCAACGCAGCCGCAGAAGATCAGCATGTTGATCAGGCCACGGTAGTTCATATCGAGGTGATACCAGTGATTCAGACCGGCACCGACAATAATCATTGAACGACCATGGGTTTTGTCGGCGTTTTCTGCGAATTCACGGGCGATACGGGTGATCTGCGCACACGGTACGCCGGTGATCTGCTCCGCCCAGGCTGGGGTGTACGCCTTCACATCGTCATAGCTGGTCGCGCAGTTTTCATCATTCAGACCGCGCTCCAGGCCGTAGTTGGCCAGCGTCAGGTCATACACGGTGGTCACCAGGGCGCTAGAGCCGTCGGCCAGCTGCAGGCGTTTCACCGGCAGTTTGTGCATCAGCACGTTCTGTAGCTCAACCTTGTTGAAGTGCTCAGAACCTTCACCGCCAAAGTACGGGAAGCCCACTTCTGCGATCTCATCCTGGCTGCCCAGCATGCTCAGGCGCAGCTCGGTCTCTTCGCCGGTTGTACCGTTACGTTGTTCAAGGTTCCATTTGCCCTTCTCACCCCAGCGGAAGCCGATTGAACCGTTTGGCACCACCAGCTCACCGTTGCTGTTATACGCGACGGTTTTCCACTCAGGGTTGTTTTCCTGGCCCAGCGCGTCCACCAGATCCGCCGCACGCAGCGTACGGCCTGCTGCGTAGTAGCCGTCACGCTCTTCCAGCATCACCAGCATTGGCATGTCGGTATAACGACGCACGTAATCGGTGAAGTACTGGCTTGGTTTATCGAGGTGGAATTCACGCAGCATGACGTGGCCCATCGCCAGCGCCATCGCGGAGTCAGTACCCTGTTTAGGCGCCAGCCACAGGTCACACAGCTTGGCAATTTCGGCGTAGTCCGGGGTCACCGCAACGGTTTTGGTGCCTTTGTAACGCACTTCTGTAAAGAAGTGGGCATCCGGGGTACGGGTCTGCGGTACGTTGGAGCCCCAGGCGATAATGTAGCTGGAGTTATACCAGTCGGCGGACTCCGGCACGTCGGTCTGCTCACCCCAGGTCTGTGGAGATGCTGGCGGCAGGTCGCAGTACCAGTCGTAGAAGCTCAGACAGGTTCCCCCAATCAGGGAAAGATAGCGCGCGCCAGAAGCGTAAGAGACCATCGACATCGCCGGGATCGGCGAGAAGCCTGCCACGCGATCGGGACCGTAAGTTTTGACGGTATAGACGTTAGAGGCGGCAATCAACTCATTCACCTCTTTCCAGGAGGAGCGAACAAAACCACCGCGGCCACGCGCCTGCTTGAAGCTTTTCGCTTTGTCGGCGTCTTCGATGATGGATGCCCACGCCTCTACCGGATCGCTGTGCTGCACCTTCGCTTCACGCCACATTTTCATCAGGCGCTTGCGCATCAGAGGATATTTAAGACGGTTCGCACTGTAGAGATACCAGGAGTAGCTGGCACCACGCGGGCAGCCACGTGGTTCATGGTTCGGCATATCCGGGCGGGTGCGCGGATAGTCGGTCTGTTGCATTTCCCAGGTCACCAGACCGTTTTTAACGAAAATCTTCCAGCTACACGAGCCAGTGCAGTTTACACCGTGGGTTGAACGGACGACTTTGTCATGCTGCCAGCGCTGGCGGTAACCGTCTTCCCAGTCCCGGTTGGTATCCAGAACCTGGCCGTGCCCATCGGCAAAAGTTTCACCCTTCTGTTTGAAGTAGCGAAACCGGTCCAAAAATTTGCTCATCGGGTATCTCCTGTGTGGAGCCTGTGGCTCTCTAAATCGACATTGCTGATTTGCAGCGAAGGTAACGTCCTGTAAGAGAGGGAGAATTGATAACGATCAAGACGGAGGGGGACTATGAAGTGAGGTGTTATAACGAATACCACCAAAGCGGTAGAATTTTTATTTTTATATATCAATGATTTTTAAAGGAATTTTTTATTTATCGTACAATAAGCCCGCCTGTTTTTAACATCTCGGGTATTAAGGGGTAGGCTCGGCTGAAAAGCGATGGCGATCACAGAGTTACCTGCGGGCGGGACGTTAGAAAAGCCATGAGTATGTTGTAACTACTGAGGAAACAAAAAAACGCGACCCAAAGGTCGCGTAAACGGATAATCAAACTTACTTATTTTTCTTGGAATTACGGCCATATACCAGCCATGTGATGGCGACACAGGCGATATAGAAAACGAGGAATACTTTCATTGCTCCTGCCGGGGAGCCGGTCAGGTCCAGAGAGATCCCGAACGCTTTTGGAATAAAGAAGCCACCGATAGCGCCAATCGCGGAGATAAAGCCCAGCGCTGCCGCCGTATCCGTTGCCGCTTCGCGCATGGCCTGCTCTTCGCTACCGCCCTGCGCTTTCACGCGGTCCATGGTCAGCTTACGGAAGATGACGGAGATCATCTGGAAGGTAGAAGCACTTCCCAGCCCGGCCGTCAGGAACAGCACCATAAACACGCCGAAGAAGGCGATGAAGTTACCGCCCTGTCCGTCGGCTGGCAGGGTCAGGAACAGCAGCGCACAGAAGACCGCCATCACAACGAAGTTAACCAGCGTCACGCGGGTCCCGCCCAGACGGTCAGAGACCATGCCGCCCAGCGAACGCGCCAGCGCGCCAATAAACGGTCCGAAGAAGGCGAACTGCAGAATTTGCACCTCCGGGAACTGGGTTTTCGACAGCATGGCAAAGCCCGCAGAGAAACCAATGAACGAGCCGAAGGTCGCCAGATAGAGCAGCGCCATCACCCACAGGTGGCCGCGCTTCAGCACCGGCAACTGCTCGCTCAGGGATGCCTTCGATGCAGACAGGTCATTCATAAAGAACCAGGCCGCAAGGGTAAAGACCACCAGGAACGGTACCCAGATCCAGGCCGCGTTTTGCAGATACAGGGAAGAGCCATCTGCCTGCGTCACACCACCGCCGCCAAACGCCGCGAAGATAGAGACGGAGATCGCCAGCGGTGCAATCAGCTGCATTACGCTGACGCCCATGTTACCCAGGCCGCCGTTAATCCCCAGCGCACCGCCCTGCTTCGCTTTCGGGAAGAAGAAGCTGATGTTTGCCATGCTGGACGCGAAGTTTGCGCCCGCAAAACCGCAGAGCAGAGAGATGATCACGAACACGCTAAACGGCGTGGAGGTGTCCTGCACCGCAAAACCGAGCCACACGCAAGGCACGATCATGATACCGGTACTGAACGCCGTCCAGCGACGGCCGCCAAAAACCGGCACCATGAACGCGTAAGGCACGCGCAGCAAAGCTCCCGACAGCGACGGCAGCGCGGTCAGCATAAACAGCTGATCGGTGGTAAAGGTAAATCCGACCTTAGGCAGGTTCACCGCTACCGCGCTGAACAACATCCAGACGCAAAACGCTAACAATAAACATGGAACGGAAATCCACAGATTTCGGCT
Source organism: Enterobacter sp. Lyrl_3 (assembly GCF_051948675.1). Classification (NCBI taxonomy): domain Bacteria; kingdom Pseudomonadati; phylum Pseudomonadota; class Gammaproteobacteria; order Enterobacterales; family Enterobacteriaceae; genus Enterobacter; species Enterobacter sp. Lyrl_3. The sequence continues at coordinate 135,114 of NZ_JAYJLI010000001.1, forward strand.
TGCGACACGGTGGCCGCGCTGCTGCCAGAACGCCGGATCTTCCGGACGCCAGTCAGTTATAACGGCACCATTTTCCCTTTCGGGAGCGGATGTGTGACTCATAGACACCTCTGATTCTCGAATGATGCTGCAAACATTAGGGTTTTAGGGCGGCGGTAAGTTGATATAAATCAAAGGAAAAGTGGGAGGATTTGCGGCGAAAAAAAAGCCATCATCCTTAGTGAGTAGAGTAAAACGGTAAAAAAGACGTGGTTTTTCACAGGACTGACGTCTCGCTGTCCATTCCTCCCCCTGAGCCTTACTCCATTGGCAATTTAGAGGTAATCCTTTATTGGTATGGGTATACTCCAGGGTATGCACCAGAATAACGCCATTCCTGCAAGCAGGCCACGTCAGGAGCCCGGCAACTCTATGTTAAAAAGATGTTTATCTCCGCTAACACTCGTCAATCAGGTCGCCCTGATCGTTTTGCTGTCTACCTCCATCGGCGTGACCGGCATGGCGATTTCCGGCTGGCTGGTACAGGGTGTACAGGGTAATGCCCATGCCATCAACGAGGCAGGCTCACTACGCATGCAGAGTTATCGTCTACTGGCATCGGTGCCGTTAACCCAGGACGATCAGAAGCTGCTGGACGATATGGAACATACCGCTTTCAGCACCGAACTGGAAAGTGCGGCGATTCGTGCCGGTCAGGAATCCCAGCTTAAAGCCCTTCAGGGCTACTGGCACACTCAGCTGGAGCCGGGGTTAAAGCAGGCGAAAAATCCTGATACCGTTGCCCGTGATGTCGCCGGGTTCGTTTCCCGCATTGATACCCTGGTCTCCTCTTTCGATCAAACCACCGAATTACGCATCGACCGGGTGGTGATGATCCACCGGGCGATGGCGCTGTTTATGGGGCTGTTGCTGATTTTCACCATTGTCTGGCTGCGCGCCCGGCTACTAAATCCCTGGAAGCAACTGCTGGCGATGGCCCGCGCGGTGACTGCCCGGGATTTTACCCAGCGCACCCACATCAGCGGACGTAACGAAATGGCGATGCTGGGCCAGGCGCTGAACACCATGTCAGATGAACTCGCCGAGAGTTACGCGGTGCTGGAAAAACGCGTACAGGAGAAAACCGCGGGGCTGGAGCAGAAAAACGAGATCCTCTCGTTCCTGTGGCAGGCTAATCGCCGCCTGCATATGCAGGTGCCGCTGTGCGAACGTCTCTCTCCGGTCCTGAATGGCTTGCAGAATCTGACCCTGCTGCACGACCTGGAGCTTCGGGTGTACGACATGGAAGATGAAGAAAATCACCAGGAGTTTACCTGTCAGTCAGACATGACCTGCGATGACAAAGGCTGCCACCTGTGCCCACGCGGCTTACCGCCGCTGACCACCAGCGGCACGACGCTAAAATGGCGGCTGACAGACAGCCACACCCAGTACGGTATTCTGCTGGCGACCCTGCCCGCCGGGCGTCATCTGAGCCACGACCAGCAGCAACTGGTGGATACGCTGGTTGAACAACTGACGGCCACGCTGGCACTCGACCGCCATCAGGAGAAGCAGCAGCAACTGATCGTGATGGAAGAGCGCGCCACCATCGCCCGCGAACTCCACGACTCTATTGCCCAGTCGCTCTCCTGTATGAAAATGCAGGTCAGCTGTCTGCAAATGCAGGCCGCAGAAATGCCGGAAAGCAACAAAGCGCTGCTGAGCCAGATCCGCAACGAGCTGAACACCTCCTGGGTCCAGCTTCGCGAACTGCTGACCACCTTCCGCCTGCAGCTCACCGAGCCCGGCCTGCGCCCGGCGCTGGAAGCAAGCTGCCAGGAATTTAGCGCCCGACTGGGGTTCCCGGTGAAGCTCGATTACCAGTTACCGCCTCGTTTTGTGCCTTCGCATCAGGCCATTCATTTACTGCAGATCGCCCGCGAAGCGCTGAGCAACGTGCTAAAACACGCTGACGCGACGGCGGTCACCGTTACCGTTAGCCAGCACGATAATCAGGTGAAGCTCACGGTTCATGACAACGGCCGCGGCGTGCCGGAAAATGCCGAACGGACAAACCATTACGGTTTAATTATCATGCGAGACCGCGCCCAAAGCCTGCGCGGTGATTGCCAGGTTCGTCGGCGAGAAACAGGTGGCACAGAAGTGGTTGTCACCTTTATCCCCGAAAAACCCCTCACAACTATCCAGGGAGAAACCCATGACTAATCAGGAACCGGCATCCATCCTGTTGATTGACGACCATCCGATGCTGCGTACTGGCGTAAAACAGCTGGTCAGCATGGCACCTGATATCACCGTCGTTGGCGAAGCCAGCAACGGTGAACAGGGTATTGAACTTGCCGAATCGCTTGATCCTGATTTGATCCTGCTCGATCTCAACATGCCAGGCATGAACGGTCTGGAGACGCTCGATAAGCTGCGTGAAAAATCGCTGTCGGGACGCGTGGTGGTCTTCAGCGTCTCAAACCATGAAGAAGATGTCGTCACAGCGTTAAAACGCGGTGCAGACGGCTACCTGCTGAAAGATATGGAGCCGGAAGATCTGCTCAAGGCCCTGCAACAGGCTGCCGCAGGCGAAATGGTACTGAGCGAGGCGTTAACCCCGGTGCTGGCCGCCAGCCTGCGGGCAAACCGCGCCACCTCCGACCGCGACGTCAGCCAGTTAACCCCGCGCGAGCGCGATATTCTGAAGCTGATTGCCCAGGGTCTGCCGAACAAAATGATCGCCCGTCGTCTGGATATCACCGAAAGCACGGTCAAGGTGCATGTGAAACATATGCTGAAGAAGATGAAGTTAAAATCCCGCGTTGAAGCCGCCGTGTGGGTGCATCAGGAACGCATTTTCTGAGGATTACTCATCCGGGAGTAACTTCCAGCGCGGGTCGTCGTCAGGTAACGCGACAAGCGGCTGAACCACGGTAAGCGTGATCTCATTGGATGAGACGCGCTGTCCTTTTTCATCTTCAACCACCGCCGACAGGTGCCAGCGGTTCTTCGCCCCGTCACTGTCATCCCAGGCAGGCATAATCACACTCCAGCCATCGCTGCTGTGCGTGTTGGCCGGTGCAGTCAGGCTCAGTGCCTGGGTATCGCCCTGCCAGTGGATCTGCCGAATACCATGAGTGCTGCGTACCTGAAGCTTGAGCATCACGGTCTCGCCCCCTTTCAGATCCCACGGCGGAGTCGCCAGCCAGACGGAGAGCGTTTTGCGCTGGCGGAACTCCATTACCGGCAGATTATCCCGCTCCGGTGAATCATAGCGACTGCCGCGCAGGGAGCGCGTGGCGGCAACTTCGCTGGCAGAAAGCTGCTTGGCAAGGGGCACACCAAAGCGGTAGTTGAGCTTAAGCCCGAGGTTGTTCTGACTCGCACCGCTCTCCCCCTGCTTATGCGCCGCCGTCAGGGTGACCAGCGGAACAGGCGTATAGTTAAGCCCCAGGTTGACCGCCACCGGGTTGTGATAGCCGGTTCCACTGTTGAACAGGTCAACGTTGTCACCAAAGTACTGCTCAAAGCTGACGCTGGTGTTGAAATGATGAAACCACGGCAGCCAGGCTTTAGCGGTCACGTCATAGCCACGCGCCATGCGCTGCTCCTGCACGTCCGAACTCTCGCGCCAGCTGGCCAGCGGTTGATAGTAATTGGCAGACAGACGCAGATTCTCGCCCCACGCCTCCGCGCCCAGCCCGGCACGCTGCAGGTTTTCATCAAGCAGGTTATCGTAAAAGGTGTTGTAGCCGAGCAGCCATTTTCCGGCAACCCAGCGCTGACCGATGCCGGCATTGCTCAGCAGGCCGTCACTCTGCTGCGTCAGCCCCAGCTGGCTCCAGCTCAGGTAACGGTTGTTATCATTCCAGGGGATGAACCAGCTCCCGCTGCTGCCGTTAAAGTTCCCCTCGTCATCCACCAGTAAATTGACGCTGGCGTTGCCCCAGGGCGAGAGCCAGGACTCAATCTGCTGATTCACCTCGCCGCTCACCGCGTCCCGCACCTTACCAAACGCGAACTGACGCGCCTGCTCGCCGGTGGTGAGGCCGTTATCGGTCATACTGGCTTCGCCAAAGGCTTTTGCCATTTCGGCCAGGTGCTTTTCCCCCTCGTCTGTTGGCGTCGCCATGCCGAGATCGGGCAAACTGTCCCCGTTGTTATCAAAGGGGTTTTCTGCCTGATGCATAAAGGAATTCGGGGCACCGTGAACGGCACCCGCCGTAAGAAGTGGGAGTAATAACAGAAAGCGAATGCGGGACGATACAGCCATCAACGTCGTAAATAAGAACCTGTGTTTATGAGGCAACGCTTTTAATGTTAACGCGATAAGCTGTGAAATGCAGTCTTAGCGCAAATTTCAGGAATATCCTGAACATTATTGTCGCCTTACCCGACACTCTTAGACCATTATCCAAACAGCCCTTTCAGCTCCGGCACGCAGGAGCCGCAGTTGGTGCCACACCGTAGTTTCGCCCCCAGCGCAGCAACGGAATCGCACCCGCCGACAATCGCCTCCCGTATCGCATTTTCCCCGACGCAGTAACAGCTACAGATAATGCGTCCCGGATCGACACTCTCCCCCGCGCCCGCGCCGTTCAGGAGCGCATGCCGCTCCGCAAGCGTCTCTGGAGCCCGACGAAAAGCCTCTTCAATAGTCGCATGCGCCAGCGCTGGCAACGTAGTCCCTTCCCAGAATCCGAGCATCAGCTCGCCGTTATGCCATGCCAGTACGCTGCTGCGCGCATCCGTCCGGGCAAGTTGCAGCTGCCAGCCCTGCTGTTCAGCATACTCTTTCACCCACGGCATCAACGGTTCGTCAGCCGCCACCGTCAGGCGTGATGCTTTGCGCCACCAGTGTACCGAAGACGGCAGTTCCGGCAGCACACGGGCATACAGCTCTCCCTGCCATTCAGGCTGCCATGGCATGATCCTGACGGCGGTCTGTTTACTCTCCGGCTGGCCAGACTGCGGATCGCAGCGCCCCTCCACCAGCGTATTGACCTTTCCCTGACGGGCAAACTGCGCATTCCAGTGCATGGGCGCGAATACTTCCCCCTCCCTTTGTCCATCGTTGATACGTACTTTTGCCACCATCACTCCACGCGGAGAGCTGATCCGTGCCAGTTGCCCGTCGCAAAGGGCGAAACGCGCGGCATCTGCAGCGCAGATCTCAACGCAGGGCTCAGAGATATGCTGCATCAGCCCGGGAACATATCCCGTACGGGTCATGGTATGCCATTGATCGCGGATGCGTCCGGTATTCAGCAGCAACGGATATAACGCATCTGGCGCCGCGCCGTGCGGACGCGGGTCAACGGGCACCACATTCCGGTGGGGAAAATCGCCCGCCGCCCACTGATAAGGCTCAAGCTGATCCCAGTCCTCACGGGTAAGCCCCGCCAGCGCATGCAGATTAAACGCCCGTGCCCCGTCATTCTCAAACGCCGACAGTGCCGCATGTTCACAAAAAATCTCCTGCGGATGTTCCCAGGCAAAGGCCTCACCATAGCCCAGCTGTTTCGCCACCTGGGCAACAATCCACCAGTCCGGTTTTGCCTGGCCCGGGGCAGCCAGAAAGGCGCGCTGGCGCGAAATCCGCCGTTCGGAGTTGGTGACCGTACCGTTTTTCTCTCCCCAGCCCAGCGCCGGGAAACGAATATGGGCGTAGCGGCTGGTGTCAGTCTCCTGCATCACCTCAGAGACAATGACCAGCGGACAGTTCGCCAGCGCCTGGCATACCGCGTGACTGTCCGGCAGCGAGACAGCCGGATTGGTGCCCATGACCCATACCGCCTTTACCTCACCGCGGGCAATGGCGTCAAACAGCTCAACGGCCATCAGGCCCGGCGTTTGCGCCAGCCGTTCTGTTCCCCAGAAACGCGCCACCCGCGAGAGATCGTCCGGCTCGAAGTTCATATGCGCCGCCAGTTGATTCGCGAGTCCCCCCACTTCCCGTCCCCCCATCGCGTTTGGCTGGCCGGTCAGCGAAAACGGCCCGCAGCCCTGACGGGCAAATTTCCCGCTCGCAAGATGAACGTTAATGATGGCGTTGCACTTGTCGCTGCCGCTGGAAGACTGGTTGACCCCCATTGTGTAGAGCGTAATGGCACGCGGCGCCGTGAGGAACCAGTCGTAAAACGTGGCAATCTCCTGTGCATCAAGACCACAAAACCCGGCCACGCGGGCAATCGGCCAGTCGTCGGTACCCTGGATCAGGTTGAGCAAACCGACAAACAGCCCGGCGTCACTGCCGGGCGCGAGCGCCAGATGCAGGTCGGCGATATCACAGGTGGCGGTTTTACGCGGATCGATAACCACCACTTTCATTTGCGGATTGTTTTGCCGCGCCTGAACCAGCCGCTGATAAAGCACCGGATGCGTCCATGCCGCGTTTGAACCCACCAGCACCACCAGATCGCTGTTCTCCACGTCCTCATAGCTGCACGGCACCACATCTTCGCCAAATGCGCGCTTATAGCCTGCTACCGCCGACGACATGCAGAGCCGCGAGTTGGTATCGATGTTCGCCGCGCCGATAAACCCTTTCATCAGCTTATTGGCAGCGTAGTAATCCTCGGTGAGTAGCTGGCCGGAGGCGTAAAACGCCACCGCCTGCGGCCCCCAGGTGTCGATAATCGCCCGCAGCCGCTCGCCGGCCGCGCTTAACGCCTGCGGCCAGTCCACCTCCAGCCCGTCCACCACCGGTTGCAGCAGCCGCCCCTGCAGGCCCGTGGTTTCACCTAACGCCGCGCCTTTGACGCACAGCCGTCCAAAACTGGCGGGATGGCGTTCATCGCCGCGCACCGTGACCTTGTCGCCCTCAACCCGGGCCACCACGCCGCAACCGACGCCGCAGTACGGGCACGTTGTTCGGGTTCCATTCATGATGCCTCCGCACGGACCAGCAACGCGTCGTTCCCCACCCACACCTTGCCGTTTTCGATTTTCACCGGCCAGGCGCGCACCGCAGGCTCACCGTTATCCACCTGGCAGCCGTCGCGCAGGCGAATACGCTGTTTATAGAGCGGCGAGATGACCACCGGCTCACCCGCCGCATCGCCAAGAATACCGCGTGACAGTACGTTCGCATCGCTGCCTGGCTCCTGATCGTCAAGGGCATAGACCGATTTGCCAAAACGGAACAGCGCGATCGGCTTACGCCCCAGCCGGGCGCCGATCCCCGCCTGCTCCGGGATCTCATCCAGACCGCAAATTTCCTGCCAGCGTTTGCTCTCTTCCGTCGCCGGACCGTTCACCGCCGTGCGGAACAGCGCCAGACGGTTCGGATCGTTAAGCGTGGTCTGCCATTCACACTGATACGTTTCCACCACACGGGCCATTTCCTGCTCAAGCTCCTGCGCAATACCGAGGCTATCGTCGAGGATCACCTCCCGCAGATAGTCGAGACCGCCTTCAAGGTTGTCCATCCAGGTGCTGGTCCGCTGCAGGCGATCCGCCGTGCGAATGTAGAACATCAGAAAACGGTCGACGGTACGGATCAGCGTCTCTTCATCCAGATCGCTGGCGAAGAGATCCGCGTGTCGCGGCTTCATGCCGCCGTTGCCGCACAGATAGAGATTCCAGCCCTTGTCCGTGGCGATCACGCCGACATCTTTGCTTTGCGCCTCGGCACACTCGCGGGTACAGCCGGACACCGCCATTTTGATTTTGTGCGGCGCGCGCAACCCCTTGTAACGGTGCTCCAGTTTGACCGCAAGACCAGTGGAGTCCTGCACGCCATAGCGGCACCAGGTTGACCCGACGCAGGATTTCACGGTACGCAGGGATTTACCGTACGCATGCCCGGTTTCAAATCCGGCCTCCACCAGCGCCTGCCAGATCTCCGGCAGCTGCTCCAGCGTGGCACCAAACAGGTCAATACGCTGGCCGCCGGTAATCTTGCTGTACAGCCCGTAGCGCTTTGCGATCTGCCCGATAGCAATCAGCCCGTCGGCCGTTACTTCCCCGGCGGGCATGCGCGGCACGATGGAGTACGTTCCGTCCTTCTGAATATTGGCAAAGTAGCGGTCGTTGGTGTCCTGCAACGGCAGATGCGCCGGTTTCAGCAGGTATTCGTTCCAGCAGGAGGCCAGCACTGACCCCACCAGCGGTTTACAGATCTCACAGCCGTGCCCTTGGCCGTAGCGGCTAATCAGCTGGTCGAAGGTACGAATATGGTTGACGCGCACCAGGTGATATATCTCCTGACGTGAGTACGGGAAGTGCTCACAGATATCTTTTTTCACCTCCACGCCCTGCTCAGCCAGCTGGAACTCCATCACCTGTTTCACCAGCGCGCTGCACCCACCGCAGCCGGTCGCCGCTTTGGTGCACTGCTTGATGGCACCGATCTCCGTCGCACCGGCGCTCACTGCCTGGCAGATATCGCCTTTGCTGACGTTATGACAGGAGCAGATCTGCGCGCTGTCCGGCAGCGCCGCCACCCCCAGCGCTTTTGGCGCGCTACCGGAGAAGGCTGGCAAGATGAGCGTTTCAGGCTCTTTTGGCAGGCTGATTCCGTTAAGCATCATCTGCACCAGCGTGGCGTATTCGCTGGCATCCCCCACCAGCACGCCGCCGAGCAGGGTTTTGTTGTCATGGCTGACGACAATTTTTTTATAGATTTGCTGCGGGCCGTGGGTCCACTGGTAGCTCAATGCCCCCGGCGTACGGCCATGGGCATCCCCAAACGAGGCCACGTCCACGCCCAGCAGCTTAAGTTTGGTGCTCATATCCGCGCCGGTGAAGGATTTCTCCTCACCCGCCAGCGTGGCCGCCGCCACACGTGCCATCTGGTAACCCGGCGCCACCAGACCGAAGATTTTACCTTCCCACAGCGCACATTCCCCGATGGCGAAGATGTCCTTATCTGAGGTCTGGCAGGCGGTATCAATGCAGATCCCGCCACGCTCGCCGATCGCCAGGCCGCTGCTGCGCGCCAGCGCATCCTGCGGGCGGATCCCGGCAGAGAAGACCACCATATCGGTGTCCAGCTGTTCACCGTCGGCAAAACGCAGGACCAGTCCGTCGTCAGTGGCCGCAATTTCAGTGGTGGCTTTGCTGGTGTGAACCCCGACGCCGAGCGCTTCAATTTTTTTTCGCAGCATCGCCGCGCCGTCGTTGTCGAGCTGTACCGCCATCAGGTTGGGGGCGAATTCCACCACGTGGGTTTCTAGCCCCAGCTGTTTGAGGGCGTTGGCCGCTTCCAGCCCGAGCAGGCCACCGCCTATGACTACGCCGCGTCGGGATCCCTTCGCATGCGCGGCAATGTTATTGAGATCGTCCAGCGTACGGTAGACAAAGCAGCCCGGCAGCGTGTTGCCCGGCACCGGCGGCACAAACGGATATGAGCCGGTCGCCAGCACCAGTTTGTCCCAGTGGGTTTCGTGACCGCTGGCGGTACGCACAACGTGCGCGTCGCGATCGATGGCGACAATTTGCTGCGACAAACGCAACTCTATGCCGTGTCTGGCAAAGAAGTCGCCCTCCACCAGCGAGAGGGACTCCGCGCTGCGGCCGCCAAAATACTCTGAGAGATGGACGCGGTCGTAAGCGGCATAACGCTCTTCGCCAAAGACGACAATCTGGTATTGCTGATGCAGATTGCGGTTTACGCAGTCTTCAAGAAAATGGTGGCCGACCATACCGTGCCCAACCACCACCAGAGTAGGTTTTGTCATAGCGTTCTGTCCTGCAACCTGCGGTTGCGTCGTAGTGAATCGATCGAACAGCCAGTCCACGTGTGCGGGCGCAGCCGTTGCCAGTAAATCGGTAAATGTTGCCGCGTTGCGGCAATCTCCCATCAGCAGTACGCCAGCCAGCGCACCGCGATGAATCAGTAAGCGACGGTAGTGACGGGTCAGCGGATCCCACGCGTCCCAGACCGTATCCTCCGGTTGCGCCGTTACGCGCCCGGCGCTGAAGAGCTCCACACCGGTGACCTTCAGGCGCATCCCGCTGTCGGTATGGGCAAAAGGCACTGGGGCGTCCCCTGCCAGCCGGGCGGCGAGAATGTCCGCCTGTGCCAGGCAGGGGGCAACCAGGCCAAACGTCTGACCGTCGATTTCGCAGCACTCCCCAATGGCGCTAATAGCCGGGACGGAGGTCTGCATCTGCTGGTCGACCACAATGCCACGGGCGCAGTGAATACCGCTGGCGCTTGCCAGGGCGATGTTGGGCAGTACGCCGGTAGCCAGCACCACGCGCGCGGCGCTAACCTGGCGTCCGTTGAGCAGCGTCACTGAATCCGGCGCGATTGCCGCGATCCCTGACGACAGCTCGCAGCGCACGCCGCGCTCCGCCAGCGCAGCCTCCAGCAGCAGCCCCGCCTGCCGATCCAGCTGTTGTTCCATCAACCACGGTCCGCGATGCACCAGCGTGACGTTGTCACAACTTTGTGCCAGCGCCGCTGCCGTCTCAACGCCCAGCACGCCACCGCCCAACACCACCGCTGGCCCCGGGATCTGCGCAATGGCTCGCGTATCCTCAAGGCGGCGGAAGGTAAAGACGTGTGGCGCATCGCCCCCGGGGATGGGCGGCACGAACGGTATCGACCCGGTGGCGAAGACCAGTTCATCCCACCCCAGCGTGGTCTGCGCGGTACGGATTTCCCGTTTCGCCACGTCCACGGCGAGCACCTTTTGCCCCCTGAGCACCGTGACGCCGCGCTCGCGGTACCAGTCATCGTCCTGCATGCGGATCTGTTCCGGACGTTTTTCCCCACCCAGCACCGGCGAAAGCTGGATGCGGTTGTACGCATGCTCAGGCTCCTCACCCAACACGGTGATCGCGAAGCGGCCAGGCGCACGCCCGGTCAGCGAGGCAATCAGCCGTGTTGCTGCCATTCCATTGCCGATAATGACCAGTCGCATCGTGGTGCCCCCACTACGCCGCTTTGGGCTGTTTTTCATAGAGGAAATGGAGGATCTGCTGGCGCATATGGTGGTAGCGGCTGTCGTCCGCCAGCTGCACCCGGTTACGCGGACGCGGCAGGTCAACCTCCAGGATTTCGCCGACGGTCGCCGCCGGGCCGTTGGTCATCATCAGCACGCGGTCAGAGAGCAGCACCGCTTCGTCCACGTCGTGGGTGATGAGCACAATGGTGGTGTTGAGCGCCTGCTGGATTTGCATCACGGAGTCCTGCAGATGGGCACGCGTCAGGGCATCCAGCGCGCCAAACGGTTCATCCATCAGCAACACTTTCGGCTTCATCGCCAGCGCACGGGCAATGCCCACGCGCTGCTTCATACCGCCTGAGATCTCCCCCGGGCGTTTATGCAGGGCGTGCCCCATCTGCACGCGATCGAGGTTGTGTTCAATCCACTCACGACGCTCCGCCTTGCTCATGGTGTGGCGGAACACCTGATCGACCGCCAGTGCAACGTTGTCGAAACAGGTCAGCCACGGCAGCAGGGAGTGGTTCTGAAAGACCACCGCACGCTCCGGTCCCGGACCCGCAATTTCACGGTTGTCACAAATCAGTCCCCCTTCCGTCGGCAGGGTGATCCCGGCGATCAAGTTCAGCAACGTTGATTTGCCGCAGCCGGAGTGGCCAATCAGGCTCACGGTTTCCCCTTCGTGGATATCAAACGAGACGTTCTGCAGCGCCAGAAATTCACCGCTGGCGGTAGAATAACGCTGGCTTACGGCCTGGACCTGAATGATTGGTTTCATGTTCGCTCCTTATTTTTCCTGCCAGCTAAAGCGACGGGCGATCAGCATCAGCCCCTGCTCCAGCAGTAACCCGACCACGCCAATGATGACGATGGCGATGAGAATGTTTTCGACGTTGAGGTTGTTCCACTCATTCCAGATCCAGAAACCGATCCCTAAGCCGCCTGTCAGCATTTCGGCGGCGACAATCACCAGCCAGGCGATACCGATGGAAAGACGTACCCCGGTCAACACCGCAGGCAGCACCGCCGGGAAGAGGATCCGACGCAGAATGGTCCACTCAGAAAGCTGCAACACGCGGGCGACATTGAGGTAATCCTGCGGAATACGGCGTACCCCTTCGGCGGTGTTAATCACCATTGGCCAGATCGAACAGATAAAAATGGTCCAGCTGGAAGCAGGCTCTGCTTTCTGGAACAGCAGCAGGCCGATAGGCAGCCAGGCCAATGGGCTGACCGGGCGCAGCAGCGCAATCAGCGGGCTGAACATGCGTGAGAAAAAGGTGAAACGGCCAATCAGAAAACCGAGCGGGATACCGACTAACGCGGCCAGGCCAAAGCCCACCGCCACGCGCTGCAGGGAGGCAAGCACGTTCCAGCCGATCCCCATGTCGTTTGGCCCGTCGCGATAAAACGGATCGGCGAACAGGGTGATGGCAGAATCCAGCGTGCTCAGCGGCGTCGGAAAGCCTTTGCTGTTGATTGCCGCCAGTTGCCAGAGCACCACCAGCAGCCCCAGCCCCAGCAGCGCCGGAATGATACGCTGGAGCACGTTGTTAATCCGGCGGGCAATCGCCGGAGGACGACGGCGAACCTGAACCGGTGGCAGGGTAATCACCTCGCCACTCACCGGCGTCTCGTGTTTTGCTTTCGTGCTGTGCAGATGCTGCATAATCAGGCCCCTTTACGGTGAATAGCGAAGCGGTTGGCATAGCCTTCAGGATCGGTACCGTTCCAGACGGTGCCGTCCATCAGGGTGCTACTGCGTAGTGGTGAAGTCGGTGTGGTAATGCCCCCCACCGCGGTGGCGGCATCCTGCCAGACCGCCGTCTGGTTGATACGCCGGGCAATTTCGACATAGTCCGGTGCAGATTTAAGCAAGCCCCAGCGGCGGAACTGGGTTAAGAACCACATGCCGTCGGAGAGATACGGGTAGCTCACAGCCCCCTCGTTGAAGAAACGAATCGGATGCGCGTCCTGCCAGCGCGTGCCCACCCCGTTGTCGTACTCACCCAGCATCCGTCCGGTGAGGTACTGCTCTTTGGTGTTCAGCCATGCGCGACGCGAGAGGATCTGCGCCGTTTCACGTTTGTTTTCCGGTGAAGCGTCGATCCAGCGCGCGGCTTCCAGTACTGCGCTCACCAGCGCCCGCGCGGTGTGCGGATTTTTCTCCACCCAGTCGCGACGGGTACCGAGGATTTTTTCCGGGTGGTCAGCCCAGATAGACTGCGACGTTGCAGCGGTAAAACCGATGCGATCGTTAATGGCCCGGGCATTCCACGGCTCGCCGACGCAAAAGCCGACCATATTGCCAATGCGCATGTTCATCACCATCTGCGGCGGCGGTACCACCACGGTGCGAACATCGTCAAACGGGTTAATGCCCGCACTGGCCAGCCAGTAGTAGAGCCACATGGCGTGCGTGCCCGTCGGGAAGGTATGCGCGAAGGTGTACGTGCCCGGTGCCTGCTGACCAATCAGTTTCTTCAGCCCGTCGAGATCGCGAACCCCCTTCTCTGCCAGATCGGCAGAGAGCGTAATCGCCTGGCCGTTCTGGTTGAGGGTCATCAGATTCGCCATCTGCTGTGGCTTACCGGCGATCCCCAGTTCCAGTCCGTACAGCAGACCGTAAAGAATATGCGCCGCGTCCAGTTCCCCCGCGACTAACTTATCGCGCACGGCCGCCCAGCTCGCCTCTTTGGTGGGCACGATGGTAATGCCATGCTTTTTATCGAACCCTTTCAGCGCCGCGATGACCACCGGAGCGCAGTCGGTCAGCGGGATAAACCCGATGCGCACCGTCTCCTGCTCGGGTTTATCCGAGCCTGCCGCCCACGCGGCCTGCATGACACCCGGTAACAACATTGCACTGCTCGCCAGCACGCTGGCCTGCAAAAACCGCCGTCTCGACAAATCCGCCATGACCACTCCTGAAAAAAAGACAAAAAAAAGCGCCCGACAGTGCCGAAGCACCGCTGGACGCCTTTATCCCGAAGACTGATGCACCGCCGTTGGCGCACCGTCAAAATTGGTTACTGAATTAATGCAAAGCTAATGCCAGGTTTTAATGCCTTGTTTTTGTGGCTTTTGCCCCACTGGCTCTGCAAAAACGCACCTCAATCAGGCACAACGTGCCCACTGATTGTGCAGCTACTCCTTAGGGATTAGCTGCCACAATCGCTTCACGGTAAGCAGCGCGCGGGCGATATCCACCATGCGCTGGTTCTTGTCCATCGCCATTTTGCGCAGCGCCGTCCACGCCTGTTCCTCACTCATATTGTGGTGGGTCATCAGCACGCTTTTGGCTTTATCAATGGTCTTGCGCTCTTCCAGCGTATCGCGCAGCGTCGCGAGCTGGCGGGAAAGCTGTTCTATTTCACGAGCCTGCTGGCGAACCAGCGGCAGCAAAGGTTTATCCGGATAAAGCGCGAGCGGATCGTCATTCTCATCGGCACTTACCGGATGTTGAGGGTCATGATGGATACGCTCATCAACCGCCAGCATCAGGTCGGCGATAACCATCTCCTCCAGGGTGCGCAGGTGCTCAAGACGCGACGTTTGCAGGGCGAACCAGTTCAGCGCCGTGTCGCCATTATCCGCAGCAGGCTGGCGGGTACAGGCCACACGCCGGAGTTGCTCCGTCTCGCGGTCGGGCTGACAGTCCCGGGAAAAGGTGCTCTGCACATCCGCCGGGCTGTGGCTTAAAAAGATCTCAAAACAGGCCTGCTGCCCGTCAATGCGATCCACCAGCCTCTGGCGGGTGACATCATCAAAAAAACCCTGCGTGAAGCCAATGGCCCCCAGCGCCCGCTCTTGTCCCGCCAGCTCTTTGCCCTGCATCAGGCTGTACAGGGCAACAAAACGCCCCGCCAGTTGCGGATCGTCAATGCTGTCGTTGAGCTGCGGCACGATACTGAGCAGATGGCGAAGCATGCGACAATAATGTTCCATCGCCTGCGGGGCGGTAACGGTTTGTTGATTCACCCCTTCTCGCAGGGCGGGGAGTGATTCAAGGCTCTGCAACGCAGCGGCGATGCGCTCACACACGGCGCTGCCCGGCACTGGGGAGTGTTTATCCAGAATGCCATACAGTATGGTGAGATTTTCATCCACCAGCGCCCGGCTGGCTTTGCATTCGGGGGCATAGAGCTTACCCTGTGAGCAGAGCCAGACGTTTGATGCACCGCGCTCGCACTGTAGCATATGCACCAGTTGGCTAATGCCATTCACCAGTACGCCCAGCTGTGCCAGCTTGCTGAGCTGCTCCTGGCGCAACGCTTTTGCGCGCTGGAGCCATTCGGTTGCACCCGACGAATTGCCAGCCATTAATGTCATGCTTACTCTCCCGGATAACCCTACCTGGGAGAATGAAGCAATATTCGTGCCTTAATATAAACAGGAGTTAACATGCAGAAGATTGTGATCGTCGCCAACGGGGCGGCCTACGGCAGCGAATCCCTTTTTAACAGCCTGCGTCTGGCCATAGCATTGCGCGATAACGCGAGCGAGCTGGAGCTGCGGATCTTTTTGATGTCCGACGCGGTCACCGCCGGTCTGAAAGGCCAAAAACCGGCAGAGGGCTACAACATTCAGCAGATGCTGGAGATCCTGACGGCGCAAAACGTGCCGGTTAAGCTTTGCAAAACCTGCACCGACGGGCGCGGTATCACCGGGCTGCCGCTGATTGACGGCGTGGAAATTGGCACACTTGTCGAGCTGGCCGAGTGGACGTTAGCCGCCGATAAAGTATTAACTTTTTAATAATAAACCCGTAAAAATATTATTTTCTTATGGACGCGGTTTCAGCATCAAGTTTACCTGCGGGGTTGCCGATAGGCATGGAAACAACACAGCAGGTATTTCACTTATGTTCAGATCGATTCGTGCTCGCATCATTGCCGCGACGACAGGCTGCCTGGTCGTCGCCCTTCTTCTCAATACCGTCATTAATTTCCAGGTCACGCGCCAGGATAATCAGCAGTCGCAGCGTGACATTCTGACCAGCACCAGCGCCAGCCATAACATGGCGATTGCCGACTGGGTGAAAAGCAAAATGACGGTCATTACCTCCGCCCAGAGCGTGGCGCTGAGTGACGACCCGGTACCGGTCTTTAAACAACTCGCCCAGGCGGGAGGCTTCACCAACGTCTATGTGGGCTATGCCACTAAAACGGCGAAATTCTCTGAGCCTGCGGGCGTGCCTGCGGATTATGACCCGACCATTCGCCCCTGGTATCAGCAGGTGGTCAGCCAGGACGGACCGGTGGTGACCGCGCCTTACGTGGACGCCGGAACCGGAAAACTGGTGGTAACTTTTGCGGTACCGGTAAAAGAAAACGGGACCCTGAAAGCGGTGGTGGCGGGCGATGTGGCCATGGATAGCGTGGTGGCTAACGTGCGCGGCATTCACCCGACCCCGGCCAGCAGCGGGTTACTTCTGAACAGCGACGGCAGCGTTATCGCCGCCAACGATCCGGCCCTGACGTTAAAACCGTTTGCAGAGACCATTACCGGCACCGATTTAGCGACCCTGAAAAACGGTGAACCGGTTGATGGCACATTTGACGGCGGTGATAAAACCCTCGTCGCCACGGCCGTTCCGGGAACAAACTGGATGCTGGTGGTCGCGCTCGACAATAACGACGCCACCTCCGGTATGCGCTCGCTGCTGAAAGCCTCGGCGCTCTCGCTGGTGATCCTCGCCCTGCTGAGCGGCGCGCTTGTCCACATTCTTATTGCCCGCCTGCTCAAACGGTTGTCCGATATCCGCGACGCGATGCATAACATCGCCAACGGTACCAACGATCTCTCCCAGCGCCTGCCGGAGAGCGGTAACGACGAAGTGGCGCAAATCGCCCAGGCGTTTAACGCCTTTAGCGATAAGCTCTCGGTGGTGATGATCCAGCTGCGTGACGCCAGCGCCTCGGTGAAAAATGCCGCCCAGGAGATCGCGGCTGGCAACCAGGACCTCTCCGGGCGTACCGAGCAGGCAGCCTCCAGCCTGCGTGAAACCGCCAGCGCCGTAGAGCAGATCACCGCGTCGGTGACCCAGTCAAATGAGTCCGCGGCAGAAGCGAATGAACAGGCCAGTAAAGCCTCCGCTGCGGCCTCACGCGGCGGTGAGGTCGTCTCTCAGGCCATCAGCACCATGCAATCCATTGAAGTGGCTTCGGCAAAAATTGGCGATATCACCAGCGTGATTGATGGCATCGCCTTCCAGACCAATATCCTGGCGCTGAACGCCTCGGTGGAAGCGGCGCGCGCCGGTGAGCAGGGCCGCGGGTTTGCCGTGGTGGCAGGCGAAGTACGTAACCTGGCGAGCCGCAGCGCCCAGGCGGCGAAGGAGATCAAATCGCTTATCGACTCCACCACCGACAGCGTGGCAACCGGCTCCCGCTATGTACATCTGGCCGGGGAAAGCATGGATGAGATCCGCGCCAGCATCGGCAGCGTCTCGGGTATCATGCGTGAAATTTCCATCGCCACCAGCGAGCAGATGAAAGGCATCCATGAGATCAACCATGCTGTCACGCACCTCGACAGAATGGTGCAGCAGAACGCTGAACTGGTGGTGCAATCCGCCGCAGCCGCCAGCGCCCTGCAGAGCCAGGCGGGCGACCTTGCTGAAACTGCCGGACATTTCCGCATTTAATTTTCTTCTGGCGCGCCTTCACCGTGTAAACGCGCGCCAGCTGAATGCTTTCAGGTATTTTGTCATTTTTGTTTAAACGTTATGCCATTTTTTGATCAAAATCAGCATCCCGACGCTCCCCCTTTGGTGTTATGCCATGAGTGAATTGTGAACAACATCACGCTCGGAAATGGCAGCAGGGAGAGCGTTGTTTAAGACTACGGGGTAAATAAATGGCACTGGTAAAAACAAGTTTGAAACTGTTTGGCGGGGATACGGTAGTGGTGCGTTGTTCAGAGCGCTGCCGTATTCATTTGATGAGTGCGAAGGCACAAAAACAATCGCAGGCAGATATCCTGACCGTGCAGGATGATAAGGCGTGGCTAACCGTCCCTTATACCGGCACATGGGATGTCCTGATTGACAGCCATAGTCAGTCACTCGAACACTCAGTCAGCTACGTGGCCGCTTAAAAACAGACGCCCGGTCTGCACTCTCGCAGCCGGGCGTATTATCAGGCAAAACCCGGACGCAGCGGGTTATTCAGCGGATTTCCTTCCAGCAGTGCTTTCACCTTCGCTACAAGCTCATTCAGACACTCGTCCTGCATGCCGAGGCGCGTCAGTTCCTGATCGAGTGAAAACAGATACTGCGCGTTTGTGCCGAGCGGTCCACTGGCCGCCGCAATCAACGGCGCGATCACCTGCGTGCGGGTATCCGCTTCATACAGAGGATGGCGCGGATCCATAATAAACACCAGCGCGTTGACGGTGCGTCCGTCATCAAGTTCCAGCTTGCACCAGCTTGGCATATAGCAGCCGGTGATCATCTCGCGCTTCCAGAGCAGCGTCAGCTCCTCTTCGAGGGTGGCATCCGGCAGGCGATACGCCACCCCCGTGGTGCGTCCGCCCTCTTTCAGTGCAAGCATACGTCCCGGCTGACAGGCACTTCCGCGTCCGGCGGTTAATCGCAGACAAAATGCGCGATGCCACCCCGGGAGCGTACCTGTCGCCGATTCGACAAATTCCAGAGCCGGGTTCCACATCAGCGAACCGTAGCCAAAAATCCATACCGGGCCATCATCCGGGCGGCAGGCAAGCGTGGCAGCGAGCGACGCCGCACGTTGTTCAGCTGACCAGAGAAGCGATTCCTCAATAGCACCAAATGCCGTCTTACAATCTGCCTTCATTAAGAAATCACGCGTTAACACTTTACACCTCCGCCACTGCATGCTTCCTTGCGACATCTGTAATTCACCTTCCCGGCATTATCTACTGGTCATTTTGCCAGCAGTTGAATAACGATAAGCAATTCGCGGGCCAGTTGCAATACAACGGCAGTTCAACCGCCTGAAAAGTCAAAATGAAGGCAGCTTATTATTTTACGGCTATTTCTTTTTATGCCATTTATCATCGTCTCCTTTCTCGTAGTCATGTTTTACTGCCGCCCAGGCCACTTTATGCGCCGTCTCTTCCCGGCTGGCATCGTCCCGACGATCGTCTTTATCTTTGTATTGATCCCAGGCGCTGTTAAACGCCTCTTTATAGATATCCTGCGCATGTGCGGGCAGTACGTTTTGCACGTTATCGGGTAAATCGCGTTTCGTTTTATATGGCATCACTAACCTCTCTTTTGCTTAAAAAGATAAGTGTGGACGACGATGCTGCAAGCTGCCAGTCGCGGATCAATTTTGAAGAATTAATCAAGTTAATTACATGTTATTTAATATGTATTAATCAAAAAGATGGCATTATGAATGTCAGGAGACGTAAAACAGGATTAGGGTAAAATTAAGTAAAATATAAAGGGTATTTAACAGAGTTCTGTTAATGTAATGACCTCAAAATTCTATCTATAATTACAAGCACCTGCATTGATGGAGAAGCACATGACAGCAGCACACGAGGCGGTAAAAACCCGCCACAAGGAGACGTCGCTCATTTTCCCGGTTCTGGCACTGGCTGTGCTGCTCTTCTGGGGAAGCAGTCAGTCACTGCCAGTGGTGGTTGGTATCAATATTCTTGCGCTGGTAGGGATTTTAACCAGTGCCTTTAGCGTGGTTCGCCATGCCGATGTCCTGGCCCACCGTCTGGGCGAGCCGTATGGATCGTTAATTCTCAGCCTTTCCGTTGTGATTCTTGAGGTCAGCCTCATTTCCGCGCTGATGGCGACCGGCGACGCCGCGCCAACCCTGATGCGCGATACGCTCTATTCCATCATTATGATTGTGACCGGTGGTCTGGTGGGCTTTTCACTGTTGCTGGGCGGCCGTAAGTTCGCCACCCAGTATATGAACCTGTTTGGCATTAAACAGTATTTGATCGCCCTGTTCCCGCTGGCGATTATCGTGCTGGTCTTCCCGATGGCGTTGCCGGGAGCAAACTTCTCTACCGGTCAGGCGCTGCTGGTCGCATTGATTTCCGCCGCCATGTACGGCGTGTTCCTGTTGATTCAGACCAAAACGCACCAGAGTCTGTTTGTGTACGAACATGAAGATGACAGCGACGACGATGACCCGCACCATGGCAAACCGTCTGCCCACAGCAGCGCGTGGCACACGGTTTGGCTGATCGTACATCTGATTGCGGTTATCGCCGTCACCAAGATGAACGCCAACCCGCTGGAGACACTGTTAACCGAGATGAATGCCCCGGTGGCGTTTACCGGCTTCCTGGTGGCGCTGCTGATCCTCTCGCCGGAAGGGCTGGGCGCGCTGAAAGCAGTGCTGAACAATCAGGTACAGCGCGCCATGAACCTGTTCTTCGGCTCGGTACTGGCGACCATTTCGCTTACCGTTCCGGTGGTGACGCTGATTGCCTTTATGACCGGTAACGAGCTGCAGTTTGCGCTGGGCGCGCCGGAGATGATTGTGATGGTAGCGTCACTGCTGCTGTGTCAGATTTCGTTCTCAACCGGGCGCACCAATGTACTCAACGGCGCGGCGCATATGGCGCTGTTTGTGGCGTATCTGATGACGATATTTGCGTAGTTTTATCTGGTGCGGGCTGATGCCCTCACCCCAACCCTCTCCCACGGGGAGAGGGAGAAAAAAAACCCGCCGAAGCGGGTTTTTTTATTAGTTGCTGGTATCCAGCTCGTCGAAGCTCTTCACCAGATCGTCAATCGCTTTGATCTGTTTCAGGAACGGCTCCAGTTTGTCCAGCGGCAGCGCGGATGGACCGTCGCATTTTGCATTCGCCGGATCCGGGTGCGCTTCAATGAACAGACCCGCCAGGCCGGTCGCCATACCGGCGCGCGCCAGTTCGGTCACCTGCGCACGACGGCCGCCAGACGCGGCACCAAACGGGTCGCGGCACTGCAGAGAGTGGGTCACGTCAAAGATCACCGGAGACTGGTTAGAGACGTTTTTCATCACGGTGAAGCCCAGCATGTCCACAACCAGGTTGTCGTAACCGAAGTTGGAACCACGGTCGCACAGGATCACCTTGTCGTTACCGCCTTCGATAAACTTATCGACGATGTTCCCCATCTGCCCTGGGCTCACGAACTGCGGCTTCTTCACGTTGATGACCGCACCGGTTTTGGCCATCGCTTCCACCAGGTCAGTCTGACGAGCCAGGAACGCTGGCAGCTGAATAACGTCAACCACGTCAGCCACAGGCTGCGCCTGAGACGCCTCGTGAACGTCGGTGATCACTTTCACGCCAAAGGTCTGCTTCAGCTCCTGGAAAATTTTCATCCCCTCTTCCAGGCCCGGGCCACGGTAGGAGTGAATGGAAGAGCGGTTGGCTTTGTCAAAAGAGGCTTTAAACACGTACGGGATGCCCAGCTTCTGGGTCACGGTCACGTAGTGCTCGCAGATACGCATGGCGAGATCGCGGGATTCCAGCACGTTCATACCGCCAAACAGCACGAACGGCAGGTCGTTTGCCACGTTGATATCACCAATGCTAACCACTTTTTGTTTCATAGGATCGCCTTATTCAGGTGTGAATCGGAATTAAGATTAATGCAGTGTAATTTGTTTGTGCGAGATCGCGTTGATCTGCGCGCGAATCATTTCGCTGATCGGGTCTTCCGGGCATTGCTCGACGAAATAGCTTAAATCGTTCAGCGCCACATGCTCGCAGTCGAGCTGGGCATAAATCAGCCCGCGGTCGCGAATTTCGTACGGGTCTTCCGGATTAAATTGCAGCAGCACTTCGCTGGCGCGCAAGGCCAGCTCCATCTGCCGCTCTTCCATCAGTGCAGATTTCAGCGTATCCAGCAGCTTGCGGATCACTTCGGCGTTATCGGCTTCGTCGAGATCTTCGTTAAAGAGCTCGGCCACCGGGCTGATATTACCTTTCAGCCAGACATCCAGCGTATGTTCATCCAGCGTATCGCCGTTAAACGGATTGATTAACCACATCTCCCCGTCCAGCCACTCGGCACGCAGGATCATCTGCGTCGGGAAAATGACCGGCACCAGTGGAATATCCAGACGGTGCGCGATCCACAGCAAAATAGAGCCCAGCGCAACGGCGCTGCCCTGACGATTTTTTAAGACCTGGTCCAGCCATAATGCGTCAGACAGGCGATACACGCCACGCGTGTCGCAGAAACCCCACTCGCCGTAGAAAAGCTCCAGCAGCTTTTCCAGTTGCCAGTCCTGCGGACGCGCCTGATTGATCTCTTCGCGCGCCAGGCTGACCAGACTTTCCAGCTCATCGTAGACATACTGCGACGTAAAATCGTCGCGAATCATCTCCGAAATCAGGATCATGCCATCGCAGAGCGGCACTTTATTAAATTCGAAATCGGCTAAGGACCTCATGACTTACCCCAGTAACGGTATTCTTGTGGTGGCGAGTTTAATGATGATGTACAGCACCACCAGACCCAGCAGAAAGGCGATAAACCCGACCTGCTGGCTGCGCGGACGACGACGTCCAAGCGCGATAAAACCCAAAACGATATAGATGATAACGCCAAACAGCTTTTCAGTCAGCCATGCGCCTTTATCAGTAAATGGCAGATAGCCGGTCTTCCACATGAGTCCGACACCGGAAAGGAATAACACCGTATCGATGCAGTGCGGCGCGATACGCACCCAGCGTGCATTTATCAGCGGATTGTTGCTGTAGCGCCACCAGTAACGAGCAATGAAAAAGCCGATGGTCAGCGCAACGGAAATCAGGTGGACGGTAATAAGCACGGTAAACAGGCTCATTGCCACTGCCCCAGCGTCAGACGCTCGTTACCGCCGTAGTCGCGGCAGGTCTCGACAGCAGCATAACCCGTCTGCCTGAAGAGCCCACGCACCGCCTCCCCCTGCGTCCAGCCATGCTCCACCAGCAGCCAGCCGCCGGGCAGGAGATGTTGTCGTGACGTTGTCACAATGTGTTCCAGATCGGCCATCCCTGCATTACCTGCGACCAGCGCCGTCAGCGGTTCAAAGCGCACATCCCCCTGCGCCAGGTGTGGGTCGTGTTCGTCAATATAGGGCGGATTACTGACAATCATCCCGAACGTCTGTTTCTCCAGCGCACTGAACCAGCTGCTTTGCTGCACGGTCACATTAGTCACGCCCAGTCGCTCAACGTTACGCTGCGCCAGCGCCACCGCGTCGGGCATCACATCGACCGCCGTTACCGCGCAATCGGGCCGCTCGGTGGCGAGCGCCAGCGCGATTGCGCCAGTGCCCGTTCCGAGATCGAGAATGCGGCTGGCCACTGCGGGTAACCGCGCCAGCGCCTGCTCCACCAGACATTCGGTGTCGGGACGCGGGATCAGCGTCGCCGCTGAGACGAACAAGGGTAACGACCAGAACTCGCGCTCCCCGACCAGATGCGCCACCGGCTCGCCGGTTTTACGGCGGGCGAGCAGCGCGGCCAGTTGCGCTTCCTGCTCTACGGTCAGTTCGGTTTCACCGAAGGCCAGCAGATACGTGCGGGCTTTTCCCGTCACATATTCCAGCAAAATTTCGGCGTCGCGCTTCGGGCTTTCACTGTCAGAGAGCGCGCCGGTGGCCAGCCGTAACCAGCTCTGAAAATCCATTATTCCTGCTCGGACAATGCCGCCAGCTGGTCGGCCTGGTATTCCTGCACGATAGGCTCAATCAGCATATCGAGCTTGCCTTCCATCACCTCATCCAGACGGTATAACGTCAGGTTGATGCGGTGGTCGGTCACGCGGCCCTGCGGGAAGTTGTAGGTACGGTTACGATCGCTACGATCGCCGCTGCCCAGCAGGTTACGACGGGTTGACGCTTCCGCCTGCTGACGTTTTGCCATTTCCGCCGCGTGAATACGCGCACCCAGCACGGACAGCGCTTTGGCTTTGTTTTTGTGCTGAGAACGTTCGTCCTGACACTCCACCACAATGCCGGTTGGCAGGTGGGTAATACGGATGGCGGAGTCGGTGGTGTTAACGTGCTGACCACCCGCCCCGGAAGAACGGAAGGTATCAATACGCAGATCGGCCGGGTTAATGTCCGGCAGTTCCGCTTCCGGCAGCTCTGGCATCACCGCAACCGTGCAGGCTGAAGTGTGAATACGGCCCTGCGACTCGGTCGCCGGTACACGCTGCACACGATGGCCGCCGGACTCAAACTTGAGACGGCCATACACGCCGTCACCGCTGATTTTGGCGATCACCTCTTTAAAACCGCCGTGCTCGCCTTCGTTGGCGCTCATGATCTCCACGCGCCAGCGACGCGATTCGGCGTAACGGCTGTACATGCGGAACAGGTCTCCGGCGAACAGTGCCGCCTCATCACCGCCCGTTCCGGCGCGGACTTCCACAAACGCATTACGCTCGTCGTCTGGATCTTTCGGCAGCAGAAGCACCTGCAGCTGTTGCTCCATCTCTTCTGAGCGCGCTTTGGCATCCTGCAGCTCTTCCTGCGCCATTTCGCGCATTTCAGGATCGTCGAGCATCATCTGCGCGGTTTCGATATCTTCCTGAACCTGTTGCCAGTCGGTAAAGCATTTTGAAACATCACTTAACTGCGCATATTCACGCGACAGTGCGCGAAAACGTTCCTGGTCCGCAATGGTCCCGGCATCGCCGAGCAGCGCCTGGACTTCTTCATGGCGCTCGTGCAGAGCTTCCAGTTTAGCGACGATAGAAGGCTTCATAGGCGTAAGTGCACCTTATAATAGAAAATGGGTATAGGGCGCTATTCCAGCCCGAGGCTGTTGCGCAGAATAGTCAGGCGTTCATCGTCCCCGTCACGGGCAGCCTGCTGGAGTGATTTGGTTGGTGCATGGATCAAGCGATTGGTCAGTTTCCAGGCCAGATCCTGCATAATAGCGTGTGCGTCGCCGCCCTGTTCCAGAGCCGCTAACGCTTTGGCAGTCAGGTCATCACGCACCTGCTCCGCCTGACCGCGATATTCGCGGATGGTCTCGCTGACGCTTTGCGCGCGCAGCCAGGCCATAAATTCACTGGCTTCCTGCTCGACAATGGTTTCCGCCTGCACCGCTGCCGCTTTACGTTGAGCAAGGTTGTGCGAAATGATGCTTTGCAGATCATCCACGCTGTAGAGATAGGCGTTGGCCAGTTTGCCAACCTCCGGTTCGACATCACGCGGTACGGCGATATCCACCAGCAGCATTGGCTGATTACGACGGGATTTCAGCGCGCGCTCTACCATCCCTTTACCGATAATCGGCAGCGGGCTGGCGGTAGAACTGATGATGATATCCGCCTCTTTCAGACGTTCGTCGATCTCGCTCAGCGCAATCACCTCGGCCCCGACTTCGTCTGCCAGCACCTGCGCACGCTCGCGGGTGCGGTTAGCGATAACCATCTTTTTCACTTTATGCTCGCGCAGATGGCGCGCCACAAGCTCAATGGTTTCGCCCGCGCCGACCAGCATCACGGTGACGGTCGACAGGGATTCGAAGATTTGACGTGCAAGGGTACAGGCCGCGAACGCAACAGAAACCGCACTGGCACCAATGTCGGTTTCGGTTCGCACACGCTTCGCCACGGAGAATGACTTCTGGAACATACGCTCCAGCTCGCTGGCTTTCAGATGCCCTTTTTGCGAATCCGCAAACGCTTTTTTTACCTGACCGAGAATTTGCGGCTCGCCCAGCACCAGCGAATCCAGACCACTCGCGACACGCATAAGATGGCTCACCGCATCGTTATCCTGATGCCAGTACAGGCTCTTACGCAGCTCGTCTTCGTTGAGATTGTGGTAGTCGCATAACCAGCGGATCAGCGCTTCATGCAGGTTATCCTGCTCTTCCACGCTTAAGTAAAGCTCGGTACGGTTGCACGTCGAGAGCACCACCCCGCCCTGCACCATCGGTTGTGCAAGCAGGCTATCCAGCGCCAGGTCAAGCGTATCCGGCGAAAACGTGACGCGTTCTCGCAGCGAAACCGGGGCGGTTTTGTGGTTGATGCCGAGTGCTAATAGGGTCATGTTGAGCGGGAGTAGTACCAGCGTTAATAAGGTTAGCAAGACGCATCATACAGGATGCGCGAGATCAATAAAAGAGACTGCCCCCTTTCGGAGTAATAGGTTACTCAACGCTTTGAGATAATTTGAACGTAGACGGTGACACCCTTCAACGCTAGCATTAACAGTTATAACTGCAACGTATCTCAAGGATTTGTCCTCATTATGACCCGACTGATTCGCCTGCTGCCGCTGGCAGCACTGGTTCTGACCGCATGTTCTGTCACTCAACCAAAAGGCCCGGGCAAAAGCCCTGACTCACCACAGTGGCGTCAGCACCAGCAGGACGTACGTAATTTAAGTCAGTACCAGACCCGCGGCGCGTTTGCTTATCTCTCTGACGAACAAAAGGTTTATGCCCGCTTCTTCTGGCAGCAAACGGGGCAAGATAACTACCGCCTGCTGCTGCTGAACCCGTTGGGCAGTACCGAGCTGGAGCTTAACGCTAAGCCGGGTGAAGCGCAGATCACGGATAACAAAGGCCAGCACTACACCGCCACCGACGCGGAAGAGATGATTGGCAAACTGACCGGAATGCCTATCCCGCTGAACAGCCTGCGCCAGTGGATCCTGGGCCTGCCGGGTGACGCCACCGACTACACCCTGGACGATCAGTACCGTCTGAGCCAGGTGAACTACACGCAGAACGGTAAAACCTGGAAGGTGGTGTACAGCGCCTATGACAGCAACAGTAAACCGTCGCTGCCGTCGAATATGGAGCTGACGCAGGGTAGCCAGCGCATCAAGCTGAAAATGGACAACTGGATCGTTAAATGATGACCCACTGGCCCTCTCCGGCAAAACTTAACCTGTTTTTATATATCACCGGCCAACGTGCTGACGGGTATCACACCCTGCAGACGCTGTTTCAGTTTATCGATTATGGCGACACGCTCTCGATTGAGCTGCGTCAGGACGGGCAGATCTGTCTGCTGACGCCGGTGGAAGGCGTAGCGCATGAGGATAACCTGATCGTGCGCGCCGCGCGTCTGCTGATGAACGCAGCGGCTGACACCGGGCGCTTGCCCGCCGGGAGCGGTGCGGATATTCGCATTGAGAAGCGTCTGCCGATGGGCGGTGGGCTGGGTGGCGGTTCATCCAATGCCGCGACCGTCCTGGTCGCCCTGAATCATCTCTGGGGCTGCGGATTGTCAACGGATGAACTGGCCGCGTTAGGGTTAACGCTGGGGGCGGATGTCCCGGTGTTTGTGCGCGGTCATGCAGCATTTGCTGAAGGGGTGGGTGAAATCCTCTCCCCGGTTGAACCGCCGGAAAAATGGTACCTCGTAGCCCATCCAGGCGTCAGCATTCCGACTCCGGTCATCTTCAAAGATCCTGAGCTGCCACGCAATACCCCGGCGCGGTCAATAGAAACGTTATTAAATTGTGAATTCAGCAACGATTGCGAGGTTATCGCAAGAAAACGTTTTCGCGAGGTTGATGCGGCGCTTTCCTGGCTGTTAGAATACGCGCCGTCGCGCCTGACTGGTACAGGGGCCTGTGTCTTTGCTGAATTTGACACCGAATCCGCCGCTCGTCAGGTGCTTGAGCAAGCGCCGGATTGGCTGCATGGTTTTGTAGCGCGCGGGATGAACACCTCCCCCCTACAGCAGGCCATTCTGGCGCAGACTGAGTTTCGGTGACAACGTCACCCTGTTCCAGACGTTGCATCGCGCTCTTTAATACACCGCCTGGATAGCATTTCGCCTGGCCCCGCACAGTTTGCGGCGAACGCTATCCACCACTGGACGCATGCCTGAGGTTCTTCTCGTGCCTGATATGAAGCTTTTTGCTGGTAACGCCACCCCGGAACTAGCACAACGTATTGCCAACCGCCTGTACACTTCCCTCGGCGACGCCGCTGTAGGTCGCTTTAGCGACGGCGAAGTCAGCGTACAAATTAACGAAAATGTACGCGGTGGTGATATTTTCATCATCCAGTCCACCTGTGCTCCAACGAATGACAACCTGATGGAATTGGTTGTTATGGTCGATGCCCTGCGTCGCGCTTCTGCAGGCCGTATCACTGCTGTAATCCCTTACTTTGGCTATGCCCGCCAGGACCGTCGCGTCCGTTCCGCGCGCGTGCCAATCACCGCTAAAGTTGTCGCGGACTTCCTGTCCAGCGTTGGCGTTGACCGCGTACTGACCGTTGACCTGCACGCAGAGCAGATTCAGGGCTTCTTCGACGTCCCGGTTGATAACGTGTTCGGTAGCCCAATCCTGCTGGAAGATATGCTGCAGCTGAACCTGGACAACCCGATTGTGGTTTCTCCGGACATCGGCGGCGTGGTACGTGCCCGTGCTATCGCTAAGCTGCTGAACGATACCGACATGGCAATCATCGACAAACGCCGTCCGCGCGCTAACGTTTCTCAGGTGATGCACATCATCGGTGACGTTGCTGGCCGTGACTGCGTGCTGGTTGACGACATGATCGATACCGGCGGTACGCTGTGTAAAGCCGCTGAAGCGCTGAAAGAGCGTGGTGCCAAGCGCGTGTTCGCGTACGCGACTCACCCGATCTTCTCCGGTAACGCGGTAAACAACCTCCGTAACTCCGTCATTGACGAAGTTGTGGTATGCGATACCATCCCACTGAGTGACGAGATCAAGGCACTGCCAAACGTGCGTACCCTGACCCTGTCCGGGATGCTGGCCGAAGCGATTCGTCGTATCAGCAACGAAGAATCCATCTCTGCAATGTTCGAACACTAATCGAACACGGCCGAAAAACCCGCTGCGGCGGGTTTTTTTGTTTCTGATATTTATTAATGCTCTAAATAATTCGGGTTGCAGGAAGGCGGCAAGTGAATGAATCCCAGGAGCTTACTCAAGTAAGTGACTGGGATGAATGAGCGCAGCCAACGCATCTGCAGCGCGAAGTATGACGAGCAATGATTAATGCCTCCTTCACCTGCCATTCATATGACAGATGATGCGCATACGGATGATAGATAATTGTGAAAAACATCACTTCCTCACATGTTCTGCCCTTTCGCGCCCTCATCGACGCATGCTGGAAAGAGAAATACACCTCGTCACGCTTTATCCGTGACCTGATTGCCGGGATCACCGTTGGTATTATCGCCATTCCGCTCGCCATGGCGCTGGCGATTGGCAGCGGCGTGGCTCCACAGTATGGCCTGTATACCTCGGCCGTCGCCGGGATCGTGATTGCCCTCACGGGCGGTTCGCGTTTCAGTGTGTCCGGCCCTACCGCTGCTTTTGTGGTGATCCTCTATCCGGTATCACAGCAGTTTGGCCTGGCAGGCCTGCTGGTTGCCACGCTCATGTCTGGCCTCTTTTTGATTCTCTTTGGCCTGGCCCGCTTTGGCCGGCTGATTGAATATATTCCCCTTTCCGTAACGCTGGGATTCACCTCCGGGATCGGCATCACCATCGGAACGATGCAAATTAAAGATTTCCTGGGGTTGCAGATGCCTCACGTTCCTGAGCACTATCTGCAGAAAGTGGGAGCGCTGTTTTTGGCACTGCCTACGGCCAACATGGGCGATGCCGCCATCGGGATCGTTACGCTGGGTACGCTCATCGTCTGGCCGCGCTTAGGCATTCGTCTGCCTGGCCACCTGCCCGCGTTGCTGCTGGGCTGCGCGGTGATGGCCATCGTCAACATGTTTGGTGGTCATGTCGCCACCATCGGCTCACAGTTCCACTATGTTCTGGCGGACGGTTCTCAGGGCAGCGGTATTCCTCAACTGTTACCACAACTGGTTCTTCCCTGGGATATGCCCGGCTCCAGCTTTACCTTAAGCTGGGATTCGCTGCGTGCACTGCTGCCCGCCGCCTTTTCAATGGCGATGCTGGGGGCGATTGAATCTCTGCTCTGCGCCGTAGTGCTCGATGGCATGACCGGTACCAAGCACAAAGCCAACAGCGAACTGGTCGGCCAGGGCTTAGGTAACCTCATCGCTCCGTTCTTCGGCGGTATTACAGCCACCGCGGCTATCGCCCGTTCTGCGGCCAACGTGCGCGCGGGTGCAACTTCACCGGTTTCGGCGGTTATCCACTCCCTGCTGGTGATCCTCGCGTTGCTGATCCTCGCGCCGCTGCTCTCCTGGCTGCCGCTCTCTGCCATGGCCGCCCTGCTGCTGATGGTGGCCTGGAACATGAGCGAAGCGCATAAGGTGGTGAACCTGCTGCGTCGCGCACCGAAAGACGACATCATCGTCATGCTGATCTGTATGTCGCTGACCGTGCTGTTCGATATGGTGATCGCCATCAGCGTCGGCATCGTGCTGGCTTCCCTGCTGTTTATGCGCCGGATCGCGCAGATGACGCGCCTTTCCCCGGTAAACGTGGAGGTGCCTGATGATGTGCTGGTGCTGCGGGTAATCGGTCCGCTGTTCTTCGCTGCGGCGGAAGGCCTGTTCAGCGATCTGGAATCCCGCATTGCGGGCAAACGGATTGTGGTGCTGAAATGGGATGCCGTACCGGTGCTGGACGCCGGTGGGCTGGACGCCTTCCAGCGCTTTGTAAAACGTCTGCCGGAAGGCTGCGAGCTGCGGGTGAGTAATCTGGAATTTCAGCCGCTGCGCACTATGGCGCGCGCTGGCGTGCAGCCGATCCCTGGCCGCCTTGCCTTCTATCCCAACCGCGACGCCGCGTTAGCGGATCTGTGATTCATCTGATGCGGAGAAACGTCTCTGCATCATTATCCCTATCGCCTGCTGGAGCCATTCAAGCACAGCAGGCGTCATCCACGTCCCTTTCATCAGATGCGGCTCCTGCTGCATAGCAGCGCGAAACTTTTGCTGCGTCTCAGGGTTTGTTCCTGCGTATGACTGGAACAACGCCAGCCAGGTTTCAGCCAGCTTTTGCGCCTCGTCAGAGGCGGGGTCGAGATTTTCCCGCTGCGCCTGGTGCAGCTTCGCCACCAGCGGCGGCCACTCCATCATGCGGTCAAAGTAGTGTTTCCGGGTAAAAGCCATCTCATCGGCAGAGAGATACTTTTCCCAGATGGCCAGCTTCGATTCGGCAAACGCCCGCGTGATATAGTCGGTCATCTCTGCGGTGATGCCCGTTTGCTCACGCATTTGCGGTTCGACGCTGTGCATCTCGTTCAGCCGGGTGAGAAACTCCGGCTTGCCGGCAGTGTCCTGCTCCAGGCGCTCCATCCAGCGCGTCGCGAGATCCATCGCCCGCGGGTCAGAAACGGGTATGTGCTGTTCCAGCAGCGTGTTGGCCTCGGTAACCAGCCCTGACCAGACAGCCGCCAGCGCATCTTTCTGCACCGCAAACGGCAGTTGCTGTAACTCTTCTTTGCTAAACCAACGATCGTACATATTCATTAACTCCAGAGTCTGTAGCCAGGATTCCAGATCGGGGGTTTCATCGCGGGTAAGCCCGGTGCGCAAGTCCACCAGCCTGTCACGCAGCGTGTTAATGCTGCGTAGCTGTTTATCCAGCAAACTGATTTGCGCATCAAGGAGTTCCGTTAAAGAAAGCGACTCCTGCTCCAGAAAATCCCTGATTTCAGCAAGCTCCAGCCCCGCTTTTGCCAGTGCCTGAATCATATGCAAGCGCTGTACTTCCGCCAGATTATAAAGCCGGTAGCCTGCCGCGCTTCTGGCAGAAGGTAGCAATAACCCTGTTTGCTCATAGTGATGCAATGTGCGCACGGTGATCCCAGCGCGTTTTGCCAGTTCACCCACCTGAATCAACATAACTGCTCCTTTTATTTTGCCAGTGACGCCACTCTGGTGCCTTACGTTACGTGAGGGTCAACCCCTCAGGCAAAAAAAAACGACTCCATCTGGAGTCGTTTCAGTGTTCTTTATTCTATGCGTACTAGCTGTGCTTATGCTGGTCACGGCGGCAGCGTTTGTCGTAATGGCGCACCCACCAGTATTTATCACACACTTCCTCATGACCGCTCACACGCGCCCCGGCGAGCCACAGTACCGCCCCCAGGAAGATGCTCAATACCGCACCATGCGCGAAGTATTGTGGGAGATCAAGCTGCGGCAATTGGTTTAAAATTGAATAACCCACACCGGCTACCATCACGAACAGCCCCAACCCCATCAGCACGTTACCGAGTAACGAAGCGTTTTTGCGTTTCATATGTCACCTCCGGAACTTTGGGTTGTAGGGAATAAGTCCCTATTCCTTGTGTGTAAAGTATAGACAACGCCCCTTTTATGAGTTGCGTCAATGATCACAATTACAGATTACTCCCAAACAAAAATTTACAAATAACGCATTGAACAGCTTGAAATTCTAATTGTTCAAATAAGTAATTATTCGTATTTCGCTGTTAAGGTCGCAGAATTTTGTCAAGCGGCGCGCCAGACAGTAAACTACGCGCCAGATCTGGAACCCATTAGGAATTGAATCGTGACGATTAAACTGATTGTCGGCCTCGCCAACCCAGGCGCAGAGTACGCTGCAACCCGCCACAATGCCGGGGCCTGGTACGTTGATCTGCTGGCCGAACGGTTACGTGCTCCCCTGCGTGAAGAACCAAAATTCTACGGGTATACCTCACGTATCAATCTCGCCGGTGCGGATGTGCGCCTGCTGGTGCCTACCACCTTTATGAACCTGAGCGGCAAGGCCGTGGCGGCAATGGCAACGTTTTATCGCATCAATCCGGATGAGATTCTGGTTGCTCACGATGAGCTGGACCTGCCGCCAGGCGTGGCAAAGTTTAAACTGGGCGGCGGCCATGGCGGACACAACGGTCTGAAAGATATCATCAGTAAGCTGGGTAATAACCCGAATTTTCACCGTTTGCGCGTAGGAATCGGCCATCCGGGCGATAAAAACAAAGTTGTTGGTTTTGTGCTGGGTAAGCCCCCGGTTTCTGAGCAGAAACTGATTGATGAGGCGGTAGACGAAGCGGCGCGCTGCACTGAAATCTGGCTCAAAGATGGGTTAACCAAAGCGACAAACCGCTTACATGCTTTCAAAGCGCAATAATCTGCCCGATACGGCATTTTTACCGCGCGGTAGGCGGGTTACGTGTATAATAGGCGTAGTTATTTACTTTTCATCAGTCGGTTATCGTTAACGGATTGATTATCAAGATATTAAGGTGATTTAGAAATGGGATTCAAATGCGGTATCGTCGGTCTGCCAAACGTGGGCAAATCCACCCTGTTTAACGCGCTTACCAAAGCGGGTATCGAAGCGGCGAACTTCCCGTTCTGTACCATCGAGCCTAACACCGGCGTTGTGCCAATGCCCGACCCGCGTCTGGACCAGCTCGCGGAAATCGTGAAGCCGCAGCGCATTCTGCCAACCACCATGGAGTTCGTGGACATCGCGGGCCTGGTGAAAGGTGCATCCAAAGGTGAAGGTCTGGGTAACCAGTTCCTGACCAACATCCGTGAAACCGAAGCAATCGGTCACGTGGTGCGTTGCTTCGAGAACGACAACATTATCCACGTAGCGGGCAAAGTAAACCCGGCGGAAGATATTGATGTAATCAATACCGAGCTGGCGCTGTCGGATCTGGATACCTGCGAACGTGCGATCCACCGTATCTCCAAGAAAGCCAAAGGTGGCGATAAAGACGCCAAAGCCGAATTAGCGGTACTGGAAAAATGTCTGCCACAACTGGAAAACGCAGGTATGCTGCGCTCTCTTGACCTGAGCAAAGACGAGAAAGAGCTTATCCGCTACCTGAGCTTCCTGACGCTGAAGCCAACCATGTACATTGCCAACGTGAACGAAGACGGTTTTGAAAATAACCCGTACCTCGATCAGGTTCGTGCTATCGCCGAGAAAGAAGGTTCTGTCGTTGTTCCGGTTTGTGCCGCTGTAGAAGCCGATATCGCCGAGCTGGATGACGAAGAGCGTGACGAGTTCATGGCCGAGCTGGGTCTGGAAGAGCCAGGTCTGAACCGCGTTATCCGTGCAGGTTATGCCCTGCTCAACCTGCAGACCTACTTCACCGCTGGGGTGAAAGAAGTGCGTGCGTGGACTATCCCTGTTGGCGCAACGGCTCCACAGGCTGCGGGCAAGATCCACACCGATTTCGAGAAAGGCTTTATCCGTGCGCAGACTATCGCGTTTGAAGACTTCATCACCTACAAGGGTGAGCAAGGCGCGAAAGAAGCTGGCAAGATGCGTGCTGAAGGGAAAGACTACATCGTTAAAGATGGCGATGTGATGAACTTCCTGTTTAACGTCTGAGTCGTTATGAATGAAAAAAATCCACGCTTTGGCGTGGATTTTTTTATTATTAGAAGTAATCGGCGGAATTATCTTTATATTATGGCTTTAGCGCCTAAATACACGGCACGGGAGAATAACCGTACTATGTTGTATTTATAAAAAAGTATCCTCAGGTGCCCTATCGAACAATTCACCTGCCATTTGGAAAATTCTATCGTGCTGGACCAGCTTGTTTTTCCACTCCAGCGGAATACCGGAATAACCATACAACGCACCTGCTATTTGTCCCGCCGTCGCCGCAACGCTGTCAGCGGCATCGGCAAGATTGGCAGCCAGCAGAATCGCATCCCGGAAATTATCAGTATTCCATACGGACCACATCGCGGCCTCAAGCGTATCGATTACATAACCACTTGAACGAATCTGATCGCGTTTTTTTTGCTTATACTCACCTGCGTTGATAATCATTACACGTGGTTGAAGCGGCATAACGTGCGGAGAAAAAACAAAATTTTTGTTGCTACCGTTAATCATATGCACAAGTAAATAACTTAAATACTGTGTGCTATTTATTGTTTCCGCGGCACCGTGTGTTGCGATACTTTGTTTTTTAGCTTCATAAAACGCTTTGCTTAATGATTTTCTAAAAAAAATAGAGACAGGTGCTTGTCTGATAATGGAAGCATTACCTGCAGTTTCTGGCGCAGTATTACCGCTCCACCCAGGACCAACAGTTAAATATTGCTCTAAAGCAAATCGAGTTGTATTACCTATATCAAAACAGATGCCATTTGAACTGTTATAACCATGCTGATACCATTCCAGAAGCTTATTCCTGAAGCATATAGTATCAGCATCACCTTTCTCAAGTAGAGTTTCCGCAAGACATAATGCCATGGATGTATCATCCGTCCATTCGCCTGCGCGGAGTCGAAATGGCCCATCACCTATCATATCATTAACGTGTGCTCTGTCACGTGGTAGAAATTCAAGTGTGGTACCTACAGCATCTCCAACCGCAAGACCAATAAGCGCACCGACAGCACGATCCCGTGATTCCGCTAGTGAGATGTTACGTGATGGGGTTAAGTCCCATTGTTGTTGTGCATCGCATTCAAAAGATGATTCTAATGGTTTATCATTATTATATACATACTGCATCTTCCGCTGGACTGAAGGGCTGTTAATAGGTAAGTACTTACGATATTTATCAACATATTTTAACAACACATTCAAATTAGCATGTAAATCAATCACCATTCACCCATAATAGAAATATATTTAATATCCACTCCTAAAACTCATCAGGATACTTCATCTTGAGATATTCTTGCTTTGTTCTGTAACTGGCATTAACCTCATGCGGCAGCCTAACCTTTAACCCTCGGCGGATTTGATCCACAATAAACCAAGCATCCGACAATCTTTCAAAAAACAACTCATCAGAATTGTCAAACTCCTTCACTGCATACATACCGAACGTCATTTCCCATAATTTCGCTTTATCCTTTTCCTTGCCTTCGATTAAATCCCGTAGAAATAATAATTGTTGTACAATAGAGTCGTACATTTGTAAAACAGGTGAATGGAGGTTACAATTTCTGACCTCAGCATATCTCTTTTGTGCTAAAGCCAATGCTCTTTCAACATAACCAAAGATTGTTATTTCACTCATTGCAATGAATCGAATTAACTTAAAATATTACACATGATAGCAAGTTATGTCCCCACTTACCCTTTGTAATTCTAACCAAGATGATTACATTTAAAACTTTAATCAAAAATTGCTAATCACTTGCGATATCTTTTTTGCCTTTTCAAGTACTCTATGTCTTGCTCATGGGGGAGAATAACCTTCAATCCTTGTCCCATCTGAGAAGCTATATAATTAGCATTGGACAAATGCTGAGCAAGTTCGACATCGGTAGTATCAAACTCTTTGGACGCAAGCACTCCAAGATTCAATGTGTGTAATTTACTTTTATCCTTTTCAGCACCAGTTAGAATGGATTTTATATATTCCAACTGATTCTTTGCCATAATATATAAAGAAAATGTTGGATTTTCTTCCAATCGATGATTGATTGCATCAATAGCATCATTGATATAATCCAGCGCGGTGTAATTTTCTTTACTCATGAGTCACCTTAAATATATCCTTTTCGCTTGAAAGCATCTGTATTGCCCCACCCTTTGTCTGGTAGGGTACATCTTTCACTGACCAAGTATCAAGCGCGGGCAAAGAAGTACTACGTAACATCTCGACTTTTTGCTGTGAAACATAAGGTTTTGCTATTTTATCAACAACTTGATCAGTGCCATAAATAGTGCCTTTTGGATTAATACCTAACTCTGTTGGCTTGACATCTTCTCGAAGAGCATACCAGTTTCCCTGTCGTCCTCCTGGCACCTGGTTTTGATAGAGTGTTTTATTTCTATTTATTGTTTCAACACTCACTCTATTTGTATAATCAATACCATTATCAAAGTCACGAATCTGTTGCGGTGTGAAACCCTTAGATTCGAGCCAGTTTCTTGCCTGCTCTTTATTTCCTCTGGCTGTAATATCTCTATTGAGATCGCCCGTGCGTCCAAATTTTTTATTAAGTTCAGCTCTTCGGGCCGAAACAATTGGCTTAACAGGTTCGAGAACAGGCTTACCAGCACGCCACGCATCAAATCGTGCCCCGCCCTTCATGCCAGCCCCGCCGCCGATAACGGAGCCGATTAGCATCCCCCATTTCTGACCGTCGCTACCTTCGCCAAAAAGCATCCCACCCGCATAACTACCAATAGTTCCACCGCACATTGCACCGAGAGTGCTCAGAAGTGCGATTGCCGGACTGGCCAGCACCGCCACCGCTCCGGCACCAACGGCGAGCATCGTCCAGTTTACCCATTCAGGAATTTCAGGACTTATTTCATCGGTCTGGACCTTGCCTCCACCAATGATAACATTACGCGAACCCTGGCTAATCTCAGCGCTGCATGTCAGCTTATCGCCAGTGCGAGAAGCAGGAAAGTTGTTGATGTAAACCTTTATCGAACCTTCGGCAACCCGTTGCAGGCTGCCGCTGTGTTCGTCACACTCTCCGGCCGATAGATGAGCGCGGATAGCCTTTCGGCTGTTGATAAAAACATTGGGCGAACCTTCTTTCAACGTACCCGTAGTGTGACGCGGTGCCCATGACATACTTCCCAGGACCTCACCCAAACCACCGGCAGCACACGCCCCTGCGGCGACAGCAGAAACGGCTACCAGAGCGGTCCCACCGGTAACAACAACGGCAGCTGCTCCCAGAATTGCCCCACCTACAAGCCCAGCGATCATCCATCCTTTTGAGGCTGTATGAGCAATCTCGTCATCTACACGTGCGGCCAGACATTCGGACATGACTATTTGGCTCTCTGCGCCATCAGATACTTGCGGATCTGATCTGTTGAGTTAAGGTCGTCAGAACCTGAGACCTGGCGGCAAACAGAAAGCTGTGAAACTAAGTGGTGGGATTTTTCTGCAGAAAGGGTCCACAGCGCGTAACGAAGAGGCTGACTGCCCGGGACAGGCGCAATACTTAAAGGTGCCCCCTGCTTATCAAAAAGTAAATAGTGTCCCTCTTTCGCCCGCTGAAGCGAAAGATGCCCGTAAAGCTCCTGAATGTTTTTAAACACGCTGAGTATCTTACTCTCGCTATCGAGTGCAAAAAATGGCCCCTCTGTGTTGGCCTCAAGCATATCTCTGGTTTCGGTCGGAGCTGGCTTATGGAACTTGATACTGCGGATAATTGCTTGATATTGATCGTGATAATAATCGCTAAACTCACCAGGACAGGTACCGATGTAACACACCATTTTTCGCCCAGCGGGATGCTCGTCCATTAAAATAATGGTCTGCTTCTGAAAAACGGTCGTACCATCATTTTTAAAATGATAAAAAAGCTCCGCAGCCGCGTGATTATCAACAGTGGTCATATGCGAGGACGTCAGGTTAAAATCTGGTACGGTAATTTCTAACTCACGCACCAGACGAGTTGCCACATCATGCACACTCTCATCTTTTTTTACACTGGCACGAGAAACAACGAAGGTAAACTCACTGGCACCATTTTCGCTCAGGGTAAATAAATTCATGGTTCTGTCTTTATATACATCTGGTAACGCCAGGGTAGCTTCCTGGAGAATATATTCAGCCATTTGAGTTACTCTTATTTGTTGGCATTAATAACAAAAAAACCATCCACTTCCTGCTGGATTGCCGTCTGGTGGGATGCCCCTGGCGCATCGATGGCATTGCTGCCATCAGCAGGGTTAAGATGCAATTCCCCGGAAAGCGTGTTTATTTGTGCACTCTGTTTTGCGGTAAAGTTAAAGTTATTGCCAATGATGTTCACGCTCCCGTCTTTTGATAATTCAATGGCGCTTTCACCACACTCCAGCCTCAACGTATTGCCCGCTGAAATAATAAAGTTATTAACAACTTTATCGCTGCGGCTGTTGCCCGTCAGGCAGACCACATCCCCTTTAACCCCTGCCTTCTGATTTTTTGCCACCCGTAAGGTTTCATCCTCTCCCACATATTGGGTTCGATTTTTTTCCGTGGCATGCGATTCATCATTTTTGACGTTGATATCGAGATTGCGCTCGGCCTGGAGCCACACCTGTTCCGCACCCGCCTTGTCCTCAAACCGCAGGGCGTTGGCATTATCCACGGAGCCATCTTTCGTGCGGCTCATAAAGCCCATCTGCGTCGCCGCCGCCGGCAGCGCCCACGGTGGCATGCTGGCATCGTTGTACACGCGCCCGGTGATAATCGGACGGTCCGGGTCACCGTTGATAAAGTCCACCACCACCTCATCGCCCACGCGCGGGATCTGCACCCCGCCGTAACCCTGGCCCGCCCAGGCGCTCGACACACGCACCCAGCAGGAGCTGGTGTCGTCCCCTTTTGCCAGACGGTCCCAGTGGAATTTCACCTTCACGCGGCCGTATTTGTCCGTCCAGATGCTTTCTCCCTGCGGCCCGACAACCTTCGCCGTCTGCGGGCCGTAGGTGCGCGGCCACGCCGTGGACTGCGCCGGACGGAACGACACCGACGCCGGGATAACCGTGAAATCGATACGGTGAATGGTCTCCCCTTCGCCGCTGGCATAGCGGTTCTCTTCCAGATGATACCCGGCCGCCGTCACCAGATAGTCACCGTTATCGCTGAAGAACGGTGCGTTGGTCAGGGTGAAGGTGTGGCCCGGCGCAATACCCGCCGCCGTGGCCGTGGCCTGAATCTGCTGATGCTCCACCTGCCAGCGCTCCTGGCGAATGCGGGCGTAGAACTCCGCATGCCCGGTCTCCACAAAGCGTCCAGGCCAGTCGTACACGTCAATGCTGCCCGGCTTCGGCGACGCCGGGTTCTGCTGCGCCTGGAACAGCCACGCGTTCGGCTTGCGGAAGTCGTAGTCGTCGAGGCTGTAAATGCCCGGCGTGACGCTGTCCTCCAGCGCCCACTGGCTGATGCCCTCTTCGTCCGTGCTACCGCCGGACGGCGTCTGGTGATAGGGGATGACCTCGTAACCGCTGAACGGCTGATGCTGCGTGGCGGCGTCGGTGAGCACCAGGGTGTGTTTGTCGGCCTCGTGGCTGAAGTAATACGCTATTCCCTCCAGCTCCATCAGGCGGCTGATAAAGTCGAGACTCGACTCCTGATACTGGACGCAGTAGTCCCACACCCGGTAGCTGCCGGTGAGCTTATCTTCCACGTTGACCTGATGCTCGCCCAGCAGGGTTTTCACAATCTGCGGCACCGTCTGCCCCTGGAAGATACGCAGGTTACGGTCGCGCTTCATCGGCCACAGGTCCGGCTCCACCGTCAGCTGATACACCGCATAGCGCGTTCCCGTCAGCTCAACGGCGCTCACCGCCACACGCGTGACTTTACCGTTGATGTAGCGCGGGGTAAGCAGGTTCTGGGTCGGGATGGTCACCGTGACCGGCTGGCCCAGCAGTTTGCTGCGGTCGATACGCGCATCCGTGCCGAGCAGGGTCAGCGTCAGGGCGAACGACTCGGACATCGCCTCGCGGCCGGAGAGTTTCCAGAAAAGCAGCCCCTCGACCGGGAGCTGAACGGTAATTCGGTTGAGCATAATCGTTATTCCATATGGCTTATGCGACACAAATGATTACGTCAGTAGATCTGACATGCTGAATACTATTCTGATTCAGCCGACTTATTTATGGCGGGTTGACTTTTTATGAGATAAATAAGTGAACCTATCTTTACTATTTCAGACAGGACAAGAAGAGAGATATTTACTTTTAATCCGCCCCATCCTAATCCACCTGCAATCATAGGGAAAAAAGGTACTGAGCTTCGTAAAGTGATAATGCGCAAAACCTCAAGCGACAATGAAAACTTGACAGCATAATGCTTTTTCTTGAAAAAAAACCACGCAGAAAAAAGCAACACCAGCGGTATCAACACATAAACAAGGTAATACGTCCCCTGCAACGTATCATCTACCCCTCCGAACCATGTCATGTACACTAGCAAAGCCAGATTCACTAATGCTGAAACCCAATCTCCACCCAGAAAACCCCAGGAATCAATGGCGTAATACACAGCCCCAATGACATCCATGACACCCCAAAAGTAGAATATTTTTTCTCTCGCAGTCATACTGGGCACCAACGTAATTTAAATTTCGCAAAGAAAATTTATTTTCAGCAATCAACGCGAGTCATTTAAACTACGTTCTGTTTTCCTGTTGCTCATCAAATAGAGCATAGAATATAATTTCAGACACTCAGATAAAACAAACAACCCTAAATTCAGCCAAGTGTTTGATATTCCAGACACGGTTACTAACAGAGGAAATAGCGTTACTGAACATCTGAAAGAAATAAACCGCAAAACCTCTTGGATAATCGCAAACTTAATCGCATATGTTTTTCTTTTAAAGAAGAACCAGGCAGAAGCAAATAGCGAAAGTAAGAGAGCTAAATCCAAAATAAAAAAAAGAAATACCAGAACGCTATAACCACCGCTTGCAACATCGCTGGAAAGGCCACTAAACGCCACGATATCAGAAATAAATGGAATTCTACCCTGCCGAATTGTATTCACAAAATAAAGCATGACTGCCAGGACATCCATACATCCCCAGAAATACCATAATTTATTTTTTAAATTCATAATCTTCTTCTCTGACTCCCGGTATCCATTGCCATGATTTACCACTTACAGCCCAGGCATCATCCCCTTCCTGATACTTTTGATAAATCGATCGTGCTTCACCATATCGCCTGATTACAGACTTTTCCGATATTAAGGCACGAGAAACACTATCTAAATCAGCAGGTAAAGGCGTCCAATGTTGAATTTTATCACGTGACGTATTCATATAATCTTTGCCGTCAGATCCAAAAACTCGCCCCTCATCCCCCATACTTGTCAGTCGGTTTATCGCCATAATCACAACATTTTTTGTGCCATGATAATCATTGTCTACCGTCTTCCAATATCCAGGCCCATATTGAGCCGTGGCGGGAACAAACGTATCTCTCGTTGGAGACGGTTTTCCGAACAGAGCAACATTATGGCGATAGCGCTCGATGATGTAATTTACAAAAGCCGAGTTGTAGATCGCCGGATCAACACAAAATAAATCACCCGATTCAGCGATGAAAAAAGGGTAAGTGGATTTTGTACGTTGGCGTTGAGCAATTAAAACCACTTCCCCTGAGTCAATTAATCGCTCAATCTTATTCAGGTTCTGAGCATATAGCGGATCGAATACCGCATTTGGGTTAAATTCGAAGCGATGTCGTATACTCAGGCCGTCTATGCTGTGAAATGGATTAGATACTCCACGAACCACGACAAATTCACGTCCTACATCGCTCCGTGCATACACAGGAGAGACAATCTTTTCGAATTCCTTTGGATGAAGTCTTTGGCTTCTAAGATCGTACACTTCCATAAGATCTCCTGTTTATATTCCTACGGATTCACCAGCCAGGTGCCAGGCTTCACGATATCCAGCGTCTGGCTACGGGTTCTGCCGTTGCCCTGCAGTTCAATGCTCACCTCACCCGCTGGCAGCTTGAGCGATGCATAGCCGTTGTTCGCCGGACGCAGCGCTTTCGGCTCGCCGTTCACTTTCAACGTCTCGCCGTCAAGGATGCGAATGTAGACCAGAGCAATCGGGCTGGCTTCAACCGGTGGCGGCGTCGGTTGCGCTGTCGCAGGCGTTGCCGCTTGTTCGCTTACCTTCGCGGTCTCCTGTTTGACATCTG
This sequence comes from Enterobacter sp. Lyrl_3, assembly GCF_051948675.1. NCBI lineage: Bacteria > Pseudomonadati > Pseudomonadota > Gammaproteobacteria > Enterobacterales > Enterobacteriaceae > Enterobacter > Enterobacter sp. Lyrl_3. The sequence continues at coordinate 177,472 of NZ_JAYJLI010000001.1, forward strand.
GCGCGTTCGATGCGGTTTCCGTCGTGCGGGATGCTTCCGGCGCTTGCGCAGCCTGCTCTGGTGCATCGTGGCCGCCGCTGAACAGCATCGCGCCAGCGACCACCCCAACCAGCACACCCGCGGCAACCATCCCGGGGATCTTGTAACGACGCCAGTCAAATGCCGAAGCCGGTGCCTCTTCTTCCACCGGCACCAGCATGGTGCCCGGTTTTTTAGCAGTCAGCACGTCATCGATACCGGCGACCGGCATCTCGATTAACGCCGCGAACTCATCAATAGACTGCGGACGGTCTTCCATGTGCAACGCCAGGGCACGGTCGATAGCCTGCAACAGCGACAGGGAGTACCCCTGCGGCTGGATTTCCACCAGCGGTTTGCAGGTATCCTGAATGGAACGCACCACGCTGACCGGTGGCGGTGAGCCCACGATCAGGGTGCGCAGCACCGCGCCGAGCGCGTAGATATCCGTCCACGGTCCCTGCTCGCTTTCGTTGTCGTCGGTGTACTGCTCGATAGGCGCAAAGCCCGGACGCAGCATGGTTTCGGTTTCGTCAGAGAGGTTACCGATGGTGCGACGCGCGGAGCCGAAGTCCAGCAGCACCGGCAGGCCGTTATCCTGGATCTGAATGTTATCCAGCGAAATATCGCGGTGCAGATAGCCCTCGTCATGGATGGTCTTTATTGCGCCAAACAGCATCGGCAGCGTACGACGGATCCATGCCTCGTTAATCAGCTCCGGCTTCTCCTCGCGCAGGCGAGAAAGCGTGGTGCCGCTGTAAAACAGCGTGCCCATGTAAGCCGTATCGTTTTGCACCCAGAAGCGCAACACGTGCAGCAGGTTCGGGTGGTTGAAGCGCGCCAGCAGGCGGGCTTCCTGAATGAAGCTGTTCAGCCCCGCCGAAAACGCTTTGCCAAAGCGTTCGCTGCGCAGTACCAGCGTCATGTCGTCGCCGCGCACGGCGAGCGAGGAAGGCATAAATTCTTTGATAGCGATAGTGCGTTCGAGCTGGTGATCCCAGGCGCGATAGACGATGCCGAATCCGCCGCCGCCAATCACCTCTTTAATTTCAAACTCGTTGAAGCGATACCCGACCGGGAGCGCGTTTGGGACAGTCCGATTGTTATCATTATCCGTCATCTTTTACAGTTCTCTTGATGATTATTACGCGGCAAACTGACAGTGAAACTCGCCCTGCTCGCAGGTGACATGCAGACGTCGGTACTGCTCGTCGCTGCGGCTGGCGGTAAGTAATATCTGACTCATCTGAGGCAGCAAGGTGTTTGTCAGGATCGCATCCACCATACGTCCACCTGATTCCACCTCGGTACAGCGCTGAACAATCTGTTCTACAACGCTGTCATCAAACTCGGAAATAATATTGTGATTCTCTTCCAGCCGACGCTGAATGCGTTTGAGCTGCAGGCGAACAATTTGCCCCAGCATCGCGTCGCTCAGCGGATAGTACGGCACCACCAGCAGACGGCCCAGCAGCGCCGGTGGGAACACCTCCAGCAGCGGCTGGCGCAGCGCCCCGCTTAACGCCTCCGGCTCCGGCATCAGTTCCGGATCGGCACACATGGCGCTGATAAGCTCGGTCCCGACGTTAGACGTCAGAATAATAATCGTATTACGGAAATCAATGTGACGACCTTCGCCGTCCTCCATCCAGCCTTTGTCGAAGACCTGGAAGAAGATCTCATGTACGTCCGGGTGCGCTTTTTCGATTTCGTCCAGCAGCACCACGCTGTAAGGACGGCGACGGACGGCCTCGGTTAACACCCCGCCTTCACCATACCCGACGTATCCCGGGGGTGCACCTTTTAAGGTGGAAACGGTGTGCGCTTCCTGGAATTCACTCATGTTGATGGTAATGACGTTCTGCTCACCACCGTACAGCGACTCCGCCAGCGCCAGCGCGGTTTCGGTTTTCCCCACGCCGGACGGGCCACAGAGCATAAACACGCCAACCGGCTTGTTCGGATCGTCGAGTTTTGCCCGGGAGGTTTTCACCCGGCGGGCAATCAGATCCAGACCGTGACGCTGGCCAATCACCCGCTGGTTCAGCGTGTCGGCGAGGTTCAGTACCGCATCAATCTCGTTTTTCACCATCCGGCCCAGCGGGATGCCGGTCCAGTCAGAGACTACGGCCGCCACCACGTTTTCATCCACAGCGGCAAACAGCAGCGGTTCATCACCCTGTAAGGCGTTCAGCGCCTGCTGCTGCTCTGCCAGTTGGCTGCGCAGCTCAGCGGTGTCGTCATCGCCCGCCGCAAACAGTGCGGCACGCAGGCGAATGATCTCCTGCACCAGGCTACGCTCGTCTTCCCAGCGCCGGGCCAGGGCCTCACGTTTCGCCTCATACGCGTCACGCTCTGCGGTTAATGCCGTGACGCGCTCAGATTCCCCTGCACCGACGCGCGCTTCGCGCTCCGCTATCTCAATTTCTACGTCCAGCGCCGCAAGATGGCGCAGGCAATCTTCCAGCTGCGCCGGAGGTGCACTCTGGCTCACCGCCACGCGGGCGCAGGCCGTATCCAGCAGAGCAACGGCTTTATCCGGCAGCTGGCGGGCCGGAATGTAGCGATGCGAAAGCTTCACGGCTGCGCTAACCGCTTCGTCGAGCAGTAAGACCTGGTGGTGGGTCTCCAGCGGCGACACGGTGCTGCGCAGCATCAGAACCGCTTTGGCCTCATCGGGTTCATGTACCTGCACCGTCTGGAAGCGACGGGTCAGCGCCGGATCTTTCTCGATGTATTTTTTGTATTCCGCCCAGGTAGTGGCGCCAATGGTACGCAGTTGTCCACGCGCCAGCGCTGGCTTCAGCAGGTTGGCGGCATCACCGGTGCCCTGCTGACCGCCCGCACCGATCAGGGTGTGGATTTCATCGATAAACAGAATGATTGGCGTGGCGCTGGACTGTACTTCATTGATTAATGCCTGCAGACGGGCTTCGAACTCGCCTTTCATCCCGGCACCGGCCTGCAGCATACCGATATCCAGCAGCCACAGCTGAATGTTTTGCAGCGGCTCCGGCACATCGCCGTCGGCGATGCGCAGCGCCAGCCCTTCCACCACCGCCGTTTTTCCGACGCCGGCTTCCCCGGTCAGCAGCGGGTTGTTCTGGCGGCGACGCATCAGTATATCGATCATCTGGCGGATCTCTTCATCGCGCCCAACTACCGGGTCAATTTTGCTTTCACGGGCACGGGCGGTCAGGTCCTGACCATACTGGGCCAGCGTTCCCTGGGCAGCAGGCACCGAACCGGCTGGCGCATCCACTGCGGCAGCGGCCTGCTGCGTCTCTTTGCTGTTGGCACAGATAGTATCGAACTGCTCAATCAGCACCTCGACGTTAAGACGGGTATACTGCGCCGAGATGCTCTTCAGCACGTTCGCCAGATTCCAGGTTTTCAGAATGCCGATCAGCAGATGGCCACCGCGGATACGGCTGACGCCAAACTTCAGCGATCCATAGACCCAGGCGCGCTCGACGGCGCTGTCGATATGTTCGGAGAGATCGGAAACGGAACTGGCTCCGCGCGGCAGGGCATCGAGCGCCGCCACGATATCGCGCGTCAGTTGCTGTTCGTCGAGGGCAAAATGACGGATCACCTGTTGCAGATCGCCATCCTGCTGCTGCATCAACTGATGCAGCCAGTGCACCAGCTCGACGTAGGGGTTGCCGCGCAGCTTGCAGAACGCGGTGGCGCTTTCCAGAGAGGTAAATAACAGCGTATCCAGTTTGCCGAAAAGCACGGCACGGCTAATTTCTGACATGTTAGTTTCCATTAACAATGATTCGGTATACGGAAGGATTACCGCTCTGCGCGATACACCAGATCGCCACGCGGGACAGGCTGTGGCTGAAGGCCCAGCCAGGTGTTGTACCCCAATCGCCCGGTGCTGCCGAGCGTGGCGCCCTGCACGGCGTCAGCGCGCAGGATCACCCGTGTTTCCCATTCAAATTCCACCCCTGCGTACTGGCGTACCCAGTCCCGCAGTTCGGTTACCCATACTTCTCCGGGCAAAAACCGGTTGTACTCTTCCGCGCTGAGTGGGCCAATCTCGATGCGAAATTTATGCTGCACGTCGCGGACCGCCACGCCCAGAAACGCAGATTCGCCCATCCGCGGCACGCGGCGTCCTGCTCCCAGCTGCGCCTGCTCGCGCGGTGAAAGCGGCATCCACTGCGGTACGTTGGCGATCAGTTTGACCGGGGCTTTCAAATAGTTACGCAGGATTTTTTCCAGGCCCTCAGGATCCCGTCCGTGGCGGGTCAGGTGTCCGGCGTGGGTAAAGCGGGCATGGGCGCTCAGGCTGCCTTTGTCCATCTGGCCGGGCTGCCCCATACCAATCAACGACGCCAGATATCCCTCAAAACGTTTATTGTCGGCGCGGTCGAGGGAGACGGCAGGCTGCGCATCGGCCCAGGCGCGATAAAACAGCAGCGTCAGACGATGATGGAACAGATCGGCAAACGCGCTCAGGCTGGTGTCCTGATGATGATGGATCCGCTCGCGGGCATACTCGGTCATGTGAACCGGCAGCGGCCCGTTAGGACCAAACAGGCCGAAGCTCAGAATGGAGACCTCGTGCAGCCCGTTGCCTTCGCGCTGGCGTACCTGCGCCACCGTCGAAGGTGCAAAACTCATCGACGGCTGCTGGCCCAGGCGTAGCGGCTCGAATTTTGGCAGCGGCGCACGCCCCAGCGGGTAGCGCTCCCCGCCCTGAGCATCAATGCGCCTTAACAGCTGGAACAGATCGTAGCGCCATGGCGTCTCGCGAACCCCGCGCCAGAAACTGTCCGGCAGCGGCGTCAGACGATGAACCTTCAGTGGCGCAGTGACAACGTCGCTCATACCAGTGCCCTTTTGCCCATACGCGGCGCCCAGTAGCCAATCTCGCCGCGCTGCTGACTTTTCAGGGTGAATTCCGTGAAGCTGTTGATCGACACCAGACGGGCAAACAGCCGCTCCAGCACGCTACCGAAAAGCCAGGGACTGGCACCGGAAAACGCACGTTCATCCACCGTCAGGGTAATGCCGATGCCACGGGCGAAGACGACCGGTCCCGGCTCGGGCACGCGGCGGTGAACCGGCTCCAGCACGCAGTGACGAACCCCTTCTACCTGACGCGCAACCGGCGTCTCCGCGAGATTGGCGTACAGCCCTAACAGCTGACGCAGCGCGGCGGCGCCCTCTTCGTTTTCACTGTCCATCAGGCTGAGGTAGTTCATTTGTAGCTGGCTGATCAACCGCCAGGTGCTGAACCCTTCTGCCAGCGCCGGACGCGGCGGCGTCGGCCCCTTACGCAAGGTCAGCGACTTCACCGGCATGGAGTCAGCCATAATGAACTGTCCCAGCTCCTGCTGCAGCATCAGCGGCAGATCCCGGCTGGTGCACAGCACCTCGGCGGAGATATAGCGCAGGTTCTCCTGCCAGGGTGCATGCTGCTCATCCACCAGCGAGACAAAGACCTCCGAGCCAATGTAGCCGGTGCGGGTGCCGTAACGCAGGGCGTGCTCAGAGAGCACGCGTTGTTCCCGGCGCAGGGAAAAGTAGGCCCCGTAGTTGCCCGCATCACCGCTCCAGGTGCTCCAGAACGGACGAAACGTCTGGTCGTCGCGCTGACCATCCGCACTGCCGTATATCTTGTTTACCGCGTAAATTTCGTAATCCAGCGGGCGGATGTTATCCACCACCAGATGGTATTCATGCTGGCCTTCGCTCAGCTTCTGACGCGCCGCTACCTTCGGGAACAGGTTGATCACTGGCGTGCAGTGCAGGGCCAGATGGCTGGCATCGACAACGCGCTCCAGCTGTTCATCGGTTTTATCCAGCAGAATGAAGATATCGAAGGCTTTTTCGTTTTCGCAGCGCTGGATCAGTTTGCTCAGCCCGCTCAGGCTGATGAAGCGGAAACGGGCCGGAAAAGCAAAGTACTCCTGCAGCAGACGGTAGCCGTCAAAGTTGCGCAGATCGTCCGGGAGTAGCGACTGATCCGCGTCAAACCCTTCCTGACGCAAGGCATCAGACGCCAGCACATCACGCTGCGGATGTTTGCTGACGGTCTGGCAGACCACCCCGACATGGTGCTCCATTACCAGCTCCAGCAGCTTTAACGCCTCGATATCCGGGCCGCTAAGGAAAAACTCCAGCCGGTCAAAATCAAGGTGGCCGAGGTTTTGCGGACCGTCGCAGGCAATGCGGATCCGTAAGGCGCTGCTGATCCCCTGCTGGCCCAGACCAAGCTGTGTCAGGGGCAGGTCGGCAGGCACACCGCCCAGCTCAACCTTGTCGATTTTCAGCGGCAGCAGGTTCACCTCATGCGCCGTGGTGTAGCTGCAGGTCACGCCGGTTTTCTTCAGCGCCAGGCTGTCCATCATTGTGCCGCGTGGCACGATAAAACCGTTGCTCAAATCGCCACGGCTGCTGTCAGGCTGAATTTCAGCAATCGCCATGGACGGAGTGGGCGCGAGATAGTTCGGCGCAATCATCTCCAGCAAGCGCTGGGAGAAGCGCGGAAACTCCGCGTCCATTTTCATCTGCACGCGCGAGGTCAGAAAGGCAAAGCCCTCCATCAGTCGTTCGGTGTACGGATCCGCCACTTCGATGCCGCGCATGCCCAGCCGTCCGGCCACTTTGGGATAGCGCTCGGCAAATTCGGCGCCCATCTCACGCAGATAGGCCAGCTCACGGTTGTAATATTCGAGCAGTTTACTTTCCACGATCACCCCGCATCTTTCAGTTCAAAGTGGCCGTTTTCCAGATCGACATCGGTACGAAACAGAAACTCCAGCGGGTACGGCACACACCACAAACGCCCTTTTATCTCGATGGAGAGCACGTTGTGCAGATCCAGCGAGGAGGTGTCCGACACACAGCGGACCTGCAGCCCCTGGGGCAAAATGCGGGGTTCAAAGTTGACAATGGCCTCGGTGAGTTTGCGCTGAATGTCGTGCCATTCGATATCCGACATGCGCTTTCCGGCCAGCGGCGCAACGCCAAAATTCACTACCGAACGGCTTACGTGTGGCAGCATGCTCAAATCGCCGGAGGCGTCGTGATTGATGGTATTAAACAGCCACTGCAGATCCCGCAGCACGTTGCGACGCAGCGCGGCATGGGTGATCAGGTTGCTGTTGGCCGACTCGCGCTTTTTCTCCGGGTCGTTATCGGTGAGGCGATCGAGCAGCGAGGGCTGCATTTTATCGCGCGCCCCCACCTTCTCCTGCTTACTGCGGGCTTGCCAGCCGCTGCGCAGCAGATCGCCTTCGCCAGCAGGATTACTCATGGGCTCCATCCGTTGCAAAAGTAACGAGACTCAGCGACAGCAGCGGGCTTTCGCTTTGCTCGCTGAGCCAGGCTTTCTGCCCCAACCCTTCATACAGAGTGCCGTCATCATCGAGCGGCAGCCACTCGGTGGTGCGTGCGAGTTTAACGGCGTCAGAGGCATCGGCTGCAAAAGGATAACGCGCCGGGATCTGACACACCTGCTCCGTCCCATCGGTCAAACGCACCAGCGCATGACGCCAGACCAGATCGGTGACGCTGGCCGGCGTCTGGAAACGGATCTCTGCGATAGCGCTAAACGGCAGCCAGAAGTAACGGCCGTTAACAAGGGTTTCGCACACCGGCCCCAGACGGGCATCGCCGTCCATCAGCCATTCAAAGGTCTGCGTCTCATCATTCTCTAGCGTCCATTGCCCCGCGCTCGCCTGCGCCTGTTCAAGGGCTTCCAGACGCAGCGCGTGAGCGCGTTCATCGCTCTCGCTCAGCGCGGCAGCAAGGGTGGTCAGCCATGGCCACTGGGCTTCCGGCATGGCCGGACGACGTTCTCCCGCCATCACCTGCGCGCGCTGCAGTTCTCCCTGAATGCACTGCTCCAGCAGGGTGACGGTGGGTTTCGCCTGCGGCTTAAGCGCCAGCCAGCTTTTCAGCTGGGTCAGCGCGCGCGTCCAGTTACCGCTGAGGGTGAGAAACTGCACAAACGCGGCACGGAGATCGGCATCCGCCGGACGGGCTTTAATCTCGTTTTCAAGACGCACCAGCGCGTCGCTGAGCGACTCGCCCGCCAGATGTTGATAGAGCGTATTCATAGCCATTCCTTAGTTTGCCGCGCGCCAGGCGCCCACTGCCGGGTCACGCAGCTGAGGACGCAGGGTATCAATCAGGACAATATTCAACGTGGTGCCAGGGGTAACCCAGGCGCTCCAGACCTTCTTCACTGCAGCAATACGCGCCTGCAGTTTTGCATCGTCGCTGGCGGTTTCACGCGAGATCTCCACGGCCACCGTGCCGTTGCTTTTCCAGCCGTTCAGGGCGCTGTCGTAAGGCAGGATCATCCAGCTCTGGTCGCTGTTCGGGGTGCTGAAGACCATACGCTCTTTGTTGACGGAGGTGATCAGGGCATGTTCCGGGTCGACGCTTTGATTCAGCCCCATCACCGGGAAGCCGTGAATGTAGGTCACCGCTATCTCTTTTTGACCGCCGCTGCGGGTCTGCGAGATAACCGTGTGGCCGCTCAGCCAGCTGCCGTTGCCGCAGCGGGTCGTGTCGGAATCCGGAATAAACAGCGCCGGCGCGGAAGATCCGCCTTCCCAGAAGGTGCGCAGATGGCAGCCGTCCTGGAGGGTAAACTCCTGCCACGGTGTGCGGTCAGCGGCCACCGTGTTGGTTTCAGCGTTCTGGTCAGGTGGCAGTAACGCGCCGCTGGTCTGGGTCGCAGTGGGTGCCGTCTGCTGCTGTTTCACCACCAGCTTCCACTCCTGAGCTTTGTCTGCTGTTCCCTGCGCAAGCGTAGTCCCTGCCGGATCGTTGAGGGCCCAGCTCAGCTTATTCACTTTGCTGCACTGGTGTTCCAGCAGCGAGCCGAGACGCGGAACAAAGTTTTCCAGCACTGAAACGTCTTTATTGCCGTTCGCCACAATGCGCAGCGCAATCTCTGATTTACACCAGCTCTGCGGGGTGTTGTCTTTGATGTTGTCGATCCAGATATCCAGCTTCTGCGCAGGAGACTGCACGATGCGGAAATTTTCAGCCTGGGCGGTGGAGGCCACCGCCAGAAGTGCCAAACCCGATAGCCAAAGTTTCATATCGTTCCTTGTGTGTCTAGTCAGTTCCGCAGGGAAGAAATTGTGCTGCGTCAGAGAGCGTATGCAGCAAAGTGGTGTCCTGAGGGTTGCCCATCCATACCGCCAGCGCCGTATAGTTATCCTGAGCATTCCCCTCCTGTTCAGCATTCTTTTGAATGATTTGGTTCATTAAGGTCAGCCACTCCTGTGGGGTGTTGACCATATGCAGCGACTGTTTCATCTGCTCTTCGCTGACGCCGTGCCAGAAACCGTCGGTGCAGAGTAAAAAGGCATCGCCGTCTTCAACCTGCACCACGTCGCTGTAGCTCGCTTCCGGGCCACCGTTTTCAATGCCCAGCGCCAGATACAGCAGGTTGCTGTTGAGGTTATCGGTCTGGTGACCGGCATCTTTCATCTGCTGAACCAGGCTGTGGTCGGTGGTGACATGCCACAGCCAGCCGCGACGAAACAGGTACAGACGGCTGTCCCCGGCGTGTGCCCAGTAGGCCAGACGGTAATCCCGGTCGATAAACAGGCTGACCAGCGTGGTACCCATCCGGCGATAGTCCTGCACCGCCTGCTGTTCGCTGAGAATGGTGCGATTCGCGGTTTGCACATAGTCACGAATATGCTGCGCGTTGAGGTGTTTGTCGCCATCAAAACGGGAGATGATGCTATTGCGGGCCAGTTCAGCGGCCACCTCACCGCCCGGCAGACCAGCGATGCCGTCACAGACGACAAAGCAGGCTGAACGTTCCCCTATGGTTTCTCCCGTCTGGTCCTGATTGCTGGCGCGCGTTCCCTGGCGGGAGAGAGAAGCCGTTGCGATATTCATTTTTCTTCCGATCCGCTCTGTGAGTCTTTGTACTGATTGACCTCCATGTCATAAGCATGAAGGAACGCTTCGCCAAACAGGGTGTGGAAGTCATCCTCAATCTCACCGGCCGTCTCGCCATAGCTGCGAACAAAGTAGTCCCACAGCGCGGCTTTGCGGCTGCCCGGCAGCGCCAGACGAGAGGTCATGCCGTTCTGCTTCGCCTGCTCTTCCAGTTGCTCCGGGTTAAAGGACTGCAGCATCGCGGCGATGATGGCGCGGATACCGGAGATCATCCCCAGCTGATGCGCCTGCAGATCGATTAGCGCGTCACGCACTGATTTGGTGGGTGGCATAAAGCCCGGCATCGGCGTACCGAACATCTGAATCAGGACCGTTTTCCCGGTCGGCAGCAGCTTGAACGGGTTGTTGGCATCGTCCAGCACCATGGTCATATCGGCTTTTACGCCGCGCTTGAGGATAGAGCGCGAAGAGAGCAACGCCACGGTGCCCTGCGAGAACATGCCGAGGATCTGGCCCAACTGACGCATATTTTCACGGTCAAACTGCGGCACCGGCTGCATTTCGCTCAGGCCCATCCCCTCCAGCAGCGCCTCCAGCAGCTCGCCCTGCAGCACCTCGCCTTTCTCACCGTTTTGCGCCGTAGCGCTTGGCACAGCCGCGTTTTTGACCGGGTCGATACGCAGACGTCCCTTCGGCGTCTGTGCGCTGCTGCGTGCGACGGCCTGCGGTGTAGGCATAGTAAAGCCTGCGTAATCGGTACGTACCGGCTCTTCCTCTTCCGCACGCGGTGGATCCTGCGGCTCAGGAGCAAACAGCGGAGAATCCGCCAGCGGATCGTCCTGCGGTACGGCCTCTGGCTCTGGCGCGGGTGCAGATGGCTCAGGCACGATCTCATCCGGATGGGTTAATGGCGCCCCGCCCATCAGCCCGAGCGGATCATCGTTACGCGCGGCTGGCGCGCTGGCCGAACCACCAAACAGGGCCAGCGGGTCGAGTTCATCCGTCGCCTCTTCTGCAGGCGCAGGTTTGCTCTCTACCGGCGGCACCAGCGTTGAAGGGGTGACATCGTCAAAAATGCTCTCTTTTTTGAACAACGCTTCATCGCTGAACAGCGTGTCGGGATCGACATTCTTACGCTCAAGCTTCGGCTCGCTGTCGTTGAACATTGCCAGCGGGTCTTCAGCGTTACGCTCGGGTGCCGCGGGTTGCGAGAAAGGATCGTGAGACGCCGCAGGCTGCGGTTTCGCACGGTTGCTGGAGATGCTGTCAGAGATAGAGAACTCCTGCATCAGGCTATCCCAGATTTCCGACGGCACGGCCGTTGGCTCCGCTTTGCCGCGCGGTGCGGCACTGGCTGGCTTTGGCTGCGGAGCAGGTGTCGGCGCCACTGTCGGGCGAGCCTGCTGCTGCATACTGGCGGCCATGCGGCTCACCGGCTGCGTGTCGTGGATAAGTTCCGTCACTTCGATGCGGTAGTCATCAATACCGAGAATATCCCCGTCCTGCAGCTCTACCTGACGCCCCCGCTCCAGCGGGATGTCGTTCAAAACCACGCGGGTGACGCTGCCACGGTTGGTCACGCGGCATTCGCCCTGGGCGTCAACGTGAACAATAGCCTGCAGGCGCGAGATGGTGCGGTCATTGTCCGGCAGTACCAGATTGTTATCCGTACCGCGCCCAATAGTGCCCCCGGGGGCATAAAAATCACAACTGCTCTGCGGCGGCTGATGACCGGGTTTCGTAGAAATAATCGTGAATCGCATGGCGTATTCCTGCTGGTATGATTAGCGCTCAAACGCTGCCGCTCTCGGGGGTGAGAACGGCGGCGTTTGGGGCCGATTTCATCTTTACTACTTTGAGGATTTGAGTGGCCGAATAGCGTCACTATTAGCGATCAAGGTGCACTTCAATATCTGATAATGACCTGGCTCGGTACCACCTACCTTCTGTTTCAGTAAAGAAACAATCACCTCATCAGCTTTTTCAAAATTCTCAGCAGGCAGATTGCTTGCTTCCAGCCATGCCGCGGCGCTGGCGTCAGCATCTTCTTTCAGGCTTTTACTGTCCGCAATCTTACCGATGCATCGATTCTGCACCCAGTTTTCGAAGATTTGTTGTTGAGAAAAAGTACTGATATCAGGCAACGTCTGGGCATTTGCGGCGGAGGCAACGAAGGCTAAGACAAAGAGCAATGGCTTTTTCATTTCAGGCTCCAGAAGGTTGCGTTAGTAGGGATAAATGAACCATTACCCGGTGAGCCAAGGAAATGACAATCATCCGAACAAATATTTCCGTTCCAGAGTGTTACATGCCCGGTTGCATCAAGCCAGCCATGCCCGGTAAAAATAATAATACCTTGCTTGCCCGCAAATTGTGCTGGGGTTGGAGAAGAAACAGATATGTCAGCTTTTCCCAATACCGTGGGTAAAAAAGCAATCATATCTTTAACACGGAACATATATCGCTTCTTGTCGCTCCCGGTCACAGTTGCATATTTACTATTAGAAGGAACTGGAATGCCACAATAATTTAAAACATAGCTCATACGAATGGGGCAGGCATTTTTAAAAATACCAGCATCTATATTATGCTGAACTTTCCCCCCCAATAACTTGCCAACCTGTTCTACGTTGACGTTCACTTCTTTAAATCGGTTCCAGGCGGCACCAAAAGCAGGACGCATATGAGACATCTTGTTTCTCCTTGAAAAGAAGCTCAGGAAAAAGTGGGCCCTTTCGGACCCACTACTATTATGCTTCTTTGTTTTCTTTGATGTTCCAGCCAGCGCTGCTTTCAGCACCTTTACCACCAGAGGTGGTCTGCTCCCAGTACTGCTGTTTCACTTTCGCAGCCTGGAATGCATAGGTCACACCAACGGTATCGCCGTTGTCTGCACCGGTGTACTGAACAGACGTTACCAGAACGTCTTCCAGGGTAATGCGAGAGTATTCCACCTGCTGGCCACCGGCTTTACAGACGGACAGCTCAACTTTGGTCAGGTGTTTACCGCTGGCGCAGTGTTTCAGAATTGCTGTGGTGGATTTGTCGATCAGAGCGTTAACGTGCAGATCGTTAAAGTTAACTTTACCGGCACCGCCGCCACCGCCAACGCTCATATTACCTGGCTGGGAAGCGCCCCAGGAGAAGGAGGTAATATCAGTCCAGCCGGTGTGGTTAGAATCTTTAGATTCGCCCGTAACACCCTCGACCTTCAGAAACATATCAATAGCCATAATATCTACTCTTCGTGGATGAACAATATTGCTTTCGAAAAAGCACTTATATGGCAAACAGGAAAGCATGGGGCTGAATAAAACCGTCCATATTTTACCTCTGCCTCACATCAAATGACCCGTGTCATTTGACAGTCTTACATTCCCTCCCGAATAAAAGGAAAGAATGAGAAGTCTTTTACTACCGAACGTTATTCCGGAACCTCTCAGGACCAGACTTTCTTGCCGGGTGGCGCTTTGCTTACCCGGCCTACGCTGTGCAGCGATATCAATATATTTCACGTTGCATTGTAGGCCCGTGCAAGCGTAGCGCCGCCGGGCGAAACTCACAAAAATTACGCGTCTTTCGTTTTCAGCGATGGCAGTTTAGATACCAGACGCAGAGAAACGGTCAGACCTTCCAGCTGGTAGTGCGGACGCAGGAAGAACTTCGCGGCGTAGTAGCCTGGGTTGTCTTCAATCTCCTGCACCTGGACTTCTGCAGCGGCCAGTGGCTTGCGGGACTTGGTCTCCTGAGAGGAGTTGGCCGGGTCACCGTCCACGTAGTTCATGACCCAGTCGTTCAGCCAGCGTTCCATCTCTTCGCGCTCGCGGAAGGAGCCGATTTTGTCACGCACGATGCACTTCAGGTAATGCGCAAAGCGGCAGCAGGCGAACAGGTACGGCAGACGGGAGGCCAGACGCGCGTTGGCGGTGGCATCCGGGTCGTGGTACTCGGCCGGTTTTTGCAGCGACTGCGCGCCAATGAAGGCAGCAAAGTCGGAGTTTTTGCGGTGAACCAGCGGCATAAAGCCATTTTTCGCCAGCTCGGCTTCGCGACGGTCGCTGATGGCGATCTCGGTCGGACATTTCATGTCCACGCCGCCGTCGTCGCTCGGGAAGGTATGGCACGGCAGGTTTTCAACCGCCCCGCCGGACTCCACGCCGCGAATTGAGGTGCACCAGCCGTACTCTTTGAAGGAGCGGTTGATGTTGGCCGCCATCGCGTAAGCGGCATTCGCCCAGGCGTAGCTGTTGTGGTTCGCGCCGTCGGTCTGCTCTTCAAAGTCAAAGCTGTCGACCGGGTTAGTACGAATGCCGTAAGGCAGGCGCGACAGGAAGCGCGGCATCACCAGGCCCAGATAGCGGGCATCTTCCGATTCACGCAGTGAACGCCAGGCGGCATATTCGGTGTTCTGGAAGATTTTGGTCAGATCGCGTGGGTTAGCCAGCTCCTGCCAGGACTCCATCTGCATCACGCCCGGTGCGGTACCGGTGATGAACGGACAGTGAGCCGCAGAGCCGATACGCGCCATTTCACCCAGCAGTTCAACGTCCTGCGGGCTGTGGTCAAAGTAGTAGTCGCCGACGATGCAGCCAAACGGCTCACCACCAAACTGACCGTACTCCTGCTCGTAGATTTTCTTGAAGATCGGGCTCTGATCCCAACCCACACCCTTATAGCGTTTCAGGGTACGGCCCAGCTCCTGCTTGGAGATGCTCATAAAGCGGATCTTCAGCATCTCGTCGGTTTCAGTGTTGTTCACAAGATAGCTCAGACCGCGCCAGGCGCTCTCCAGCTTCTGAAACTCTTCGTGGTGAATGATCTGATTCACCTGCTGAGAGAGCTGTTCGTCGATACCCGCAATCAGGTTCTGGATGGTGCGATAGGTGTCGTTGGAGAAGGTAACGGTGTTTTCCAGCGCCTGCTGCGCCAGAGTTTTTACCGCGCTCTCGACGGCGGAACGCGCCTGGTCAGTTTTAGGACGGAACTCTTTGTTCAGCAGTGCGCTGAACTCGTCCTGACTGAACGCCTGACCTGCCTGCTGCTCGTGTTGTTGAGTCTGGTTGCTCATCGATTACTCCTCGCTACCTTTCGCACTTTCGTCATTTTTCGGCAACTGGCTCAGGGATTTGAGCAGCGTCGGATCCTGCAGAATTTTAGCGATCAGCTCTTCCGCGCCGTTTTTACCGTCCATGTAGGTCAGCAGATTGGAAAGCTGAGTACGCGCTTCCAGCAGCTTGTTCAGCGGCTCAACCTTGCGTGCCACCGCATCCGGCAGGAAGTCGTCCATGCTGTCGAAGGTCAGATCGACGTTGAGCTTGCCTTCGCCGGTCAGGGTGTTATCCACCTGGAACGCCACGCGTGGCTTAAGCGCCTTCATGCGTTCGTCAAAGTTATCAATGTCGATTTCGAGGAATTTACGCTCATCGACGGCCGGCAGATTTTCCACCGGTTTGCCGACCAGATCGGCCATAACGCCCATCACGAACGGCAGCTGAATTTTACGTTCTGCACCGTAGATCTCTACGTCGTACTCGATCTGCACGCGGGGGGCACGGTTACGTGCGATAAATTTCTGCCCACTGTTACTCATTGCCATGATGTTCTCCATCAAAGATGCGCGGTGAAGGTGAAACGACAAGCTCCGTGCCCGTCGTCATAATGCCTGGACGCGTCATTCGCGGCGTCCAAAGATATTTTCCAGTTGGTTAACGCCGTCTGGCGCCAGGTCGCGAATAATGTCCATAAAGTTAAGTTCTGACAGCCGCTGCACCCGTTCAATCATCAGCGGTGCGGGGTGGCTCGGTTCGTACTGCGCAAAATACTGTTTCGCTTTCTCCAGCATCAGCTGGGCGTCGGCGCGACTGGTAACCTGCACGCTGCGCCAGTCGGTGACCTGCTGCGCGGGTTGGGTGGCCACCGTCTGCGGCTCAGCGTGGTGTTCCGCCTGCGCATCCCGATTGGTCAGCAGCTTGCTGATGTCGGTCACCTGACAGGCACTGGCAACCAGGCCCACGGTTTTCAGCAACTGCTCCATTTCCGGTACGCCGCTTTCACCAAGGTAACCGCTGAGCAGATCGCGAATGGCCAGCAGCCTTTCATTAATCAGGATGACGGCCTCTGTACCTGGCTGGTCGCCGCGCGCCAGTTCGTCAATCAGTCTTGGGCGGCCGCCGGGATAATCCGGGCATTCGGTTTTGCTGCCATCCAGCAATGCCTGCGCGTCACGCAGCGAAATTTCATCGCCGTTTGAGCGCAGCAGCGAGGCGTTTCGCAGCGCGACCGTCAGGTCAGATTTATCGCTCAGCGCGGCAAGGGCGTTAATGCGATAGAACGGGTCCGTTTCGCCATACTCCTCCAGCAGTGGATAAAGCGGCTCCCAGTAGCGGGTGATCGCCTCCTGCACCAGCAGCAGGCCGTCCGCGTAGCCCGGCAGCCCACGACGTCGGGTCCAGGCATGGGTTAACGCCAGCATGACGCGAAGATCTTTGGTGCGCCCCAGCAGGCTGGTGGCGAGCTTTTCTACCGTATTCCAGTCAGCGGGCTCGGCGGGAATGATCGTGTCGCCGAACTGCTGTTCCGCTTTACCCTGGCTTGCCTGTCCCATAGCCTGAAAATCGGCGTCGTACTCAAGGTTGTCGCCGCAGGGTTTTTCGGGGCTTATCGGCGCGAGAAATTCTTCGATATTCATGTGATCCCTGCTTATTCAAACATAGGCGGATAAAGACCGTGACGGCCTGGTCGGGCGCCGCCAGCCGGATCGAACAGCAGCGTAAAGAGCTGCCCGGTGAAGTTTCCGCTGTGGACGTGGGTGTAGAGCGGGTAGCCGTCGCAGCGGTTGGTCCACCAGTAGCTGGTCTGACGAAGCGGGTCAAAACACTCCGCCGCCTGAGGCCAGCCCAGCGTGCTCTGGCCGTCTTCGTCATAACCAATCACATCAAGGATGTCGGAACGCTTCTGCGGCTCGACGGGCTGCGGCGCCGGAATCGACATCAGCATCTCATCCAGCTGCGAGGCGGAAAAACTGTTGCGCACCGCATGCAGCCCGAGACGGCCAATCTGCTGATACCAGCTTTCAGCCTGGCTGAGCAGGTTGGTCGACCACTCTGACGGGGCGAAACTCAGTTGAATGCAGATCGGGTATTGTCGGCCCACGCTGTCGCGGCCCGGCAGCAGGCAGCCCATCTGGATCATCTGGCTGCCCAGCATCGGCGGGACAACAAAGTTCCACACCGGCGCCTTGTTAAACTGGCGTTCGCCGCTGCGCTGCTCTTCCTGTTGCCAGGCCAGCAGGCCGACCTGAAACCAGTGTGACCACTGACGCTGTAGGGTGTCAGGAAAGCGACGCTGCAAAAAATCTCCGGCGCTGGGTAATTTGCCATACCAGCTGTAGCGGTTCATCGCAGGGGTATTCGTCATACGGCTGTCCTTGCGGTTATGGGCATGAGAAACGAGGAAGCTGGAACGGATTGCGAATGCTGTTCGGCGCAAACTCCAGCGTGACCTGATGGCCATCGACGTTGAACGTGGCCTGACGGCTCAGACTACCTGCCCCAGGGCTGGTGCGCGCTTTATCGAAGAAGCGGTTCAACGCCCAGGCGCCGTTGGTTACCAGCGTCGCGGTGCTGCCGTTGGCCAGACCCAGCTGCATACGCACCTGGTTGGTGCCGCCTGGCCCTGGCCAGTTCATGATCTGCACCGCCTGTGGACCGTGGCTGTAACGCAGTAGTTGGCCGTCAACGTCCAGCGTCAGGTTAAGAATGGTGTTATCCATCCGCACGGTACGCACCGTCACCTTGAAAGAGGGGGTCGTCGCACCGTTAGCAAAGAAGGCATCGCGAATGGACTGGGCCTGCTGGAACGGTCGCAGCAGTCCTTCACTTCCCGGCAGCGTTTTCCCGTCGATCCCCGGCATAAAGCGCCAGTTCGCCTGAGTGGTATCCACTTTGTTGGTCAGGTTGTCGCGAAAGAAGGTATCCATCAGCCCGGTACCCGGCGCAAACATGCGTGCCAGATCGTCCGGCGTCACTTCGGTGCTGGCGCTGCGCACCAGCGGGTAGCGACCGGCAATTGCCTGACGGCAGAAACCGCCCACTTCGACGTTAATGCGCTTACGGACGTTTTCCAGATCGCGACGCTGGGTATCACTGCTGGCCCCCACCGCCATGTTGCTGAACATGGTTTGCAGCCCGCCCGGCAGACGCCCGGCGCTGGCCTGCAGACGGCTGATTGCTTCACCACCCGGGGCTGGCATGCCGCTGTTGGCAGCGTCCTGCACCGCGGTCAGGTAACGATACAGCTCATCCACCTGCTTGAGGAAATCATCAAAGACGATGGTCTTGCCGCCCTTCTCCAGCGGCTGAGCCAGCTCGATCATTGGCGCGTAATGGTCGGTCACCAGCTGTTCAGGTGCCTGCGTCACTACTGCCCCCTGCGTCTGGGCATTGTCGTTATTGCTGAACAGCGCTTCGAGGGTACGAGTGGCGCGGTTACTCTGGTCTTGCGCTTTCCCCGCGTCCTCCGGCGCTGGCGCGTTGCGCGACAGCGTCAGCACCTGGCTCAGGTTCTGCACCAGACGGCGCAGCGGCGAGTTTGCGCCGGAGAGCAGGCGCGCCGTGTTGATGCGCTGCGAGAGATCGGCGCTGTTGTTAAGCTGAATGTCGGCGAGGAAACGATCCCAGTTTGCGATAAAGTCGCGCATGTAGAGCTGACGCACGGCGTTATCGATCTGCTGCTTGTCTTCCCCGGAGGTGGTCGCGCCCAGAACCCAGGCATCATCTTCGTGCAGCGCCGTGGTCACGCTGTCAATCTGGCTGTTAAAGCTCTTCCAGTAACCGTCCGGGGTGTAGAGCCCCGGCACGCCTTCGCTCACCGGTTTGCCGCTTTTGCGTGAGAACACCAGTTCGCTCTGCGGGCCACCCAGGTCGGACAGGGAGACCGGCTTCAGGTTTTCGTCATGCTCCAGCAGACGCTTCAGACGCCCATACACGCGGGTGGAGAGCGGCTGCTGGTTGATGAGCGCCCTCTCGCGGGCCACCAGCGCTTCGTCCTGCGCATACGGCGAGGCCTGAATTTTTGGCTCCAGCAACTGCGTCAGGTGCCACTCCAGCTGTTGCAGCTGCGCCTGCGTCACGTTCTGCGGCAGATTACGCTGCAAATTGAGCATCACCCAGGAATGCAGGAATTTGCCGTCGTAGTGTTTAGGCTGATACAGCATCTGGTAGGCTTTCAGCGCCTCGTAACTGTATTCCACGTCGCTGCCGTTGTCGTTACGCAGCCAGGTGGTGATATGCATCGCCACGGCGGGCAGCAGCATCTGATCCAGCGCTTTCTGATACAGCGACTGGGAAGCATCGCTGACGTCATCCCCGCGATAGAGCCCCATACGGCGGGAGACCGGCGGGTCGTTGACATCGAAGGCCTCGCTTTTCGGCAGATCGACCAGGCTGTTCAGCAGCGGCAGGAGCGCGAACAGATCGCGCTGAGGCTGATTCTGTAACGCTTTACTCTGCTGCTCCAGCTGCGGGACTTTAGCGTCCACCTCTTCCAGATAGGCCTTATTTTTGGCATAGCTGGTCAGCCACAATCCGCCGAGGATCACCAGCAACGCCAGCAGCGCCGCGTATCCGGACCAGATCACCGCGCGGTTGCGCAGTTCCCACCAGCGGTTTTCACCGGCAATACCGGCTTCCTGGAAAATGACGTTTTGCAGCAGGTTTTTAATGAAGAAGCTCTGCCCTTTTGCACCAGGGATCGGCGCCTCTTTACTGACCGAATCCCACTTCTCTGCCTCTGCCCCTTCCGGCAGTGACAGGGCGCGGTTCAGTTCACCCATGACGCGGTCGAACGGCATGCCTTCCTGGGTGCCGCTGGCGAAGTATATTCCGCGTGGGGAGAACTCGGTCTCAAAGTTAGAGCGGGCAAAGACCGTGCTCAGGTAGTCAGCCAGCAGCGGGCGCAGCGCCGCGAACTCCTGCGGGAAGAGATACGCTTCGGCACGGGTTTTGGCGTCATGCTCTTTCAGCATGGTCTCCGGCAGCCCGGCGTCCAGACGCTGCTGCAACAGCGAGAACTCCTGGTGGAAGTTCCCCATCAGGTCGAAATCGGCGTGTTTGGTCTGTTCCCACGGCAGCGTGAAGCCCCAAATCTGGTCGCGCTGCGCTTTGTCGTAGTCAGCAAACCAGGCGCGGAAGCCTTTAAGCAGGTCCGCCTTGGTCACCATCACGTAAACCGGGAAGCGGATACCCAGCTGTTCATGCAGCTCAGACAGCCGCTGGCGCAGGTTGACCGCCTGCTGGCGCGCGGCTTCCGGGGAGAGCGTCAGCAGATCGGAAATGCTGATGGTGATAATGACGCCGTTAATAGGCTGGCGGCGGCGATACTTACGCAGCAGGCCGATAAATTCCAGCCACTCCCCGGCATCCTGAACCTGCTCGCTCTCCTGAGTGGTGTAGCGCCCCGCGGTGTCCAGCAGGACGGCTTCGTTAGTGAACCACCAGTCGCAGTTGCGGGTGCCGCCAATGCCGCGCAGAGCGGTTTTACCGAAGCGATCCGCCAGCGGGAATTGCAGGCCGGAATTGACCAGCGCCGTGGTTTTACCGGCGCCCGGTGCGCCGATAATGACGTACCACGGCAGCTGGTAGAGATATTGCGTACTGAAGCGCTGCGTCCACTGGGCACCGTGTCCCGCTTTGCTGAAGTGGGCTTTTTTCAGCATTTGCGCCGCTTCATCAAAACGTCCGGCGAGGATCTGCTCCTCGCTGTTCAGCCGCTTCTGGGGATCGGCCGCGTCCGGTTTGGCGGTGTTTTCATTGAGCTTGTCCATCAGCTTGCGGTTCAGCCAGGCGTTGTAGAGCCGCGGCAGAATATGCCCCTGCGCCCAGAGCAGATAAACCACCGCAATACTGATGATGCGGTTTTGTTCAGATTCGAGCGGGCGGGTATCCACGATGGATAACAGCGGACCAATCATCCAGATCACCGCCGACAGCGCGGTAACGCCCAGGAAGCTCCACAGAATGCGATTGGTCAGTATAGAAAGAAGAGTCGTCAGCATCCTTAGTTTCCTTGCGGCAATCCGTTCAGCTCAGCCTGCGTATTTTCAGGCGACACCAGCAGAGTTATTTCCACACGGCGGTTACGGGCGCGGTTTTCAGGCGTATTGTTTGGCGCCACAGGATTGATCTCTCCCCGCCCTTCCGCTTTCACGCGGTCAGGCTGCGAGAGGCTTCCCTGCAACATTTTTTGCACGGACCGGGCGCGATCCAAAGAGAGTTCATAGTTGGAGGCGAAGCGCGCACTGCGAATTGGCACGTTATCGCTGTAGCCCACCACCAGAATTTTGCCGCTGACGTTGTTCATCGCCTGGGCAATCCGGTTGATGACCGGCTCATAGCGGTCACGCACCACGGTAGAAGCAGAAGCAAACAGCCCGTCTCCTTTCAGGATCACCACGCTGCGATCCGCTTCATCCTTCACCGCCACCAGACCGGCGTCGATTTCCGGCTTCAGGAAGCCACGCAGGTTAAGCACCGCAGGCAGTTGACGCGCAGGTTGCTGAATGGTGGTTTCAGGCAGCTGAGACTGGTAAATCTTCGCCAGTACCGGGTTGGTGTTGTCGCCAAGACGCCAGTTGAGAATGATGTAGAACAGGCAGGCGATAAACCCGGCCAGCGCGACACAGGCCCACAGCGGCACCATCGGCCGCCACAGCTTGCGCAGCACGGGACGATCTTCCGGGTGTGGAGAGAGCGGTGCCGGATAGCTGCCGCGCACGCCACGGATCATCTGCCACAGCCGCTGCTTTATAGTTTCCAGCTGGGTGCGGCCATTATCCAGAACCCGATAGCGCCCTTCGAAACCGAGCAGCAGGCAGTAGTTGATCATCTCCAGCAGGAGGATATGTTCACGCGGGTTCTGCGACAGACGCGCCAGCAGCTGGAAGAACTTTTCGCCGCCCCAGGTTTCATTATGAAACGTGACCAGCAGACCATTGCTTGACCAGACACCGCTGCTGCCCCAGGGGGTCAGCGCCGCGGCTTCATCCAGCGCCGTGCAGAGGCAATAGCGCGCCCCGACGATCACCTCATACGCCAGCCCTGCCTGCTGGCAGCGGACTTCAAAACGGCGAATCTCGTCGATCAGACGCTGGCGCAGTGCCACCTGATCGTCATGAGACACCGAATGACGGATTTGCGGAATCGCGTTGAGCAGCGGATTGGCGGCCGCCACCAGCTGATTGTTGCTACTGGCTCCGGTAAACGCGGCATCACTGCCGGTATCCTGTCGTTCCTGCATATTAAGCGCTCGCTTTATTATTCAGTCGGGCTACGGATGGCCCAAAACTCCATATCAAGACCCGGGAACTCCCCTGCGAGATGCAGGGCGAATGCACCGGACTTATCCATCTCGTGCCACAGCTCGCTGCCCTTCTCCAGCTCAAAGTAGCTGTAGCCCGCATGCCATGGGATTTGCGGCGGCGCAACCGGCATGGCGCGCAGCATGATGCCCGGCAGCTGTAACTGAACCAGATCGCGGATTTTCGACACCGGCGCGACTTTCATCTGGGCAGGGAAATGGGTTTGCAGGTGTTCGCCCGGCACGTTGGCTTTGACCGCCAGGACGAAGCCGAACTCGCGCACCATGCTGGTCTCCGGCACCGTGGCGATGTTCAGGCCATGGGAGCGCTCGTTCAGCGGCAGCTGAATGGCCTGATCTTCCATCACCAGCGACAGCCCCTGACGCAGCATCAGCATCAGCTTGCTGAAGCATCCCGCAAGGTCGTCGTGATCGTAAATCGGCAGCACGCTTTCGGCGGTGCGTTGCGAGGTCCAGGTGGCAAGCTCCGTGGCAAACGGCAGCCAGCTGCGCCAGAGCGTTTCCGGGTGCAGTAGCGGGAGCGTTTTTAAATGGGAGACTTCGCCCAGGTGACGGTTAACCAGCGACAGCAGCGTAAATTCGATCAGCTCTGAGGTGTTAAAGCGGCCAGGCTGGCGCAAACGCCCCCCAATCTGCTGGCTGCGCTGCACCAGCAAGCCGTGGAGATCGTTGACCATGCTGTAAAGTTGCGGGCTGTTGCAGGCGTTCAGCATCGGCGGAATGTAGCTGCTATCCAGACGCACATGGTTGTCGTTGCGCTTTTCCGCGACAAACGCGATGCCAATCGCCGTCCATTCGGCCGTCAGATCTTTTTCCAGCATCAGGGTCAGACGTAAACGGCCAAACTGCACCGTGGCATCCCCCACCGACATGGCGTTATCGTCTTCCACCTCCTGTTCGAAGGCGATAAAACGCGCCAGTGACGCGGGCTCTTCGCTGAAAATAACCTCTTCACGCTCTCCCCTACGTACCGGCAGCGCGAGCACCACCTTTTCGTTGGTGAGATTGTCAGGAATTTTCAGCGGGGCTGGGCCATTGCGCCCATTGCGAACCTGGAAAAACGTACCGTCGGGTAGCACACCGCTGGCATAGCTCAGGGCAATGCAGCCCTGGCGAAGCATCGCTTCGTCCAGTTCAACATCGAGGAAGCCCCAAAGATACGATCGCTGCAGCGCACCCCATTCCCGAACGTGGTTGAGCAGATAACTTTCTGTCCGTTGAAAATGGTGTGGACGCAGGAACATGCCTTCGGTCCAGACGACCTTCTCTGCTTTGGTCATGATAGGTTTCCTGTTTTTAAGCGCGTTACTGGCTGATGACCCGGATGCCATTTATGTCGAGAAAGACATTGGCCTGGAGTTCATCGGATGACCATTTCCAGAACTGGTAGAGATGGTTTTCGCCCGGAACAGGCAGTGGGAGTGAGACACGCCATTTCTTTCCATCCAGCATCTGATATTCGGCCATAACACCGATATAGCGCGCCTCGGGTGAGCTTTGTCCGCTAAGGGTTTTCGAAAGCTGGCCCGGCATCAGGAAGAAAACATCGCTGTTCAGCAGATTCGCGCCAAGCGTGGCTGACGCGTTGTTCTGCAGGGAATAGAAGTCACTGGACATGAAATCCGCATCGGACTTCAACAGCAGCACTCTGACTTTAAGCGGCGCAGAATCATTGATTTGTGGATGAGCCTGAAACTGCAGATTGTAGCGGGAGGGGTCGCTGTGTGAAGACGACGAACAACCACTGACCAGGGCGAATATCACCGCGTAAAAGACGAACCACAGCTTATGAAAATTTTTATTATTCATAAAAATACGCTCAGAAAAGCCGTTTAGTTCAGGATCCAGGTACCGTTAGCGCTGTCTTTGCAGGCTTTGCTGTTACCATCGACATCGACACAGGTCGCTTTTTTACGCGCCTTAGGACGAATAGCCTGTTTACGCACGGTGGCTTCGTACTGATCGGCTTTGATTACCGCACGCATTGGAACGTAACCAATCAGCTGGTCTTGTCCTTCATCGGCAAGCGCCATCCAGTAGTGTTCAACCTGCCCCAGCACCACGTAGGTTTTACCGGTGACAAGCGTACTGACCACTTTCCCACCGAAATCAGGGCGGCTCATCAGGGAGGCCGGATACATGGCACGGTATGGCTCGTTAACCTGAGTGAACTCAGCAGGAGGCGTGATGGCATGACGGTGGGTTAAGGTGACGCCGTTGACCTGGCTGGTCACGATCGTATCGTCGGTGATCACAGGTTTCTGCGGCGCTTTACAGCCCGCCACCGCCATTACAAACAGAAGTGAAAACAATACGCGCATTTTCATATGCTTTTCCGTAGCGATATTTCGATGATGAGATAAAGGGGATGAAGTTTGACTTAAGTGCTATCGTTAAAATAGCCAGGATATTTTCGGGGCGTTACTATTATTCGGGCATAGCTACCGCACGAGCCCTTCAGAATAAGGCCCAGCGTCTTCCTGACATATTTTGACAAACGGTAAACAAGTTTACATGAGCTTGTCACCAATTCAATATTTCCTTCCTCACAACTGCTGCTTAATGAAGCACCCGACTCATTATAGGATTAATCTGAGAAAAAAAGCTTACTTTGCTGAATTTGTCTTATTATTACGCGTTCCTCTAACACAAACCATTGATTGAGAAACAAAAAAATCAAAAGAGAACCATTGTCATTAACGCAATACTGCTATTATCGCCACTACCATAATTAGTAGAATGGGGATTTTTTTCAGGGGGAGTATGAATATATCTTCCATGAATTATTTGTTGCATTGATAGCGTATCTTTAATAGCGATGACTTTTCCGCCCTGAATTAAGACAATTCATAGACGATGAAAAAAATTAATTTTACGGCGCAAAATAACCTGGTGCCTTTAATCCCTTAGAGGCACGATTTACACCACCCGCAGTGAATTAACAGTTAAGCAGGACTACATCTTTATTCCCCGGCGCATTGTTCACTTTATCGCCTTCAGCATCGTCGGGTAAATATATTGCAGGTTCCCCTGCCCGCCTTTCGTTTGAAATTTTACTGTCACTAACATTGTCGCCTTCACGCCACCTTGTCAGGACACATTATCGACATGATAAAAATTTGTTATGATTTCTTTAATTTTTCTCAGCCGCATCATGCACGACCGGCGGTCTAACAGGGTAATCTGGAATGAATAACAAACGACGTGCCGTTCCCGGCATCAGACCTTACGACGGCCCTGCAGGCGGCTGGGGAGCATTAAAAGCGACGGCAATTGCCGTGCGAACACAGATGGATGCCCTGGATGCTCCCGCCACGCTGTTGCGCACCAACCAGCCTGACGGCTTCGACTGCCCGGGCTGCGCGTGGCCAGACAAAGAGCATAAATCCACGTTCCAGTTCTGCGAGAACGGGGCAAAAGCCGTCACCTGGGAAGCCACCAGCAAACGGGTGACTCCTGAGTTCCTCGCTCATAACACCGTTACGTCGTTACTGGCAAAATCTGACTTTGAGCTGGAAGGATACGGGCGCCTGACCCATCCCCTGCGCTATGACCGGGCAAGTGACACCTTCCGCCCCGTTGAGTGGGAGGATGCCTTCGAACGCATCGGCGAGGTTCTGCGTGGGCTTGAACCAGACCAGGTGGAGTTTTATACCTCCGGCCGCGCCTCCAACGAAGCGGCCTGGCTGTTCCAGCTTTTTGCCCGTGAGTACGGAACCAATAATTTTCCCGACTGCTCCAACATGTGTCACGAAGCCACCAGCGTCGGTTTACCGCGCTCCATTGGTATCGGGAAAGGCACCGTCTCGCTGGACGATTTTGACAAGACGGAGCTGGTGATCTCCATCGGGCATAATCCCGGCACCAACCATCCGCGTATGATGGGCACCCTGCATGAACTGGCTCGCCGCGGCGTGCCGATCATCGTCCTGAACCCGCTGCGCGAGCGCGCGCTGGAACGGTTTGCCGATCCCCAGAGCGTGATTGAGATGGCAACCTACAGCTCTACCGACATCGCCTCTACCTACTTTCAGGTTAAAGCCGGTGGCGATGCCGCCGCGCTAAAAGGCATCGCCAAACACCTGCTGCAAATGGAAGCCGGGCGTGGCAACGTGCTCGACCACGCGTTTATCGCTGAACACACACAGGGCTTTGAAGACTTTGCGGCAGACATTGCGCAAACGAGCTGGGACGCCATTGAGCGCGAGTCCGGGCTGAGCCAGGCGGCGCTGAAACAGGTCGCCGATGCCTACGCGAAATCGAATGCCACCATCATTACCTACGGCATGGGCATTACGCAGCATAATAAAGGGACTTCCAACGTCCGCCTGATCGCCGATGTGCTGCTGCTGCGCGGCAATATAGGCAAGTCCGGTGCGGGGATCTGTCCGCTGCGCGGCCACTCTAACGTTCAGGGAAACCGTACCGTCGGGATAAGCGAGAAACCAACCCCGGCATTTCTGAACCGACTTAAGGAGGTGTTTGGCTTTGAGCCGCCCTCTCACCATGGCCACGACGCAGTGCAGGCAACCCAGGCCATGATTGACGGTCGTGCCAGAGCGCTTATCTGCCTCGGCGGCAACTTTGCGGTGGCGATGCCCGATCACGAAAACGGCTTCCCGGCGATGAGTAAGCTGGATCTGAGCGTGCACGTTGGCACCAAGCTGAACCGTACGCACCTGCTGGTGGGTAAAGAGACCTTCATTCTCCCCTGCCTTGGCCGCACGGAACTGGATATGCAGGCCAGCGGACGTCAGTCCATTACCGTTGAAGATTCCATGTCGATGGTTCATGCCTCCTCAGGCAAGCTGAAACCCGCCTCTCCTCTGCTTCGCGCTGAACCGGTTATTGTGGCCGGCATGGCGAAAGCGACCCTGAAGACAACCCGCGTGGACTGGATGCACCTGGTTGCGGATTACGATCGCATTCGCGATCTGATTGAGCAGACCATTCCGGGCTTTGAGGACTATAACGCGCGGATCCGGGTACCCGGTGGATTCCGTATGCCGCTGCCGCCCACGAAACGTATCTGGCCGACGGCGACAGGCAAAGCGATGTTCTCGGTATTTGAAGGGGTCAATGAGGATGCCAGCGGTGAAGGCGATAACGTCCTGCGTCTGATCACGCTGCGCAGTCACGACCAGTACAACACCACGATTTACGCTCTCGACGACCGCTACCGGGGCGTCTTTGGCCGTCGCGACGTGCTGTTTATGAATGAAGCGGATATGGCGCAGTCAGGACTGGAGCACGGCGACCGGGTGGATATCGAAACCGCCCTGCCAGGCAGCGCTCAGCGTCTGGAGGATATCACTGTGGTGGCGTATGCCATCGCTCCGGGCTCGGTCGGGGCCTACTATCCTGAGGCTAACGTGCTGGTTCCGCTCGACTATCTGGATAAAGAGAGCGGCACGCCGTCGTATAAATCGGTGCCCGTCCGCCTCACCCTGCGCTCGAAAGAGATCCGTCCGCTGTAATCCCGGTTAACACAGACCAGGCCTCACGCGCCACGACGCTAAACCCGCCGATAAACAGCGCATCACACACGCCCCGGTATTCCGGGGCGCTCACCAGCGTGGTTAGCGCATCACGGATGGCATGAAGCGTTTCGGGGGTGGTGCCGGACGCAGTGATCAGCGGCAGTCCTGGCGTGAGGGGTGTCTGGTCAATCACAGTTAGCCCCGCCAGCAGGGTCGGTTCATGCCGCTGCAACAGCGCATACGTCACGCAGTCGATCGCTGCGATATCCCCTCCCCCACGTTTTACCTCGATCAGCGACTGGCGATGGCTGCCGCTAAAGATAACCTCTGAGAACCAGGTGTTTAACGCACGTGACGGCACGCGGTTGCGCAGCGCATTGTAGCCAGACTGGGAATCGGGCGCGTTACATACCACCCGCCGTCCGCGAAAATCAGCCAGCGTGCGGTGTTTATCCTCATCACGTACCACCAGAAAACTGCGGTAGTGAATGCCTTCGCAGCCCGGTACCCGGTAGTGAAAACAGCCGACGACCTGCACCTCCGGCAGTTGTGTCATCAGCGGGTAGCCGCAGGTCTGGCTCAGGATAAGATTAGGCTGCTGCCAGTGTGCCAGCAGGTCAGGCTCAGGCCTGCCGGGAATAAACTTATCCACCGGCAGACCACGCGCCACCAGCAGACGCTGGACGGCCCGCCACAGGGCAAGAGTATCTGTACTATCCACCGCATACATCGGAAACGCCAGCCGGTTACTCATCTCCTTCCTCCTGTTGACGCAAGGGATGTACGGTGACGTCCACCGACGTTTTCCAGAACCGCCGCATCCATTCGCCATACCCTCTCACCAGAAACCCGTGGTTACGCTCCCGGTACGCCTGCTGGTTTTGCAGATAGATCGTCTTCAGCCCGTACCAGGGCACGCCGGGTAAATCGTGATGTATTGAATGGTAGTTAAGATTTAAAAACAGCACGCGCCAGAACAAGCCTGCTTCGTTAATCACCGAACGCGCCAGCGGGTCGTCCGCCGCGCGATGTTCGAGAAAAGAGCGTACTTTTGTAAGCGCCAGCGCCGGGTAGCTTACCGCCAGCACAAACCAGAGCGGAGAGAAACCGTTGTGCATCATCCAGGTAAAAAGCAGCGCCAATAACGCTATATGCACAAGCCACATCACCATCGCCCGCAGTTGCAGATGGCGAAACGCCGCCACCGCGCTGCCCAGCGTCTGGAGAATATCCAGCAGCGGCGCCAGCAACAGTCGCCCGGTAAAGGTGTTTCGGGCGTGGATCACCCGCTTCTGCCAGGGCGACAATCGCGCCCAGCTCGCCTGCGTAAAGTAGTATGACTCCGGGTCATCCACCGGAATGGTGAGATGGTCGTGACGATGGTGGGCCAGATGAGAATCCCGGTACAGGCCATACGGATACCAGACCGCCAGCGGCAGCGTGCCAAAGAGCTGGTTCAGCCACACGAAACGCGTGGGATGGCCGTGGATCAATTCATGCTGGAGGGACATATACCAGGCGGTAAACCCAATCAGCAACAGCGTGGCAGGCAGCAGACCGAGGGTGTGCCAGAACGCCAGCGTCGAGAACCAGCCGCCATAAATGGTGGCGATCAATAGCCACGTGGGCAGTTCGGTTCGCCAGAGAAACCCCGAGGCGAGATGGTGAATTTGGTCGCGTTGCTGCGGATGTAAATAGAGGGAGCTTCGTTTACCCATTCCTTCAGAGCCGTTTCGCCAAAGATAATATGCTGACGATCCGGGATAACGCCTGAAATAACAAAGAACTTAAATCACTTTGCTTTGCCAGAAAGGCGCGTAGCGCCCGTTAACTCCCTTGCCCTCCGCTTGACTTATTTTGCAATAAAGGTACTTTCCAGGACATGAAGAAGATCCTGATTATTGTTCCTGACGGCGGCATGTTGTTTGAAGCCGCTGGCATCGCCGACATTCTGATGCAAGCCAACCGCCTGCATCCGGGAGGCCTTGCGCAGCCCTGCTATCGCATCATCATCGCCACGACCCAGCCGCACCAGGTGATCCACGGCCAGTCTGGTCTCAATCTGCTGGCAGATTATCGCCTGCCGGAGCTGGATCCCCGTGAGCCGCTTGATACCATCATCATTACCGGGCGCGGCATGAACGAGCAGGAGAGCACCGCCGTGGTGGACTGGCTGCATCTTGCAGCCCCCCATGCGCGTCGGATCGCCTCCATTTGCGGTGGTGCAATGCTGCTGGCCCAGACCGGTTTGCTTGACGGCCGTCGGGCAACCACCCACTGGCGGCTGCTGGAAACCATGCAAGCGCAGTACCCCACCATCCGTGTTGAGGGAGGACCGCTCTATATTCAGGATGGCCCCATCTGGACCTCCGGTGGCGTGAGCTCCGGCTTTGATCTGACCCTGGCGCTGGTGGAAGACGATTATGGCTTCAGCCTCGCGCGCGACGTGGCGCAGGATATGGTGATGTATCTGCGCCGCCCGGGAGGACAGCTACAGTTCAGCCGCTATAACCTGTCGCAGTCCGGCTCCTCCGGCCCCATCAGCGAGCTGCAAACCTGGATCCTGCAAAACCTGACGGCCGATCTGTGCGTCGAAAAGCTGGCGGAAAAAGTAGCCATGAGCCCGCGCAATTTCACCCGGGTATTCACCCGCGACACGGGGGCGTCTCCGGCACGCTATGTGACCGAAGCGCGCCTTGCCGCAGCCCGACAGTTGCTTGAACAGACCGACGATCCGCTGTCCGTTATCGCCGAGAAAAGCGGATTTGGCACCAGCATCAACCTGCGTCGCGTATTTGAAAAACAGCTCCACCTCACACCCGGTGAATACCGTCAGCGTTTTCACTGCCGCAAAATGGCGTAATGTGATCCTTTTTTGTCGTTTACGCCATCCGGCCTGAAGCCTACAGTGACTCCAGACAACAGAGATAAGGAGTGCATTATGGTTAAGGTCGGCATTAACGGTTTCGGCCGTATCGGACGTAATTTCCTGCGCGCGGCACTGGGCAATCCGGACCTGCAGATTGTG
Organism: Enterobacter sp. Lyrl_3; assembly: GCF_051948675.1. Lineage (NCBI taxonomy): Bacteria > Pseudomonadati > Pseudomonadota > Gammaproteobacteria > Enterobacterales > Enterobacteriaceae > Enterobacter > Enterobacter sp. Lyrl_3. Next base: position 208,267 of record NZ_JAYJLI010000001.1, read on the forward strand.
GCGATTAACGATCTGACGGACAGCAAAACCCTCGCCCATTTGCTTAAGCATGATTCCCTGCTCGGCACGCTACCGGCCCCCGTTGAAGCGGCGGACGGCGCGCTGCAGGTTGACGGCCAGCGCATTACCGTCTTTAGCGAACGCGATCCAGCGAATATTCCCTGGCGGGATGCGGGCGTTGACGTGGTGATTGAAGCGACCGGTTTCTTCACCGAGCGCGAAAAAGCGCTGGTGCATATCACCCACGGCGGGGCGAAGCGCGTCATCATCTCCGCGCCGGGTAAAAATGACGATCTGACGGTGGTGATGGGCGTTAACCACGAGCAGTACGATCCGGCTAAGCACGTGGTAGTGAGCAACGGGAGTTGCACCACGAACGGCCTGGCCCCGGCCGCTCAGGTCCTGCATCAGCAGTTTGGTATTGAGCATGGCCTGATGAACACCACGCACGCTTATACCAACAGTCAGGCGCTACACGACCAGCCGGAAAAAGATCTGCGCGGCGCACGTGCGGCAGCCCTGTCGATTGTGCCGTACTCCAGCGGTGCCGCGAAGGCACTGGGGAAAGTCATCCCGTCTCTGGACGGCAAGCTGACCGGCTATTCCCTGCGCGTACCGGTTCCGGTGGTCTCGATTGTGGACTTAACGGTGACGCTGAGCCGTGACGTTACGGCCGAAGAGGTGAACGATGCGTTCCGCAAAGCTGCGACCAGCGGCCCACTGAAAGGCATTCTGGGATACAGCGATGAACCGCTGGTCTCCAGCGATTATCAGGGCGACCCGCGCTCTTCGATTATTGACGGTCTCTCCACCCTGGTGATTGGTGGTCGGATGGTGAAAATTCTGGCGTGGTATGACAACGAGTGGGGCTTCTCTAACCGCCTGGTGGATCTGGCGGTGCTGATGGATAAGAAAGGGTTGTAAGGTTTAAGCCGGGTGGCGCTTGCGCTTACCCGGCTAATAATTCACTCCGCCTTAACCTTCACGCCCATCAACACAATCACCATCGCCGTTACCAGCAGGAAACCGCTTCCGGCAAAGACGCCGCTGGCGCCGTTGAGGTCAAATACCGCCCCGCCCACGGCAGCACCGGCGCTGATTGCCAGCTGGATAGAGGCTACCAGCAAACCACCTGCGCTTTCGGCTTCATCTGGCACCGTCGTGGCAAGCCAGGTTGACCAGCCCACCGGAACCAGACCAAACGCAAAGCCCCACATCGCCACCAGCAATCCATCCAGTATCGCCAGATGACCAAACGCCACCATAGTGAGTGCCAGCACGCCCATGGCGAACGGTACCAGCGCCAGCGTCAGGCGCAGATTACGCGCAAGCAGATGTCCGGCTACGGAGGTACCGATAAAGTTGGCAATCCCAAAGCCCAGCAGGATCAGCGAGATGCTCTCCACGCTTGCCTGCCCCACCGTTTCAAGGAACGGACGCAGATAGGTAAAGAAGGCAAAATGACCGCTGAAGATCAGAATGGTCGCCAGCATTCCACCGATCATTCCCGGACGACGCAGCACGCGGAACAGTGTCCCCAGGCTGCCGCTGCTCTCCGGCTTCATTGACGGCAGTACCCAGAGCTGCCACAGCAACGCCAGCATGCTCGGCAGAATGCAGAGGATAAAGACGTTACGCCAGCCAATCAGGCTGCCAAGATAGCTGCCCAGCGGGGCCGCGACCACCGTGGCGATCGACACACTGGAGAAGATCACCGCCAGCGCTTTCGGCACTTTATCGGCGGGCACCAGACGCATCGCCGTGGCGGTCGACATCGCCCAGAATCCCCCGATGGCAATCCCTAACAGCAGGCGTCCCATCAGCAGTACGTGCAGCGTGGGTGCAAAAGCCACCAGCAGGCTGGAGACGATTTGCAGCACCGAGAAAAACATCAGTACCCAGCGACGGTCGATACTTTTGGTCGCCGGGGTGATCAGCAATCCGGTGACCAGCGCGACCAGCGCGGTGGCGGTCACTGCCTGCCCAGCCATCCCTTCCGTTACGCCCAGGCTTGCGGCCATGGGCGTTAACAAACTGGCGGGCAGGAACTCCGCCGTGATCAAACCAAACACCCCCAGCCCCAGTGAATAGACGGCCCGCCAGGCGGGTTTTGCAGGCACAACAGCCTCTCTCGCCGCGACACATGAACTCATCTGTTGATCTCCCGTTATGAAAATGTGACAACTGTCGCAAAAGGATAGAGTGTTCACCCTGGACGATCTATGACATATAATCTCCACTTATTGATTATTCGTCCGGAGTTTTGCCATGACCGCTCAGTCCCCCGATCTGATCAGCGAGCTGTTGCGCGGAATGCGCCTGTCGGGCGTGAAATACCGCCGCATTGAAGCCAGCGCGCCTTTCGGCGTGGCGTTCCACCAGGCGCCGGGCAAAGCACAGTTTCATTTTGTCAGCCGCGGCAGCGCCCTGCTGCGTATGGAGAGTGGCGCAACGTTCACCTTAAGCGGCGGCGATGCCCTTTTTATTCCGAACGGTAATGCGCACGCCCTGCTGTCTGACGAGAAAGCAACCATCACGCCGGTTAGCGCGTTTCCCAGCGAGCCTATCTGCGGCTCGGTCTGCGCCATCACCTGCGAACCCTGCCCGGACAGCGAGAACACCGTGATTTTCAGCGGATGCATGGACTTTGAACTGGGCGGAATGCAGCCGCTAATTAAAGCGATGCCGGAGGTGATGATGGTGAGCCGGTTGATGTCCACCTGGCCGGAGATCCACCCGCTGCTGGCGGCGATGGAGCGCGAATCCATGACGCGTCAGGCCGGATTCGCCGGGATCCTCGCGCGGCTGGCGGACGTGGTGGCGGCGCTAATCGTGCGGGGCTGGGTTGAAGGAGGCTGCGGAAAAGCCACCGGCTGGGTGCAGGTACTGCGTGACCCGCGTCTGAGCCGGGCCATTTACGCCATGCACCAGCAGCCAGGTCTGAACTGGAGCGTGGCGGATCTGGCAAAAGAGGCTGGCACCTCCCGCTCGGTGTTTGCGGAACGTTTTCTCGCCGCGACGGGCACCACCCCGGCGAAATACCTCAGCGAATTGAGGATGCGCCTGGCCATTCAGTACATTCGCCATGAAAATCAGCCTATTGAAACGGTCGCACTGCGCCTGGGGTACGGATCCCTTGCGGCGTTTAGCCGGGCGTTCAAGCGAATAATCGGCCATGCGCCGGGCACGCTGCGGGAGACCAGCCAGACCCCGGAAGAGGCCTGACTGGCGCAGGACATCAGAAGTAGTATTTGAAGCGCACGCGCCCGCCATAGCGATCGTCGTTACGGTCATCGCCGTCATTCGGATGTGCTTCAACCCACGAAGCATACGCGCCAAGATAGATATTGAAATTCTTCATCTTCATGACGTTCGGGATCAGGTACGACGCATGAATGGTGTGAATATCATAATCACCGGGATCGGTCACCCAGCAGTCGCCATCACAATCCGCATTAAAGTTGGCGGTGTTGAAATTATCGATCTGGTTATGCGCGTAGATATAGCCCAGCTCAACATTGCGCCATAAGGCATTCACGCCCGCGGTGAAATCCGTCTCGTCGGTAGCATCCATGTAGGCGGTATTCAGGTTCGCCACGATACCGTCATCCGGATCGGTTTTTTGCCCGTTCCAGGTCATGGTAAAGCCATAGCCGGTGCGGTCAGACTGGTCGACCCATCTTCCGGACGCATCGTGGTAGCCGTAGGCATTGTTGACGAGGTTGCTCTCCATCGCGATGGCGGTCGAGAAGTTTCCTTCCTGCCAGGCAATCACCGGACGGACGTAGGCGACGTTTTTATCGTTATCCAGGTCCATGCCATGATACTGCTGGTCAACAAACAGCGAGCTGCCGTCTTCCAGCAGCGTGTTAACCTCGAGATACCAGTTGCCCAAGGTTTTACTCAGCAGGAAGTTACCGCCGCTGTCGCTACGCCCCCGCCCCTCTTTCATCATATAGATATAGCCGTAACCATCGCCGTAGAGATCGTTAGCGGTGTTGCCGGAATATTCAACGAAGGTATCCTGGTTTAGCGGGAACATGTCATAGGCTTCAAAGCGGCCAACTTTTACCTTCCAGTCGTTTTCCGTGCCAAAGAAGAAGACCGCGTCATCCAGGTTCATTTTGCCCGTTAAGTCCGCCAGCGGCTGTACGGAGAAACCGGCAAAATTGCCGTTTTCCATTCGCTTATAGCCGTCAAACCCCAGCAGCAAACGCCCGTTAATATCCCAGCGTTCATGGTTACCGGGTGCCCAGTCTTTATTGGCTGTCGTTTTCATGGACGTTAAACTGCCGGTCTTGCTGGCCGCATCCATATTAAATTCAACGTCACCATAAAATTTAATATCACCGTAGCCGGATAACGTAAGCTTAGGTGCCGTTTGCGCTGTCGCAGGCTCTGTGGATTCAACCACCACAGGATTTGCAGCTACCACGGGATGCTGCTGTTGCTCAAGAACCTGAATTTGTGCTTCTGCCTTTGCTGCCCTTGTTTCGGCCTTTTCGAGGCGCGCCTCCAGTTGCGCCAGTTTATCTTCCAGACGTTGGGTATCATTTGCTGCCATTGCTGCGGTAGAACAAAACGCACTGACGAGCAGTGCAAGGTATTTCACTTTCATCGACTCCATCCTCGTGAATTAATCATTATTTCCTGACGGACACAGAGAACCTCACCGATAATTCAAATGAATTATCGGCTTATTGCTTCAACTATTAAGAGTTAGCGAATTCGCCTTTGTTTAAATCACTCACCACGCCATTCATGACGTTTTCAGTTAATTTATAAAATTTGATCGAGAATGCGGTGAGTAAATAAAAGAGTGATGGGATTAACGTGAACAATAAAATAACGCCCTGAATGGCGGATTCTGACTGTACTGTACTGTTCGACTGGTAATTAAACCAGGCCAGCACCCACCCCAGAATGGCACCACCGACGGCGACACCCAACTTAATCACGAAAATATTGGCCGCAACATTCATACCTGTAATACGACGTTGGGTTTTCCATTCACCGTAATTATTTGCATCAGTGATCATTGACCACTGCAACGCGCCGTTACCGCCCTGGACAATCTGAATGAACACATGGGCAATCAGTGGAATGACCCAGAACTCCAGCGGCAGCCAGAAGCAGGCCACACCTAACGCAGCGTTGAGAATTTTGATCCAGAACGAGAGTTTAACCTTGCAAAAACGGGTCCCGAACGGCTGCGCCAGAACCGAACCAAACATCGAGGCCAGCATCCCGCCCAGCATAAAGAACGAGATGACGTCAGCCCCCTTGTTGAGAACAGTGTTCACGTAATAGACCACTGCACCACCGCGGATCACCACCGCCACCAGCATCATAAAGTTGTAGATCGAGAGAATGCGCCACTGATCGTTACGAAAGAGGATTTTAACGTCCCGGGCGATGTTCAGATTCTCCTCTTTGATCGGCTGGACGCGCTCTTTGGTGGTAACAAAACAAATGATAAACATCACGCAGCCGATTGCGCCAAAAAGCGCCATCGCCACCTGGATACCGGTCGCCCTGTCGCCGGGGTAGAGATAGTCCGCCAGGGGCAGAATCAGCGCGGTGCCGAGCGCCCCGCCAATTGGCGTAATGGCAAAGCGCCAGGACTGCAACGAGAGGTTTTCACGCGGATCGGACGTCAGCGCCGCCCCCAGAGAACAATACGGGATATTTATGGCGGTATACATCAGGGTCATAAATATATACGCGCCAACGGCATAATAAATTTTCCCGGTTTCAGTAAAATCAGGTATGGAATATACCAGCACGCAACTCACCGCAAAAGGAACGCATATCGCCAGCAGCCAGGGGCGAAAACGTCCCCAGCGAGTGGATGTTGCATCGGCAATCGCTCCCATAACGGGGTCGGTAATGGCATCTAATAAGCGGACCAAAAGAAACATGGTTCCCATTACGGCCGGGGGTAAGCCATAAATATCCGTATAGTAATACGCCAGAATGGCGACCGAGGAGTCAAAAACAATATGACTCGCGGCATCTCCAAGGCTGTAGCCTATTTTTTCCCGGACCGGAATTTTTTCACTCACTGACATCACGTTACTCCTTATTGATGAAACCGGTTTCTGCTTTGGCAATAATTTCGCCTGAGCGCAACGAGGCGATCCATTATGTTTTTTCACCATGAAGTTATGTTTTTTGCTTTATGTGATCGGGATAATTAAAAGAAAGCCTTTATCCGGAAAATTATGCGTAACGGATCGCAATTTATTTTCTCGCCTACAGCCATTCACAATATCAATATTTCAGCCGCGCCACCGGGGCATTAAACGCAACGGTAAATTGTCTGGATTTGTGCAAAGTGCGATGTTCGACACGCGAAGCGCGGAATATTCGACTAAGGTTTTCTGGTGAATGATTACAGCGTGACCGCTGCTCAGCGAAATAAGGAGAAGCACCAATGATAACACCTCAAAAGCTGCGCCCTCGCCTCTTACCTCTGGTTCTGGGCAGTGCGCTGCTCGCGGTTGCCGCGACAGGCAACGCGGAAGAGATGAACTCTGGCCAGACAAATTCACCGGATATCTTGCTCGGCCCTCTTTTCAACGATGTCCAGAGCGCCAAACTCTTCCCCGATCAAAAAACCTTTGCCGATGCCGTACCGAAAAGCGATCCCCTGACGATCCTGGCCGACTACCGCATGCAGCGTCGTCAGTCCGGGTTTGATTTACGCCATTTTGTTGATATGAACTTCACGCTTCCCGCGGAAGGGGAAAAATATGTTCCTCCTGCGGGGCAGAGCCTGCGTGAGCATATTGACGGGCTGTGGCCTGTGCTGACGCGTACCACCGATAAAGCCAGTAACAAATGGGATTCACTCCTGCCCTTACCAAAATCCTACGTTGTGCCGGGCGGGCGTTTCCGCGAGGTCTACTACTGGGACAGCTATTTCACCATGTTAGGGCTGGCGGAAAGCGGCCACTGGGACAAAATCAGCGATATGGTGGACAACTTTGCCTACGAGCTGGATACATGGGGGCACATTCCGAACGGCAACCGCAGTTACTATCTGAGCCGCTCCCAGCCGCCATTTTTCTCGCTGATGGTGGAACTGCTGGCCACGCACGACAGCGAGGCGCTGAAGAAATACCGTCCGCAGATGGAAAAGGAGTACGCCTACTGGATGGAGGGCGCAGATGCGCTGCAGGCCGGAGAGGCCAACAAACGCGTGGTGAAGCTGGAGGATGGCTCGCTGCTTAACCGCTACTGGGATGACCGCGACACGCCGCGTCCGGAGTCGTGGCTTGACGATATCACCACCGCCAAAAGCAACCCTAACCGCCCGGCAACCGAAATCTACCGCGATTTGCGCTCTGCGGCGGCCTCAGGCTGGGACTTCAGCTCCCGCTGGATGGACGATCCACAAAAGCTGGGCACCATCCGCACCACCAGTATTGTGCCGGTGGATCTGAACGCCCTGATGTTCAAGATGGAAAAACTGCTCGCCCGGGCAAGCCAGGAGAGCGGCGATGCCGCCAGCGCGAGCAAATATGAAGCCCTGGCCACGGCGCGCCAGAAGGCGATGGAGAAGTATCTGTGGAACGATAAAGAGGGATGGTATGCGGATTACGACCTGAAGAGTAAGAAGGTGCGTAATCAGCTCACGGCTGCAACCCTCTTCCCGCTGTATGTGAAGGCCGCAGCACAGGATCGCGCGGATAAAGTGGCTGCAGCGACGTCCTCACGTCTGCTGAAACCGGGCGGCATCACCACCACCACCGTGAACAGCGGCCAGCAGTGGGATGCCCCCAATGGCTGGGCGCCACTGCAGTGGGTAGCCACGGAAGGGTTGCAGAATTATGGACAGGACAAGGTCGCGATGGATGTCACCTGGCGCTTCCTGAAAAATGTTCAGCATACCTACGATCGCGAGCAGAAACTGGTGGAGAAATATGATGTCTCCTCCACCGGTACGGGCGGCGGCGGCGGTGAGTATCCGCTACAGGATGGATTCGGCTGGAGCAACGGCGTGACGCTGAAGATGCTGGATCTGGTCTGTCCGAAAGAGAAACCGTGTGACAGCGTGCCGCAGAATCAGCCTGCGGCGAATGATGAGGCTGCGCCGGTGAAAAGTACGGCGCAGTAAGTGAACAATGCCGGGGGGCGCTAACGCCTACCCGGCCTGCATTCCCTGCGGGAGAGGGAAACGATAATCAGAAGCTGTAGCTCGCCCCCAACTGATACGTCCGGTCACGCCCAATCCAGCAGTTTGTCGCGTCGTAGCAGGTCAGCGTCTCTTTGTTGGTGATGTTTTGCGCGCTGGCTTTCAGCGTTAATCCCTCCAGCGACGGCAGGATTTCCCCCATACGATAGGAGGCCGCCAGATCGTACTGCATGGTGCCGCCCAGTTTGCCCGCATCGTTGTTCGGTGAAATTTCCATGGGTCCGGTGTAGCGCGCCCCTGCCCCCAGCATCAGCCCTCTCAGCGGCGTGTTGTCAAAGGTGTAATCCCCCCACAGGTTGAACGCGTTCTCCGGCACCTGCGTTGGCCGTTTGCCCTGGTATTTGTCATCTTCGGTATTGATCAGATGGGTGTAGGCATAGTTGGCAATCAGGGTCACGTTATCCGCTGGGCGGCTGACGATTGAGAGCTCAGCCCCTTTAGATTCCACTTCTCCGGTCTGGCTGTAATTCAGGAAGCCCGGATCGGAGGTGACGACATTTTTCTGACGGATATTAAATACCGAGGCGGTAAAGGTTGTGGCGTAATCCGCCAGCAGGTATTTGACCCCGCCTTCCACCTGCTTGCTGGTGGTTGGCTTCACGTCTTTAGCCGTAAGCGTCCCCTGCGGCGACACCGGGGCAAACCCTTCGGAGTAACTGATGAACGGTGAAAGCCCATTCTCAAACGCGTAAAGCGCGCCCAGGCGTTTGGTCACGCGGTCCTGCGAGACCCACGCCTTGTCGCCATTCTGCATATAATTGGTGGTTACCGAGCGGTAATCGTCATAACGCAGGCTGGCCAGCAGATTTAAACCGCCAAACTCCACCTGATCCTGCAGGTAATAGCCGTTTTGCTGATAGCTCAGACGATTTTTCTGCCCCGTATACAACCCGAGATCGCGTTCGTTGATCTGCGAATAGTCAGGATTTCGCATATCGATGCCAGGCGTTGTTGAGGCATAACGGTAGTAGAAGTGAGAGTCCATCTTTTGATAGTCAAACCCGGCCAACAGGTGGTGTTTCCACTCTCCCAGCGCCACGGTTTTGGTGACCTGGTTATCGATGTTGAAGCTCTTCAGATCTTCATCCGTGGTGTAAGCAAACCGGTTAAGCTGGTAGACCGCGCTCCCCGTCCCCGTGGCATAAACGCTGCGCTGGTGGGTGTCGACATCAAAGTACCGTGCTTTCTGGTTAAAGCCCCAGCCACTGTCAAACTCATGTTCAAAGCTGTAGCCCAGCATCCACTGACGCTGTTTGAAACCGCTCCACTCATCCCCGGCATAATCCCGGCGGTCGGCATATTTCGAGTGCAGATAAGCAAGCGGCAACGGGTTGGATGGAGACAGGCTCGGGGAGTTTTGCGCCAGTGCATCAACCGTAAGACGCGTTTTGCTGTCCGGCTCCCAGGTCACGGACGGGGCAACCAGATAATTTTCATAGCGCGTGGTATGGGGCTGATCGTCATTTTCCGTGGCTTTGCCCAGCAGTCGGTAGTTCCAGTCGCTGTCGGCAATTTGTCCGGTCGAGTCGAGATAACCCTCCTTCAGATTGCGATTGCCGGTGTTGAAACCCAACTCGGTATGGGCGGTTTTTTGTGGCTTTTTACCCTGAATATTTACCAGCCCCCCCGGGGAGCCACCGCCGTAGAGCACAGAAGATGGCCCTTTGAGGATATCAACGCTTTCAATCAGCAGTGGATCGATGCGCGCTTTGGTATTTCCGGTGACGTTATACGGCAGTTGCAGTCCGTTGTAGAACTCCTGGTCAACGGAAAAACCACGGATTTTATATTCGCTCATGTAGGTGGTATTGCCACGCAGCTCTGTCGAAACGCCCGGAACATAGCGCAGGATTTCGTTCACGGAGTTGGCATGGCGTTGCGCGATCTGCTGCGCAGAGACGGTATCGATCACCTGCGGCGTTTTACTTTCGGCAACGGCCGATTTGGTTGCGCTGTTTGTCCATGCGGGGAGAACGCTGCCCTGCTCAGAGCCGGTGACAAGAATGGTGGATTCTTCAGCAAATGCCTGTGCCTGTAATGCCAGCGTCACGGCTCCTGCCAACGCGCATACTGCAAAACGTGAGGTGTTCATAATGTCGTCTTGTGATTATATGTAACTAGGAACGACAATTATTATCATTTCGATTAGCAAATCAATATCACGACAAAAAAAACGGCCCTGTCGCGAGAGCCGTTTTGTGTCATCTATGCCCGTCGGAGCAACCTGAATATGCCCAGGACAACAATGGCGCCCACCACAGCCACAAGGAAACTGTGCAGGTCGAATCCACTGATGTCGCCCCCAAAGCCAAACATGGTCGCCAGCCAGCCGCCGACAACCGCACCAACAACCCCAAGAACACAGGTCAATATAAAGCCGCCGCCATCATTTCCCGGCATGATGAGTTTAGCGATAGCCCCGGCAATAAGACCAAAGATGATCCACGCGATAATACCCATAGCGATGCCCTCTTGCAGGTTTAACGCATGCGCAGAAAACCTTCCGCGCAGGTAACGTAAGTATAGGTCATCACGGTAAAACCGATTTCATCTCACCGACTTAACTTCTCTGTACTGCGAAAAAAACTCACCGGTTTGTATTAAGTTTCGTTTCACGCTGCCGATAACGCAGAGACAGTCTGTCATTTATCAAGGAGCCATCCGGCGTGAGTAATTACAGTGAGCAGTTCCTGAAGCAAAATCCGCTGGCTGTATTAGGGGTATTGCGCGACCTGCAAAAAGGCGAGGTGCCGCTGCGCATCAGCTGGTCAAACAATCAATTCATCAGCAAGATCCTGGATGCTTCTGCAGAGAGGCTGGTCATTGACCTGGGCAGCCAGGAGCATGAAAACCGCGCCGCGCTGCGGGCGGAGAAAATCTCGGTGATGGCAGAAACGCACGGCGCAAAAGTGGAGTTTGTCCTGCCGCGCCTGGAGTTGAGCGAATACGGTGGTCTTCCGGCGTTTGTCACCCCGCTGCCGGCCAACCTCTGGTTTGTTCAGCGCCGTGAATATTTTCGTATCAGTGCCCCGCTTCATCCTGCCTATTTTGGTAAGGCCAAAATGCCGGACAAAAAAGAGATCCGCTTTCGCCTTTTTGACCTCTCCCTGGGCGGCATGGGTGCGCTGATGGATACGCCAAAGCCTGACGGACTGGTAGAAGGCATGCGATTTACCCAAATCGAACTGGATATGGGAGGCTGGGGGCGTTTTTACTTTGATGCGCAGCTGATTGCCATCAGCGAGCGTAAGGTGGTCGACAGCAAAAATGAAACGATCGTCACGCCGCGTCTGAGCTTCCGCTTCCTGAACGTCGGGCCGGGCGCAGAGCGTGAACTGCAGCGGATTATCTATTCTCTGGAGCGAGAGGCGCGGGAGCGGGCGAATAAAGTGTTGTGACAGGAGCCGGGCAGCACACAGGCCGCCCGACAACGGCATTACATGGCATCCATCGCTTTCTGAACTTTCCAGATATAACGCGGAGCCTGTGGTGCCGGATGATTTTTCACCACGTGTTCAAAGAACTCGTCTTTGTCCATGTCGTTGATCTCTTCTATCGCCTCCTTACGGTCCGATGAGAACGTCCTGAGCAGCGCACCCGCGCCGTTCACGTAAGAGACCACCAGCGCATACTGCATCACTTCTGGATCCTCGATTCCCTTCAGCACGCCGTGTTCCAGAATGCTCAAATAGGCCGTGCCCATGGAGATGTTGCGTTCCGGGTTTTTCAGCTCGCTGGTTGACGGCTGACCACGCCAGCCCATATAGCGGTAGACCTCTCTCCCTGCGGTTGAGGCCTTAAGCTGCATCAGCCCCACGGCGTTAGATTTGCTGACAAGCGTTGGGTTACCGCCGGATTCCACGGCAATGATCGCCGTGATCAGTCGCGGGCTGACGCCCCAGGCCTTGCCTGCCTGTTCACTGATCGGCATCCACTGCATGGCCCGTTTTACTGGCACTTCCGGGTTCCATGCCGGGTTTTGATAGTCATGTTTTGAACTACAGCCAGCCAGCAACACAATCAAAAAAGCAAACCATCTCAATTTCACGTCATCTATCCTTATAGCCGGTCATCGCCCTTGAAGCAGGCAACGTATAAGCGGCATGATATAGACAATTAGATTCTCATTCAGCAAGGAATTGCCATGTCTCAGTTTCATCTTATCGCGCCGTCCGGGTACTGCATCAACCAGGAGGCGGCACAGCGGGGCGTTGAGCGCTTACTGGAACTCGGTTACCCGGTAGAAAATCAGACAATTATCCCCCGCCGCCAGCAGCGTTTTGCCGGTACGGAAGCGCAAAGGCTGAATGATATCAACAGCCTGGTGAACCTGCAGGGTGAGAACAATATCGTGCTGGCGGTGCGCGGCGGCTATGGTGCGAGCCGGTTGCTGGAGAGTATTGACTGGCAAGGGCTGGCAAAGCGTCAGCAGCAGGATCCGCTGCTTATCTGCGGCCACAGCGACTTTACCGTAATCCAGCTGGGGTTGCTCGCGCTGCATAACGTGGTGACCTTCAGCGGCCCGATGCTGGCCGGAAATTTCGGGGCACCCGAGCTTGATCCATTTACGGTGGAACACTTCTGGCGCGCCCTGAAAAACCCGACCTACAGCGTTGAGTGGCAGGGCAACGGGCCGCACTGGTCGTGTGAAGGACAACTCTGGGGCGGAAATCTGGCAATGCTGGTGTCGCTCATCGGGACGCCATGGCTGCCGCAAATTGACGGCGGCATTCTGGTGCTGGAAGATATCAATGAACATCCGTTCCGCGTCGAGCGCATGTTATTGCAGCTGTATTACGCCGGTATTCTGGAACGTCAATCCGCGGTTATTCTTGGCAGTTTTACCGGTGCCGCGCCGAATGACTATGACGCAGGATACTCGCTGGAAACGATGGTCGATTTCATCCGCTCACGCCTTGATATTCCTGTTATTACCGGGCTGGACTTCGGCCACGAGCAGCAAACCGTCACCCTGGCGTTAGGCGCGCAGGCCATCCTGAAGCATGATGAAACGGGCAGTCGGTTAACGATTGGGGGTCATCCGGTCTTAAAGGCATAAAAAAGCCGTTTATCCCCCTCAATAAACCGCTGTTTCCGTCGTTAATATGTTAGGGTTTTAGTAACAGCATTAACATTGAGGTGGGAGTAAGACAACATTGGATGCCACAGCGATAATCAGTCTTTTCATTCTGGGTTCTGTGCTCGTAACCTGTAGTATTTTATTAAGTTCATTTTCATCGCGTCTCGGCATACCTATTCTTGTTATTTTCCTTGCCATCGGCATGCTGGCGGGTGTCGATGGTATCGGCGGTATTCCTTTCGATAACTACCCTTTCGCTTACATGATCAGTAACCTTGCGCTGGCGGTGATCCTGCTCGACGGCGGGATGCGCACCCAGGCGAGCTCATTTCGCGTGGCGCTGGGGCCCGCCCTGTCGCTGGCGACGGTCGGGGTGTTAATTACCTCCGGTCTGACCGGCATGATGGCGGCGTGGCTGTTCCATCTCGATCTGATGGAAGGTTTACTGATTGGCGCGATTGTCGGCTCAACCGACGCGGCGGCGGTGTTTTCCCTGCTGGGGGGCAAAGGGTTGAACGAACGCGTCGGGTCCACGCTTGAGATTGAATCCGGCAGTAACGATCCGATGGCAGTATTTCTCACCATCACGCTGATAGAGATGATCCAGCAGCATGAAACGGGCTTAAGCTGGATGTTTGTCCTGCATATCCTGCAGCAGTTCGGCCTGGGGATTGCGCTCGGCCTGGCCGGGGGTTACCTGCTTCAGCAGACGATCAACCGGATATCGCTGCCTTCGGGGCTCTACCCGCTGCTTGCCCTGAGCGGCGGCATTCTGATTTTTGCCGTCACCACTGCGCTGAACGGCAGCGGGATCCTCGCGGTTTATCTTTGCGGCTTCCTGCTGGGCAATCGCCCTATTCGCAACCGTCACGCCATTTTGCAGAACTTCGACGGGCTGGCCTGGCTGGCGCAAATCGGGATGTTCCTCGTGCTGGGCCTGCTGGTGACGCCGTCAGACCTGTTGCCGATTGCCGTTCCGGCGCTGATTTTATCGGCGTGGATGATCTTCTTCGCCCGTCCCCTGTCGGTGTTTGCCGGTCTGCTGCCGTTTCGCGGCTTCAACCTGCGCGAACGCGTCTTTATCAGCTGGGTGGGGCTGCGCGGCGCGGTGCCGATTATCCTGGCCGTCTTCCCGATGATGGCCGGTCTGGACAACGCGCGGCTGTTCTTTAACGTCGCCTTCTTCGTGGTGCTGATCTCGCTGCTGTTCCAGGGAACCTCGCTCGGGTGGGCGGCGAAAAAAGCCAAAGTGGTGGTTCCTCCTGTGGGCTGGCCGGTTTCCCGCGTGGGGCTGGATATTCACCCGGAAAACCCGTGGGAACAATTTGTTTACCAACTCAGCGCCGATAAATGGTGCGTGGGGGCATCGCTGCGCGATTTGCACATGCCTGCGGAAACGCGAATTGCCGCCCTGTTCCGCGATAATGTCCTGCTGCACCCAACCGGCAGCACCCGGCTACGCGAAGGCGATATTCTGTGTGTGATTGGCCGCGAGCGGGACCTGCCCGCCCTGGGTAAACTGTTCAGCCAGTCGCCTCCGGTGGCGCTGGATCAGCGTTTCTTCGGCGATTTTATTCTGGAAGCCAGCGCCAGGTTTGCGGATGTGGCCCTGATTTATGGGCTGGATGAAGGTGCTGAAGGCGACGATAACCAGCAAACGCTGGGCGAAATCATCCAGCAGCGCCTTGGTGCGGCCCCGGTTGTGGGTGACCAGGTGGAGTTTGCCGGGATGATCTGGACCGTAGCAGAGAAAGAAGATAACGCAGTGCGGAAAGTCGGTTTGCGGCCGATGGAAGAGGACGTGGAGTAGTGGTTTTTTGCCGGGTGGCGCTGACGCTTACCCGGCACACAGACACGTTACACCGTCACAACCGGCACTCTTGGGGCTAGCGCGCACATCAGTTCATACCCTACCGTCCCCGCCGCGGCAGCCACGTCATCAATTTTGACTTCGTTACCCCACAGCTCGACCGGGGAACCAATGCCCGCCTGCGGACATGGCGTGAGATCAACGGCCAGCATATCCATGGAGACGGTGCCCACCGTTCCCGTACGCACCCCGTCTACCCAGACTGGCGTGCCGCTCGGCGCGATACGCGGGTAGCCGTCAGCATAACCGCCCGCCACAATACCAATCCGTTGCTCGCCTGTCGCCCGGTAACGGCTGCCATAGCCCACCGTGTCGCCGGCCTTCAGCGTCTGCACACCGATGATTTCGCTGCGCAGGGTCATCACCGGCTTAAGGCCACTGTTGGCGATATCCTGCCACTGGCCTGAGGGAGAGGCGCCATAAAGGACAATGCCAGGACGCACCCAGTTATAATGCGCCTCAGGATGCCACAGCGTGGCCGCTGAGTTGGAGAGCGAACGTGGGCAATCCAGCCCTTCTGCCGCCTGCTCAATGCGCACCATCGCATCGGCAATACCGTCCGGTTTTTCCGCATCGGCAAAATGCGCCATCAGCGTCATTTCGCCCACGTTCTTCAGGGCGCGCAGCTGTTGCCATACCGTATGGACCCGCTCAGGCTGGAAGCCCAGGCGGTTCATACCGCTATTCACCTTGAGATAAATATCCAGCGGTGCATGCAGTTTTGCATCCTGAATCGCTTTAATTTGCCAGTTGCTGTGAACGCTGGTGGTCAGCCGGTACTTATCCAGCAGCGGCAGATCGTCGGCGTGGAAGAACCCCTCAAGCAACAGAATGGGCCCTTTCCAGCCGCGCTCGCGCAGCAGAATGGCCTCTTCCAGATTCAGTAACGCAAAACCGTCGGTGGCGCTGAGCGCACTCCAGATACGATCGATACCGTGGCCGTAGGCATTGGCTTTCACCACCGACCAGACGCGTGAACCTGGCGCCGCCCGGCGAACAATTTGCAGATTATCCTTCAGGGCCTGCAAATCGAGCTGAGCCAGAACAGGACGGGACATGACAACTCCTTAGTTATGCGCGCCGTGCAGGTGCTGTGGACGCGAAGGGGTAAACCCCGATTGATAGCGTGCGGCACTTAAATCGTCAAACGGAATTGCCGGCGTGCGCCCGGATATCAAATCGCTAAGCAGCTGGCCAGAGCCGCAGGCCATTGTCCAGCCAAGCGTACCGTGGCCGGTATTGGTCCACAGGTTTTTGAACGGCGTACGGCCAACAATTGGCGTGCCGTCTGGCGTCATTGGACGCAGCCCGGTCCAGAAGGTTGCCTGCTCGACAAAACCGCCACGCGGGAACAGGTCGCCCACCACCATCTCCAGCGTTTCACGGCGCGGCTTCAGCAGCTCGGTGTTAAAGCCGACAATCTCCGCCATCCCGCCAACGCGGATGCGGTTATCAAAGCGGGTAATGGCGATTTTGTAGGTTTCATCCAGAATGGTGGAAACTGGCGCACCGCTGTCCTCTTTTACCGGAATGGTCAGGGAGTAGCCCTTCAGCGGGTAAACCGGAATGTCGAGAATGCCCTTCAGCATCGCGGTGGAATAGGAGCCAAACGCCATGACGTAGGCATCCGCTTTAATGACTTCATCGCCACACTTCACGCCGTAGATACTGCCGCCTTCAGACAGCAGTTTGTCGACCGCGGTATTAAAGCGGAATTTTACTCCCGCCTGCTCGCACATCTGCGCGAGACGCTGCGTAAACAGCTGGCAGTCGCCAGTTTCATCATTCGGCAAACGCAGGCCGCCCGTCAGCTTGTGCGACACTTCTGCCAGCGCCGGTTCAACCTGCCCAAGCTGGCTGGCTTCGAGCAGTTGATACGGTACGCCCGCATCTTCCAGCACGGCAATATCACGGGTGGCGTTTTCATACTGTTGCGCCGTGCGGAACAGTTGCAGCGTGCCGCCCTGGCGACCTTCGTACTCAATACCGGTGGAGGCGCGCAGTGCTTTCAGGCAGTCACGGCTGTATTCCGCCAGACGCACCATCCGACCTTTGTTTTCCATGTAGTGCCGGGTGTCGCAGTTGCGCAGCATCTGCCACATCCACTTCAGCTGGAACTGTGTGCCGTCGAGGCTGATGGCCAGGGGCGCATGGCGCTGGAACATCCACTTAATTGCCTTCAGCGGAACGCCGGGTGCCGCCCACGGCGCGGCATAGCCCGGAGAGATCTGTCCGGCGTTCGCCGCACTGGTTTCCAGCGCAGGCCCTGACTCACGATCGATAACGGTCACGTCATGTCCCGCCTGACTTAAATACCAGGCGCTGGTTACGCCAACGACACCACTTCCCAGTATGACAACACGCATAGCCACTCCATATGTGCAAAAGAACAATCTTCTAATTACAGATTGATAACCTAGTTGAAAATATTATTCAACATACGACTTTTTTATGGTGACTTACCTCACACATCCCCCACCATCAGGGGATGAGGCGAATTTGGGATCTCCTGCTGCG
Source organism: Enterobacter sp. Lyrl_3 (assembly GCF_051948675.1). NCBI lineage: Bacteria > Pseudomonadati > Pseudomonadota > Gammaproteobacteria > Enterobacterales > Enterobacteriaceae > Enterobacter > Enterobacter sp. Lyrl_3. Next base: position 225,934 of record NZ_JAYJLI010000001.1, read on the forward strand.
CGTTATTTTTAACCAGTATAAAATTCTGTGAAGAACGCTTTTTTTGCCGCATCAAAAACGGGAAATCGCAAAGAAAAAATTTCTGCTCCAGCACGCTTTTTAACACGGTGATCTATGCTTATCAGGAGGCTCTCCAGACAGAGAGAGCTCCCACAACGAGGGCGCGCTAATGGCTACTATTGATTCCCTGAATAAGGACAGCACACGTCTGAGCGATGGACCCGACTGGACCTTCGAGTTGCTGGATGTCTATCTCGCCGAAATCGACCGGGTGGCAAAACTGTATCGTCTGGATACTTATCCCCATCAGATTGAAGTCATTACGTCCGAGCAGATGATGGACGCCTACTCCAGCGTCGGGATGCCGATCAATTATCCGCACTGGTCGTTTGGTAAAAAATTCATTGAAACGGAGCGCTTATATAAGCACGGCCAGCAGGGGCTGGCGTATGAGATCGTGATCAACTCCAATCCGTGTATCGCCTACCTGATGGAAGAGAACACCATTACCATGCAGGCGCTGGTGATGGCGCATGCCTGCTACGGGCATAACTCGTTCTTCAAGAATAACTACCTGTTCCGCAGCTGGACGGATGCCAGCTCGATTGTCGATTACCTGATCTTCGCGCGTAAGTACATTACCGACTGCGAAGAGCGCTACGGCGTGGACGAAGTGGAGAAACTGCTCGACTCCTGTCACGCGCTGATGAACTACGGCGTTGATCGTTACAAACGTCCACAGAAAATCTCCCTCCAGGAGGAGAAAGCGCGGCAGAAAAGCCGCGAAGAGTATCTGCAAAGCCAGGTGAATATGCTGTGGCGCACCCTGCCGAAACGTGAAGAAGAGAAAGCGGTTGCCGAAGCGCGTCGCTACCCGTCTGAGCCGCAGGAAAACCTGCTCTATTTTATGGAGAAAAACGCGCCGCTGCTGGAGCCGTGGCAGCGTGAGATCCTGCGCATCGTGCGTAAGGTCAGCCAGTATTTCTATCCGCAGAAACAGACCCAGGTGATGAACGAAGGCTGGGCCACCTTCTGGCATTACACCATCCTTAACCATCTATACGACGAAGGGAAAGTCACCGAGCGGTTCATGATGGAGTTCCTGCACAGCCATACAAACGTGGTGTTCCAGCCGCCTTACAACAGCCCGTGGTATAGCGGCATTAACCCGTACGCACTCGGCTTTGCGATGTTCCAGGACATTAAACGCATCTGCCAGTCGCCAACGGAAGAAGATAAATACTGGTTCCCGGATATCGCCGGCTCTGACTGGCTGGAAACGCTGCATTTCGCGATGCGTGACTTTAAGGATGAGAGCTTCATCAGCCAGTTTATGTCGCCGAAGATCATGCGTGATTTCCGCTTCTTCACCGTGCTGGATGACGACCGCAATAACTACCTGGAGATTTCGGCGATCCATAACGAGGAAGGTTACCGAGAGATCCGCTCTCGCCTCTCCTCCCAGTACAACCTGAGCAACCTTGAACCCAACATTCAGGTATGGAACGTGGATTTACGCGGCGATCGCTCCCTGACGCTGCGCTATATTCCGCACAACCGGGCGCCGCTGGATAAAGGACGCAAAGAGGTGCTGAAGCATGTGCATCGCCTGTGGGGCTTTGATGTGCTACTGGAGCAGCAGAATGAAGATGGCAGCGTGGAGCTGCTGGATCGTTGCCCGGCGCGGTTGAATACGTTGTAATGGTTTTTGCCGGGTTTTGTAGGCCCGGTAAGCGAAGCGCCACCGGGCGAAAAAAACCTCTCACTTGAGAGGTTTTTTATTTCAGCGGCCCTGAATGGCTAAATCACCCGGCAGAGTTTTCTGCATCCGGTGCCAGATTTCACCGGAATCGTGGCCGTAGCGGCGCACCGTTTCATACACCTGATCGTGCAGGCCTTCAGTACAGAGCTTGCTGAGCTTATGGTAGAAGCCCAGCGCCAGGCTGCGCGCCTCAGGGTTGGCAAAGTAGTGGCGACCGATACGGGTATACAGCCCTTTCATGCCGTTCAGGATCAGACCGTACACCGGGTTACCGGAGGCAAACGCCAGTCCGCGGAAAACGTTGTAATCGAGCGTGGCAAAGGCATCCGCGTGATCTTCCACTTCGTTCGCGCTGGCAAGCACCTGCAGCGCGTCTTCCGGATGCTGACGAAAAGCGGTACGAATAAAGATTGTCGCAATGTTGGTACGCACCGAGAGCAGATTATCAATCAGCTGTGGCACGCTTTCGTGATCGAGGCGCGCCAGCGTTTCAAGAATGTTCAGCCCGGAAGTTTCCCAGAAGTTGTTTACTTTCGTTGGCTTACCGTGCTGGATCGTCAACCAGCCATCGCGCGCCAGTCGCTGGAGCACTTCACGCAGCGTGGTGCGAGTGACGCCAATCAGTTCAGAGAGTTCGCGTTCAGCCGGAAGAATGGATCCCGCAGGGAAGCGATTATTCCAGATGCTTTCAATGATGTACTCTTCCGCGAAACCCGCCGGGCTCTGCGCCTTAATGACCATAGTGAGATTTCCATTACACAGCTTTTGCAAATTGCACTCATCATACCAGAGGCATGCTGTGGCAGGTAGCGCGTGAAAGAGAGAAAAGAGGGATCGCTGTTTTATTTTCGTGAAATTTACAATACACGCTTATCCGCCTCCGCCACGCATTTTTTGCGTATACTGATGTTTTGTTTTACCTGACGGGGAAGGACGTCTGTTGTGGAAATTTCTTTTGGGCGCGCGCTGTGGCGCAATTTTTTAGGCCAGTCTCCTGACTGGTACAAACTGATACTTCTGGTTTTCCTGGTTGTTAATCCCATTATTTTTAGTATCGCTCCGTTCGTCGCCGGGTGGCTGCTGGTGGCGGAGTTTATCTTCACCCTGGCCATGGCGCTGAAATGTTATCCCCTGCTGCCGGGTGGTTTGCTGGCTTTTGAAGCCGTGGTTATCGGTATGACGAGCGCAGAACATGTCAAAGCCGAGCTGGCATCCAACCTTGAAGTGCTTCTGCTGCTGATCTTCATGGTGGCCGGTATCTACTTTATGAAACAGCTGCTGCTGTTTATCTTCACCCGCCTGTTGCTTAGCATTCCGTCTAAAACGATGCTGTCGCTGGCGTTCTGCCTTGCTGCCGCATTCCTTTCGGCCTTCCTGGATGCACTAACCGTCGTGGCGGTGGTCATCAGCGTTGCCGTCGGGTTTTACGGCATTTATCACCGCGTGGCATCGTCCCGTCCGGGCGAGGATTTGCAGGACGACAGCCACGTCGAGGCGCATAACCGTGAGGTGCTGGAACAGTTCCGCGCGTTTCTGCGCAGCCTGATGATGCACGCGGGCGTCGGTACCGCATTAGGTGGCGTGATGACCATGGTAGGTGAGCCGCAAAACCTGATCATCGCCAAAGCGGCTGAGTGGCATTTTGGCGAGTTTTTCCTGCGCATGGCACCGGTCAGCCTGCCCGTGTTCGTCTGCGGGTTAGCGACCTGTATCCTGGTCGAGAAATTCAACGTTTTCGGCTACGGTGCGCAGTTGCCTGAGCCAGTTCGCAAAGAGCTGCATAAATTTGACGAGCAGAACCGTACGCAGCGCACGCGCCAGGAGACGCTGCGTCTGATTGCGCAGGGGATCATCGGTATCTGGCTTATCGTCGCGCTGGCTTTCCATCTTGCCGAAGTCGGGCTGATTGGTCTTTCGGTTATTATTCTTGCGACGACCTTTAGCGGGGTAACGGATGAACATGCTATCGGTAAAGCCTTTACCGAAGCCCTGCCGTTTACCGCGCTGCTGGCGGTCTTCTTTGCGGTGGTGGCGGTGATTATCGACCAACACCTGTTCGCCCCGATTATTACTTTTGTACTGCAGGCGGCGCCCGACGCGCAACTGTCGCTCTTCTATCTCTTCAACGGCCTGCTGTCGTCCATCTCCGATAACGTTTTTGTCGGCACGGTCTACATCAATGAAGCCAAAGCGGCGATGGAAGAAGGCATTATCAACGCCGGGCAGTTCGAGCTGCTGGCGGTTGCCATTAATACCGGCACCAATCTGCCGTCGGTGGCGACGCCAAACGGACAGGCCGCTTTCCTGTTCCTGCTGACCTCGGCCCTCGCGCCACTCATACGTCTTTCTTATGGAAAGATGGTCTGGATGGCGCTGCCCTATACGCTGGTGCTCACCATTGTGGGATTGCTTTGCGTCAAAATTACCCTCATTCCCTGTACGCAATGGCTGATACAAGCGGGTATACTTGCGGCGCATTAAAATTCGTTTACACTGCGCTTTCTAAGCATGTTCCAGGGAAATGATTATGTTGAGATTTTTAAACCAGTGCTCCCGCGGTCGCGGAGCATGGTTGTTAATGGCCCTGACCGCCTTTGCGCTGGAAATGGTCGCGCTGTGGTTCCAGCATGTGATGGGACTCAAACCCTGCGTGCTCTGTATCTACGAGCGCTGCGCGCTGTTTGGCGTCATGGGCGCGGGTCTGTTGGGTGCGATTGCACCTAAAACACCGCTCCGTTACGTCGCTATCGCGGTCTGGCTGTACAGCGCCTGGAAAGGGATTGAGCTTTCCTGGCAGCACACCATGATGCAACTGCACCCGTCGCCGTTCATGACCTGTGATTTCGCTGCCCGCTTCCCGAGCTGGTTGCCGCTGGATAAATGGCTGCCGCAGGTGTTTGTCGCTTCCGGTGACTGCTCTGTACGTCAGTGGGAATTCCTGTCGCTGGAGATGCCGCAGTGGCTGGTGGGCATTTTTGTGGCCTACTTCGTCGTGGCGCTGCTGGTGCTGATTGCTCAGCCGTTTAAGCCGAAGAAGCGCGATCTGTTCGGAAGGTAAAAGCAAAACGGCAACGATAGTTGCCGTTTTTAGTTTTTGCGCCCTCTCCCGTGGGAGAAGGTTGGGGTGAGGGCATCAGGCCGCACCCCAATAAAAACCCGCCTCGGCGGGTTTTTATTTATCACCGGGTCGGGTGATTCATAATGTGGTCTTCCCAGTCCCGCACCTCGGACTCTTTCACCGCGATGTGACGCACAGAGATACGCTCGCCGTGCATGGCCGCTTTAGAGCCGGTCAGCAAGGGGTGCCATGTCGGCAGATCCTTCCCTTCCGCCAGCAGGCGATACGCGCAGGTATGCGGCAGCCATTCAAACGTCGGCAGGTTCTCACGGGTGAGTTTAATGCAGTCCGGCTCGAACTCGAAGCGGCGCTCGTAGTTGCGGCACTGGCAGGTTTTGATGTTTAACTGCTTACAGGCAACGTTGGTGAAATAGATTTCATCAGTGTCTTCATCCATGAGCTTATGCAGGCAGCACTGCCCGCAGCCGTCACATAACGACTCCCACTCCACGTCAGTCATTTCGTCGAGAGTTTTGCGTTGCCAGAAAGGGATGTCGTTCATCAGGATGTCCACACGTCAAAAGAAAGCGCACCTTATAACGAGTCTGGCACGTTGATGCAAGTTTTGCCGCCCTGAGGGGCGGCAAAATGCGTTTACAGCACGCGGGTTTTCAGTGACAGGCCGTTAAAGCTCACGTCCAGTTCGTCTCCACCGTTAAGAGGTCCGACACCTTCTGGCGTACCGGTCAGGATCACATCACCCGGCTTAAGGGTAAAGAAGCGGCTCATATAGGCAATCAGCGGCACGATCTTATGGATCATATCTGCCGTGGTGCCCTGCTGGCGGATCTCACCGTTCACTTTCAGGCTGAGGGACGTGTTCTGTGGATCGCCGGTAAATTCGCCGACCGGAACAAAACCCGAGATCGGGCAGGCATTATCAAAGCCTTTGGCTTTTTCCCACGGCTGCCCTGCTTTCTTCAGCTTGCCCTGTACCTCACGCAGCGTCAGATCCAGCGCCACGCCGTAACCGGCAATAGCTTTTTGCACATGCTCTTCGGAGGCCTGGCGTAGCGTCGCGCCAATCAGCACCGCCAGCTCCACTTCATGATGCACTGAACCCAGTCCCTGCGGCAGTGCCAGCGGCTGGCGGATATCGCAAAGCGCGGTTTCCGGCTTAATAAACAGCACCGGCTCTTCTGGCGTCGCGCTGCCCATCTCCTGAATGTGTTTGGCATAATTGCTGCCCACGCAAACCACTTTGCTGACGGGATAATCCAGTAATGCACCTTGCCAGTTATGATGTTGATACATGGTCGACCCCTAAACGGTTGATGTGTTATGCCCGAAAACAGGTGAGGCTATTTTTTACCGGTCGCCTCAAGATGCTGTTTTAATAAATTCTCGGGAGGTGGCGGAAGCTGTAAATAATAGCCTTGCTCCGTTAAGGCCGTTTTAACTTTTTCCAGATCGGCGTTAACCAGTTTCTTACGACCGTCGAGCGGCAGCAGCATCGCCAGCTGAGGTCGGCCAAAGCTCTTCATTAATTCTTCTGGCACGCGGGAAAAATCGTCTTTCTTTTCGACATAAAGATAGGTCTGGTCGCGGCTTGTACTTCTGTAGATCACACAAAACATGTTTTTACTCTGAATTCATAGGTGGTTGCTTGCCTCAATATACTCCTGACTATAACATGCCTGATACTCTTCGGAATATCGCAGCGAGTGGTTGCGGTTAATAGCAAATTGAGTAAGGCCAGGATGTCAAACACGCCCATCGAGCTTAAAGGCAGTAGCTTCACCTTATCAGTGGTACATTTGCATGATGCAAAACCCGAGGTTATTCGTCAGGCGTTAGAAGACAAAATCGCTCAGGCTCCCGCCTTTCTGAAACACGCCCCTGTTGTTATCAATGTCAGCGGTCTGGAATCCCCGGTTAACTGGAAACAACTCCAGCAGGCCGTCTCCTCTACCGGTCTGCGCATTGTGGGCATCAGCGGCTGTAAAGATCCTGAGCTGAAAGCGGAAATCGACCGTGCGGGACTGCCTCTTCTGAACGAGGGCAAAGAAAAAGCCCCACGTGCGGCCCCCGTTGCCGTTGAAACGCCCCCACCTGCGGTACAAAACGTTACCGCCCTCACAAAAACGCGAATGATTGATGTGCCGGTTCGTTCCGGACAGCGCATTTATGCACCAAACTGTGATCTAATTGTTACAAGCCACGTCAGCGCTGGCGCTGAGCTGATTGCAGATGGCAATATTCACGTTTACGGTATGATGCGTGGGCGTGCACTCGCCGGGGCGAGTGGCGATCGGGACGCACAAATATTTTGTACTCACCTGACTGCGGAACTGGTGTCCATCGCAGGTGAATATTGGCTGAGCGACAAGATCCCAGCCGAATTTTATGGCAAAGCGGCTCGTCTGCGACTGGCAGACGACGCGTTGACCGTTCAACCGTTGAATTGATCCCTTTTTAACAAGGAATTTCTATGGCACGCATTATTGTTGTTACTTCGGGTAAAGGAGGCGTTGGCAAGACCACCTCCAGCGCGGCCATCGCTACTGGTTTGGCCCAGAAGGGAAAGAAAACCGTCGTTATCGATTTCGATATCGGTCTGCGTAACCTCGACCTGATTATGGGTTGTGAACGTCGCGTCGTGTATGACTTCGTAAACGTGATTCAGGGCGATGCCACCCTTAACCAGGCGCTGATTAAAGACAAGCGCACCGAGAACCTTTATATCCTCCCGGCCTCTCAGACGCGTGACAAAGACGCCCTGACCCGCGAAGGGGTTGAAAAGGTGCTCGATGAGCTGAAAAAAATGGAGTTCGACTTCATTGTCTGTGACTCCCCTGCCGGTATCGAAACCGGTGCCCTGATGGCGCTCTATTTCGCTGATGAAGCGATCATCACCACGAACCCTGAAGTGTCATCCGTCCGTGACTCTGACCGCATTCTCGGGATCCTCGCATCCAAATCCCGCCGTGCGGAAAATGGCGAAGACCCGATTAAAGAGCACCTGCTGCTGACCCGCTATAACCCGGGCCGCGTAAACAAAGGTGACATGCTGAGCATGGAAGACGTGCTGGAGATCCTGCGCATTAAACTGGTGGGCGTCATCCCGGAAGACCAGTCCGTGCTGCGCGCCTCTAACCAGGGCGAGCCAGTGATCCTTGATACAACAGCAGATGCCGGTAAAGCGTATGCGGATACGGTTGACCGTCTGCTGGGAGAAGAACGTCCTTTCCGCTTCATTGAAGAAGAGAAGAAAGGTTTCCTCAAACGCCTGTTCGGAGGATAAGTTATGGCATTACTGGACTTTTTTCTCTCGCGGAAAAAGAACACCGCCAACATCGCAAAAGAACGACTGCAAATCATCGTTGCGGAGCGTCGTCGTAGCGACGCCGAGCCTCACTACCTGCCGCAGCTGCGCAAGGACATCCTGGAAGTGATCTGCAAATATGTGCAGATTGACCCGGAGATGGTCACCGTGCAGCTGGAGCAAAAAGACGGGGATATTTCGATTCTGGAGCTGAACGTCACGCTCCCGGAAGCGGAAGAGTCGCGTCCGTAGTTTTTAATTTCGTAGCCCCGGTAAGCGCAGCGCCACCGGGGGAATATGCCGGGTATATCGCCCGGCATATTGATTATCGTGGATACCCTTCCAGCAACGTATTCAGGCGATCGGCCATCAATTCCCCGCGCCAGCCCGCCATCATTTCCGGTAAGCCATTCTGCGGTTTCAGCTTCCAGTGCCAGTTCAAAAGCTGGTTTATCTGACGACGTGATGCCAGCAGTTCGGCACTCAGTTTGCTTTCTGCCGCCACAGCCTGCACCAGCGCTTTAATATCTTTAAACGCTTTGCGATAGCCCGGCATATCCATCAGATTCAGCAGCGGCTCTGGCAGTGCGTCATCCGGTATCTGCTGCGCTTTGGCCACCAGCGCGAGCAGCGTTTTTCCGTGAAAGCGGATTTCGCTGCCTGAAAGCCCAATGCTGTCCAGCTCCCCCATGCTGCCTGGCATATAGCGTGCGACCGCCCACAGGTGCTCTTCGCGTACCACAAAGTTAACGGCCAAATCGCGTTCGCGCGCTTTACGCAGGCGCCAGTCGGCTAACAATTGCAGACAGGCCAGCTGACGCGTACGCAGCTGCCACGCGTTGCTGATATCGCGCCAGGCCTCTTTCGGGTCAGCGATTTCCTGGCGACGCTGCTGCGTCATGCTGCACTCATCCAGTGCAGCAGGCAGCCAGCCGGAGGCTTCTGCCTCTTTCATCAGTTGTCCGGCAATCGGCAGCAGGTAAAACACATCTGCTGCAGCGTAATCCAGCTGACGCTCTGTGAGCGGGCGCGCCAGCCAGTCGGTACGGGATTCACTTTTATCCAGGGTCAGGCCGGTGTACTCCTCAACCATGGCGGCAAAGCCCCATGAAAGCGGACGATTGCTGAACGCGGCGAGGATCTGCGTGTCAATCAGCGGCTGCGGCATGATGCCAAACGTATTCAGAAAGACTTCCAGATCTTCACTGCCTGCGTGCAGGTATTTGGTGACCGCAGTATCAAGCAGCAGGTCACGCATCGGCGTCCAGTCGGTAATGCCGAGCGGGTCAATCAGCGACACGTGTTTGCCGTCGTACATCTGAATCAAACCCAACTGCGGATAATACGTCCGGGTACGGACAAACTCGGTATCCAGGGCGATGGCAGGAAAGTCGCGCGTCACTTCGCACAGCGAAGCCAGCTCGTCGTTGGTCGTGATCATCTGGTAATTCAAAACGGTTTCTCTTTTGTTTGCGCCCATAAAAAACGCCGGCTAAACCGGCGTCTGGGCGATTAGCGTGAAGCTCAGGCCTTATTGTCCACTTTGGCACGGGCTTCGTCACGTAATTCTCGTCGTAATATCTTCCCGACGTTCGATTTCGGCAGCTCATCGCGGAACTCCACCAGCTTCGGCACTTTATAGCCGGTGAGCTGACGGCGGCAGAACGTGATGAGCTCCTCCTCGGTAAGAGAGGCGTTTTTCTTCACCACAAAAATCTTCACTGCCTCGCCGCTGCTGCCGGAAGGTACGCCAACCGCGGCAACTTCAAGCACGCCGCTATGCTGCATCACCACATCTTCGATCTCATTCGGATAGACGTTAAATCCCGAGACGAGGATCATGTCTTTCTTACGATCGACAATGCGCAGGAAGCCCTCTTCGTCCATCACCGCGATATCACCGGTGTGTAGCCAGCCGTCTTTGATGATTTCGTCGGTGGCATCAGGACGCTGCCAGTAGCCCAGCATCACCTGTGGCCCTTTAACGCACAGTTCACCCGGCTCGCCCGGTGCAACTTCGTTGTCGTCATCATCCACCAGTTTGGCTTCCGTCGACGGTACGGGCAGGCCGATACTGCCGCTGTGATAGTCGATATCATGCGGATTGACGCTGACCAGCGGGGCGCATTCGGTCAGGCCATAGCCTTCGAGTAAATACTGGCCGGTGAGTTTCACCCAGCGCTCTGCCACCGCCTGCTGAACCGGCATTCCGCCGCCCGCAGAGAGGTGCAGCGTGGAGAAATCAAGCTGCTGGAACTCTTTGTTATTAAGCAGCGCGTTAAACAGGGTATTGACCCCGGTCATGGCGGTGAACGGGTATTTCGCCAGCTCTTTAACCAGCCCCGGAATGTCGCGTGGGTTGGTGATCAGCACGTTCTGACCGCCCAGCTCAATAAACAGCAGGCAGTTCATGGTCAGCGCAAAAATGTGATAAAGCGGAAGCGCGGTGATGACCACCTCTTTGCCCGGATGCAGCAGCGGCCCGTAGGTCGCATTCACCTGCTCAAGGTTCGCCAGCATATTGCGGTGAGTCAGCATGGCGCCTTTGGCCACGCCGGTAGTGCCACCGGTGTACTGCAGGAACGCAAGATCCTCTGACACCACTTCTGGTTTGACGTATTGCATACGATAACCGGCATGCAACGCGCGGCGGAAGGAGATGGCATCCGGCAGATGGTATTTCGGTACCAGACGTTTAATGTATTTGACGACAAAGTTAACCAGCGTGCCCTTGGCGGTGGAGAGCTGATCCCCCATGCGCGTCAGGATGACGTGTTTCACCTGGGTTCTGTCGACCACTTTCTCCAGCGTGTGGGCAAAGTTTGAGACGATCACAATTGCGGTCGCGCCGCTGTCGTTCAGCTGATGTTCCAGCTCACGTGGGGTGTAGAGCGGGTTGACGTTGACGACAATCATCCCGGCCCGCAGGATACCAAATAACGCGACCGGGTATTGCAGCAGGTTCGGCATCATCAGCGCGACGCGATCCCCTTTTTGCAGCCCCAGCCCTTCCTGCAAATAGGCCGCGAACGCCCGACTCCGCTCCTCAAGCTTACGGAACGTCATCACCTCACCCATATTGATAAACGCGGGCTGATCGGCGTAACGCCTTACCGAGTGTTCAAATAATTCAACCAGGGATTGATAACGGTCAGGATTGATCTCCGCAGGCACATCTGCGGGATAACGGTTAAGCCAAACCTTGTTCAATGCATCACCTCTGAATTGAGTGTTCGTCGTCATCACAACCCCGATAATAAACAGTTTGTTAACATTATATTAACTCAGCGTACCAGTTTATTAATTGCCCAGATTTAAGGTTGCGAAGCGCGTCACTCTTTTTTTTCGTTTTAGCCGTAAAAAAACAGAGACAGCGGCTGAGCCGCTGTCTCTTTTCTAACAATAACAGTAAGTTACTCAGTAACGATCGTCTGTACCTGCGCCGGGCCTGGGTTATACCAGCCCCAGCCGGGGTAGCCGTAACGATACGGGTGGGGGCCCCACATCCACGGATCAACAGGCTGGGGCGGCATGATCACCTGCTGTGTCAGCCGCCAGCGTTTGTAGCCGTTAACCTGCATGGTCATAAATTTGTAAGGCGTTGTGCCGATTTTGCCCTGTGTCGTGCCGGTAATCGGCCCGACGACGGTCACCAGCTGTCCACGGAAATCAACCGGGTCGAGGAAGCCGCTGACATCGGCAAAAATGCGCCCGCGCGAGGTTTCGCCGAGGATCGGCCGCGCGCCGCTATCCAGTGGCACGGTGGCGATCTCCAGCCGGGTTTTCCCCTGCTGGTTTTGCACCTCAATCACCTTCCCGCCGAAGCGCGCTTCCTGACCGACGTAAAGCTCAGGGGCATTCATCACGCGAACCAGATCCTGCTGTGGCGTAGGGCTACTGCCCTTAATCGCATCAGGAACGGAAACGCATCCGCTCAGTGCTATGGCCACAGCGCCTGCCATAATTAGGCGTACTACTTTAGTCTGAACCGCCATGATGCGACTCCTTTTTCTCAGTTCCTGTTACTGAGATTCACTCGCGGCCTGGAAGTTTCTTCCACGCGACGGTGTTTCGCAAATAAACCGGCTCGGCATGTTCAACGGCCACGGTTTTTCCTGCTGCGAGCAGCTGGCAGGCCAGAGGAAGCATATCCTCTGCGGCAGGCAGAAGCATGTTGCCGTCCACCAGCGTTACGCCGGTACCGTTTGCCATGTCAGGCCATGCCGCCCAACCGGTCCCTACCGTCGCCCACTCACCGGAGAGGTTTTGCAACCGTTCGGTTACCGCTTCCGGCTTGAGTACCGCTTCCGTCTCTTCGCCGTGCCACACGCCCTGCTCGTCGCGGGTGTATTCAGCCCAGTAGACTTCGCCCATGCGGGCATCAATCGCTGCCAGCACACGGGTAGCACCGGTCATACGCCACGCGCCCTGCGCCATCGTCGCCAGGGTGGAAACACCGATCATCGGAAGGTCAGCGCCCAGCGCCAGCCCCTGCGCAATACCGATCCCAATGCGTACACCCGTAAAGCTGCCGGGGCCACGGCCAAAGGCCAGCGCATCGAGGTCGGTTAAGGTGGTGTTGCCCTGGGTCAAAATCGCTTTCACCAGGGGCAGAATACGTTGGGTGTGTTCTCGTGGGCACTCTTCGAAATGAGCAGAAATAGCACCGTCGTTCCACAGAGCAACGGAACACGCCTCTGTAGCGGTATCAATAGCCAGAATTCGCATCAGTCGTCGCGCTCTCGCAATGGTCAGTCACAAAATGGCGCGCATCTTAGCACACTCCCGGGCAAATTACTCCGCCGTTGGGTTGGCCAGGAAGCGAACCGCGCGTTTAATGTCCCGCGTACGCGGCGCGGGCGGCAGGCTGGCGAGGAAGGTCGCACCGTAGGGGCGCATCACCAGCCGGTTATCACAGATAACGAGCACGCCGCGGTCGTCCACGTCGCGGATCAGGCGTCCTACCCCCTGTTTGAGGGTGATCACCGCGTCCGGCAGCTGTACCTCGTCGAAAGGATCGCCTCCGCGCAGACGGCAGTCTTCCATTCGCGCTTTGAGCAGCGGATCGTCCGGCGAGGTAAAAGGCAGTTTATCGATAATCACCAGCGACAGGGTATCGCCCCGCACGTCTACGCCTTCCCAGAAACTGCTGGTTGCCACCAGAAGCGCATTTCCGGCACTGACAAACTGCTGTAACAGTTGCCCTTTGCTGGTTTCCCCCTGCAGCAGGACAGGCAAGGTCATGGTGGCGCGGAACTGTTCTGCCAGGTCGCGCATCATGGCGTGAGAGGTGCAGAGCATAAAGCAGCGGCCATTGTTGGCCTCAATCATCGGCTTCAGCATGGCTGCCAACAGGCGTGCGGCGCCAGGCTGGTTGGGTAACGGCAGATTACGCGGCACGCAGAGCAGCGCCTGTTTTTCATAATCAAACGGGCTCGGCAGCAGCAGTGACTCCGCCTGTTCAATCCCGAGACGCTCGGTGAAGTGGTGCAGATCGTCATTCACCGACAGGGTCGCGGAGGTAAATATCCAGCTCCCCGGTTTTTGCGCCATCACCTCTTTGAATTTGTCTGCCACCGTCAGCGGCGTAAGCGCCAGGGTGAAATGACGCGAGGTGCATTCATACCAGTAGCTGTACCCCGGCTGGTTGATCTCCTTCAGCCGTTTCAGCCGCCCGCGATAGAGCGTGGCACGCTCGAAGGCAGCGTCCAGCAGCGCAGAACGGCCAAGCGACAGTTTCGCCACGTCGTAACAGAGTTCCAGCGCGTCATCCAGCAGCAGTAGCGCACGCTGGATATTATTGTCCGCCAGCAACTCGCGCAAATTGCCGCGGTAGCCCGGCTCGCCAAGCTGCAGGCGAAAATCCTGCGCGCTTTGCGCGAGGCGATCGGCACATTTTTGCAGCTGCTGGGTATCTTTTAATTCAGTGCGATAAGCAATGGTGAAATCTTTCGCCAGATCCAGCAGCTGGCGGCTGGAGAGCGACTGGCCGAAATACTGGCTGGCGATATCCGGAAGCTGATGGGCTTCGTCGAAGATCATCACTTCCGCTTCAGGAATAAGTTCGCCAAAACCGCTGTCTTTCACCACCATATCCGCGAGAAACAGATGGTGGTTGACCACCACCACATCTGCATCCATCGCCGTTTTACGCGCTTTGACCACAAAACAGTCTTTATACAGCGGGCAGTCGCTGCCCAGGCAGTTGTCATTGGTGCTGGTCACCAGCGGCCAGGCGGGAGAGTCTTCCGCCACGCTCGCGCAGGTGCTGATATCCCCCTCTTCCGTCTGGTTAGCCCAGGCGCGAAGGATGATCACATCACTCAGGGTCTGCACCGGCAGGTCGCCGCCCGCCAGCGCCTGCTGTTCAAGACGCTCCAGGCAGAGATAGTTGGAGCGCCCTTTCAGCAATGCCAGCCGCCCTTTGTATTTCAGCGCTTTTGCCACCGTCGGCAAATCACGGCTGTAGAGCTGATCCTGCAACGCCTTCGAGCCGGTAGAGATGATCACCTTCTTTTTCGCGCGCAGCGCCGGTGCAAGGTAAGCGTAGGTTTTTCCCGTGCCGGTTCCGGCCTCGACCACCAGCGGCTGTGCCTTATCGATGGCGCGAGCGACGGCATGCGCCATCTGACGCTGCGGTTCACGCGGTTTAAAACCGGGAATAGCCTGTGCTAACTGCCCTTCAGGGGAAAAATCGTCTGCCACGGTGTTCTCTCACTGTATTTTTGCACAGGGATTATGTCAGCCCATCCTCTCCTGTGCCACCCCAAATAGTGACGACGACGAAACAATATGGCAGTCTTGCCGCCTGATGACGAAAGTAACGAGGAAACGTTTATGACAATTGTGCGCATTGATGCCGAAGCCCGCTGGTCTGATGTAGTCATTCATAACCAGACGCTCTATTACACTGGCGTGCCGTCCAATCTGGATGCGGATGCCTTTGAACAAACAGCTGACACCCTGGCGCAGATCGATGCGGTGCTGGAAAAGCAAGGCAGCGACAAATCGCGTATTCTGGACGCCACCATTTTCCTGGCGAATAAAGACGATTTTGCGGCCATGAACAAAGCCTGGGATGCGTGGGTGGTGGCGGGTCACGCGCCTGTACGTTGTACCGTACAGGCCACGCTGATGAAGCCGGAATACAAGGTAGAGATTAAGATTATCGCGGCTGTGTAAGCCGGTTACTCTTCATCTTCATCCTCGAAACGCGCCACGATCCGCTCGCCGGTATGGGTGGCGCGAAGTTCTTCCGCCACCTGAGAAATGGCCTGCCCGCTGCTCATCCCCTGGGACATCAGCTCCTGGATCCGCTCAACCGCTTTCTGCTGTTGCTCGTGGCTCAGAGAAGGTAAACCTGCAAACATCGTCAACTCCTGCTAAATTATTCGCGCTAATTATTTCACGCTGCCCGGTAGTATGCCACACATGAACATGCGCTTCCCCACTGTTATTACCCTGCCGTGGCGTACTGACGCCGCTGAATTCTGGTTTGCTCGTCTGAGCCATCTTCCCTGGGCGATGCTGCTGCATTCCGGCCATGCGGACCATCCTTACAGCCGCTTCGACATTGTGGTTGCTGACCCGGTGCGCACGGTGACATCCGAAAACCAGCCCTCCACGCACGATCCGCTGATCAAGCTTCAGGAGGCTATCGACGAGCTGGGTTTGTCTGCCACGCCTAACCCGGATCTTCCCTTCCAGGGTGGTGCGCTGGGCGTGTTTGGCTATGACCTTGGTCGCCGCTTTGAAACGCTGCCTTCCGTTGCGAAGGCGGATCTTCCGCTGCCGGATATGGCGGTGGGACTTTACGACTGGGCGCTGATTGTCGATCACCATAAACAGGTGGTCTCCCTGCTCAGCCATTCGGATGTGGAGGCACGCCTGGCGTGGCTGAACGCGCAGCAGCCCGCAGCCGCGCCAGATTTCCGTCTGACCTCTGCGTGGCGTTCAAACATGACCCCGCAGACCTATGCGGAAAAATTCGCACGCGTACAGGCATATCTGCAAAGCGGCGATTGTTATCAGGTGAACCTTGCCCAGCGCTTCCAGGCGACGTATCAGGGCGATGAATGGCAGGCCTTTACCCGCCTCAATGCCAGCAACCGGGCACCGTTCAGTGCGTTTATCCGTCTCGATCAGGGCGCGATCCTGAGTCTTTCGCCTGAGCGGTTTATTCATCTGGCGGAAGGCAAGATCCAGACACGCCCGATTAAAGGGACCTTGCCGCGCCTGAGCGATCCGGCTGCCGACCGCCAGCAGGCGAAAAAGCTCGCCGCGTCACCGAAGGATCGCGCCGAAAATTTAATGATTGTCGACCTGATGCGCAACGACATTGGCCGGGTGGCGGTACCGGGCAGCGTTCGCGTGCCGGAGCTGTTCGTCGTCGAGCCTTTCCCGGCGGTGCACCATCTGGTCAGCACCATTACCGCACAACTGCCGGCTTCGCGTACCCCCTGCGATCTTCTGCGCGCCGCGTTCCCGGGTGGCTCCATCACCGGCGCGCCAAAAGTGCGGGCGATGGAGATTATCGATGAGCTGGAACCGCACCGTCGCAACGCCTGGTGCGGCAGCATTGGCTACGTTAGCGTCTGCGGCACGCTGGATACCAGCATCACTATTCGCACCCTGACGGCCTGCGACGGCCAGCTTTACTGTTCCGCAGGCGGCGGGATTGTTGCTGACAGCCAGGTCGAGGCGGAATATCAGGAAACCTTTGATAAAGTTAACCGTATCCTGCAACAACTGGAGAACTGACGGGTGGAGAGAGAGAACCTGACGCTGGATGATTTTCTGTCGCGCTTTCAGCTTTTGCGGCCACAGGTGAGCCGCGAAGCGCTTAATCAACGTCAGGCGGCGGTGCTGATCCCCGTGGTGCGCCGTGAGCAGCCCGGTTTGCTGTTGACCCAGCGCTCCCCTCATTTACGCAAACATGCCGGTCAGGTCGCTTTCCCCGGCGGCGCGGTAGACAGCAGCGATGCCTCGCTGATTGCCGCGGCGCTGCGTGAAGCGCAGGAAGAGGTGGCGATCCCACCGGAGGCCGTCGAGATTGTCGGCGTCCTCCCGCCGGTGGACAGCGTGACCGGTTTCCAGGTGACGCCGGTGGTGGGCATTATCCCGCCCGGCCTTCAGTATCACGCCAGTGTTGATGAGGTGTCTGCGGTGTTTGAAATGCCACTGGAAGAAGCCCTTCGCCTCAGTCGCTATCACCCGCTGGATATTCAGCGCCGTGGACACGATCATCGGGTCTGGTTGTCCTGGTATCAGCATTATTTTGTCTGGGGCATGACGGCGGGCATCATTCGTGAACTGGCTCTGCAAATCGGCCTGAAGCCTTGACTATACTTTACATTCCACCCTCTTTTGTCAGGTTTGCGATCGGCGTCGCGCTATTAGCAAAACCATCGTTAACCATTAGTTTAATTCATGTGAATAGTTAAGCCGAGGTCGATGTTCCCTCTTACACTATGCGCAGTTATAACATCGTTACTGGAACCCCGGTAACCCTGTCAGGAGTGTGAAAGTGATTAGTATATTCGACATGTTCAAAGTGGGAATTGGCCCTTCGTCTTCCCATACTGTTGGGCCGATGAAGGCCGGTAAACAGTTCGTCGATGATCTGGTCGAAAAAGGATTACTGGAAAGCGTTACCCGTGTCGCCGTGGATGTCTACGGCTCACTGTCATTAACGGGTAAAGGCCACCACACCGATATCGCCATTATTATGGGTCTGGCAGGCAATATGCCGGACACTGTAGATATTGATGCCATCCCGGCATTCATCCGTGACGTGGAAGCGCGCGGTCGCCTGCTGCTGGCTAACGGCCAGCACGAAGTGGATTTCCCGCAGGATGACGGGATGCGTTTTCGTAGCGACAACCTGCCGCTGCATGAAAACGGCATGACCATCCATGCATGGAATGGCGAAAAAGAGATTTACAGCAAAACGTACTACTCCATCGGCGGTGGATTCATCGTGGATGAAGAGCATTTCGGTAAAGAGAGCACTGGCGACGTCAACGTGCCGTATCCTTTCAAATCGGCCACCGAGATGTTGGGTTATTGCAAAGAGACCGGCCTGTCGCTCTCCGGCATGGTGATGCAGAACGAACTGGCACTGCACAGCAAAAAAGAGATCGAAGACTATTTTGCAAACGTATGGCAGACCATGCGCGCCTGTATCGATCGCGGGATGAACACCGAAGGCGTGCTGCCGGGTCCGCTGCGCGTACCGCGTCGTGCCTCTGCCCTGCGCCGCATGCTGGTGACCACCGATAAATTCTCCAACGACCCGATGAACGTGGTCGACTGGGTGAATATGTTCGCTCTGGCAGTTAACGAAGAAAACGCTGCCGGTGGCCGCGTAGTGACGGCGCCCACCAACGGTGCGTGCGGTATTGTTCCGGCGGTGCTGGCTTATTACGATCACTTTATTGAACCTGTTACGCCAGATATCTACATCCGTTACTTCCTGGCGGCAGGTGCCATCGGTGCGCTGTACAAAATGAACGCTTCTATCTCTGGCGCTGAAGTAGGATGCCAGGGTGAAGTGGGTGTGGCCTGTTCCATGGCGGCCGCTGGTCTGGCTGAACTGCTGGGCGCAAGCCCTGAGCAGGTTTGCGTGGCGGCGGAGATCGGTATGGAACATAACCTGGGCCTGACCTGTGACCCGGTTGCCGGGCAGGTGCAGGTACCGTGCATTGAGCGTAACGCCATTGCGTCGGTGAAAGCGATTAACGCCTCCCGTATGGCAATGCGCCGTACCAGCGAGCCTCGCGTGTCGCTGGATAAAGTTATTGAGACCATGTACGAAACCGGTAAAGACATGAACGCGAAGTACCGTGAGACTTCCCGTGGTGGTCTGGCCATTAAGGTACAGTGCGACTAATACCTCCCCTCGCCCATCTGCAACGGATGGGCGAAATTTCCTTCTGATTCTCGTCGCCTTTCACTTTCCCCACTACACTTTCACTGTTGCGTCTGGCTTTTGGGGCTGGAGGTGTATCAGGCGACCGTTCATGCAAACCGCACAAACGATCATTAAAAACTATCGCCGAAAACGCGTTATCGTCTGCGTGACGGTTGCGCTCCTTACGCTCATCCTGACGTTGGGCATTCGATTTATTTCACAGCGCAATGTTAATCAACAACGCATTGTCGATTTCGCCAGCCATACCGTTCGCTCACTTGAAAACGTCCTGCTTTCCCTGGATAACCGCCGACCGGAGTTGTTGGATCTTGTCGGCCAGCCGTGCCCGCAGGCACATCTGACTCTGCGTAAGCAGGCCGCCATTTTACAGACCGTCCGCTCGATTACCCTGATTAAAGAGGGGATCCTCTACTGCTCCAGTATTTTTGGCAGTCGCGCCGTCCCGGTTCATGAATTATTTCCCGAACTGCCGTCAGGTCTGCCAAAACTGATTTTATCGACCGATAAGTGGCTGCTTAAAGGCAGCCCTATTCTTATCCAGTGGCACCCGACGTCACAACGCGGTGAAGAGGGGGTGATGGAGGTGATCAATATCGATCTCATCACCAGAATGATCCTTGAGCCGCCCCGCCCGCTTATCACTGACGTGGCGTTAACCGTGGGAGATCGCTCTTTACGCTACGGTCAAGGTATTACCGACGCGCTGAAGTTTAATGAGGCTGACTCGCGAATAGAGGAAGTCTCTACACGCTTTCCATTTACCATCACGGTCAGTGGGCCGGGTCCTGGCGCGCTGGCACTTAAAAGCCTGCCGGCACAGCTGCCGCTGGGGTTAATGCTGAGCCTGGTTCTGGGGTATCTGGCCTGGCTGGCCACAGCAAACCGGATGAGCTTCACGTGGGAAATCGATATGGGGATTGCGGCGCGGGAATTTGAGCTGTTCTGTCAGCCGCTTGTGAATGCCCGTACGCAGGAGTGTATCGGCGTGGAAATTCTTCTGCGCTGGAACAACCCGCGTCAGGGTTGGATCACCCCGGAAGTGTTCATCCCCCTGGCAGAAGAACATAACCTGATTGTTCCCCTGACCCGCTACGTGATTGCCGAGACGGTTCGCCAGATAGGCTACTTCCCCTCCCACCCGGGCTTTCACATCGGTATTAACGTGGCGGCCAGCCACTTCCGTCACGCCGTGCTACTTCAGGATTTGAACCGTTACTGGTTCAGTGCAAACCCGAGCCAGCGGCTGGTTATCGAACTTACCGAGCGTGACGCGCTGGTCGATGCAGATTATCGCATCGTGCGCGAGCTGCATCGCAAAGGGGTCAAACTGGCTATCGACGATTTTGGTACCGGGAACAGTTCGCTCTCCTGGCTTGAAAAGCTTCATCCTGACGTACTGAAAATCGACCAGTCCTTTACCACCGCCATTGGAACCGATGCCGTGAACTCAACGGTGACAGATATCATTATTGCGCTGGGTCAGCGGCTGAATATTGAGCTGGTTGCGGAAGGGGTCGAAACGGAGGAGCAGGCGCGCTACTTACGCCGACACGGTGTTCATACTCTGCAGGGGTATTTCTATGCGCGGCCGATGCCGCTGCGGGATTTTCCACAATGGCTGGCGGAGAGTTCACCTCCGCCAGCGCATCATAACGGGCACATCGTGCCCTTAATGCCGTTGCGTTAAGAAGCGTTACTCATCTTCGTCGTGCACGGATTGCTCTTTAACAATACGCACCATATCAACGCGATAGTCGTTGGCTTCAACAATGGTAATGCTCAGCGGGGGCAGTTCGATCACATCCCCCACGCGCGGGATCTGCCCGTTTACGGCGATGACCAGACCGGCCACAGTGGCAATGTCTTCTTCATCGTTGACCACGTTTTCCAGCCCCAGCGTATGCGAAAGCGCGTGCAGGTCAGTGGTACCTTTCACCAGCCAGCCTTCACCATCGGCCACGATTTCCGGTGTTTCGTCCTCATCCGGGAATTCACCGGCAATGGCTTCAAGCACGTCCAGCGGCGTGACCAGCCCCTGCACCACACCGAACTCGTTGGTGACAATCACGAAGCTGCCGCGGGCACGGCGCAGAACGCCAAGCAGGTTGATGGGGTCCAGCGTTTCCGGTACCACGATAGCCGGTGAGGCGGCGGCGATGGCTTCGACGTCAACGCCCTCTTCCAGCGCGACCAGCATCTCTTTGGCACGCACGACACCGATGATCTCATCCAGCTCACCACGACACACCGGGAACAGGCTGTGCGGTGAAGAGAGCAGCTGCTGACGAATTTCATCAACGCTCAACCGGGAATCAACCCAGCTGATCTCGCCGCGCGGGGTCATGATGCCGCGCAGTGAACGGGAGGCCAGGGAGAGAACGCCGTTAATCATATAACGCTCTTCTTCCACAAATGCCCCTTCCGGCACCGGAACCGGGTTACGGTTCTCGGTGTCACTCTGCACATTCACCTGACGGCGACCGCCCATCAGGCGCAGGATGGCATCCGCCGTACGGGCACGCAGCGGCTGATTGGACTGCTGCTTAATAAAGTTACGGCGTGCAATCTGGTTAAACAGTTCGATCAGGATCGAGAAGCCGATCGCGGCATACAGATAACCTTTCGGAATATGGAAACCGAAACCTTCCGCAACGAGGCTCAGACCGATCATCAGCAGGAAGCTCAGACACAGCACCACGACCGTCGGATGTTGGTTCACAAAGCGGGTCAGCGGTTTAGACGCCAGCAGCATAACCGCCATGGCGATAACCACCGCCGCCATCATCACCGGGAGATGGTTCACCATACCCACCGCTGTGATCACCGCATCAAGCGAGAAGACAGCATCCAGCACCACGATCTGCAGCACCACAACCCAGAAGCTGGCATAGCCTTTGCCATGACCATCGTCGTGCTGACGGTTCTCCAGCCGCTCGTGCAGCTCTGTCGTTGCTTTAAAGAGCAGGAATATCCCCCCGAGCAGCATGATCAAATCGCGGCCAGAGAAGGTGAAATCCATGACGGTAAAGAGCGGTTTTGTCAGGGTGACCATCCACGAGATCACGGACAGCAGCGCCAGACGCATAACCAGCGCCAGCGAGAGGCCGATCAGACGCGCTTTATCACGCTGTTTTGGCGGCAGTTTGTCCGCGAGGATGGCAATAAACACCAGGTTATCAATGCCGAGAACGATCTCCAGCACCACCAGCGTGAGCAATCCCACCCAGATTGACGGGTCCATTAAGAATTCCATGACAAGCTCCTGCTAAAGGAATGACGAAACGGTGCCCCACTCAATGTGGGCAAAACAGCGGTAAACAGAGTCGATACGTGGCGAGGATCGCCGGTGAAAAAGGCGCGAAGTGGCCTGATAGATGACTGACGTCGGTGACGGTCCATATAGTGGGCTGTAGCCCTATACTCCTGATCAATTAAACGGAGGCTAAACATATCAGAGACATTACGTTTTTAGCAAAGATTTACGTTCCTTTGCAAAAACGTGAAAAGGCAGAATTTGTGTTGAGTAATTTCTGATTTTCGAAACCTAAATTACGGATCTTCATCACATAAATTATTTTTTCACTATCTAAAATAATTCGCGTAAGTCTGAGCTTTTTTAACTCTAACCCTTATCTGAATCGATTCGGTTCGCCAATACGATTCTCAGTACGTCTGCCTGGCAGAGGTATTAATGATAATAAAAGGAGGTAGCAAGTGACCATTGCTATTGTCATAGGCACACATGGTTGGGCTGCAGAGCAGCTACTCAAAACAGCAGAGATGCTGTTGGGCGAGCAGGAAAACGTCGGCTGGATCGATTTCGTTCCCGGTGAAAACGCCGAGACGCTGATTGAGAAATACACGGCTCAACTGTCGAAGCTGGATACCAGCAAAGGCGTGCTGTTTCTCGTTGATACATGGGGCGGCAGCCCGTTCAACGCTGCCAGCCGCATTGTCGTCGATAAAGAGCACTATGAAGTTGTCGCCGGGGTCAATATTCCGATGCTGGTGGAAACCTTCATGGCACGCGACGACAATCCGGCTTTTGATGAGCTGGTTGCCCTGGCGGTCGAAACCGGTCGCGAAGGCGTGAAAGCGCTGAAGGCACAGCCGGTTGAGAAACCCGCACCGGCGGCTGCCGCGGCACCGAAAGCCGCTGCCCCCGCAAAACCGATGGGCCCGAACGATTATATGGTGATTGGCCTTGCGCGCATCGATGACCGTTTAATTCACGGCCAGGTGGCAACGCGCTGGACCAAAGAGACCAACGTTCAACGTATTATCGTGGTCAGCGACGAAGTGGCCGCCGACACGGTGCGTAAAACCCTCCTCACCCAGGTTGCTCCTCCGGGCGTTACCGCGCACGTGGTGGATGTCGCCAAGATGATCCGCGTCTATAACAACCCGAAATATGCCGGTGAACGTGTGATGCTTCTGTTCACTAACCCGACAGACGTCGAGCGCATTGTTGAAGGCGGCGTGAAAATCACCTCCGTGAACATTGGTGGTATGGCTTTCCGTCAGGGCAAAACGCAGGTCAACAACGCGATTTCAGTCGATGCGAAGGATATCGAGGCATTTAACAAGTTGAATGCTCGCGGTATTGAACTGGAAGCCCGTAAGGTTTCCACGGACCCGAAACTGAAAATGATGGATTTGATCGGCAAAGTTGGGAAATAAGCCCGCGCCGGTTTTTCACATAAAGATTATGCAATAGGAGAAGTACAATGGAGATTACCACTCTTCAGATTGTGCTGGTGTTCATCGTCGCGTGTATTGCGGGTATGGAATCCGTACTTGATGAATTTCAGTTCCACCGCCCTCTGGTGGCCTGTACGTTGATTGGCGCCGTTCTCGGTGATATGAAAACCGGTATCATCATCGGTGGTACCCTGGAAATGATCGCCCTTGGCTGGATGAACATCGGTGCGGCGGTTGCGCCCGATGCCGCGCTGGCGTCCATTATTTCAACCGTGTTGGTCATTGCCGGTCATCAAAGCATCGGTGCCGGTATCGCTCTGGCAATTCCGCTGGCTGCCGCAGGCCAGGTACTGACCATTATCGTTCGTACTATCACCGTGGCTTTCCAGCACGCGGCGGATAAGGCGGCCGAAAACGGCAACCTTACGGCGCTCTCCTGGATCCACGTCTCGTCCCTGTTCCTGCAGGCGATGCGTATCGCTATTCCTGCCGTTATCGTCGCTATCTCCGTAGGCACCAGCGAAGTTCAGGGCATGCTCAACGCCATCCCTGAAGTGGTCACCAGCGGTCTGAACATCGCCGGTGGTATGATCGTGGTGGTTGGTTATGCGATGGTCATCAACATGATGCGCGCAGGCTACCTGATGCCATTCTTCTACCTGGGCTTCGTAACCGCGGCGTTCACCAACTTCAACCTGGTTGCTCTCGGTGTGATTGGTGCGGTAATGGCAATTCTCTACATCCAGCTCAGCCCGAAATATAACCGCGTTGCGGGTGCCCCAGCGCAGGCTGCTGGTAATAACGATCTCGATAACGAACTGGACTAACAGGTGAGCGAAATGGTTGATATGACTAAAACTACCCCTGAGAAGAAACTCACTCCGGGTGATATTCGTGGCGTGTTCATCCGTTCTAACCTGTTTCAGGGTTCATGGAACTTCGAACGTATGCAGGCCCTGGGCTTCTGCTTCTCCATGGTACCGGCAATCAAACGCCTCTACCCGGAGAACAACGAAGCACGTCGCCAGGCGATTAAGCGTCACCTGGAATTCTTTAACACCCATCCTTACGTAGCGGCACCGGTACTGGGCGTTACCCTGGCGATGGAAGAGCAGCGTGCAAACGGCGCAGAGATCGACGATGGTGCCATCAACGGTATTAAAGTCGGTCTGATGGGTCCGCTGGCAGGCGTAGGTGACCCGATCTTCTGGGGTACCGTTCGTCCGGTCTTTGCAGCGCTGGGCGCGGGTATCGCGATGAGCGGCAGCCTGCTCGGTCCGCTGCTGTTCTTCATCCTCTTCAATGCGGTGCGTCTGCTGACCCGTTACTACGGCGTGGCGTATGGTTACCGTAAAGGGGTGGATATCGTTAAAGATATGGGCGGCGGCTTCCTGCAAAAACTGACAGAGGGGGCGTCAATCCTCGGCCTGTTTGTGATGGGGGCGCTGGTTAACAAGTGGACGCACGTGAACATCCCGCTGGTGGTTTCAACCATCACCGGACAGGATGGGCAAACCCGTGTGACCACCGTGCAGACCATCCTTGACCAGTTGATGCCTGGCCTGGTGCCGCTGCTGTTGACCTTCGCCTGTATGTGGCTGCTGCGTAAGAAAGTGAACCCGCTGTGGATCATCGTTGGCTTCTTCGTCATCGGTATCGCGGGCTACGCTGTTGGTCTGTTGGGCCTGTAAAGCTTTATGTTATACGCCGGGGGCTTGCCCCCGGTTTTTTTATCTGGAGGATGAATGACTGTCACGGACACCGTACTGGTTTTGTTTATTGTTGCCCTTCTGGCTTACGCGATCTATGACGAGTTCATTATGCCTCGCCGCCACGGCGAGACGCTGCTGACCCTTCCCCTCTTACGCCGTGGACGCATTGATGCGTTTATCTTCGCCGGTCTGGTGGTCATCCTGATTTACAATAACGTGACCAGCCATGGTGCAATATTAACCACATGGTTATTATGTGCGCTGGCATTAATGGCGATTTACCTGTTCTGGATCCGTTCGCCAAAACTCATTTTTAAAAAACACGGGTTCTTCTTTGCCAATGTCTGGATAGAATATAACCGCATTAAAGAGATGAATTTATCTGAAGACGGGGTGCTGGTGATGCAATTAGAACAGCGCCGCCTGCTCATTCGGGTCAAAAATATAGATGACCTGGAAAAGATATACAAATTACTCATTAAAACTCAATAAGTTATATTTATAGCATCGGCTATATTCCGTGTTAACGTTGCTCACGAAATATAGCCATAGCTATATTCCATTCTTTTTATCCTTCCTATTTTTTAACGCTATTTTTACGAATAAATCTAAATGAAAATCGTTATCAACAAGATAATAAAATAATACCCCCGCTGTTGTTGTTTTATATTCTCAAAATATGTTAAGGTTGCGCCCGTCGTTGGGGAGTAGCTAATTTCCTGTACTCAGGAGATGTACGTGTCAACATACTCGTTGAAAAACGTGGCGCGTACGGATCGTTTTCTGCACATCATTGTGCGACGGTCAGGCGAGACCATAGATACATCAACTGCTGTTTACTGGGGGCAGTGATGTGTCATATGGATATCTCCCGGTCTGGACGCTTGTATGAACATCTCCGCCACCATTCTTCTCGCTTTCGGCATGTCCATGGATGCTTTTGCTGCTTCCATCGGAAAAGGTGCCACACTCCATAAACCAAAATTTTCTGAAGCGCTGCGCACAGGTCTGATTTTCGGTGCTATCGAAACCCTGACGCCGCTTATTGGCTGGGGCCTGGGTATGCTGGCCAGCCAGTTTGTACTGGAGTGGAACCACTGGATTGCGTTTGTGCTGCTGGTGTTTCTCGGCGGACGAATGGTGATTGAAGGATTCCGTGGCAACAGCGATGAAGATGAAGAGCCTCAGCACCGCCACGGTTTCTGGCTGCTGGTCACCACCGCAATTGCCACCAGCCTTGACGCGATGGCCGTCGGTGTTGGTCTGGCCTTTCTGCAGGTGAATATCATTGCCACCGCGCTGGCCATTGGTTGCGCCACACTGATTATGTCCACCCTGGGTATGATGGTTGGCCGTTTTATCGGCCCGCTGCTGGGTAAGCGAGCCGAGATCCTGGGCGGGATCGTGTTAATCGGTATTGGTGCCCAGATACTCTGGGCACACTTCGCGGGTTAACCTTCGCGCTGCCAGCAGTGGATGCTGAAATCCGTCTGGCAGCGAAACGTGGCCTGTGCAGCCAGCGTCTCCCGGACAGCCGGTTTTGCCCGCCAGGCAAACGGGGTCATTTGCAGTAACGCCACGGCTTCATCCCCTTTCAAATCCATCTCATACGCTACTGTTTCTTCCTGCCTGAGCACAAAACCAGCCAGTTGTTCTGAATGGGGAGCATGCAGGCGAACCTCGTCATAAATCAGCCCTTTCAGCTCCATCAGATGACGTGGTCCTGGCGTGACGGTTATCACCCACCCGCCGGGTTTTACCACCCGAGCCAGCTCTTCTGCCTTACAGGGAGCATAAATACGCACAACGGCATCCATGCTGGCATCTTCAAACGGCAGCCGGTGGCTTGAGGCCACGCAGAACATCACCCCCGCGTAGCGTTTTGCCGCTGCGCGAATCGCCGCTTTCGACACGTCCAGACCCGTCGTCTGCGCGCCCTTCCCGGCGGCAATCTCGGCAAACCTTGCGGTGTAATACCCTTCACCACAGCCGATATCCAGCAGAGCGGAGGCACTCTGCGTCAGCGTGTGGTCCAGCAGCTGAGCGACACTCTCTCTTAGCGGCTTGTAATGTCCGGCATCCAGAAAGGCACGTCGCGCCTGCATCATCTCTGCGCTGTCGCCCGGATCGCGGGAGCGTTTATGCTGCACCGGCAGAAGATTCACATACCCCTCTTTCGCCATATCAAACTGATGTCCCTGCGGACACGCATAACTTTTCTCAGAACGCGTCAGGCGCGCGTGACAAAGGGGGCAACTGAAGGGCATGACAACTCCGGGACATAAATCAAAGGGCGAAGTGTACCGCTATTCGCCCCGTTATAAAACGCCAGGGTTAACGCATGACGATAAGGTGGCCGGAATCAGCCGGCAGGCCATCCGGTTTCACGTTCTCAAGGCGCAGCACATTCCCCATGATCTCACTGAAAACGGGCGCTGAAACGGCACCACCATAATAGGCACCGTTCTGCGGATCGTTTATGACTACCACCAGCGCAAAACGCGGGTCGCTGGCAGGCGCAACGCCTGCGGTATAGGCGACATACTTATCGACGTACTTGCCACTGTCATCAATCTTTTTCGCCGTACCGGTTTTGACCGCCACCCGGTAATCCCGTACGGCGGCCTTCACTCCTCCACCGCCCGGAAGCGCCACGCTTTCCATCATGTGTTCCACTTCATGGGCAATCTCTTCTGGCATGACTCTGTGGCCTATCACCGGCGGGTCGATACGGGTGATCGAGAGCGGGCGCTCAAGCCCATACCCGCCAATGGTGGCGTAGACATGGGCCAGCTGAAGGGGCGTCACCATCAGGCCATAGCCGAAGGCAAAGGTTGCCCTGTCGAGTTGACTCCAGAATTTACGCTGCGGCAGTAACCCTGAGCTTTCGCCCGTTAAACCCAGCCCGGTATTGGTGCCAAAGCCAAAGTTCCGGTAGGTATCGATAAGATGCTGGATGGGCATCGCCAGAGAGAGACGGGAAACACCGGTGTCGCTCGATTTTTGCAGGATCCCGGTCATCGTCAGTTCCGGGTAGTAACCCACATCACGGATACGGTGACCGTCAAGGGTATACGGATGGGTATCAATGACGCTGTCCGGTTGCACCAGCCCCTGCTGCAATGCCGTCATCAGAACCAGCGGCTTAACGGTGGAGCCGGGTTCGAAGGTATCGCTAATGGCACGATTACGAAAATCGTTTAACGTTGCACCTTCACGGTTGTTCGGGTTGAAATCGGGATAGCTCGCCATGGCGAGTATTTCCCCTGTGGGGATATTGATCAGGACCGATGCACCCGACTCGGCTTTATTCCAGGCCACCGCATTATCAAGCGCGTCCTCGGTGATGGTTTGCAGCCGCTCGTCAATGCTCAACTGGATATTATGCGCAGGAACGGGCGCCACTTCGGTCAGGTTTTCCACCACGCGTCCATAGCGGTCCTCCCTCACCTGCCGGACCCCGGCCTTCCCCATAAGCTGCGCGTTGAAGCTCTTCTCTACGCCTTCAATCCCCTGACCATCAATATTGGTAAAACCGATAAGGTTTGCGGCCACATGACCTGCCGGATAAAAACGCCGGGACTCATCGCGCAGGTTGATGCCCGGCAAATTGAGTTTATCGATCCACTGCGCCTGAGCAGGATCCACCTGACGGGCAAGGTAAATGAAGCGTCCCTGCGGATTACTGTTAATGCGCGATGCCAGCGTGCTAAGGGAGAGATGCAGCGCACTGGCCAGCGCCTGCCAGCGGTCATCAAACCCAACCCCACCTTTTGCCAGCACCGTTTTGGGGTCGGCCCACACGGCCCTGACGGGCACACTCACCGCCAGCGGACGACCTTCACGGTCCATGATCATGCCACGCGGTGCATCAATCGCCACCTCACGCAGCGATCGCATATCTTCCTGTTTTACCAGATTGTCAGGTTTAATAATCTGCAGCCAGGCAACGCGTCCCAGTAAAAATGCCAGGCTGCAAAAAATAGCAAAACAGAGCAGAGCAAAACGTGCCGGGGTGAAACTGCCGGCACTCGGTATCATTTTCTTCTTCACCTGAACCCCAGGGCTGTTGAACAACGCCCTGATTTAACGGGAAAAGCCGCTGTGGAGGGGGGAAAACAGTGCTAATAATCTCGTAGCTTTGCAACAAGGTACTAACAGAGACAGGGATGGTAATATTTTGAAAGATAAGGCATATAAAAAAGCCCCGCGTTTGCGAGGCTTTATGTCTGAGATTGAAGTGCTACGCGCTTCAGTCAGCAGCGGTTCGATCAGATAGCAGTTACGTTAACTGCAGCTGGGCCTTTCTGGCCGTCCTGAATTTCGAACTCAACGTTCTGGCCTTCAGCCAGAGTTTTGAAGCCGTTACCCTGGATTGCAGAGAAGTGTACGAACACGTCTTTGCTGCCGTCAGCAGGAGTAATGAAACCAAAACCTTTAGACTCGTTGAACCACTTAACTTGACCTTTAATCTTTGCCATTTGCAAAATTCCTTAGAGTGTTTTCTTAGCCCGCAGGCATTGACTGAGATAAAACTGAGACATTACTGCTTGAGGCACTAATATAAGGTTCGGCAGAGAAGCGGTATTCAACGACAACGTGTTTACTCAGGACTTCTTTACTGAAAATGCCACACATAAACAGAACTGTACCTCGTTTGACCCAAAACGGGTTATCACACACTATGTTTAATATGGCAAGCCATTTTTAAACATGTCTCGATCCGCCGCACAAATTCGAACACAGCCTGTAAGGATTTGCACATTTATGCTTACCGCATACAAACCAGTCCTCGTCCTTATACAGACTCAACGTTGCTTTCACACCCGCTGTAATCAAAGACTTTTTTAACATAGCTCAATCATTACAATGCGTCCAGCAACCTACGAAAGAAAGCCGGAAACAGTGATTGATTTAGAACATTTTGTGAAAAGTTATGCTCAAATCATTGTAACGCAACTGTATTGTTACAAAGAAAATACACAGCTAATAAGCCCGGCCAAACTGTGTTAAAAATCACCAGATAATAAAAACGTTATGCACCAAAATAATGAAATTTTTATGACTCTGCCTCAAAAGAAGGCAAGCAAAACGTTTCGATAAAAATAAAACATTAGATAGTGGCTTTAATAGCAGAATATATGCAACAAATCATCGCTTCGCTTACAAGGATAAATATTCACCAATTTTCAGTATCCTGAAGGAATTATTAACCGGTGCTAAATTAACAAGCGCGTCAGTTAACTCTCTGACAGGTTCATCCAGTGATTCATCCGCCAGTTCAAACACCCCCCAGTGAATGGGAAAGGCTAAGGGACTCCCCAGCTGCTGCCACAGTGCGACGGCAGATTGCGGATCCATATGGTGTACCGCCATGAACCATCTTGGTGCATAGGCGCCAATGGGCAACGCGGCGGCGTCGATTTTGCCCAATCGTTCCGGGATCAAAAGCAGCTCCGGAGAGTAGCCCGTATCGCCGCTAAACCAGAAACGGCGGTGTCGCCCCTCAAAGACCCAGCCACACCACAGAGAGCGATTGCGGTTCCAGAATGTTCGCATGCTCCAGTGCTGTGCCGGAACGGCGGTCAGGGTTATCCCCTGCCAGGTGATACTCTGCCACCAGTCGAGCTCAACGATGCGCCTTGCTCCCCGGCGGCGAAACCACTGTGCAAGTCCTAACGGCACGAAGAAACTGACATCGGGAAAGCGCTTCAGGATACGGCGAATGGTCGCGTCATCAAGGTGATCGTAATGATTGTGAGAGATAACCACTGCATCAAGCTGCGTGAGTTGTTCCACAGAGAGAGCGGGAGGCGTTCTGCGCAGGGGCCCCAGGAACGGTACGGGAGAGGCGCGTCGGGAAAACACCGGGTCGGTGAGAAGAGTATTGCCGTCCATTTGCAGCAGCATACTCGCATGCCCCAGCCACCATACCCCATCTTCATGAGGTTGATTAAGCGACACGGGCTGCCACCACTGGCGGATAAAGTCGTCATAACCGAGCGCAGGAGGTTTGGGCAAACCGGCTTCTTTACGCGCTTTACGCCAGCGCTCAAGGTCGCCGGGCTGATGCCCAACGGGACAGGTATTCTGAAAACCGTTCGGTGTGTGATGCTTCAGGGAGGCGTCATACCAGGGATTTTTCCAGACCACAACCACCTCCCAGGCCAGAAAGATTAACGCTCTGCCACCAGACGGATAAATTCGTCTTTGTCGTCGTTCTCTTCAGCAGCCTCTTTCGCCGTTTCTTTCTCTTCCGGTTCGTTAGCCTCACACAGACGGCGTAACAGCGCATTCTGACGCTTTTGCTGATCGAGCAGCGCTTCCAGCAGTTCGATCTGCTCGTTCGTCCGGGAGCTCGCACGGTTTACGAAAAACCAGATGACAAGTCCCACCAGCAAAACAACGACAGAAACCATCAGGGATGCCATATTCAGCAGCCCTGAATTCAGTAACTCACCCATTTCACCACCTCAATAAAAACACGCATTTTACCACTGGCGCGAAGGAAGGAAATCACCTTAAGAAAAAATGCCTGTTACCACGGAATAAACTTATTGATTGCGCAAACGCCGCTAAAAAACTGTACATCCTGATCGCACATCACATTGATCGTCTGCGTCCACAACACCACGCATGCAATCAGCACGATAACCAGAATTACCCAGCGTATTTTTTTCACTCCACACTCCGTCTTAACACCTGTTGCATACAGGTTATCACGGTTATCTTAAACAAGGACTAACTGTAACGCCTGTAAGCCCTTTTCAGAATCATGCACTTGTTTCATAGAGTAAACCGTTTAGTCTTGAGGCATGACAACAAAGATAAAGAGGCAATGATGCATTTAATCATTCGAACAATTATTGCACTGGCCGTAGTATGGATTGGCCTTTTATTAACCGGATATGGCGTGCTTGTGGGGAGCACCGAAAACGCAGCTGGATTAGGTATCCAGTGTAAATACCTGACCGCCCAGGGAATGAGCACCGCCCAGTACCTGCATTCTGATAGCGGGATCATCGGGTTAACCAACTGCCCGGTTCTGCGTAAAACTTCT
Organism: Enterobacter sp. Lyrl_3; assembly: GCF_051948675.1. Classification (NCBI taxonomy): domain Bacteria; kingdom Pseudomonadati; phylum Pseudomonadota; class Gammaproteobacteria; order Enterobacterales; family Enterobacteriaceae; genus Enterobacter; species Enterobacter sp. Lyrl_3. Next base: position 258,485 of record NZ_JAYJLI010000001.1, read on the forward strand.
GTCGTCATTGATAACGGTTAATTACCCTTTTTTACGACCGATAAAAAACGCCGCAATGTCTGCGGCGTTTTTTTATGCTGAGAGGGGTTAAAACGGATACGCGTTATAGCCCATCTGCTCAGAAATCTTACGCGCGGCGGTATGAAGAATAGCAACATACTCATGCAGACGCTCTTCTGAGAAGCGCAGCGTCGGGAAGGAGATACTCAAGCCCGCAATCACCACACCAAAGCGGTCAAATACCGGCACACCAATGCAGCGCAGCCCTTCTTCCTGCTCTTCGTTATCTTCGCCATAGCCCTGCTCACGTACCTTATCAAGCACCGTCAGCAGTTCGTCCGTGCTGGTGATGGTACGCTGGGTACTGCGTTTGTACTCCACCCCATCCAGAATCTGCTTCACTTCTTCACGGTCGCGCCAGGCCAGCAGAACTTTGCCGATAGCCGTGCTGTATAACGGATTGCGACGCCCAATGCGAGAGTACATGCGCAGGTTATACATTGAGTCAATTTTATGGATGTAAACAATGCTGTCTTCATCCAGAGCACCCAGGTGAATGGTTTCTTTGGTCAGACGAGAGAGCTCACGCATCTGGATATCTGCACTACGCACCAGGTCAACGTTTTGCAGCGCACGGGCACCTAATTCGAACAGTTTCAGCGTCAGAGAATATTTTTCAGACTCGCCTTCCTGCGCGACATACCCCAGTGACTTCATGGTTTGCAAAAAGCGATAAACGGTGCTTTTCGACATCATCACACGCTGCGACAATTCTGTAATACCAATTTCACGCTCTTCTCCGAGCGCCTGCAGGATGCCAAACACCTTCAGCACGGAAGAAACAGAATCGGGTTGTTTATCCAAATCTGCAATTGCCATTCATCACCTCATAGAGAGTGTTTTATAAAAATCAGAACCGGTTTTTATTATAAATTCCCGTCATGCCTGCTGCAATCAATCCGCGTTTACTTCGTTACAAATCTGCGACATAAAGCGGTTGTAACAGTGCTAAAATAGTTACCCTGAGAATAATTTCACACTGAGCTATTCATCCCACATGGAAAAAAAACTGTCCGATGGCCTGCCTTTACCCCAGCGGTATGGCGCTATCGCTACGATTATCATCGGTATTTCAATGGCCGTACTCGACGGCGCGATTGCCAATGTTGCCCTGCCTACCATTGCCAGCGATCTGCATGCCTCACCCGCCAGCTCAATCTGGATTGTTAACGCTTATCAGATAGCGATCGTGATCTCACTGCTCTCGTTCTCGTTTCTGGGTGATATGTTCGGCTACCGGCGGGTGTATCAATGCGGTCTGGCTGTGTTTACCTTAACCTCCCTGTTCTGCGCCCTCTCTGATTCGCTGCATATGCTGACACTGGCCCGCATTGCGCAGGGTTTTGGCGGCGCGGCGCTGATGAGCGTTAATACCGCGTTGATTCGCTTAATTTATCCTCAGCGCCATTTGGGGCGCGGAATGGGGATAAACTCCTTCATTGTGGCGGTATCCTCGGCCGCCGGGCCCACCATTGCGGCGGCTATACTGTCTGTCGCCTCATGGCAATGGCTGTTCGCCATCAATGTGCCGCTGGGTATAGTGGCCATCTTCTTTGCCCTGCGCTATCTGCCGGGGAACGGCCCCAAAAGCACCATGCCTCGTTTTGATATCGCCAGTGCGGTGATGAATGCGCTGACCTTTGGCCTGCTGATTACGGCCCTGAGCGGCTTTGCGCAGGGTCAATCACTCCTGCTGACCGTCGCAGAGGTTGCTGCTCTGCTGATCATTGGCTACTTCTTTGTTCGCCGCCAGCTCGCTTTGCCTGTGCCGTTACTGCCGGTGGATCTGCTGCGTATTCCGCTTTTTTCGCTCTCAATATGCACCTCCATCTGTTCGTTCTGCGCCCAGATGCTCGCCCTCGTCTCTCTCCCCTTTTTCCTGCAGAGCGTAATAGGACGTTCGGAAGTGGAGACCGGACTGCTGCTGACCCCATGGCCGCTGGCAACGATGGTGATGGCACCGCTGGCAGGTTATCTCATAGAGCGCGTGCATGCCGGATTACTGGGCGCGCTGGGACTGGCGGTCATGGCGGCAGGTCTGTTTGCGCTGGCGCTGCTTCCCTCGCAACCTACGGATCTGGATATTATCTGGCGTATGATCCTCTGCGGTGCCGGTTTTGGCCTGTTCCAGTCGCCGAACAACCACACCATTATCACCTCCGCACCGCGCCACCGCAGTGGAGGAGCCAGTGGCATGTTGGGTACCGCGCGCCTGCTGGGGCAAAGCACTGGTGCGGCACTGGTCGCCCTGATGTTCAATCTCGCCGGGCAGAATGGTAATCACCTTGCGCTCCTCACCGCAGGTGCACTTGCTACCCTTGCCGCGATCGTCAGCGGCCTGCGCGTCACGCAGCCCAGCGTACAGGCATAAAAAAGCCGGGCGGAGTTTCCTCCGCCCGGCTCAGACTGCATCTTCAGCGTTACTTCAGGTATTCCCCACTGCGCAGCGCTTCAATACGTTTATCCAGCGGCGGGTGAGACATAAACAGCTCGCTCAACGATTTTGATTTACCGTTAATGCAGAATGCCATCATGCTGTTAGCTTCCTGCGGCTCGTAGCTGGTTTTCAGACGCTGCAGGGCAGCAATCATCTTCTCACGACCAACCAGTTTCGCAGAGCCGGCATCCGCATGGAATTCACGGTGACGGGAGAACCACATGGTGATGATGCTGGCCAGAATGCCGAACACCAGTTCCAGAACCATCGATACCGCGAAGTAGATCAGCGGGTTACCGTTGCTCTCTTCACCTTCATCGCGGTTTCCACCCATAAAGCCAGCGGCGATCTGCGCCAGAATACGGGAAATAAAGATCACAAAGGTGTTCACCACGCCCTGAATCAGCGTCATGGTTACCATGTCACCGTTCGCAATATGGCTGATTTCGTGCGCGATAACCGCTTCGGCTTCGTCACGGCTCATGTTCTGCAGCAGCCCGGTACTTACGGCAACCAGCGACGCATCGCGACGGGCACCCGTAGCAAAGGCATTGATGTCCGGCGCATGGTAAATGGCAACCTGCGGCATGGCGATCCCCGCCTGCTTAGCTTGCTGCGCCACCGTATTCATCAGCCACTGCTCCATATCGTTGCGCGGCTGTTCAATGACCTCACCACCTACCGATTTCAGCGCCATCCACTTCGACATCAGCAGTGAAATAAAAGAGCCACCAAAACCAAACAGCAGCGCCATAATCAACAGACCCTGAACGCTACTCGACTGAATTCCTGTCAGGCTTAGCACCAGCCCGAATACCACCATTACCGCCAGGTTGGTGAGCAGGAAGAGCGCGATTCGCATCATAATTTTCTTTTAACCTCAGTTTAACAAAACGCACTATGCGATTACCCACATCGTATGGGTATTGTGGCTATTTTCAAGCATCCGAAGGGCGTAAGTCACCAGAAAGACACAACTTTACACAATTGGAAATCTGCCTGACGGAAGGATGCAGAACAAAAAGAAACAGGCACAATTTCTTGTGCCTGTTGGGGATTATTTTGCCGGAGCGGGTTGCTCGGCGGGCCTGGCTTTTTCGAGTTTCGCCAGGTCAAGAGCGATATGTACCGTCTCGTCCAGGTACGGATCCGGCTCCTGGTAATCTTTTGGCAGATCGTCCAGTTTCTTGAGCAACGGCTTACCTTCACGTTTGAAGCGATCGTTGATACGCGCCAGACGCGTTGCATCATCCTCATTGTTCTCTTTCTCACGCTGAGCGTAGTTCAGAGAAACAATATTCCGTTTTTCTTTCAGGGCATTAAAACGGGCAATGTCCTTCATGATGTACTGGAATTCAGGATCTTTCGCGATGCGTTCGTTGTGGTCTTTCAGTAGCTCCGGACCAAACTGGGTCATATCACCGGCTTTCACGTAAGTCGCGGCATTGATGCTATCCCACGGCAACGCGTTATCTTCAAACTTCTCACCGGTTTCCGTCTCTTCCGTGCCTGTCGGCATCATGATGTCTGGCGTCACGCCCTTACGCTGCGTACTGCCGCCGTTCACACGATAGAATTTCTGAATGGTGTACTGAACAGACCCCAGCGCAGGCCATTCCGGACGCAGCATCTGATCGTAAATACGATTCAGAGAACGATACTGCTGGACGGTACCTTTACCGAACGTCGGCTCACCCACGATCAGCGCGCGACCATAGTCCTGCATTGCAGCGGCAAAGATTTCTGACGCTGACGCACTGAAGCGATCGACCAGCACCACCAGCGGGCCTTTGTAGTAAACCACACCATCATTGTCGGCATCTTCACGCACTTTACCGTTGTTATCGCGCACCTGCACGACCGGCCCAGACGGGATAAACAGGCCAGACAGAGAAACGGCTTCTGTCAGTGCACCACCGCCGTTGCTGCGCAGATCGATGATCACGCTGCTGACGTTCTGCTTCTCAAGCTTCTGCAGCTGCACTTTTACGTCATCGGTCAGCCCTACGTAGAAGCCAGGGATATCAAGTACACCCACCTTCTCTTTACCGACGGTTTTCACCGACATTTTCACCGCGCGGTCTTCAAGGCGAATACGCTCGCGGGTCAGGGTAACGATACGGGTTTTGGTGCCTTTCCCGGCAGGCAGAATTTCAAGACGAACTTTGCTGCCTTTCGGACCTTTGATCAGCGCAACCACATCGTCCAGACGCCAGCCGATGACATCAACCATGTTCTGCCCGGTTTGGCCTACACCGACAATGCGATCGCCTACGCTTATCGCTTTGCTTTTTGATGCCGGGCCACCCGCAACCATGGAGTTGATCACCGTGTAATCGTCGTCCATCTGCAGCACCGCGCCGATACCTTCCAGAGACAGGCTCATTTCGGTATTGAACTGTTCGGTGTTACGCGGGGAGAGATAGTTCGTATGCGGGTCGATTTCGTGGGCAAAGGCAGTCATTGCCAGCGAGAAAACATCTTCGCTGTTGGTTTGTGCCAGACGACGAATGGCAAACTTGTAACGGCGCGTCAGCGTGTCACGGATCTCTTTCTCATCTTTGCCAGTGAGCTTGAGACTCAGTTCGTCGTACTTCACTTTGCTGTCCCACAGCGCGTTCAGCTCGGCTTCGTCTTTCGGCCAGGGCGCTTTACTGCGGTCCAGATTAAAGGTGTCGTTGCCGGTGAAGTCCATCGGACGTTCCAGCACTTTCAGCGCATATTGATAACGTTCAAAGCGGCGCTTTTGTGCCAGGTTATACAGATCGTAGAACAGATCCAGCTTGCCGGAACGCAGCTCATCACCGACGTCGGATTTACGTTTGGCGAACTGCTCGACATCGCTGGCGAGCAGTACGTTATGGCTGTAATCCAGCAAGTTCAGATAGCGGTCGAAGATTTTGGCCGAAAAGGCCTGATCGAGATCGAACTGACGATAGTGCGAACGGGTGAAGCGTGACGTCACACGCTCGCTCACCGTCGCGTGCTGCGTCTCTTCCTTGAGAACCGGAATTTGATCAACACGCGTAATATCGTCCACTGCGAAAGCATGGCCTGTTATGGCAAACAGGCCGGCCAGCGCGGTGAGCTTAAAAAAAGTGTTCATGCCAGGCTTGGCCTCCGTTTCAGAACAACAAGTGTTCTGCGCGTACAATCATTGACATACCAGAAGTCAGCTGTACACGAACGCCATCTTTGGTGATTTCCATAACGGTGGCGTCCATTGCATTGTTACCCGCTTTTACCTTAAGTGCCTGACCGACGCTCAGGGCGTTGATGTCTGAAACCGGAGTGTGGCGCTGCTCTTCACGAGGCGCGCGCGGGGCTTTAGCTGCTGGTTTGTCAGCACGCGGTTTGCGATCGTTATTTTCGTTGCGACGCGGTGCAGGACGCGGTTTACGCTCACGGCGAGGCGCTTCTTCCTGGCCGTTTGCCGCAGCGGCTTCACGTTTTTTCGCCTGCTGTTCTGCACGTTGTGCCTGAACGCGTGCTTTGGCTTCTTCAAGCTGCTTACGCGCATGCTCGACGTGCTGCTCGTCCAGCTCACCACATGGGTTGCCGTCAAGATCCACGCGAGTCGCGCCCGGTTTGATACCGTACAGGTAACGCCAGCTCGAAGTATAAAGACGTAAGGCGGAACGCAGCTGAGTTTTGCTGAGGTTCATTTCCCCCTCAACGCGTGCTACCAGATCCTGAAAAATACCGACTTTCAGGGGACGAGCTTCGCCTTCAGCGCTGAAGCACTGTGGGAAACGCTCGGCCAGAAATGCGATAACTTCTTTACTGCTATTCAACTTAGGTTGATTTTCCATGAAATTTCCTGATTACAACGGACGTTGCCAACAAGCGCAGGCATGAACAGGCGTCATTATAATGACGCTATCAGTAAATGCTACGTTATCCGTTGATTATCCTGCGACGCTCGCAAAGAATTTTTGATAATCGGTTGCTGCAAGAACGTTTTCCAGATTCGCCACCAGCTCGCGCAGCCCCTGTTCGTCCTCGATTGTAAAGCGACTGAAGACCGTACTGTCGATGTCCAGAACGCCAATAATCTGATTTTTTACCACCAGCGGCAGCACGATTTCAGAATTACTGGCGGCATCACAGGCAATGTGCCCGTCAAACGCATGCACATCTTCCACACGCTGTACCTGATTCTCGGCGACTGCCGTGCCGCAGACACCCCGGCCGACCGGAATGCGTACGCAAGCCAGTTTGCCCTGGAACGGCCCCAGCACCAGCGTTTCACCTTCCAGAAGATAAAAACCGGCCCAGTTCACGTCAGAGAGACGTTCAAACAGCAATGCGCTAGTATTTGCCAGAGTGGCTAAGAAGCTGGTCTCACCCGCCATCAATGCCTTAAAATCGCGGTTCAGGTCCGCGTAGAATTCTGTTTTGTTCATTCTTCAATCACTTAGTTGTCTTACAAAATTACCGCATAGCCTATTAAAATAAGCATTAAATGCGCTCATGCTCAAGATGAATCCATTCATGAGTTATTATAACTTTCAACAATACCTATTTGTGCGCAACTGATGGCCTTAAAAACAACCAAAATCACGCCGACAAAAAAGATAACTGTCCATACGGTAAGCGCAGCTTTGCCTCGTGCACATTATCAGCGTTGCCCCCAGTGCGATACGCTTTTTATGTTGCCGAAGATGAAATCGCACCAAAGCGCCTTTTGTCCCCGCTGCGACGCCAAAATTCGTGACGGCCGCGACTGGTCATTAACCCGTCTCGCCGCCATGGCGGTCACCATGCTGCTGTTGATGCCCTTTGCCTGGAGCGAGCCGCTGCTGAAGCTCTACCTGCTCGGCGTGCGCATCGATGCCAACGTGCTGCAGGGGATCTGGCAGATGACGCGCCAGGGCGATCCGGTGACCGCAGCCATGGTGCTTTTCTGTACCGTTGGTGCACCGCTGGTGCTGGTCGCCGCCATTGCGTATCTCTGGTTCGGTAATATTCTCGGCATGAACCTGCGCCCGGTGTTGCTGATGCTCGATAAACTCAAAGAGTGGGTGATGCTGGATATCTATCTGGTGGGCGTTGGCGTGGCCTCCATAAAAGTGCAGGACTACGCGTTTCTGCAACCGGGCGTTGGCCTCTTTGCTTTTATCTGTCTGGTATTGCTCAGTATCCTGACGCTGATCCATCTCAACGTTGAGCAGCTCTGGGAGCGATTTTACCCGCAGCGCCCCGCCACGCGCCCGGACGAGAATCTCCGGGTCTGTCTGGGCTGCCACTACACCGGGCTGCCCGATGCGCGCGGCCGCTGCCCACGCTGCCATATTCCCTTGCGACTGCGGCGCAACAACAGCCTGCAAAAATGCTGGGCCGCCCTCATTGCCTCGTTGATATTCCTGCTTCCTGCCAACATGTTGCCGATATCCATTGTTTACGTGAATGGCGGGCGGCAGGAGGATACCATCCTCTCGGGCATTATCTCCCTTGCGCACAGTAATATTGGCGTGGCGGCAATTGTGTTTATCGCCAGTATTCTGGTGCCGTTTACCAAAGTGGTAGTGATGTTTACCCTGCTCATCAGTATTCACTTTAAATGTGAGCAAGGTTTACGTACCCGTATCCTGCTCCTGCGCTTCGTTACCTGGATTGGCCGCTGGTCGATGTTGGATCTGTTCGTGATTTCGTTGATGATGTCGCTGATTAACCGCGACCAGCTACTTGCTTTTACAATGGGACCCGCAGCTTTTTATTTCGGCTCTGCGGTGATATTGACTATTCTTGCTGTGGAATGGCTGGATAGCCGCTTACTTTGGGATGCACATGAGTCAGGAAACCCCCGCTTCGCCGACTGAAGCGAGAATTAAAACAAAACGCCGCATTTCGCCATTCTGGTTGCTGCCTGTCATCGCCCTGATGATTGCAGGCTGGCTTATCTGGACGAGCTATGAAGATCGCGGAAGTACCATCACCATTGATTTCCAGTCTGCCGACGGCATTGTGGCCGGACGTACCCCGGTGCGTTTCCAGGGGGTGGAAGTCGGTACCGTCCAGGATATCTCCCTTGGAAAAGGGCTGAATAAGATTCAGGTGCGGGCCAGCATCAAATCTGATATGCAGGACGCGCTGCGTAGCGAAACACAGTTCTGGCTGGTCACGCCAAAGGCCTCTCTGGCCGGGGTGTCCGGTCTGGATGCGCTGGTTGGCGGGAACTATATCGGCATGATGCCGGGTAAAGGTGAGCCACAGGATCACTTTGTGGCGCTTGATACGCAGCCCAAATATCGTCTCAATAACGGGGATCTGATGATCCACCTGCAGGCGCCGGACTTAGGGTCACTCAACAGTGGCTCGCTGGTGTACTTCCGTAAAATCCCGGTGGGCCGGGTGTACGATTACGCCATCAACCCCAACAAGCAGGGGGTGACTATCGATGTGTTAATTGAGCGTCGCTTTACCAATCTGGTGAAAAAAGGCAGCCGTTTCTGGAACGTTTCCGGCGTGGACGCTGACCTAAGCCTTAGCGGTGCGAAAGTGAAGCTTGAAAGTCTGGCCGCGCTGGTCAATGGCGCCATTGCCTTTGACTCCCCGGAAAATTCCAGCCCTGCCGCCGCAGATGACACGTTCGGTCTGTATGCCGACCTGGCGCACAGCCAGCGTGGCGTGATCGTCAAACTTGCCCTGCCCGATGCCAAAGGGTTAAAAGCCGGTTCTACGCCGCTGATGTATCAGGGTCTGGAGGTCGGTCAGCTCACCAAAATGACGCTCAATCCGGGCGGTTCCGTAACCGGGGAGATGACGGTTGACCCAAGCGTGGTAGATCTTCTGCGCGAGAAAACGCGTATCGAAATGCGCAGCCCGAAACTGTCCCTGAGTGATGCCAGCATCAGCAGCCTCCTGACAGGCAGTACCTTCGAGTTGATCCCCGGCGAAGGCCAGCCCAGCAACACCTTTGTGGTTGCCCCGGCGGATAAAGCCCTGCTGCAAAAACCCGGCGTGGTGACCATTACGCTGAACGCGCCGGAAAGTTACGGTATCGAAGCCGGTCAGCCGCTGATCTTACACGGCGTGCAGGTAGGCCAGGTGCTGGAGCGGTCGTTGTCGGAAAACGGTGTGAGCTTCTCCGCCGCAATCGATCCGCAATACAGCAATCTGGTGCATGGCGACAGCAAATTCGTGGTTAACAGCCGCGTAGACGTGAAGGTTGGGCTGGACGGCGTTGAATTCCTCGGAGCCAGTGCGAGCGAGTGGGTGAACGGCGGGATCCGCATCCTGCCGGGCAGCAAAGGTCCTGTCCGCGACAGCTATCCGCTGTATGCCAATCTGGATAAAGCGATTGAAAACAGCATGAGCGATCTGCCGACCACCACGCTGACGCTGAGTGCGGAAACGCTGCCGGACGTTCAGGCAGGCTCAGTCGTGCTGTATCGCAAGTTTGAAGTTGGGGAGGTCATCACCGTTCGCCCTCGTGCAGACGCCTTTGATATTGAACTGCACATCAAGCCGGAGTATCGCAAACTGCTTACCCCGAACAGCGTCTTCTGGGCGGAAGGTGGTGCAAAAGTTCAGCTTAACGGTAGCGGGCTGACCGTGCAGGCCTCCCCGCTCTCTCGCGCGCTGCGCGGGGCGATCAGCTTCGATAACCTGCCCGGCGCGGGCGGCAATATGCGCAAGGGTGACAAGCGTATCCTCTTCCCGTCTGAAACCGCTGCACGTGCGGTTGGCGGGCAGATTACCCTGCACGCCTTCGATGCCGGAAAGCTGGCGGAAGGAATGCCTATCCGCTACCTGGGCATTGATATCGGACAGATCCAGAAGCTGACGCTGATCACCGCCCGCAATGAAGTGCAGGCCACCGCGGTGCTTTATCCGGAATATGTGCAGACGTTTGCCCGTTCAGGCACGCGTTTCTCCGTGGTGACGCCGCAGATCTCGGCCGCGGGCGTTGAGCATCTCGACACCATCCTGCAGCCGTATATCAACGTCGAGCCTGGCCGTGGCAACGCGCGTCGTGATTTTGAACTGCAGGAAGCCACCATCACCGACTCGCGCTATCTTGATGGTCTGAGCATTGTGGTGGAGGTACCGGAAGCCGGCTCGCTTAGCATCGGCACGCCAGTTCTGTTCCGCGGTATTGAAGTGGGAACGGTGACCGGCCTGACGCTCGGGACGCTCTCCGACCGCGTGATGGTGGCGTTACGCATCAGCGATCGTTACCAGCATCTGGTACGGAATAACTCGGTGTTCTGGCTGGCCTCCGGCTATTCGCTGGACTTCGGCCTGACGGGTGGCGTGGTGAAAACCGGTACGTTCAACCAGTTTATTCGCGGCGGTATTGCTTTCGCCACGCCGCCGGGTACACCGCTGGCGCCGAAAGCACAGCCGGGCAAACACTTCCTGCTGCTTGAAAGCGAACCTAAAGAGTGGCGTGAGTGGGGAACCGCCCTGCCGCGTTAATCTCAGGGCTCCGGTGTCAACGCGCCGGAGCCTTTATGTTACACTGCGCACCTGAACTTTTCCCTGTGGTGTGCCCGTGGCTCAAAACTCCGTATATCTTCCTGAACAATTCCTGGCGCAGATGCGCGAGGCGCTTCCTTCTCACCTCTCGTTAGACGATTTTATCGCCGCCTGTCAGCGACCGTTACGCCGGAGTATTCGCGTCAACACGCTGAAAATCAGCGTCGCGGATTTCCTTGCGCTGGTATCACCTTACCACTGGCAGCTCACGCCCGTTCCGTGGTGTGAAGAGGGTTTCTGGATCGAACGGGAGGACGAGGCGTCACTGCCGCTGGGCAGTACCGCCGAGCATTTGAGCGGTCTGTTTTATATTCAGGAAGCCAGCTCAATGCTGCCGGTTGCTGCGCTGTTTGCCGATGGCAACGCGCCTGAACGGGTCATGGATGTGGCTGCCGCCCCCGGTTCAAAAACCACGCAGATTGCCGCCCGCATGGCTAACCGCGGGGCCATTCTCGCCAATGAGTTTTCAGCCAGCCGCGTGAAGGTGCTGCATGCCAACATCAGCCGCTGCGGCATTCAGAATGTTGCCCTGACGCATTTCGACGGACGCGTGTTTGGCGCCGCCCTGCCGGAAGCGTTTGACGCCATACTGCTGGACGCTCCCTGCTCCGGTGAAGGCGTGGTACGCAAAGATCCCGATGCGCTAAAAAACTGGTCAGTTGAAAGCAACCTCGACATTGCCGCAACGCAGCGCGAACTGATCGACAGCGCGTTTCATGCCCTTCGTCCAGGCGGTACGCTGGTTTATTCCACCTGCACGTTAAACCGTGATGAAAACGAAGACGTCTGCCTGTGGCTGAAAGCGCAATACCCCGATGCGGTTGAGTTTCTGCCACTGAATGACTTATTTGCCTCGGCTGAAGACGCCATCACCCCGGAAGGTTTCCTCCACGTATTCCCGCAGATTTATGACTGCGAAGGTTTTTTTGTCGCCCGTCTGCGTAAAACTGCCGCCATCACACCACTGCCCGCGCCAACATTTAAGGTCGGTAATTTCCCCTTCACACCGCTGAAGAGCCGTGAAGCAGAGCAGGTCACCACCGCAGCCCGCATAGCCGGACTGAACTGGAATGACGATCTTCACCTCTGGCAGCGCGATAAAGAGATTTGGCTTTTCCCGGCGAACATCGAACCGCTTATCGGCAAAGTTCGTTTTTCCCGAATCGGGATCCGCCTGGCGGAAGTGCATAACAAAGGCTATCGCTGGCAGCACGAGGCGGTCATTGCCCTTGCCGGCACGGCTAACACCTTCGCGCTGACGCATCAGGAAGCTGAAGAGTGGTACCGGGGGCGCGATGTGTATCCGGAAACGGCCCCTTCTCAGGATGACGTTGTGGTGACGTACCAGGGATACCCGCTGGGACTGGCAAAGAAAGTGGGTTCGCGTCTGAAAAACAGCTATCCACGCGAACTGGTGCGCGATGGTCGCTTGTTTACCGGTAACGATCGCGCCGACTAAAAAAAGCGCACTTTTTTACTGGCGATTTTGCTCTCCTTGTCTACGATCAAAAATGGATGGCTGTACTGGTCATACCAGATTTTGACAACACACCCGGAGAGCATTATGACGAAAACCAGCGTGCGAATTGGCGCTTTTGAAATCGACGACGCAGAGTTGCGCGGCGAAACCCAGGGCGAACGAACGTTAAGTATTCCCTGCAAATCCGACCCGGATTTGTGTATGCAACTGGATGCCTGGGATGCCGACACCAGCGTTCCGGCAATCCTTGATGGCGAACATTCCGTCCTTTACCGCGAGCATTACGACAGTAAAACCGATGCCTGGGTCATGCGTCTTGCCTGACCAGAGAGAACCCGCCCGAAGGCGGGTTATTTATTACTGCAACTGCGCCAGCGTGAAATAGCCGTCAAACACCGCGCCGGTATCAATGTAGTGCAGGTTGTCAAAATCATATCGCTTATCCAGCGGCGTATGACCAAACCAGAAGTGATCCGCCCCGCGAATTCCCTGCCCTTTTCCTGCCATAAACCCCATTAGCCGATCCCGATCCCACAGCACCCGCTCAGCGCTCACCGGCTGCCGCCAGCGATATTCCGCTGCCGGATAGTCAGCATGAGCAATGACATTCAGGCCGTTTGTGCAGGTTATCTCAATAATCAGCGGCAACTGTCGGCACGCTTCTAACAGGGTCAGCGCCTGCTGCTGTTGCGAATCATCAAGCTGCGAGAACCAGCTTCCACCATTCATCAACCAGAGCGCAAAGTCGTTATTTTTCACGCTGTCGATTGCCATTTGCTCATGGTTCCCCCGGACTGCGCGAAACCATTTTTCATTGATCAGTTGCAGGCACTTAACGCTGTCAGGGCCCCGATCAATCAAATCCCCAACGGAGATCAGCAAATCCTCATAAGGATTAAAAAGGCGGCGTTTCAGTTCGTCCAACAGCCACTGATAGCAACCGTGTATATCGCTCACAACCCAGACGTGACGCCACTTTCCACCATCGATTCGCTGATACATAAGGCCTCCCTGAATAAGTATAGCCGCATCAGAAAATGCAAATATCAGCGCCGGGCATCACAAAGCCAAACAAACGCTAAACCAAACGGAAATAAACCTTCCCGCGCTATTAATCCCTTTTTATCGGGCCTTTAAAATAAGCGCTAAATAAAAGAGAGGTTTCAACGTGTCCAATACTCACCTGCATAACGATGTGCTCTATCCGCATCGTACACATATTATTTCCGACCTGGTCAACGGAAGATGCGTTCCGGGCCCCATCTGGAAAAAGCGTGAGTATCGGCTGAAATTCCTGTTACGCTCGCTTCTGTTCTGGTCTTCTACCCGACGCATGCTTGAGGCACTCTCTGGCCGGGATGACTTCGATCGGTTACTGGCCGCGCAAATCACGTTACCCAGTAAAACCCACCGCCAGTACTTGATGCGCGGCCTGAATGCCGGCGACCGTGCTGACGCGATCGTCAGCCACTACCACTGGATTGATGGTCTGAAAGACCCCTTACTCGCCCATGCGCTGACCAGCCCTCAGGAGCAACCTGTCGTGCAGTTCAGGGCTAAAAATGAGGTGCTCTATACCGTCAACGCCTCCTCCGCTCACAAAGCCGAGCGCGAAGGTGAAAGCACACTGTGGCTGCGCGATGACGAGAATACCTTACTCGCAAGTCTGACCTTCACTGTTGCGCACAGCGCGGGACAACGGGTACTGGTGATCGGCGGTCTTCAGGGGCCTCGCCGTGGCGTCACGCGCGATGTGATAAAACAGGCTACCCGCGCCTGCCACGGTCTGTTCCCAAAACGCGTACTGATGGAAGTGATTTTCCAGCTGGTCGCACAGTCAAACATCCGCGCCATTTATGCCGTCAGTGATGAGGGCCATGTTTTCCGCGCGCTGCGTTATCGCCTGAGCAAAGGCCGTCATTTCCACGCCAGCTACGATGAGTTTTGGGAAACCCTGGACGGTAAGAAACGCTCGACCTTCTGCTGGCAGTTACCACTTGAGATGGCGCGCAAATCCCTGGACGAGATTGCCAGTAAGAAACGGGCAGAATATCGCCGCCGCTTTGAGCTGCTTGATGAAATTAAAACGGCCATCAACGCCCGCTTTTAACCCTGCGTCTTGCTTTTGCCAACCACATACAAAAATTTAACAAAACCGTCAAAAAGGGCTGGACTTCCGCCTGCCGTAGTGTGGTATGGTTGAAGGCGGTTCACTGGAAGTGTCCCTTCTGAGAGAGTCGATAAGTGGATTTTGTCGCTACTTTCAATCAGATAAAAAGAGACCGAATACGATTCCTGTTTCCGCTACAACCAGCCCTTTTTGATATAATTCATACTGTTACATGTCAGAAACCCGTTAAATACGGGTTTCAATGCTTACCAATACATCCATTCAAGATCAAACCGTTGCTATCTTTTTCGAGTGAGCGACGAGTGAACTTCGGGATCGCTCCGATCCGAAAAACATCCCCTCTTTTGCGTAGCTCCTTCCAGTTTCGCAACACGCTGCTTTACGCATTTCATCCTCATCAGCATAATCGCCCCGAATCCGTTTGTAAGACTTAACCAGCGCGCGCTACTTTTTCTCCCTGCCCTATACTTTCAGTCTGACTGACTGGAGGTTTCTATGTGTGGACGTTTTGCACAAGCCCAAACCCGTGAAGAATATCTGGCTTACCTTGCCGACGAAGCCGATCGCGACATCGCATACGACCCTGAGCCTATTGGCCGGTACAACGTGGCGCCCGGTACAAAAGTCCTGCTGCTGAGTGAACGCGACGAGCAGCTGCATCTCGACCCGGTGTTCTGGGGTTACGCACCCGGGTGGTGGGATAAAGCACCATTGATAAACGCGCGGGTCGAGACGGCGGCCACCAGTAGGATGTTCAAGCCTCTCTGGCAGCATGGCCGGGCGATATGCTTCGCCGACGGATGGTTCGAGTGGAAAAAAGAAGGCGACAAGAAGCAGCCATATTTCATTCACCGAGCAGACGGCCAGCCGATTTTTATGGCGGCGATCGGCAGCACACCGTTTGAGCGCGGCGATGATGCGGAAGGTTTTCTCATTGTGACATCGGCTGCGGATAAAGGTCTGGTAGATATTCACGACCGTCGGCCACTTGTTTTGTCGCCAGAAGCCGCCCGGGAGTGGATGCGCCAGGACATAGGCGGGAAAGAAGCTGAAGAGATAGCGGCCGACGGTGCCGTGCCGGCCGACAAGTTTATCTGGCACGCCGTGTCGCGCGCCGTGGGGAATGTTAAGAATCAAACACCAGAACTGATAAACCCAATTTTAAAACCATAAGAAAAGTATTTTACTGATAAAAATAATCAACGCCCCTTTGCATCACCAAACATCTCATAATCATGACTAGTTGAAGGAGACCATCCTTTTTTCAAACTATATGTCTCGGTGCCATCTAAATTATAAATTTTAAATAACCACCCTTCGTAAATACCATTTTCAACAAGTTTAACAGCATCCCAGGAGTCTATAAAGTAATTATAGGAAACAATCACCACATCTACCTGACCTTTCAAAGGCTCATTTAGATGTAATGTGGTTTTCCCCCTTGAATAATAATCATTATATGTTTGCCCGGTGCTAATTCCATTTGCACTACGATAGTTATTGGCGAAAGCTACAACATCAGCAATCATAGTAAGCTTCTTAGTAGGCTCAATCGCTTTTACTTGAGATCTAAAATAATTTTTTGTTTCTTCGTCAAATTTACCAGATTTATCTGCAAGTATATCACCAACAGTATAACTGTGTGTTTTTGCATATTCATCGATTTTCGAAGAATAGACTTTTAACTTCTCGATATAATCTGCCTTATCTTGGTTCTCATTATATATCAATATGCTATAACCTACCCCACATAAAACCAATATTGCTATAATCATGCTTGCAAAAATCTTCGCAGCTATTTTCCCTGGTTTAAGGAGCTTAACAATCACGATGACAAGTAATAATGCTACTAAAAATAATACTAAGTTTAACATTTTGGCTATTTCCTTATTGAACTATTGTATCTTACCAGTACAACGTAGCTCATGTCATATAGCCCTTATGAAATATCATGCGAATCACTTTACCCGCAGCAGATCCGAGATCCTTGTTGTATAACGCGGAGAAAGCATTTCACGCTTCATCTGCCACTGCTGCTGAATGCCCTGCCCGGCAAAGTAGAGCGTACCTTTTCCGTCTTTAGCGTTCAGGTGATCGAGTACCTCCATCAGCCTGTCACTTCCTGCGCGCGGAGCGTTTTCATCGAATAAGTTTAGCTGGGCTACGCCCTGGCTGAAGAAGTCACCCAGCATTACTCCGGCTTTCTGGTACCGGTGTCCGTCTTTCCAGATTTTGTCCAGGCACTTTACCGCAGCGTTGATGATGTCGCGGGAATCCTGAGTGGGGGTAAGAAGCTTCACTGACGCGCTGTTACCGTAATACGGCTCATTTAGCGCAAAGGGGGAGGTTTTCACGAATGCAGATATAAAACGGCAATACTGGTGCTCGCCACGTAGTTTTTCAGCGCCACGGGCCGCATAGCTGCAGATGGCCTGACGCATCTGCTCATATTCTGTGACGCGCTCTCCGAATGACCGACTGCAGACGATTTCCTGCTTTGCCGGTGCAAACTCCTCCAGATCGAGGCATGGCTCGCCGCGCAGTTCGCGTACTGTTCTTTCCAGCACGACGTTGAAGTGTTTGCGGATAATCCAGGTGCTCTGCTCCGAAAGGTCGAGGGCAGTTTTAATGCCCATGGCATTGAGCTTCTTGCTGATGCGCCTGCCGACGCCCCAAACGTCCTCCACCGGAACCAGAGCAAGCAGTCGGCGCTGGCGATCGATATTTGACAGGTCCACTACCCCGCCCGTTTGCCGCTGCCATTTCTTCGCGGCGTGGTTGGCCAGCTTCGCCAGTGTCTTCGTCTGGGCAATGCCAACACCAACGGTGAGGTGCGTACGCTTCAGAACGGTAGCGCGGATCTCTTTGCCGAACTCCGTCAGGTCCCGGCAGTTGCGGACACCTGTCAGGTCGCAAAAAGCTTCGTCGATACTGTAAATTTCGACGCGGGGGCTCATTTCTTCGAGCGTCGTCATTACACGGTTGGACATATCAGCGTAAAGTTCGTAGTTACTGCTGAAGCAAACAACACCAGCGCGCCGGAACAACTCTTTTTGCTTGAAGAACGGCTCACCCATGGTAATTCCAGCGGCCTTGGCCTCGGCGCTACGTGCGATTACACAGCCATCGTTATTTGAGAGAACGACAACCGGCCGCCCTCTCAGGTCCGGCCTGAATACAGTCTCGCATGATGCATAGAACGAATTCACATCACAGAGCGCAAACATATTCAGCTCGCAGATTTCACGATGAAAGTCACGACGCCGAAAACGTCCAGCGTGTCTTCGCTGCCAACAACAATCGGGCTGTAGGCGCTGTTCATAGGATTGAGTTGCACGGTCGGACGCAGCTGCAGGCGTTTAACAGTGAACTCCCCTTCCACAGCGGCGATAACAATGTCACCGTGCTCAGCAGTGCGCGAGCTGTCGACTACCAGCAGATCACCGTCGCTGATACCGGCTTCGATCATAGAATCACCCGCGGCTTTGACGAAATATGTCGAACTCGGGTGAGCGACAAGTAACTCATTGAGATCGATGCGCTGTTCAACGTAGTCAGCAGCTGGACTCGGGAAACCACACTGCACTAAGTCACTGAAAAGCGGGATAGCAATAATTTCGCGTAACTCTGCCGGTCTGAAGAACTCCATGATGCTTACCTCGAATACTGTTTTTATATACAGTAGTTTTAACTGAGGTACTGATCAAGATGGCCGTTCGTTTCTGTGTGGCTACTTCCTGGCCGCTTCGCTTCTAAGCGGCTATAGCAATTAGTTTTGTTGTGTTTGTAAATTTTTGATGGGAGCGGTTCAACTGCTCATTTTGAATACTACATGAAGGGGTTTTCATCTGAAGAAACTGGGTGAATGGTATGCGTAACTACACCTACCAGGCGAACGTCATCAAGCGCCTCGCCTTCAATGGCTTCACCATCATCAGTAATGAGCGCGTCACCGGCCCAGTACGCATGCTGCTGGCGGCCGCAAAACCAGATGAGCAATGTGTCTCCGCACTTTAATGCCGATGCGTTCTCAATGACATCATAGCACCCATGCGTTTCAACAATGCTCGCAGATGTAGGAAGAAGCGGTTCAGTGGCTGCAACAAAGGCGATATTGATGTCTGCTGAGCGTGGCATAGGAACCTCACAAAACAACTGTATGCATACACAGTATAAAGCAGCAATGGATGTCTGTAACTTAAATTTTTTTGCGCGGCATGTGAACACTTCAGGATTTTTCGGATAGAAAAAACTTAAGTATTATGAATCAAACACATTTATGTATTATCATCACAATCCTTTTTAGGAGATTGAGACATCACATGATTAGGTCTGTGCAATACCTGCGAGGAATCGCGGCCATGATGGTTCTTCTGCATCATGTCTACAGAACAATGTTAATAAACAGAGGGTATCTTCCAGATTGGTTGCACAATGCGGTTGCAGGGAGTTTCTCATCTGGAGTAGATATTTTCTTCGTTATCAGCGGTTTTGTGATCTATTTATCAATATCTGAGCGACCTAAATCACCTCTTCAGTTTTTATCAGACCGAATTGCAAGAATAGCACCTGCGTACTGGTTGTACTCCGGGATTTTTGCATTAATCATAATTTACTATCCTTGGACACATCCATCCAGCGCTTTTGAATTATCACATTTTATAAAGTCACTGCTTTTCATTCCTGCCAGAAATCCAGCGGATATGAATTATTACCCCACACTTATCGTTGGATGGACGCTGAACTTTGAAATGGCATTCTATTTAATAATGTCAATTTCTTTGGTGTTCGGCGTTAAATATTTACATTATTTTATCCTGGCATTTTTAGTAGTTATTAACTTATTCGCTACAAAGTCACCTCTAACTGAGTTTTACGGAACAACACGTATTTTTGAATTTGCATTAGGTGTAATGATAGGTAGATTATACTTAACAAAAATTAGTATTTTCAACATTAGCGAAAGCATAAGCACATTAATTCTAATTCTTGCATTTTACGTTCTTCTCTTTGTTAATGGAGATATATTCCTGACGAGTGGAATTCCTTCAGCCCTTATTGTATTCAGCGCTATATGCTTGAATAAAAACCTTAAACAAATTGACTTCATGGATAGACTTGGTGACTCATCATACACCCTCTATTTGTCGCATAAAATTTTTATCTGCCTCGCTGTAATAATTTGCAAGGATTTCAATTATGGATTTGAGTTGATGGCAATACCAGTCATTATCATAAGCTTGATTTATTCATTCTCAACATATAAATACGTTGAAATAATACCTTCGAAGGCAATTAAAAATAAAATACATATTCTTAGCAATAAATCAATTTAAAGTCGCAGGAGAGGCCCGCCAATGTGCGGGCCACACTTATTACGTGTTTGAGTAAGTTAGCCTTCCCCAGTCAGTCCCGAGTACGTGAGATGCACCAGTTGTCAACCGTATCCATCCAAATGTTAATGTTCCTGGAGAAGAGCTGTAAACAATATCTCCAGCCCTGAATGCACCATTGGCTGGAATGGATGATACACTGGTCAAACCTGGAATCCCTGGTTCTTTAGTGATCTTATCACCAGCGCTACCAACAACAGATGTGAAGTTCGCATAACCCACAAAGTTACTATCAGAAAGAAGTTTGTTGCTGTTGGCGAATGTCACTGGTGTTGTGTCGGTGCTAAGCCAGTTTACAGCTTGGTTTGCGCCAGAACTTGCTGGGCATATTAATTTGAACGTGCAGTCTCGAATGACTGGAGATGTATAGTTATTTGGGTTCCTGAACCATAGTCCTATATAGTTACCTGATCCTCCAGATTTATCAAAGTTGGGGATATCAATATCAAAGGAACATCTTTCAGCAGCAGCCACGAGCACCCCTGCGTTAGAGATTGAGCTCCCTTTTATTTTGATTGTGGTATCTTTCACGTTACCCAATATCCCAACCTGAGCGGCAAAACCAGCCCCTGTTACGTTGATATCAAAAGAACACCGGTCTGCTGAATGAATAATGCTGGCTGCTCCAGTGCCAACAGTATCTGCCATCCCAACTATAGAGCTGTCCTGACATCCAGTCATGCGGATTGAACCCATGGTTTTAACGTAGGCTTGTTTAATGTGACAGTTCTTAATTCTCATTAGGTCAGACATACCAACCAATCCAACGCCTACACTGCCTGCGTTGATCGCAACTGCAAAATCAACGGTAAAGTCACGAACCAGGAAGGTATTTCCAGGATCTGCATTTGGCTCTATATCAAGGCCACCGGGTTGCTGAACCCCTTCAACAATGCCTCCGACATTTTCTGAGCGAAAGTAATCGATATGACCACCATCGCAACTGGTAATGGATACCCCATTTCGGCCATCTTTTGTGCTGTTATAGATATTGACGTAGCCAATATACAAATTTTTTGCGTTTACATAGCTCACGACATCACGGGTGATGTAGATCCCGTCACCTCGGATTTCTTTAATGTCAGCGAAGGGGATCTTAATGTTCTGTGCTCCATGCACGATAACATTAAAGATATGCTCTCTATTATACTGATTTGCTTTGTTTCCATCACCACGATAATAAAGAGTAACATCGTTGACATTGCTTCCTAGGATAAGGCCGCTCCAGCTACCGGCAAGGTTATTTGAACCATCCGTATTAGGGCTCATAAGATGATACCCTTTGAATATTATTGTGGTCCCATCCCATCCACCACCATTCAGTACAACCCCGGCAAACATGTAATATCCAGAATCAAAAACGATGACTTTGCCTTTGTTTGAGTTTATAAATGCGCTTACCTGAGCTGACACTTCAGTGCCATTGTTTGGTATTCCGGCGTCCGCTGTCGCAAACACCATATTTTTCCTGCGATTATTTAATTCGGCACCAACAGTATTAGCTGGATATGAAACTGTTGCATCATAACCAGATAATCCCGCTCCAGAAGGTTTAGCAAGATCTTTCCTTAGCACATCAGCTACATCGACAGGCTGCCATTTCCCAGGGCCAGTGCCACCAGCAGATGACGGCGTTGATCCTGCTGGTACAGTTTTTGGAAGCGAAGAGAGGTCATCCCATCGATACCAGATTCCGGTTGATGTATCTTGCAGCAGATCGCCAGGGTTCTGAACTGTTCCCCCGGCCTGGAATGAGCCCTTCAGGTTCCATCCAAGGCTATAAATTTGCTCTAATACGAGCTGTTTCAGGCCTTCAATCGTGTAATGAGCAATGCCAAAGCGGTCGATGTACTGAAGAGCCAGAGAGGTTACAAACTCATCGATTTTCCCGGCGTTAAATTTCAAATCGCGTGGGGACTCGCTCGGAACCGAATTCTGAGTAGGTGTAGTAGCCATATTG
Source organism: Enterobacter sp. Lyrl_3 (assembly GCF_051948675.1). Lineage (NCBI taxonomy): Bacteria > Pseudomonadati > Pseudomonadota > Gammaproteobacteria > Enterobacterales > Enterobacteriaceae > Enterobacter > Enterobacter sp. Lyrl_3. The sequence goes on from NZ_JAYJLI010000001.1 coordinate 280,430, forward strand.
ATTCCATAAAAAAACCCGGCACGGTGGCCGGGTTCGGTTGGTCGGGGACGATTCTTATTGGTAGATGGCGTCGCTGTATTCCGCGACGGTCAGAGATACCGTGTTATCTGTGTTCGGTTTGATGCTGTTGACCGTCCATAGCTGACTGTCCAGTTCCTCCACCGTCGCTATGAGATAGCGCGACGGAAGTTGCACAGTGTCTCCGTTCCATATATTCAGCTGAATGTCGGGTATTGCCGAGGTGAAGCCGTACTTCGTGTCACCGCGGGCGGTGGCCGGATAACGCAGTGTCGGGTTACCCAGACTGTCGGTCACCAGCACGTACATTGAACCGGTAAAGGCGATCGGCTCGCTGGTATCAAAGTTATTCCCGGAGCGGCCGGTGATGTAACCCTGCTGCTGGTTACTGTCGTAAATGTCTGGCATCTGAATGACGCTACCGACCTGGATAATGCCGTCCTCAAACACTTTGGCGTTCATCTTCACGCGCGAGTAGATCAGGCGTTTGGTTTCGCGTAATGCGCGCTCCCGGGCCTGATACTCGTTACGGAAGCCGACTATCTCCAGCTTGTTCGGGTTTTCCGCTTCCTGCTCGACGATGGCGCCGTTCAGCACGCGGTAGTTGATGTACGTCTTATTGTTCGTGGTCGGGTGGACGTAGGACACCTGTACGCCGTCGTAGCCGCCAGGAAGCGTGGCCTCGTACGTCATTTTGTACTCGTCCGTCTTCATGTTGGCCCGGTTGAATACGGCCGCCGGGTAATCCACTTTCTGATCACGGGTAAACGTCAGCACGCCGTCGTCCCAGTACGCCACCACCGACGCCGCATTGCAGATCGTCTGCACGCGGTCGCCGAGAGAATCGTTCTCGTCGTCAAACGTGTAGTCAAAGTAACCCAGACGCTCGTCAGGTAGGCTCTCGGCAATAGAGTAGAGGCCGTACAGGTCAATGCTGCTGACCGGCTGCCCACCCATAATCAGCCAGGTGTGTGCTACTGCATCAGCGAACGAACGCGAAGGACGCAGCGTGTAATCCACCGTCTGCGTGTCCAGGTCGTATGTGATGGTATGACGCGTCACCAGGGCGTTGTATTTGCGGTCACGGCTTCCGAGGGCGTTCTCTGTCGCCCTTACCTTCACGCGCACCAGCGTATCGGTTGGATGCACTACGTTGGTTCTGACGTTGACCGAGTGGATCTCCTCAACCTTCAGGATAGAAGCATCACTTGAGTTATCTGTGCGCTGTAAGTTAATGGCGTACTTGCCGAAACCTCCGTTCGGCGTCAGCTTATCAGTGCGATAAAACACTTCGCTGGATGATTTGTGCGGCGTCCCCTGGTGATACGTGAACGTCTGCTGAGTACCCGGCACCTGGTTGTAGTCATCGTCAATCTTCCAGATCGTGACCTTCCAGTCGGCTGACTTTTTGCCGCCCAGTTGCACCTGAGTGTGCAGCCACAACTGAGAAGACTCGACCGGCGAGAAGAACGGGCCTACCACGAGCGCTTCGTTATCGTTGAGGATGAATTTCGTCGTGTTGATTGTCGCCGTTGCCGGCACGTCAGGAGGGCCAATCAGATCCCCCATCGTGAATGTGTACCACCGGACCGGGTTAACAACCGCGCCGTCGTTAGTTTCGACAGCAGATATCAGCGTGCCGGAGAAATCGACATCCTGCGTCACGTTGCCCGTCGTGGTGCTGTAAGTGACGTTTATCGTGAATGTAACCGCATGCGGAAGGACGAGGCCCATGAAGTAATCAAACTCAGCCTGCTTGATGATTTTTACTGCAATCTGCCCGCCGGAGTAAGTTCCGCTCACAACCGTATTGGCGGTGGCTGTCTCGATCGGGAAATTGTCCGATTCGTTTTGGCCAGGCACTTCCTGCCCGTCGACGTCGTCGAACCCGTAGCCTTCGTTGATGGTGGGGATCACTTCGCCCGGCTGGTAAAACTGAAACTCTGCACCGGCCATGCTTCCGAGGCTGGACTCTGAATAACGCACAGATTCGTAATCGTATTTGCCGATCCCGATGCACATCCATTCAGTAACGTATTTCAGGCCGCCATCCGTGTCGCTCTGGCGCACATATTCGAACAAAGATTCCTGAATCAGGTCCGGGAACGAGCGGATTTGCCCGTAAATGTCCGGTTTTGCTTTATAGACGCGCGCAGTATTCGTCTGGCCGGTCAGGCTATTGTTTGGCGAGTCAATCGTGTTGCCGCCGGTATTAGCGATCGCCGGCTTCGGAGCCAGGAACGAAAATACCTGTCCCACCACCTTAAATATCGGGCTCAGAATGTCTTCAACGATGCCCTTTGGCTGGTCGAATATCTGGATGTGGTCCAGCTCACTCAGCTCAAACGCCAGCTCGTCATCGTCGCCCAGCTTAACGCCATTGCGGACGATCAGCAGATCACGATGAAAATTAGCGTCATTGGCCGCCAGCCAGTCATAAAAAAGGGTGCCGTTTGGCACCCTGCAACGCAGCTTAGGCGTTCCTGGAAAATTCGATATCTCAACCAGCGCCATAAGAAAAATACTCCACTTTGGTGAATGCTCGCTGAATGACCAGCAACGAGTCCATGCGCACGCTTCCGTTCTCGCCACGCGAGTGCAGCGCCTGCCTGTTCAGCACCAGGCCAACATGCGCCGGTTGTGCGCCGCGGTACCCGACGAATATCCCACCCTCGACCGGCTTATCGACCGGACGCCAGAAAACGACATCACCCTGATAGCAGGTGAAGAAGTCGGCCCCGGCTTCGTAGTCCGGTGTCTGGTGCAGCTCAATGCCGAGAACGTGCCGGTAATACAGCACCACCAGCCCCCAGCAATCGACTTTCTCGAAAGAACAGGCACGGTTAGCCCACGGCACGCCGATCAACTTCCTAACAAAATCAGAGGTACTGCAGGCCGGTGTATTCCGTAGGGTCATAAAGCCGTCCGATGTTGTTGTTCAGCGGGTTGGTCACGGAGAGGGTTACCGATGCAGCGTCGGCGTCGATATCCACCGTCTTTACGTATAACTGCCACGACTTAATCGGCCCCGACACGTCGCCACTGTCGAATATCTGCCGCGTGGCCGTGATAGCCGTCAGCCTGTCCGCACCCTTCCACTGCTTCATCAGCGCTTTGACGTCCGACGATAGCCGCCCTAACTTCACGGTCGCGTCGATCACCGGCGTTCCGCTCTGCTGGCTCTCTTCGATTTCAAATCGCGCTGGCGTGTACGTCTGGCCGCCAAGCGTCTTCGGGAAGAACTGTTTATCGACAAGGCGGACATAGCCAAATGATGGGTGATAGAACGTGATGGTGTCGTACAGGCCGCGCGTCGGGCGCTGCTGCTTATACTCCCTGAAACTCGGCATTATGGCACCCTCGGAAGACTTTCCGGATCACGCCCGTCCGGATAACCCGTGACAACGATATCCAGCCACGAATCCCACGGCGGCGGTAGTTCAACAATAACGTCATCAAACTCGTCATCTGCGTTGTAGAGGTGGTTAGCGATAACGGTCCCAGTCCAGGTCACCACTCCGCCGTCAATACTGGTTTGCACTGGCATCTGCGTGAAGTGAAGCTCCTGCAGCTGCAGGCCACTGCCGCCAAGATTGATATTCATCCGGAACCAGTTCAGACCCCGGTTGAGATAGTTCGGGCTGCGCAGCCACTGCTGGAATGCTCGCTCCTCAGCCAGAGTGAAGATCCACGTCAGTGACCAGGTCACTTTCAGGTCGTCAGTAAGGCTCTGGAAGATAGCCGGGCCGACCGCTGGCTGATCGGTCTGGAACCCGGTATCGAGCGTCATGTTTTTGCTGGCCTTCTGCGCCAGCGGCAGCCAGTCGGGATAGTCGATAATTGGCATCAGCCCTGCCCTCTTGGCGTGCGTTTAACGTTCATATTGCTGGTAATAGCGCTACTGATTGGCCCGCCGTTGTTCAGGTCTGCAACAATGACATCAACGGTAAGCCCACCATTTGCATCAGTGCCAGCCTGTGCATCAACAGACGATGACGTGTAGTTCTGGATGTTGATAACTACCCCTCCTCCGCCAGCAGTCATCTCCTTGTTGCTGATCACTCTGCCATTGTCGCCCGGTATCATGTACTGCTTACCGGTGCTGGCCTGGTAAATCTCCGGCATGCCACCTTCGCCGACCTGATACATTCCGCCAGCCGATACTGGACCGCCGTTCTTACGCTTACCAGACAAGGCCAGGATGCCAGCCATAGCACCGATACCGATCGCCACCGCACCACCGAATGATGCGATGGATGACATGATGGCCGCAGGAGTCCATGCTGCAGTTGTGGCCGCCGCCGCCGCGGTAGACGTCGCCGTCGTGGTGGCAATGCCTGCCGCCTGTGCCGTGGTAGATGCTGCAACCGCTGCAGTTGTGGCCGTCTGACCCATGATGGCCGATTTCACCCACTCAACACCCATCTGCACGAAGGTGTTAATAAGGCTGTTCAGGACGGTATTGCCGATCGAGCGTAGAGCATCAGAAGCCGACATGCTCCCGGTGATGATGCCGGTTAAGGCATTTGACGCATTACCGGCCAGCGCATCAAAGGAAGCTGCCAGCGCTTCATTGCCTGCACTCTGGTTACGGAAGATCTCCCACTGTGCAGCGATGCGAGCCTGCTCGTACTCTCTGTCAGCAGTAGCGCGCAGCATAAGTGCGTTCTGGTGAGTGATAATCCCCTGCTGCTCGTAGGCCTGAATAAGCGCGAGTTTACGGGCATTTTCATTCGCCAGTTGCTGCACCGGGTCCACGCCGCCAGCAGCTTCCTGCTGCGGGCTTACAGCCTGATCGGCACGGATTTTCGCAAGGTTGGCCTGGTGGGTTGCTTCCAGTCGTTCAGATGTCTGATTGAACTGCTCCTGACTGATTTTCTTCGCAGCCAGTGCGGTTTTCAGATCCTCAACATCCTGCTTATAGCTGGCGTTTTCGCGCGCTTCTGGCAGCAGTTTCTCGGCTGCAGCCTGCGCTTTGAGTGCGTTGGCCGTATCCCATTTTGTAGCGGCGTACTGAGCAGCCAGCGCCAGCTGTTCTTTCGTTGCTCCTTTTCCAAGAGACTGCTGAGCATTCAGGATCGCCTGCTCGCGGCTCAACTTATTAGTTGAGTCGGCTGCAAGTTCTGATTGCTGTTTCAGATTCGCTAGCTTCTGAGCAATAGACTCGGACTGTGATGCGCCTTTCTTCTGCTCTGACTGGAGTGTCTTCTGCGCCTGCGTATTTTTGTACGTAGCGGCAGCGTCATCTTCCATCTGCTTGGCGTGCGGATCATCCTTCGCAAAGCCGGCATCTTCGGCAGCGTATTGTGCCTGCAGACGGGCTCGAGCCTCACCCTGTAGCTTCGACAGCGCCAGGTTGCGCTCTGACTGCTTAATAAGGTTCTTCTGTCCGGCGGTAAGGTTATCCGTGGACTTATTGAGGCTGTCTACGTTGATCTTCGCGTTGGCCGCCTCTCTCGCAAGATCGACAAGCTTACCAGCAAGCTCAGCAATAGCTGACTGCCCATCTTTGGAGGAGGACTGCATTTCCTGGAGTTTTTTCGCCAGTTCCTGGAGTGCTTCCGGTGATGGGTTATTGCTCAGATCTGATAATTCTCTTGCGAGATCAAACGCTGACTGCTTGCTGATGCCCAGGCGAGAAGAAAGCGTGCTTACCGTTGAAGATAAAGAGCTCACAATGCCAGAGGCATATTGACCCTGACTGTTGGCCTGTTGAATGGCCTGGCTCCAGTCATTTGTGGTAACGCCAAGCGCAGAAAGCTCATCGTTGAATTTTTTGATGCTTGGAGACGCGCCCCCAACCGCCGCCAGTGCGCGATCGCCTAACGTAATGAAAGCATCAGACGCGTCACTAATGGCCTTCGGAATCTTTGAGATCGCCTGGTTATACTCGAGCAGCGCCTGATTTCGCAGCAAAGTAGCCACGTCGGCATTTACGCGCGCCAGGGCAGCATACTTGTCGGAAAGCGCAGCCACGCCTTGCGAGGAAATGGTGATCACCTTATCCATCGCTTCAGCTGCGTCTTTCAGCGCATCCATGGCGTTCTTACCGCCATTAAGCGAAGTAATCAGCACGCCAGCCAGCACAGAGCTAAGCGCTATTATGGCGCCAACGACTGCACCACCAGGACCGAATGCACCAGCGAGTTGCGAGCCCTGTTGAGCGAACGCCACCAGCGCAGACTGTCCGCCCTGCACCTGTACGATGAAGTCCTGAACCTGATACCCGGCCTGCTGCATGCTGGTTTTCCAGTTGCCAGTGCCCTTTGCGCCATTTTCAACGCCAGTCTTCATGTCATACAGGCGACCAGTAAGCTCGCCGATCTTTTGCTTTTCTTCGTCGGTGGCTTTCGACCCTGCACGCAACTGTGCAGCTAGGACTGCGGCACTGCGCGCGCCATTCTCCTGCGCCTCGTCAAGCACCGCCAGCTGGTTGCCAAGCGCCTCGATGATGGATTCGGCTCGGCTGAATTCACTGCTCGCGCCGCCTGTGCCGCTGCGGGCCTCTTCCATAGCGCGGGCAATACCGCTCACGTTGGTGTTCAGCTTGCGCAGCTGGTTGTCCATGGAGTTGGCATAACCGGCCAGTTCAGTAAACGCGGATCCAGTTTGAGACGTACTCTGGTCGAGGTTATCCATTCCCTTGCCGGACTGCTGGGCTGCAGCATCCAGTTTATCCAGAGCATCAATGGCCTGTTTCCCGCCCTGCAGCAACGGTTCAACGTCGGCGCTGATTTCATAAACGATGCTACCGGCGTTCTTCTCACCTGCCATGTCATTCTCCGGTTATTGCTTTGCTTTTGCCCTGCGTGCGGCCTGTTTAGCCAGGTATTCGTCGGCGATGCTGTCGTACTCTTCACGAGTGAAGCCTTTCTGGTCCGGGTATTTAGCCGCCAGCAGCATCTGAAATTCGGTCATCGTTAACTGAGAGGCTTCGTCGCGGTTCATGCCGAAGTGGCTGCGAGCTGCGCTGATGTAGTCGAATGCTTTAAACTCTGTAGTGCGCTCGCCTGTTTCATGGCGCTGCAACTGGCGAACCTTGGCTTTTCCGACGATGCCGTGCTGCATGAGGTGCTGCGCCAGCACGATAATGTCGTTCTTTGGCAATCTGCCCGGCCGGTATACGACGCAGTGCCGCCACCCCTTCCACTCGCCTATCATTGGCGTCAGATCGTCATCGCAGCACGCCTGCAGCACAAGCATGCACGTTGATAGCAGCTTCTCAGCGGCGCGGTTGAATGATGGAGAAAGCCATTCTGGAAAGCGTCCCAGCGTGCCAGCGCAAACCTCTATCAGCTGAGCGACATCATTCCCATGGATGGTGGCATAGGCCCGCACAATCTCTTCCGGAGTGCCGATTCTGGTCATTGCCTCGAATGATGGCCTGAGCAGGTAGTCTTTCCCGCCTTCTCGGCTGTCGCTGATAGAAAGTTCGCCAATATCGGTTAAAGCGGTCATAGGCCTTCCAGTAAACGGTCATTATCAAGGGCAGCACGCCGCCCTTTGGAATGTCCGTTAGGTAACGGTAACCGTATGCACGGCCACAAAGTTGCCATCTTCGGTGTTGATGATGATCTGCGCGCTGCCGGTGGCAGCACGCGTCACGGTAACGGTGTTGCCGGAGGCGGTGGCCGTTGCTTTGGTCGCGTCGGTAGTCGCTACAGTGAAGTCTTTGTTGGTGGCGCCGGTTGGTGCGATGTTCACCGTGAAGGTGCTGGTACCGCCTGCCGTGCCGGTGCTGGTTGTCGGGGTTACCGTCACGCCAGTCACCGCAACCGCAGTGATTTCGTTCACTTCGATGGTGCTCGCGTCACCGACTTTGAACTCGGTTGAGAATGTAACGATGTCGTTGGTGCCACCATCAGAACTCAACGCGTTAATGTTCATGTAGCCGATGAATTCAATCGGGCCGTAGTCCATGCGCACCCAGATACCAGGCTGGCGCTTGGCCTTCAGCTCGTCAGCGAAATACTTAATGAACTTGCCAACGCCGTACTGATCCAGTTTGTCCTTCTTGCGCACTTCGCCTTCAAAGCTCAGGGTGAAGTCACTGTTGGTGATGATGGTCTCGACATAGCCGCCGCCGTCATCCGCATCAGAGGTAACCGAGTTCGGGTTGAAGTCGAAGCCCTTCGACGTACCAGCAGCCAGCGCCTTCCACTCAGATTCAAGTGGCTTGACGTCCGGGCAGCCATCGGCGACTTCCAGCACGACCGCACCGCCGAAAAGGCGCTCGTTCGAGTTCTGGCAATTAGCCATGTGAAACTCCTCTTTGACGTATAAAAGAAAACCCGCCAGAGCGGGTTATTTGGTTGGGATGGCTATTCGCCGTAAGTGCAGGCGAACTGGAGTCGGAAGACTATTCGCCCTTCTTCTGTGAGCACCGGCGCGGGAATTGCGCCCATGTTCTGGATGTAGCCGACGCACTCGTCAGCCATGGGGTTGGCCTGGACGTAATCGACGATGCGCTGCACGGCATTGAGTGCGTCCTTGCGCTTATCTTTTGCGCCTACGACGTCGACCAGGACGTGATATTCAGAACCGAGGTCAGTACGGATGTTCGATCCGCCGTTTGGCCTGAATACCATGATCGCCTTCGACAGGTCTCCAGGGTCGTCGTACATCAGCTGCTGCACCGTGAAGCCGGTCGTTAGCCCGGCGTCGCCGAACATGTTGCGCACCCGCTCATGCATCATGGGTGTCATAACGAAAGCTCCTTGTGCATCACCGCGTCAACGTTATTGCGCTCGTCATTCGCGCCTTTGGTCAGGAATTGAGGCTCACTATGCGGATCCCAGTAGTTGCCCTTTCCTGTCCCGCCACCGAATTCTTTCGGTTTCTGCGGGCCGAACTCAGACCGGTTACTGGTCACGCCGAAGTGCGCGCGCGGCTGGCCTTTCAGCTTTCCGGACGCCTTATGAACGTACGCGGCATAGTTGGCTGAGTAACCGATGCGCCCAGTAATGAGAACCCCGCCAGCGTCGATTTCACGGAACTGGCTGTTAACCAAGGTAGAGGTGTCGATCGGGGTGTAATAGGCTGCCCGGGCACCGATGAGAATCATCGCTGACTGGAGGGCGCGGATTACCTTGCGCCCCTTAACGTCGTTGATGACATCGTTAAGGTGCTTCTTCGCCTGGCTGATGCCCTTCACTTTGATGCCCATGGTTTTCTCCAGGCAATAAAAAAGGCCGCCTAAGCGACCTTAGTTTTTCTGATTCTCGCGTAGCCATCGCCACATCTCGTAAATGCTTCTGGAGGAAATCGCGATAGTTGCAACACCGAGAATTATAACTGTCAAGCTGATCCACATCAGAGCACCTCCGTTGAAATCATACGCCAGTTAGTATCGCGTAATCATCAGTCAGCCGTTCGAACGTATCGGCATAGCGGATAACCTGCCGCACCTCGTCGGCACCGGCGACAACCGGGTCGGGTTCGGTAGACACGCCAATCAGCAGGTAATCACCCGCAGCAGCCAGCGCGAACTCAGTCCAGACAGTGTTCTTAACGACGATTTCAGCTCCCAGGCTGGCTAACTTCTTGCTGAGCCCACCTTCGTAATCACAGAGGATTTGCTCAGGTTCGGCATAGCCCAGCGGATCGCCGTATTCGTCATTACCTTCCAGCTTGCGCCAGATGGTCGCAGTGGCGGTATAGCTCCAGTTCGCTACCGATGACATCAGCCCTCCTTCCAGCGCAGCACCTTTGCGCCAGTCGCCCGGATGCGCGCACAGTTGATATGCCACTCGCCGTCCGATTTCACGTAGCCGGTAGTTTCCCGCCCGGTGTCGGTTTCGACCCATACGCGGGTGAGTGGCTTCGGCTTGCCTTCTGTCACTGATTTGTACTTCATCACTTATCCCCGCACATGCAGCCACCCTTCCCGATCCAGATACCAGCGAATGCCGGGGCGGCGGTAGGGTCAGCAGGAATAAGGGCAGTGGCGCAGCCGTACTTATCCAGCCCGCGCAGCAGGTTCACTGATGCTTTCCAGCGATCGGTGAAAGACTGGTATCGGAACGAGCGAGACGACCCGCTTGGTGCCGTTTGGCTGGAGATGTATTTATCCCCCTGCCCGAGCCCCATAAGCGCCAGCAGATAGAGCTGAATCAACAGCGAGGTCGATGCAGGATAATGTGCATCGAGACACTCCTGAATACTGTTTGCCTGGTCGACGAGAGCCTGAAGAACAAAATCGGGAATGGTAATTCCCTGGCTCTCCAGATACTCCTTCGCCTGTTCGAGAGTTACCATTATCGACTCCGTGAAATACCCCGCCGGAGCGGGGCATAAAAAAACCGCCTTAGCGGCGGCTGTTATTCAGCAGGGAAAAGCTTTTCGAGCTCACCATCCGGCAATAGCTCACTGAGCTTTTCAGCGCCAAGATTGCCTTTAAACTCGATACCCAGTTCAGTCAGACGAGCCTGGATAACCTCTTTGCGTGATTTCTCACCGGTACCGGCATCAGGTGTCGCAGGTTTCAGCTCACCACCAGCCTCGCCTTTCATCAGCCGGACGTTAGACTTCAGCGCCGGGTGAAGCTCTTTCAACTCCACCACGTCGCCAATCTTCACGCCGAACCATGGGCGCAAAACTTCGTATTTAGCCATGCTGTTTCCTTACGCCAGGTTAGCGCCGTAGACAACGCCAGACAGGCCCTGATCGTCTGCGGTAATTTGCAGACCTTCAGCAGACATAATCTGGAAGTTGTAGTTAACGTTAGGCAGTGGGCGCGGCAGCGGAACAACGCCTACAGCCATACCCACCAGTGGAGAGATCACGTCACGGCGACGAACGTACGCGATAAACTCGTTACCGGTCAGCGCGAAGCTCATGCGGATTTCTTTCACTGGCGCGAACGGCAGAACCGCCTGCAATACAGTGCCGCTTACAACGCCATTCACCACGTACGGCTGCGCCAGGTTTGCCCAGATTTCCGGGGAAACCCACATCACATCGTATGCGGCGACTTTGTTGGTGCGCGCGGTTGTACCGAATGCCCCTTTACCGAAGAATGCGAAGATCGCAGTCATGTCAGCGGTGGTCAGGTCGATGCTCGCGCCACCAGCACCGGAACCGAGGTTGATCTTCTTGGTGTTTCGGTGGTTCTTAATGCCCTGCGCCGGGTAGGACTGAACCTGAATTTTTGAATCGCCGTTCAGGTAGTAGTTGACGCGCTTCTGGTTGAACTTGCGCATCTTCGCCATCTGCGAATCCAGAACCAGATCAATGCCTACAGAGTTAAGGCCAGCAGCATGACGCCAGTTAACACCGTAGCCAGCAGTGAACACCGGAATCGGGTCGCCATCGCTCGCGTAATCAGTGTGGTCGAAGGAGAATGGCGCCTGACCATCGATGCTTACTGACACGTCGTCAGCGATGTCGCCGACCACGTTATACAGCTTGGCGGTTTTACCGACCGGCAGCACGGTCTGAACGCCGATCAGGTCGTTCACGATTTCCATGCCAACTTCCTGATCGCGCAGTTGCAGCACCTGATTGTCAATCTCAGCCCAGAAGTCACGGGAGAAACCGCCAACGGCGTTACATGCCAGCATGTCAGGCGTCATGATTGCGCGGTTAGCCGCGATGATGGAATCGTTCTGAAGGTTCCACATGTTGCGGTTTGCCCACAGTTCGCTCCAGTGCCCGCCGAGGCGGGAGTTAGTCGCCAGCGTCTCTTTAGAGAAGTACATATGTGTTTGTCCTTTTGTTACGCGCCAGCTGCGGCGACAGTGCCAACGCGCATACGCACGCGAATGAAGTCAGTGGTGCTGGCCGCGATGGTGTATTCATCCTGGCTGTAGCCGATCACTGAATCAGTATCATCGGTTGCCAGGGTAAACTGACCGGCAGTACCCAGCTTGATCGGACTGTCTTTCTTATACGCACCAGGCAGGCAGCGCAGCGCCAGCTCACGACCTTCTTCGACGTAGTTGCCGACAGCAGAATCACCGGCAGGGATTGATTCAGTGATGGTCAGGCCCTGGTGGTAACCAACATCGATGATGTACAGGCGACCGGTTAGCGCGGTGGCCTGAGCGAATTTATCGGATGAGTTGATAGTTGCCGCAGTACCGGGAAGCAGCGCGGCGGCCGTAGTGCGGGTTTCGGTCTTGTACATAGACTGACCGTCGATATTAACGCGACGATAACGTGGCATTATTCCGGCTCCTTACTTGAAGTGTTCGTCAGCGGCAGGTGCGCCGGTTTCTTTGTGCTGCTGTGCATTGTTAGTACCCAGCGGAGCAGCTTCGCCCAGCGACTTGAACATGGCGTCCAGCGCTTCTCCTGACAGTGCGTTAGCCACGATGTCGCCATGGGCCTTCGCAACCGCTTCGCGCTTTGTTTTCTCTTCGGCGCGAGAGTTGGCAGTCAGGGTTTCGGCAAGCTTGTCCTGATTGGCCTGCAGACCGGTGATCGCATCCTTAATCGGATTCAGGGCATCGGCGAAGTTAGCGGCCAGGCCTTTACCGATTTCGCTGATCAGCTCTTGTTTCTCTTCAGTGGTTAAAGGCATGTCGCCCTCCGTTTTGTGGTTTGGTGCAGGCTGTTCCTGCGGTGTGAATAGAGCTTTGAATTTGTTAGCGACGACGGCCACCCACGACTCCTGGCGCGCTACTGCGGTTCCGGTATCGTCGATTGTGATCTTCCCGCCATCAGCGGAATAACCGTAAACCTGAGCATCACCGCCATTTCGCACGATGACCACCTGCGAGTCAGTGAAGTCAGCAACCCAGGCATATTCATCCGTGCCCGGCGCAAACTTGGCTTTGGCTGCCCGATCGAGACGCTGCTCGCGCTCCCGGTAGGATTCACCCACCAGCGCGCCGGAGTTAGCCTTAAGCGGCTGTGCAAGATCAGCGTTAACCATCAGGCCAACGCCCTGCTCAGGAGTGGCGGCCCCGACCTCGTGCAGAAGGATCGCGTCGTGGTCCATGCCGTGGATATCTGCCACCCACTCAGCACCTGTGGCGCGCTGCTGATCGTTGGGTTCAAGTTGGTCGAGGAATGCGGCAACACTGGTATGAATCGGCGGAACGTCATCACCGCGCTCGATAGCTGCGACGCGCTCGAGTAGTTCTCGGCCACCTTCAGACTCACTGGCGCGGGCCACATCAACCCACTTTTCGAGGTAGATGCGATTACCGGACTTCTTAACGTTGCGGTTCCACGCACCGATATGGCCTGCGTTAATCCCCTCGGGGGAGAAAGCAGACACGAACTGACCGTTAACCTGAGGATGCCCAAGCGGTGCCAGGGTGCCTTCCAGGCCCTTATAGTGGGCGTCTATTTGCTCTTGCGTGTACAAGCCGCCATTCATGACGACGTTCGCCGGAAGTGTGTAACTCGGCAGCACCAGGTGCTCACGCCCGTTGTATGTTTCGCGCCGGATGGACTGGCTGTTCACCTTCGTGGTAATGTTGACCTGCATAGGCATAGCTATTTCTCCGCCCAGGCGTAACCGCGCGCCTGCATCGATTTATATTCCTGTTTGAGTTTCGTGATGGTATCCGGGTATTCCGGATTCCCGTCCGCATCCACCAGCACCGACTGCTGGCTGCATTTGCAGTTGATGGAGTTGCCATCTTTGCTGTACCAGTCACGCACCTCTTCATTGGTGTAGAGGTGGGCATGGCGCACTGCGTGGGTATGTCGCGTTGTCGGCGACAGAGCTGAGATGTGAACCAGCAGCGTTTTCAGGCCGAAGAGGTCATTCGCTTCCTGGTCTTCATCCCACTTGGCCCGGCGCAGCGCGGTCGTCACTTCAGTGCGTGCTATACGGTTTGCCCTGCGCTTCTCGATGCCGGTCTGGTCTGTCAGGTTGCGTGCAATATCCAACGGATTGAGACCGCGGCCGACGCCATCAGTCAGCACACGCGCCATATCGCGCTTAACGTCAGCCGTCAGCCCCTTCATTTCCTCAAACACTCGGGAATGCACCAGCGCCATGCGTTGCTGATATGGGTCGCTCGCGAGAATTGACGCCAGCGACTCACGCCCGGCTGCGTAAACCGGGGATTGCTGGCTGAGGTTGTAGAACGACTGCCCGGTCCCCTTCTCCGAAGCCAGATCGATGTACTCGTAAAACCACAGGTCATAATCGCCACCTTCAAGCAGCACCTGATCCACCAAGTAACTGGCATCGTTCAGGATGATGGAGAGTAGCGTTGGGTTTAACTGGTATTCGTATCTGGCATTTACTGCGAGGGAGGAAGGTATTTTGTCGAGTGCTGATTTGTACGCTTTGCCAATCTTATTTATCCGCCTGGCGAAGTCTTTCATTGCCCGGCGTTCCAGCGCATCGGCTCCTGTCGGATCCTGGTAGTTACGCGGCAGAATCGGTGGCTTCGTCTTCTTCGTCGCCATCCTCTTCTCCTAAAGGCTCTTCATCGTCATTGTCATAGCCCGCAGCTGTACGAATCTCTTCACGGCTGAACGCTGGTTCGTCGCCGCTGCCCTGCATGGTCTGGTTAATTTCGCCCATGGTCTTAGCGTTGGTGAGCTTTTCAGTACCGGTCTGCTCGTTCAGGTCATCCCAGATAACAGCCTTCTGGATTACTGAGTCGACGATCTGCAGGTCGATAAGCTTGTCGCAGAAGTCCTCTATCTCGAAAGCGAGGTCTACTCGGCGCGACTGACAACGAGCATTAAAGTATTTCTGGTCTTCGGTGCTGGAGCGCTCGGCCTGCTGATTACCAACCAGAATGCGCGTCGGGATATCAACACCGGCGGCAGCCGTTTGCAGGTTGACGTTATAGGTCGCTGAAGGATCAGCTACAGCAGTCACCAGCGGTGTGACCGTGGCCCCTTGGGTTGTCATCAAAACATCGTTGCCACGGTTCATTTCCCCGGCCACTTCGTTAAACTTATCCTGCAGCTCGTCAATGCTCACGCCATAAAGAGACGCAAGATTGTTGAAGTCGATTTCCTTCTCAAAATTGACATTAAGCTGGCGAGCGGCGTTCTTCAGGAATGACTCACCAGACCCGCCTTCTACCTTCTCAAGACTCACGAAGGCGTTATATGCTGGCTCAAGGAAGCCAATAGCATCGTCTGAGTAATCGCCAAGGATGAAAACGCGATCGGGGTGGATGTTGACACGGCGACTTGAACCATTCGGCAACCGTTCGGCGTACTGCCACATCTTAGGCTGGCCGTACGTCTTCGAGTTCAGGCCAGTGTCCCACTCGCTCACCGTAAGCGATCCTGCCCACGCCACCGATATTTTCTGAAGACCTCGCCCTTTGGTTACCGGAAGGTTCCAGTCTTTTTCATCGCGGACGTGCAGAAGGATGCCAGCATAACGGCCCACCAGACGACGGCGATCGGCCTCAGAGAATGAGCGCCAGAATCGGTTGGTGAATACCTGTTTGGCCTTTTTCTCCCAGGCGGTTTCGTTTTCGCTCTCGTCGGCATCATCACCCTCGATAATTTCCGGGTTAGTCTGCCAGCACTTGCCCACCAACTTCTCTACGGCGCCGTGAGCGATACCACCGCGCCGATACAGGGCATAAAGGTTTTCGTAGGTTACCTGCTCAGGGAAGCCATACTCGCACCATGCGGAATGGCGCTTGTTGTCCAGCCCCATCGTCGGCGCCATCAGCCCCATACGGGCACGCGCCATCCGCGCATCGTTCAACGCATGGTTGACGGCGAGAGTTAATTTGTCAGTCATGGTTTGTCCGTTTGGTTAGCGAAGGCGTTTCGGAATCATCATCCCGGCCATCTGACCTTTGCGCTTAATGTGTCCGTCGAGGCTGTAGCGAATGCCGTCCCAGCAGTGTTCGTAACCATCAGCGAGCTTCGGTAACACCTCACCGGTGATGCGGTCCGTTTTGTAAGACCACATGCGGGCCTCTCGCGCCACGTTCTTGCAGCGAGGATGAATAATGATTTCGTCGAATCCACGAAGATGCGCTATCCCATCCTCAACGCTTCCCTGCCACTTCTCAGCAGCTGAGATGTTGAATCCCTGCCGCTTGAGATAGCTAATCGTCTCGGGTCGAGCGGAGTCTGCCTTGATGGGCCAGTCACGCGATCCGGGGATAGTGTCGTACAGCTCTGGCATGTGGTCGAGCTCCGTCTGCTGCCCGTATGCTTCGTATTCGATGTACAGCCGGTTATGCAGGATGAACGAACGCACCAGCGTGTTAGGGTCTTTAGCGAAACCGAAGTCAGCTCCGAAGAACAGACGTTCGGCCTCTTTCCATAACTGGTCCGAGAACTCAGCGATCCGGTATTTACCGGCCAGCACCTGCTTATCAGAGTTTTCGAGGTAAGCGCCCTCCCACACCCATGCGTATGTTGCCGGGTCGAGGCGTCGCTGATCGTTCTGTCGCTCACCTTCCAGCACATCAGGGAACCACGGGTTATCCGTGTAGTTCATTTCAACGGTGATGCAGTCGTCGCCAGCCTCTTTGCGGAAACGCTTGTCAGTGGCGCTACCGTCGCGCTCCGGGTTCCACGTCACCCAAATCTCTGAGCCTTCCTCACGAACGGTTGGGCTCAGCTTCTGCCAGGCTATTTCGCTGACTGATTCAGCCTCGTCGACCCAGCAAAGCAGGATGCGCGCTTTCGACTTGATGCTGTCGAGGTTATGCCGGAGACCGCAGAACACGTAGTTAACGCTCTTGTCGATGGTGCGGATGTACTTCTCGCCGATATCAAAGTTGGAAGCCAGCCAGGGGACAGACAGGATCGCCTGTTTCACCTCCTGCATGCTCGACTCTTCCAGAGAGTTCATGAATTCACGCGCGCAGAGCACCACGCCGCTTTCACCGTTCATCATCGACTGATACGCCTTTACTGCAGTCATCAGTGCGAATGTGCGCGTCTTGGCGCTGCCACGCCCACCATGCGAGCACCGGTAACGCTTATTCACGGCAGTGAACAGCGGCGCAAGCTTGGCGGGGATCGGCAGTTGAACGGCCTCACTCATGATTTCGGCTCAACAGGTAATAACTGGATGATGGTAGGCTGCGGCGTCATGCTGCCATCAGGGCTTGTGTGCTCGACTTTTTGGCGATTGGTGTAGGCATCGCCCATTTCTTTGGCGGCCTGCTCGATAAGCTGCGAGGTCATGCCGTAGTTCTTCATCTTTTCAGCATTGGCCGCCATACGGTCGAGAACGCGCAACCGGTACGCTTTATTTGCGATCGGGATGTCGGCGATCTCATTCTGGAATCGTTTACGGGTGGCGTTGAACAGGTCAATCCACTTCTGGCTCAACTTGGCCGCCATTGCGTTTCCTGGCGTATATTGCGACACCTGCTGCCGTGAGACATCAATGCCGTATTCAGCCTTTACAAGCTCAATGACTTTTACTGGCGGCTCGTAGCAGGCGAGCGATTGAACGATGAAGGCTTTAACCTCTGTCGATAATACTGCCATCGGTTACCTCCATGACAATCCTAATAAAGTCTATGCCAGCTTCAACATGCACGTCCCGCATGACCTGGCTATATCGATGTGAGCAACTTCCGCTGGCGCATTGGCCGCATCAACGAGCTCCTGTACTTCTTTACTGGCACCGTATCGACGTACTACACCAGTGAATTCTTCGACGTCGTGGCCGCGCAGTGTAAGCACTGGCTGCCCGGTCTCTTTGTTGAACCTTGGCGCACCGAAATCATCGGTGGCCTGGGCAATGTGGTAAAGCTCATGCTCTACCAGTGCGCAGAACTCAAGGTCGCTGCATTGCGAGCAGTAGTCAGCTGCCAGCGTGATGATGAACTTCGGGATTCGCCCGAACCATTCATGCATCTGCTGTTCCATTCTGGCTTTCTGCCAGCCACCGGCGCGGAGCATTACCTGCTCGGCCTGCCCGAGGACATGTCGACCTTTCTTCGCAAACGAATCGGACGCCCACATGAAGCAGAGGTCAGCCTCTAACAGGTGTTCATGGTCAGGGTTATGGATGCTGCCGGTATCACTGAGGATTTGGCGGCTTACCCACTCATGCACTTCATTGGCGGGAATGAGCCTGGTGTATGGCTGCCAGTTGTCGGAGGCGATGAAGTTAACTGGCGGATAAGGCCTGCGCTCGTCATCGTTAGCCATGGGTTACTCCGTTATCTCTTTACAGGCTCATACTTCAACTTCTGGCTAATGCCATACTTAACGATGAAGTTACCCACCTTTTGGTAATCAGGCTCGCACCGCATCATCAAGCAGAGCATTGTCAGCGTCTTGATGTAAACGGGAAGCCACCACCTGCTTTTGATTTCAACTGACAGTCTGCTCGTCGCCATTGGTGTCTTCCTCTGCTGGTACTGGCGTGAACTCCACTCGCTTTACATCGGCAGGAGCGAAATACAGCCACTGGCCCGTTTCCGTCGCCAGCGGCACAAAGCCGTTAACCAGCTCAGGCTGACGTCGTGACATCTTGCCCGTGAATGTTTCGCCTGTTTGAGTGGTTAGCGTGATTTGGTAGATGTCGGACATGATTACCTCTTTGCCTTGTCGCAGCTGTTGCCCTGCTTCTCATAAGTGCTTAGCCACTTACGGCTTACCCGTCAGAAAGATGTGATCACCATCCTTGCGGGGTTACACAGATCATTATCGAAGCCCCTCAGTGAAGAGCTTCTGTAATGTCATTCAGCCTTTACAGCTTCGATGCTGAAGCCGTGAATGATGCTGAGGGGTACGCCGTGGGTGTCCAGGCCATTTTTGATAATCAGCACCCCATCACGAATGTCTGGCTCATTGGTGCTTTGCCAGCCGACTTCCTCAGGTGCCTTTCCAGAATCATGCCCATCCTTGGTCAGAAGCATCACCTTCCAGCCTTTGATTAAAGTCCCCATTGCGCTATTTCCCCTGGGTCTGCTTATCCCATTCCTCACGGAACTTGGATGGATTGTCGAAACCCTGGGTGCATTGATTATTTTGCATGCTGCCTTTCCTCTTCGATTTTTCGGATTGCCGCTTTATCCAGATTGCACTGCCCCAGCGCCGTATAGAGCTGAGCGTTTAACTCCAGACTTGCCTGCCATGTGAACGGAACAACCATTCTGGGGATCGGCGTGTCTGCGGTCAGATCAGCGCTTATCGGCACCACTGGGGCTGGCACGTAAACTGTCTGCGTATTCCCGCAGGCTGTCAGCAGCGGCAGAAGGAACAGGCTGGTTAGCGCACGGATCTCCTTCAAGCGCCTGCCTGATGTAGACAATGCGCGTCTCGCCTTTTTGGGCCAGTTCGTTCTTTGCATTCTGGGTAGCCTGTGAGATGTCACGGATGAGGTTCATCGTGGTGATCACGTTGCTGGTGATCGCCTCCGATGTGTCTGCCCTGACCGTCGCCTTATCGCGCTGGTCTTTGTAGGTGATGGCGTTGTCGCGGTAGTGGTTAATCGCCCAGGCCATGGAAACCAGCAGGCAGATAACGACAGCGCAGATGATTGCTGTTAATCGGCTCATTTCTGGCCCCACTCGCAAACTTCGCGCTCAATCTCGCGTCGGGTGATCAGCCCCTTCCACTGTTTGCCACCAGCATACGTCCAGCGCTGCAGTTCTTTACAGGCACCCGGAACATCACCGGAGTTCAGCTTCTTCAGCAGAGTGGAACTGGCAAAAGCACCAGAGCCAACGTTATAGGTGAAGGAGTAAAGCGCGGCGCGGGTAGGCTCAGGAATGCTAACATTGATCAGCGGGTCGATGGCATTTGCCACCTTTCGCAGATCTGCCTTCAGCAGGTTGTCGCACTCTTTGTCTGTGTAGCGGTGACCGCGGCGAATGTCGGTACCGGTGTGCCCATCGCAAACGGTCCAGACGCCGACAACATCCTGATAGGCGTAATAACGCCGCCCTTCAAGCCCATCCGCATTGCCCAGCATTACTGCAGCAATGGTGATGGCTCCGGATCCGCCAACAATGGCACCCACCAGCTTATTCCTCAATGTTGGGTTCATCTCGGCTCCTGCTACGGCGGTTGTCTTCGCGGATTTTGAAATAGAGATTTGTCAGATACGTCAGTACGGCAATGATGATACCCACCAGCACGCCGATAGCGTTCCACTGCTCGGGGCTGTAGGCATTCAGCATGCCGTTTAGGATGCTCCCGGCTGAAGCGCCATAGGCAGCACCAGTGGTTATTTTTTCCATGCGATACATGCTCTCACCTCGCGTAGTTAGCGGGTGCTGTTCGTGTAGTGGGAAAGGCCGTCAGACACGATAGCTACGGGGCATCTGGAATTGATTGTCTGCGGCCTGAATAAAAAACCCGGCGACAGGCCGGGAAGATGAGGGTAAGGCAATGTCGGCTCTCTGGCCGAAGGGTCCCAGGTAGTGGGTTCTGTGTGTGGCGATCGGACTCGAACCGATACTCAGGTTCAGCATTAGCATCATGCCTGCCCTGCCGGATAACCGGTTGATGCATTACTCTACCCATTCAACCCGCAAGCGGGAATTGAGTTACACCACAACGGTTAGAGCACTGCGCGGCACCTTTCACCAATCCGCGAGGTCTACGGGTTCAATGCTCTTACCTGTTGTGCAGATACGAAAAAGCCCAAGGCGTTAACCTCGGGCTTGAATTCTTTGTGTCGACAATCAAAGCTATGGCGACGATATCAGATTCACATGAAATATATGCGTTTCAATCCAGTTTTGCAAGACTTGAGTCTAAATTTGTCGCCTTTTGTTGTGAACGTGATCGCGTAACCTGCAATAAAGCCCCGCTATCCAGTCGCAGGAAGATGCTGCGCATCTCAACCCAGCGGTCAGTAAAGGTCTCTGACCAGTTTTTTGGCGTTACGCCAACCAGCGACGCCAGCGCCTGATATTCGTACGTCTCACGCCCCACCAGCTCCGCTTTGACGTCCTGCGCCGCCAGCCATATCAGTTTCTTCAGGCGTTCCATCGTCTTGCCCGCCACCTTCTTCGCGCCGAGCTGTTCCCGGAACTCCGTCCATGCCCACTGAGTTATCGTTACCTGGTTCTCAAAGCTAACGTTCTCGCTGTAGTTCCACAGAAGCCAAGCTTTCTGGTGGTCATCCAGCGACAGGACAGCGCGGCGCCATGATGCTGTCACGAACTCCACCGGACCCACCAGCGCGATGGACGATCCCTTAGCGCGGGACTGGCTGCCGCTCATCGCTGGCCCATCAGGGTTAACTTTCCGGCCGGTGACCGGGTCGGTGATTTTCTTCCGGCCCCGGCTGCGCGCCGTCGCGGTGAATTGCGCGTTCTCGGCGAAAGCTACCAGCTGCCCTTTCGTCGCCCCGCTGAGGTCTGCGGTCGCCACAATGAGCTGCTGACGTACGTATTCCAGTTGCTGACTGTTCATGCGGCTTCCTTCTGTGGCTGATTGGTTTTGGTCTGGCTGTGCTTTGCTACTGGCGGCATGCTGGCGCGCTTAACGCTTTCTGTCTGGTATCGGGATATCTCGTCTCTGGTCATGATGGCCTCCGATTCCAGGCGCGAATTGCATCGCGCTTTGTTGGATAGGTGTCAGTTATCGGCTTAATCAAGCATTGCTTTGTCGAACAACCGGCGTAGACACCATCACCATCAGAAAAAAGTTCTGCGCTGCCACCACAGAACGGACACTCAAGCAGAAAAGCCCAATGAGGTAGCTTGAGATCGAATATCATTGGTTTCATGCTGCCTCCCGCTGTTTCAGCGCTTTGAGCTTGGCGCGGTACTCATCGCGGATCCGGATGAAGTCTTCCCGGCGGTAGTTGGTCATTTCGTGGGGGCCATTGAGCCAGTCGACGTAATCCTGCCCGTAACGAGCGATCAGACCAGCTTCGTATTGCTGCGCGACAGTCGCCTCTTTGGCGGTGTATTTGCCCGCTCCGGCATTACACGATTTGCACTGCTTATGGGCGTTGCGCTCTTCAAAGCGCAGTTCAGGATTAGCGCCGACCGTTTTGAAGTGGCCGCAGTCCCACTGGCCGCCATGCAGATCGGGTGGGTTGGTCTCGCCGCAGCTGATGCATGGCAAATCGGCATCGCGCGCACGGATGAAGGCGTTGAATGCCTGCTGAGCCTGCGCCTTGTAGTACCCGGCAGGCCGTAGCTCTGCCAGGCGTTCCTTGCGGCGTTTGCGCCCGGCCTTCTCTGCCTCTTTCTGCTCCTTGATGCGCTTAGCGGCGGCTTTTACCTTCTCCTTCTCGCGTTCTTCCATCGCGAGGATTGCGCCGTGCTCCGGGCAGCACCAGCGGATCCGGATATCATGGAATTTCGGCACGAAGTATTCACCGCATACTTTGCACTTACGGCGGGATGGTTTACGCATGGCTCCTCCTCGCCGCGAGACGCAGCCATTTCTGATCCACCAGGCTGGCGGTGTAGTCTTTCATGGTCGGGATGTCAGACGGATTAACCGCTGGCTTACGCTTACGGCGCGCCGGAACACGGAAGATTTCGTTTGTGATGACGCGGGAAAGTGGAGTAGACATCACGCCTCCTGCTTATCGCGCAGCTGCTGGTACTCGCAACTCTGCGGGATGGTAAGATGGCAGCCGATATTCATCGCCCAAGCTTCGACTTTGCACAGGAAGATGTACATTTCGCCGGTTTCCAGCTCTGACGTATGGCGGAGGGATTGGACCGCGGTTACCTCTCCGGACACGACGTCTACCCGGTCTTTGCTTTCGTAGCCGAGATAGGTGTGCTTCATCGCGTCTTTGACCCACTCAGGCGTAGCGAAGGTCTTGCCGCGGGCGATGAGATAGTCGCTGATTTCCGTGTACCACATGTGGCTGAGCGCGTTCTGCGACAGGCTGCGCTTCTCCCGCCATGGTTTAACTTGTAGGCGGAAGCATTGCCCGGCATCCAGCAATGGCTGAATCTGCTGACCAATGGCCGCGAAGTTGCCGCGATGGAGTTTGATGCCGTCTACTGGCAGAGTCATACGGCCTCCTTAACGGAAACCGCAGAATGCTGAAAATCGCAGGTGCATTTCTGCATCTGTGACAAGGTGAGGAGTTCAGATTGTGGTCGCATTTAAGTCCCCTTAAATGCGCAGAAGTCACCGGAGTTGTTCAGGCTCCGATGACATGATTATGGCTTGATGATTTTACAAAATCAAATGGGTGAGGCTTTCTTTTTTAACTTCAATGTTGGCGCTTTCTCCTTCGATTTATTCTCACTTTCAAATGCATCTTTTGCATTGTTGCATCCGCATTGATGGCAAGCGTAGTCGCCACTCCACCCTCTGCGAGTAACCTCTTTTCCGATAGCGGTTGAACCACATTCAGGACAGACCATAACACCCTCCGGTTTGAATTTAACTTCACTATGATGGTACCAATTCAAATCCGGAGGGAAAGCCAATTTACAAAATAATCGTTTTATTTCAATAGCATAATATTGTTTAAAGGCATTTCTCACACACGCCGTGATTATTGATAGGCATTACCGCACATCTGGCTTTGGTGCTGCCGAAATCATCGCAGCCCAGCACAGCTTCGCGCGGTGCGCCGCCTGCTGGCACCCACTCATAGCGTCGTACGCTTCCCATTCCTTCTCATCGCTAAAGCTTTCATCTGGCTCCGACTCGAACCCGTTAACGATCATATCTTCAGTCGGCTCAACCGGCACCATCACCCACCCATCCGGAACCACAGGGGAGTTGCCATAGGTACCTTTAAGCAAGGCGGCGCGGCAGGCGTTCCATGAATCAGCCGCGGCATTGCACTCATCCCTATCCCACTGGTAGGTAACGCCGCATGGCGCGTAAGTGCTGGCGAGGATTTCTATATTCTCAGGAGTAGCTTCATCCGGCACAGATACCGGCGCTGGCTGCCACATTCCTGCCAACACGGTTTCAATCTGGTCAAATACAGGCTGCATGTCAGAAACATCAGTTATGCCAGTCGGCGTGAAGATGTGGCGCATAGTGGCGTCACCGACGTGGTAGATTTCCGGCGCTGGCGGGGCGTTAGTTTCGCTGACAACCTTTTTGACATGCTTAATTAGGCTGCTTTCGTGGTCAATTTTGAAAACAGATACAGGCTCCAGCGATGCCAGCAGAGCATCCATGGCCACCATGCCGAGCCCGAACATGTCGTACTGCTCTTTGTCTTCTACCGGGTCATAGTCCTGCTGCCAGAACTGGAATGCATTGCGGAGGTTCTTGGCCTGTTCTTTGGTAATTGTGCTCATACTGTCGCTCCTTCCTGATACCTTTCAAACCAGAAAACAACTGGCTTATCGACTACCTCAACCAGACCAAAACGCCCTGCCGTTCGGAAATTGACGCTGTAGGCGCGCGCACGCTCTGCCTGCGCGGTTATCTGTTTACGGAAATCTTCAACAGTGAATGTCGCTTTAAACAGATTGCATGGAGCGCAGGCCGGGAACATGTTTTCGATAGCGTCATTCTCAGGCCGCCAGAACTCTCCCGTTGCGACAGTGCGGCGAGTTCCATCTTTTTGGCGCTCTCCGAATTCCCATTTCCTGAGAGCCGCCTCGACATGATCAGCGTGCCATCCCTTTTCCGGTAAATCACATCCACAATAAGCACAGCGACCACCGAACTTCATGCGCAGCTCTGCGCGCTGTTTTTTCGTCAGTGCCATGCTCACTCTCCCTTTTCGGCTGCAGCGGCGCGCTCAGCCTCGCTTTGCTCCCAGAACCACCGATGAAGAGTCATGAGTTCTTCGTCAAGTGGGCCATATTTGCGGTCGAAGTATGCCTGGGCATCTTTCTCCGCCTCGTCCGGTAGTTCGCCTGGCCCAAACAGCGTGTTATAAATCCATGCCAACCCTTTTCTGGCGTCGCCGGTTCCCTGCCATTCGATGATTGCGGCCTGCATTACCAGAATGTTTTTACCGATTAACAGGTCCAGTTCTTTGTGGCGGTTTCTGATGTATGCATTATCGGTTTCCAGCTCAGCAATCCTCCTCTCTGCGGCTTCCAGCTCATCCAGCAGCGCCAGCACAGACTTTGGCGATATCAGTGAATAGAAAGCGTTTATTGAATCAACGTGTCCTGAGTCGACCTCAATATCTGATTTCATAATTTGAATAGCTTCGTCAGCTTCAAGTACAGCTTCACGCAGCTCCTGTTTGTCGATGTTGCTCATTGGGCGGCTCCTTCAATGAGGAAGGTCATGCTTTCGAGTTTCTTTTTTTGCTTCTCAAGAGACTTTATTTTCGCCAGTCGACGACGCTCGCAATCAGCTAAAGCATCAGCCTCATTCAGCCAAAAATCCTTACCGTGAGCTGTCGTTAAATAGCACCCAGGTAGCCTGTACGAAGCCATTGTTCCGCCATGTGATACATCGGCCATAACTTTAAACGGACCACTTGAAAGCGCGTACTTTGTTACGATAACTTCAGTTAACTCTTGATTGCTCATACCCCTACCCTCCCCCAAACCATCAATACTCGCTTCATCGCCGGACTGTTCCGGCACTCTAGGCAGATCACGTTTGTGTCCGTCCTCTGAACTAACTTCGACTTTCCATACTTAATGCCCGGTATCGTGTCAGGGGCGAAGCGCATGCCGTAACTGGTAAGGCTGTAAAGGCGCTGTCCGTATTTGCCTTCACAGCTGATCAGGCCATCAGCCAGCAGCGTACTCACCGTCCCTGATATCTTTTTGGTGTCCATGCCGATAAGCCCTGCCAGTTTGGCGTTGTTCAGCCCTGGGTTATTGCGCAGGGCTGCCAGCACCTGTTCACGGATTGTTATGGTCATGTCACACCATCCCGTTTGACTTGTTGCGGTTGTACTTCGCCAGCAGCAGCTGGATCGGCGTCGGCCCGTGTTCGGCAGCCGGTGCTGCAATCGACCGGCGTACCGGCGGCACTGGTTTACCCTCGGCGACACGTTTCTCCCACATGTCCAGCAGATCACTCGCCTCGCGCGCCAGCTCACCATGCGTTAACTGGCGCTCTTTGCTGCGGTGACGAAGTTCCACGCAGATGTGGTACATGACCGGCTGCGACCAGGGGAATTGCTCGCTGGAAGTGAATTCGAACGAACGGTTACGCCAGTCCCAGTATTCGGCGATCACCTGGTCAACGGTGATGCCCAGCGCCCCGCTGCTCTGTTTGCACCAGGCAACGAACTGGCCCGGAGACGGCAGGAATGGGCGTTCCTGACGGCGAGCCACACGCATACCGGCATCGACCTGAGCCATTGAGTGGATCCCGTTCTCCTGAAACGCCAGCAGCCATTGACGGCGGAATTCGTTCAGGTCGTCCTGGGTGCGGAAGTTTGCCATGCTGGCCGGGAACGCGGCGCGCAGCTCGTTGAACAGCTTGTTGAATACCTGCGCTACCTGTTCGACCGGCGCGCGCTCCTGGTACTGCTCTGGCAGGTTATGGGCCATGCGGCTCATCTGCTCGCGGTCATGGTTACGCATCTGCTCTGCAAGAGATTTCATCGGATCACCCCATAGGCCCAGTCAGTGTTGTTGAAGTCCAGTTCCTGCTTGACGGCGCGCTGCTCACCACCAGCGCTGCGCTGCATCGTCAGCTTGTCCCACTGCTTACGCAGGCTTTCCGGGCTCAGGATGTTGGTCTGCCAGAAGTGGTGTTTGCTGGCCCAGTCATACAGCGCGCAGATATCCTGGTGCGACCGGTTATCTATCTGTCGCATCAGGCGAACGGTGTTAGACCAGGAGGTCATGTCCGGGGCTTTGCAGGTTGGGTTAATCAGCTTCACCCTGGAGGAAATCCACTTAGCGATCTCGAGGTCTTCAGCCGATCCCCACTTAGCACCGGATGGGGTGTAAACCGCAGCTTCTGGATGAGCTGATAAAAATTTCTTCAGACGTGCGTCAGAGGATTCGTCAGAATTCTCGGACGAAGATCTTTTAATGTTTTTATTGTTGTTATTACATTGTTGTTCATGATTCTCGGTGAAACGCTCGGGTAAATGCGCTCTGTTATGCGCGGCATAACCTTCCGAAGCCGCGCCATTACTGGATTCGCCATGCTCGGCATTAAGCGCGGAGATATGCGCGGTGATACGCTCGGGTAAACCGTCCATTTTTTGAGCATATTCAGCGTAATTTGTGATTGTTATCACAGAGCCCTTTCGCTTCTCTCCGGAGCGAGAAATCATCCCTTCACGCTCGAAAACATCAAGCATCCTGTCTACGGCGTGGCGACTGCATGGCTTCCCTTCCCTGTCGCATAAATTCAGCCCGAG
This sequence comes from Enterobacter sp. Lyrl_3, assembly GCF_051948675.1. Taxonomy (NCBI): domain Bacteria; kingdom Pseudomonadati; phylum Pseudomonadota; class Gammaproteobacteria; order Enterobacterales; family Enterobacteriaceae; genus Enterobacter; species Enterobacter sp. Lyrl_3. The sequence goes on from NZ_JAYJLI010000001.1 coordinate 307,560, forward strand.
ATCGGCTGAGGTGGTGACCAGTTGTCCGGTTTGCAGCGGCCATTGGCGCCCCTTGAAGTTTGCTGTATATGGCTGGCGAGCAGCACACAGCAGCAGGTTTTCCCACAGCGTGCGCAGGAATACGTCCTTCGACCAGGTTTGCTTAAGAACACTCCGGTACAACGGGATGAATCCGGTTTTCTGGTTCTCCATCCGGTTGCTCCTGGCGGCGGAATGCGCCGCGAAATTTGCGTAAGCTACGTTCGACACAGTTAAACCTCCTGCGCCTGGCGTTTTTGATTAGCGTTTGTCATAATGACCTCGTAATTACTGCCGTAATTGCACCTGAAAGCCGTTGGTGTTCGAGCACCGCGGCTTTCGCCTTTTCAGAGCAGTCCAGGCTGCTGCACACGCTTAACGCGCTTCTTTTCGAATTTGTCTGACGGAACTTGTTGCTTCTCTGCCCAAAGCTTCGCGTGTCGTAACACGTCATCGAAAATCCTCCCCTTGCGACTGGCCTGTGACATACGCTTGTACATATCGACGGCCTGAAATGCCCCCCCCTGAGCCACCGCTACGGTGAATCCCTGTTTAATCAGTTCATCGCGCACATGCTTCTCGATAAATTCGATGTGGTTCATGGTCTTCTCCGGTTACATGACGCCTAGCATCGAAGTGACCATCGTCATCAGCGGGCCTACCTGATCCGGCATGAGGCGGAACAGCGAAGCTATACCCTCGCTCACCTCTTTCAGCTTCTGATGTTCCGGAACGTCCAGCAGCACGGCCTGTTTAGCCTCAGCACACTCTTTCATCGCAGAGGCGATCAGCGACATCGTGTCGTTCTGTGGAGCCAGGCGGTTTCGATACTCCAGCGGCAGGACGGACATGATTGCCGGTGCCAGCTGGCGAATGTTGTTGGCCGCATATTCGGTGTCGCCGTCGATCCAGCGGAACACCTTCTGCATCTGGCGGTGTGAGTCAGTCGGGATATCCAGTCCGGTGCCGCCGGTTGCCCGCCACTCTTCAACAATCAGAGCGGCGACAAATTCACGGCTGCGGCAATCAGCTGCCCAGGCGCGTACGGCTGCGCGGATCCCATCGATGTTTAACGCCGAGGAATCAGGTTCCCGACGATTCTGGTAAATCATCGCCGTTGGCGAAAATTTGTTACCTTGTTGATACGCAAGTGAATGCATTGCTTTCCCTTTCGTGGTTAGGGCCGCCGGTTAGGCGGCTTTTGGTTTACTGATTTCAAGAATCTGGTTTTCGGTAAACTGACCACCAGATGCAGCTGCGATTTTGGACGCATAGCCTGTTTCGCCTGTGTAGTCGGTGCGCGGCAGGCAACCGCTATTAATCCACTTGTAAATAGCGCGGGGAGTGCGCCCGCAAGCCTTCGCCACCACCGGTACACGGATTTGTTTGATGATGTCGCCAAGGTTTTTAGGTTGCATTTGTTAACCCTCAAAATTGAACTGTAAGTACATATTATGTCGGAACTGATAGTTCGCGCAAGTGATATTATGATTGAACCTATGGTTCAAGAAGAAAAAGCGCGTACAGAGTTTTCCCAACGGCTAGCGCTGGCCTGTGATAAAGCTGGTTTACCTGCTCATGGTCGTCAGGCTGAAATTGCAAAGCGAATGAAGCTAACACCAAAAGCAGTAAGCAAGTGGTTCAATGGGGAGGCTATTCCAAGACGTGGCAAGCTGCAGGAACTGGCGGCTATAATTGGCACATCCTCGTCTTACCTATTAGGCGATAGTGCAGCAGATGGCATATCTGAAGGGCATATGGCAATGAGGGACGATTCTTTCCGTGTAGACGTTTTTGATATTCAAGCTAGCGCTGGGCAAGGAATTCTTGTGCGAGATGAGTTCATTGAAACAATCCGATCCATAGAGTATTCAACCGAAGAGGCTCGCGCCGTATTTGGTGGGCGCCCAGCTGACCACATAAAAATGATTGCCGTGAATGGCGATTCTATGTCTGGCACGTTCGAGCCGAGAGACCAGATCTTCGTCGATGTGAGCATCGACTGCTTTGACGGTGACGGCATATACATTTTCGTTCTGGACAATGATCTCTACATAAAGCGCCTTCAAAAGCAGCACAAAAAATTAGCTGTGATTTCAGACAACAAAAAATATGAGACCTGGTATATCGAGGATGGAGATTTTTCATCTCTCCGGATCTGCGCGAAGGTCCTGGTAAGCCAATCCAGAGCATATAGATTTCATAGCTGAGGAAGTTAAGCATGGAAGCAATTAAGGTTACAGATCTTAGTGATGGAAGCGTTTTGTACGAGCTTGGCGACCACTTAATCACCTGCAAATTAAGCCACGATAAACGTTGGCAACTAGGTGCTTTCAAACGTGATGAAAGCAAGCTCAGAGATGACACTCTGGCGGTTTTGAAGAATGAAAAATTCATGTTTATGGTTAAGCTCGACGGACAGCTTTCTCCCAAGCCTCAATGCATAGCTGTTAACGGGCGATTTTTATTTTCTGTCCATACCGGCAAAGACAACAACATGGCTGCAGCCATAGTCATGGATAACACCGGGAAAGAGTTATTCAAGATAGAAACTTCCACTCACCTCATCAGTTCGGCCATATCTGAATTTGGGCGCTACATCGCCCTATCGTTTGCCGGTAGCAAAAACAAAGATGATTTTTACGCGCACCGGCTTGAGGTCATAAACATTGATACCGGAGAGGTGTTGATGTCCGTTATCAAAACAGACTTCCTTCGATACGCTGAGCTTTCAGTTGTTGAGCCAGACGGCGGACTTTTCGCAACTTTCAATGGTCGCACAAGGCTTGTTGATGTGACGAACCTCTAATAAATCAAACCAGCCCCAACCCACCTCGCCCAATCAATAAAAAACTCAAAAATATTTCTCCTTAAAGTTCATAAAGTTAATCGTATAAGAACTTTCCATTCACACATAATGTACTTTTGGTACTTTACATGAATGAACTATTGGTACATTATCAACTCATCGAAACGAAACATCGACAGCTGAGCGAAGTTAGCCAGCGGCGGACAGCAAGTCGCCTGCTCATTAAGAATTCAGTCAAGCAGCAAATCACCCGGAGCGCTCCTGGCAAATTGAAATTGCGCCCAATGGGATTGAGGCAGGTGTGTAACGCGTGGCGGGTATAGCACACGAAGAGGACTCCGCACCGGAATGGTTTGCTGCTCAGTTCCCGAACATCGGGGAATCTTTACCAACAGCTCTTTGCGAGGAGCTGACGGTAAACAAACAGAGAGGTGGAAATCATGCTTGGGTGTGAAAAGTGCGACCACGGATTCGTGTTCACCAGATGCTGTTCTGGTCTTGCTGAAATGTGTGGATGCGGCGGAATGCCGGTTCAGGCCACTAATTGCAAGAACTGCAATCCAGAGAATAAAGAGCCGGATGACGCGGAGACAGAATCGCTTCTCCAGTATGTCGAATGGGTCGATTGATCAGCATTTCTCCCGCATCAGCGGGTAACGACAGAGGGTAAGGCGATGCCAGAATTCGAAATTAATCACCAGATCGGTATTTCTCTACGGGAGCTAATCGACTTCCGTCAGTGGACTGAATCTCAGCTATCTGAGCTATGGAGGCTGCAGCCAGGTGACGGCGTGAACGTACAAGGGCAGTTAGTAAGACGCATCAAATAGACCCGCTCCGGCGGGTTTTTTATTGGCCATACCTCACCGTTCTCTATGAGTGCGGTTAGTTATGACAACCGGCGGCCATCCACCGCCCATTGAAACACTTAATAAATGCGTTGAAGTCTTGTAATAACCGTTCCGTTCGCCGCGATAAGGCCAAGAGGATTTATGAACAACAAAACTGGTGGTCCAGCTTTTCCACAATCAGGCGTATGTACACCTGAAATTAACTCATGGGATAGCGATGATTTTGGTGGTCGTGGAATAAGCATGCGTGACTACTTCGCGGCTAAAGCTATGCAGTCGGCCTTGTTAACTTCGAAGCCAGAGAACCCTCTGGGACGAATGGATATTTTTGCTCAGTCAGTAGCTGAAATCTCTTACGAGATGGCTGACGCAATGCTCCGCGCCCGGGAGGCACCATGACAGTCACCCACAACGGAAAGCAGTACACCGCCAAAAAGCTTAACGATAACGAGTGGCAGCTGACGTCGGTATCGGCACCGCGCGACAAGCTGACGCTTAACCGCTGGCAGATACATATCGCTGGCCTCCTGGAACAGGTTGAGGTGAAGGTATGATTGGAATGCACTACGGCACCACCCCGCTCATACGCCAGTGCGTCACTCCTGGCATGATGGCAATGCATGAGGGTCGAACCTATCGCGTCTCAGCAGTCATTCAGGAGCGCAAATGGGTTTACCTGCACACCGATGCAGAAATCATCCGCCTCAGTGACTGCGTGATTGACGTCCTTCTGGACGGTCACGGCAACCCAATCGTTCACTGAGGACGCTGATATGGAAATCAAAACGCCAGCCAACCCAAGCAAAAAGGCGACGGCCAGGGTAAAGAATCCTCTTCCCGCGCCAACCAGTTGCCACCTGTGCTCTGGTTCAGTGCGAATCGGCACTCATGAAGAAGTCTATGGACGCGACTTCAGTGAATGGCCGTATATCTATCTGTGCGAATGCTGCGGTGCATACGTAGGGCTTCATCCTTTCACAGCGATCCCCCTTGGGACTCTGGCAGACAAGCCCACCCGCGACGCGCGCAAGAGCTGCAAGTTGCCATTTGAACGTATCTGGAAGTCGGGTGCCATGACCCGCACTGAAGCTTACCAATGGCTTGCCTGCAAGATGGGTATACCTGTTCACGAATGCCACTTCGGCTGGTTCACCGTAGAGCAGTGCCAGGCTGCAATGCATCACTGTAACGACTGGCTAAACCACTAACCACCCTATTCCACCGATCGGCCTGGCTCAATGCGGGCGGGATCTGCACATCCAAATTTCAGGAGTTCAGCCATGAACGCATATCTCACTTACGACCGAATCGAAGATCGGCGCTGGGTTGAACAGCAACTCACAGACGAGAAAGAGAAGTGGATCGACGATCGGGCGCAGCAAATCATCGACATGATGCCGAAAGAGCCGTCCGGCCTCTTCCACTTCTCAGTTCCGATTGACTCCAGCCCATACGAAGGACTTCGCAGCGATAAAGCTGGCGAGGCCTATAACGATTTCATTTCGGCAGTTGCTTACGCCCAGGCGGAATACGACTGGGAACACCGTACCGGCTGCCCGTTTTAATTTTTGAGGGGATTAATGATGGCAAACGAATTAACAATCACAGCGACGTCGCTTCAGGAGATAGGCGTCGACGTCTCCACCTGGAGCGCGCTGAAGAACAGCATCTACCCTGGCGCCAAAGACGAATCGGTAATGATGGCGCTTGACTACTGCCGCGCCCGCCAGCTGGATCCGTTGCTCAAACCTGTTCACCTCGTTCCGATGTACGTCAAAGACTCGAAAACAGGTAAAGGTGATTGGCGCGACGTGGTCATGCCGGGCATCGGGCTTTACCGCATTCAGGCAGACCGCTCCGGAGATTATGCCGGAGCCCGCGAGCCTGAGTTCGGGCCCGACGTAACTCAGACGTTAACTGGCGTCGAGGTGACCTTCCCTCAGTGGTGCAAATACACCGTCTACAAGCGCATGCCCAGCGGAGAGATCGTCGAGTTCAGCGCAAAAGAATACTGGATTGAAAACTACGCTACAGGCGGCCGCGACACCACAGCGCCGAATGCAATGTGGAAAAAGCGCCCGTATGGACAGCTGGCGAAATGCGCAGAAGCCCAGGCGTTGCGTAAGGCCTGGCCCGAGATCGGACAGCAGCCTACCGCCGAAGAAATGGAAGGCAAATCACTGGACGTTGATATCCGTGACGTCACGCCGCGCAACACCACAGAATCACTTCCACCAGCAGCAAGCGAAGAAACGCTTCAGGCGATCACCGATCTCTTAACGACCCTGGATAAAGACTGGGAGAAAGACTTCCTCCCACTGTGCAGCGACATCTTCAAACGGCAAATTCTTGAGGCGTCAGAACTCACTGAAGAAGAGGCGCAGAAAGGGTTTGGCTTCCTTCAGAAAAGGGCTAAGGCGGCAGCATGACACCAGAAATTATCCTTGCCCGGACCGGTATTGACGTAACCACTATTCAACAGGGCGATGAGGCGTGGCACCGGCTGCGCCTCGGCGTTATCACAGCCTCCGAAGTGCATAACGTCATAGCCAAGCCAAGATCGGGGAAGAAGTGGACAGACATGAAAATGTCCTACTTTCACACCTTGCTCGCCGAGGTATGCACAGGCGTGGCGCCAGAGGTTAACGCCAAGGCGCTGGCCTGGGGCAAGCAGTACGAGGAAGACGCCCGCACCCTCTTCGAGTTCACCACGGATGTGAAAGTCACGGAGTCTCCGATCCTGTTCCGTGACGAGAGCATGCGCACCGCATGCTCCCCTGACGGCCTGTGCAGTAACGGGTTCGGTCTTGAGCTTAAATGCCCGTTCACCTCCCGCGACTTCATGAAATTCCGCCTTGGCGGTTTCGAAGCCATCAAGTCTGCGTATATGGCCCAGGTGCAGTACAGCATGTGGGTGACCGGGAAAGACGCCTGGTTTTTTGCCAACTACGACCCGCGCATGAAACGCGAAGGTATTCACCACATCGTCGTTGAGCGGGATCCGCAATACATGACCGATTTCAATGAAATGGTGCCTGAGTTCATCGAGAAGATGGACGAGGCGCTGGCGGAGATCGGTTTCACGTTCGGGGAACAGTGGAAATGAAACGCACACCCTTCTACCGCAGGCCCGGGCGTACCGGGAAATTCTCCGGCCTCCGCGAACGCGTTATCTAGATGATTCAGACGCGTGGCCGCCCGGTAACCGGCAGCGAAATCGCTGAGAAGTTTGGCGTAACGCTCATCGAGTTCAACCGGGTCGCCAACGGCATCACCCGCGGTTCCGGGCAGATAGCGCAGATCGTTGAGTCGAAGAAATGGCTCAACGATGACGGCATCTGCGACCGCGCTTTCGACCTCGTTACGAAGCCGAAGGTTGTTACGCCGCAGGGTAAATCGCGGCTGTTCACCCGGCGCGCCATAGAGCAGTCATGGGAAGGCCGACGGCAGGAGTGCATTGAACGTGCCGCCCGGCGTCGCCGCCTCATTGCTCAGGGCCTCTACATCGACGAAATGGAGTCAGTGCTATGAAAGCGTGGTCTCTCGAAGAGCTGGCGCTGCTGTGGCGACACTCAAACGCTGAAGTCGCAGAGATTACCGGCCGCAGCATTGAAGAGGTCGGAGATAAGCGGCTGCAAACCAATATTGAGCGTAATGGCTGTGATGTTAACGATCCGGAGCGTGCATCATGAAATACGGAAGCGTGTGCAGCGGTATCGAAGCTGCCAGTAAAGCGTGGGAACCCATCGGCTGGAAACCTGCCTGGTTCTCTGAAATCGAACCGTTCCCATCCGCAGTCCTCGCCCATCACTGGCCGGAAGTAACCAACCTCGGCGACATGACCAAAATCGCCGATGCGGTGCGCGCTGGTGAAGTAGAAGCGCCTGATGTTCTGGTCGGCGGTACGCCTTGCCAGGCATTCAGTATCGCAGGCTTGCGTGAAGGCCTGTCTGATGACCGCGGCCAGTTAACCCTATCTTACGTGGAATTAGCCAATGCAATCGACGCAAAGCGCCGCGAACGCGGTGAGCCAGAAGCAATCATCGTCTGGGAAAACGTCCCCGGCGTGCTCAGCAGCAAAGACAATGCATTCGGGTGCTTTCTGGCAGGGCTTGCCGGAGAAAGCAGTGAGTTGCAGCCAGCAGGGGGAAAATGGACGCACGCTGGTTGTGTGTCTGGACCAGAAAGGGTTATCGCCTGGCGCGTCCTTGATGCTCAATTTTTCGGAGTGGCCCAACGACGCCGCCGTGTGTTCGTTGTCGCAAGTGCTCGAAAAGGATTCGATCCCGCAGCGGTACTTTTTGAGCTCGACAGCGTGCGCCGGGATTCTGCGCCGCGCCGAGAAACGCAAAAGGCAGTTGCCGCACTTACTGCAAGAGGCGTTGGAACGTGTGGCGCTGACGACAATCAGGCTCAAGCAGGACACCTGATAGCTCAGTGCGCTAATGGTGACGTTAGCCACACATTAAAGGGTGAAGGGTTTGATGGTAGTGAGGACGGAACCGGGAGAGGTGTTCCAGTTGTGGCTTTCGGCGGTGGAAATACCAGTGGAAACATTGATATTGCTGCCTGTCTGACTGCAAAAGGACAGAGAATTGACTTTGAAGTTGAAACCTTCGCAGTGCACGGCACGCAGGATCCTGACACCAACAGAGAATTTGCACATACGCTCGGGCGCAACAACGGACAAGAAAACGCCTGCATCGCATTTAGCTACAAAGATAATGGCGCTGATGCGACGTCGGATTTATCGCCAACGATTCGCGCAGGAAACCACGATAAAAGCCATGCCAATAGCGGCCAGCCGCCAGCTATAGCGTATGCATTCAAGGCCGGACAGGGTGCTAAAGCGGGTGGCATTGGTTACGCGGAAGAGCAATCACCGACATTAACAAGCGCCAGCAGCGGAACCAACCTTGCACCAGCGGTAATGCATGGTGTAGCCGTGCGCCGGCTTACGCCGATTGAGTGCGAGCGCCTTCAGGGCTTTCCTGATAATCACACTCTGATCAGCTGGCGCGGGAAGGATGCTGATGAATGCCCGGACGGGCCACGCTATAAAGCCATCGGAAATAGCATGGCAGTTCCGGTCATGCGCTGGATTGGTGAGCGCATCGCCGCAGCGCTGCCAGCAGAGAAGTTGAATGGTGATTATGGCGGAAGTAAAACCCCGCTTGACCAGCGCGACCTCTGGCGCACACCACCAGCCCTTTTCGCTTCCCTTGATGCTGAGTTTTGCTTTCAACTGGATGCCGCCGCCGCGCCGCATAACGCGCTGTGCCGAAAGTTCATCACCGCCGAGCAGAACACGCTGGAAACGCCATGGTCTGATTACCTGAGCATTCCTGGCTACGTCTGGCTGAACCCACCTTACAGCGACATTACACCTTTCGTTAAGAAGGCCGCAGCCGAGAGCGCAAATCAGATTGGCACGGTCATGCTGGTGCCGGCAGACACTTCCGTTGGCTGGTTTAAGGAGGCTATCCAGACCGCCAGCGAGGTACGCCTCATCACCGCCGGCCGACTGGCGTTTATCAACCCGGTCACCGGTAAGCCAGTATCGGGAAATAACAAAGGTTCGATGCTCATCATCTGGCGACCGTACCCGCGTACACACTGCCACTTCGCAACTGTGGACCGGGACGAGCTGATGGCTTTCGGGGCGAAACTTCTTGCCCGCCCGGAGGCCGCATGACGCCAGAAACAGACAACGCCATACGCGCCGCCTGCCGCCGCTGCACCGAGGAAATCCAGCAGGCCATGCGCAAGAAGCCAAAGCCTAACTGGAACGAAACGGTTCCCCCCATCATCAACAAGCATCACAAGAAAATTGAAGCTCTGGGAATTAGCCTCCTGGAGTTCGTCGTCAAAACTGGCCGCCTTAACGGGCGGTTTGGAGCCGAACAATGAATATGAAAACTGAAAAAATCGTGATGATGGACAGCGATGAAGCGGCCAGCATCCAGACTGTAACTGGCTGGGTAGACCGACAAGGCCGTTTCTGGGGTGGTGACGAGCACCAGGCGCGTTGGTGCGGTGCCACTCATCGCAAGTGCAAAAACAAACCTGACGAGCACCCTATTCATAGCACTCATGGCTATTGCGAAGAATGCCACCGCGAAAGCCGACAGGCGAAGTTCTCTACCTTTGAGCGCGCGGTATGGGCCGGAGAGCCGCTAGTTATTTTCGACAGTGACCAGTACTTTTTCGACGCTGAATCGCTGGCTGACTATTGCTATGAGCACTCCCTGCTGCCGAGCGAGTTGCAGTTAATGATCTGCGAACCTAACCACCCGCCGGAGTTCGATCTGGAGCAGCACTGCGAAGAGATAATGCCTGATGGTGATGACTATTACTGCTTGCCGCAAGCTTTGCGTGATGCTGCTGAGGCGCTGAAAGAAAGTGCTCCAGTATCGTGGAGCGCCAGCAATCGCGTTGCGATCGTCTCTGATGACATGCTCAACGACGAGCAGAAGGCCGAAATAATGGCGGAGCGCTCCGCATGAACAGAGCCTCGCCCGTTGATTTGAGAAAAAGCCTCGAAATAGCCAATAACCTCGCGCACATCGGGATTCGCTTTGTGCCGATCCCGGTGGTGACCGAGGAGGAATTCCAGACGCTGGCCGCCGAGCTATCGCGACGGCTTGAGCAGATGGCGGTCGAAGCCGAAAAGAATGAAGGCGGTGCAGCATGAAGGCACTAATCACCAGGTCGCTAAAGCGGCCTTTTTTATTGCTGGCGTTCACATTCAACCGAATTAACCGACAGTTCCGGGAGCATTGACCATGGCCGATATCATCGATACCGCAGCAGAGATTGAAGAGCTTCAGCGTAACGCTGCCCTTTCCGCTCACCGGCTCAACCGCAACGCCGTATCAGCTGAGCGTTTTGAAGAATGCGACGAACCAATACCCGAGCCGCGGCGCGCTGCCGTTCCCGGTTGCCAGACCTGCGCCAGTTGCCAGGAAGAGATCGAGTTGAGGAATAAGCAAAGGGGGATCCAGTGAAAGAGCGTGGAATGATTTTTAATGGCGAGATGGTTCGCGCCATCCTCGACGGCCGGAAGAAGCAGACGCGTCGCATCATGAAAGTTCAGCCGTCTGATGGATTCCACCCAACACATAACGGTTACGATCTGGATTTAAACGCCCACTGGTACACACCTGGCGTGGTCGATAAAAACGGCTACCTACAGCCTGCTAAGAAAGATGTATTTGGCGTTGCTGATGAGAATGAAGGCTACACCTGCCCTTTCGGTGCCGTCGGCGATCGCGTCTGGGTGCGCGAAACGTGGGCTGAAGCTGGTGCTGGCGCGCCGGACCTGAAACTTTATCGCGCGAATTACCCTGAGCACGTTCCAACTCATTACGAGAATGTGCCGCCGGTTGATGAAATACGCTGGACTCCTTCCATTCACATGCCGCGCTGGGCCAGTCGTTTAACGCTGGAGATTACCGGCGTGCGGGTTGAGCGATTGAATGGCATCAGCGAAACGGACGCAGGGGCGGAAGGCATCGACATGGAGGCGCTTTTTGACGCCCAGGACTGTTACGACTGCATTGCAGACCACAACATGACAGGAAGGCCAACGGCAACAGGCGCATTTAAGTACCTGTGGGAATCCATCTACGGCGAAGAAAGCTGGAAGGCCAATCCATGGGTCTGGGTAATCGAATTTAAGGTGGTGCCCAATGTTCAGGATAATCCAGCCTAATACCTGGTACGCCGATCCCCACGGCGCGCCCTGCAAAATCCTCCGCGCTACCCACGAAGTCATCCACTACATCCGCAACGGCCGCACCTGCATCGCCAGCATGGGCCGCTTTCAACACGAATTCGAACCGCTGACCAAAGCACAGGCCGAGCGGATTGCCGAAGAAATCGAAACAGCAGATCACCTGAAGAAGCTGCGCGCCCAGCGTGCGGCATGAGGAGAGAGCGTGAAACCTTACGAATCGAAGAAATCGCAGTTCACCAGAAACCTGATCCGGCGGCGCCACGCTGAATGGTCAGAAAAGACCTTCGGCAATGTCGGCCCCATCGGACCTCTGAAGCACCTTTCGAAAGAGGCGCTGGAAGCTGCTGCCGATCCTGCCGACCTAAGTGAATGGGCTGATATGCAGTTCCTGCTTTGGGACGCGCAGCGGCGCGCCGGTATCACCGATGAGCAAATCACCGCGGCGCTGGAAGAAAAACTAAAGGTGAACATGACCCGCCACTGGCCGGAACCGAAAGACGGTGAGCCGCGTCTTCACATCAAACCATGACGCAACTGATAGCCAGTTATGAGCTGGCTATTGGGTGCGAAAGCACTGCTCCGTTATCCCTTTTGCCCGGCCCATCTCCGGGCTTCTTTTTACCTGATTTCGATTAATCAACACGTCAATGCTGCCTCGCTTATAATGCCTGGCGGCTAAGGAGTTCTCATGGCTAAGCTTCTCAACTTGCAGGAATGGGCTGCTGAGGTCTACACGACTCCACCCTCCCTTTCTACTCTGCGTCGATGGACGCGGGAGGGGCGAATTTATCCCGCGCCGGAGCTGCACGGAAAGGAATATAAGGTTCAGCCTGACGCTATCTACGTGGATCCGCGCAAGAAGAATCTGCGCACTAAACCGAAACACACCAAACTGCCGTCCGGCGGCACCTTACTGGAGAGACTGACTCATGGCGAAAAGGCCAGTACGTTACGACGCTAACCTGCCCCGTAACCTGACCTATCGTAAAAGAGACAGACTTTACAGCTGGCGCAATCCGGTGACCGGGCAGGAGATTTCTCTTGGCCGAATTGATCGCAAGGACGCTGTTGCCCAGGCCATTGAGGCCAACAACTACATCGACCAGAATTACCTTCCCTCTTCTCTCCTGGACCGCATAAAAGACGTGCCCACTTTCACAGTGGCTGCATGGCTGGAGCGTTACGAGGTAATTCTCGAGCGGCGCGAGCTGAAACCAAACACGATGAAGGTCAGGCGAAACCAGATCGCTACCATAAAGGAAGAGTTCGGAAAAATACCTCTCGCATCAGTCACCACAAAGGATATCGCCTCATTTCTTGAAGCGTACATTCTCTGCGATAAAAAGAGCATGGCTTCCGGTCTGCGGTCTGTACTGATGGACATATTCAGGGAGGCGATCGTAGAAGGACATGTCGACAGGAACCCGGCTGAGCCGACGCGAACGCCGACACCGAAAGTTAAGCGAGAGCGCCTGTTGCTCGAACATTTCACCGTCATCCGCCAGGCCGCGTTAACTCATTCTGACTGGGCGCCCAATGCATTCAATCTGGCACTGGTCACCGGCCAGCGACGAGAGGATATCTCACTGTTCAGGTTCAGTGACATTAAAGAGGGGAGGCTTTTCGTTACTCAGGAGAAAACAGGCCACAAACTGGCGCTCCCCCTTGATTTGAGGCTGGACGTCGCCGGGCTTGTGTTGCAGGATGTCATTGATCGATGCCGGGTGAACAACCCTTCCGACTTCATGCTTTACTCGCCGGTTCGCCGCGGGGGGAGAAAGCCGGGGCCGCTAACTCCTGACGGTCTCACCCAAGCGTTCGCGGAGATAAGGGATTCGACCGGGTTAAAATTCGGACCTAACCCACCGCCTTTCCATGAGATCAGAAGCCTGGCGAGCAGGCTATATGAAAAGGAGCGCGGAGAAGAATTTGCTCAGCGTTTACTCGGCCACAAAAATTTAACAATGACCAAAAAATACCTGGACGCACGCGGTGCAGAGTATGTTATGGTTTAGACAGGATATGGAATATTCGAGTAATTTTCGGGGGATTTCGTGTTGAGGCCGAAAAAACCCTTGAGAAACATATAGATAAAAAGAGACCGAATACGATTCCTGTATTCGGTCCAGGGAAATGGCTCTTGGGAGAGAGCCGTGCGCTAAAAGTTGGCATTAATGCAGGCTAAGTCGCCTTGCCTTTTAAGAATAGATGACGACGCCAGGTTTTCCAGTCCACAGCTAAAGCGGCCGGAAAAAAAGCGTCAAAACATCAATAAATATGAAAAACCGCAGTGCTTTCGCAAGCCACTGCGGTTTTTTTTACTGGAAACCGAAAGCTAGCAGAGCTTGTCAGCGCGTTCGATAAACGGCGCCAGGCTCATTTTCTGCCCCGGGCTGGACGGGTCGTCAATCTGGATAACGCTGATGGGCTGTCCGCTGCTCTTACCGCTGGCGACCTGCTGTTCGGCCGCGTCGTTTAACGGGTATTGCACCAGCGTGCTTGGGTTGATGGCATACAGCGCATGACCCGGACGGCAGGTCAGCATCACCTCTTCACGATTGAACGCCCACTTATCCTTACCCATTTCAAAACGGCTGACGGTAATAACCTGTGGTGCCGCCAGCGCGCTACCCGTGCAGGCCAACAATAAGAGAGAAAGTACTGTCTTTTTCATATGCTTTTTAACCTTGTCAAAAGGGTTCCCAGGTTGCGAACAGGCTGACCGTTGCCAGCACCAACGCCCCCAGCACCACCTCTGCCTGTGTCATTCTGATAAAAATCTGTTGTTCGCGCCCGATGTGGGCACCAAACCGTGGAACCAGAAAATACCGATTCACCAGCGCAATTACCACCATCAATGCCACCAGCGCACATTTGAACAACAAAAGTTGCACGTAGCCCGTGTGCCAGGGCACCGTGATGCCCAGAATAAAGAGCCCATTGATCGCGCCGGTAAGCACGACCCCCGCTACGGCATAATGCCCCACGCGAGAGAAGCGCATCATGGTGTAAATTGCCGCAACCCGCCAGCGCCCTTTCGCCAGATGCATGCAATACAGCAGCGGCAGGAGGCCTCCAACCCAGGTGGCGGCACAGAGCAGATGCAGAGCGTGATTGATACGCTGCAACGCCCCCGCTGCACCGTCGCTCATTGCCGCATGCCCTACGCCTGCCAGCAGGACAAATTGCCCCATGGCGAGCAGCAAGAGTCGCGATCCTTTCTGGGGCGCAAGCCAGGCGACACAGGCCGCAATTGCGCCCAGGATAATTTGCCACAGCCACACGCTACCAAACTGCGTTGCCAGCACGCTCTGCCAGACGTTCGGGTTAAACACGTCTCCCCAGCCGTTGCCCATGAGCCCCGCCTGGATCATGAACATCAGGAGCGCCGACAACAGACTGACCAGCGCCGCAATCTGCTGCTGCACCTGAAAACGACAGGACATCAGACGGTACAAAGAAGACGGCGCGAACCAGACGCTATACAGCGCATTACCAAAAATCAGCATCAGCGCACCGAAATGGATAAAGCGCAACCCCACGTAGATGAAGGCCAGCATATTATTTCACGCTGAAGCGATAGCTGCCTTTGGTTTTGTGACCATCTACCGAGACCACATGCCAGTCAACCTGGTACGTGCCGGTCACCAGCGTCTGCTCCAGCGGAACATTAAACTGGGCCTTATTCTGCTCGTCACGCTGTATATCACCGGTTTTAACCACGTTCCCCTGTGCATCCTTCACCACGACACCGCTGAATCCGGGTTCAATGCCTTCGGAAAAATTCAGGGTAAGCGTCTGAGGAGCCGTTACCTGGCTATCGGCTGCCGGGATTTGCTGCTGGAGGTGCGCATGCGCCAGCACCGGGGTCGCTGTAACGGAAGAGAAGAGAAAAGCCAGCGCGCATACAGCGCGGGAAGCGGATAAACCCATCGCAATCATTCCTTTTTGTTATGCCTGTATGCTAAAGAATAACGCTGTATAATAATCGAGTCGAGGATCATCCCACCTCCGCTTGTCATCATCGTGCAATCGCGGTAACGTTGCCGCCGCATAAAAAGGAGAAGGTAATGAAGATCAATCTGGCTGCCCTTCCTCAGGACGAGATGGATAAAGTGAATGTCGATCTCGCTGCCGCAGGTGTCGCGTTTAAAGAGCGTTACAACATGCCAATCGTGGCTGAGGTGGTGGAACGTGAACAACCCGCCCATCTGCGTGACTGGTTCCGCGAACGTTTGATTGCGCACCGACTCGCGTCGGTCAATCTCTCTCGTTTGCCGTACGAACCTAAAGTTAAATAAGCTTAACGACTCGTTACACTTCCTTACGCGGAATATGCCAGGATAAGAAAACCCTGATTAGTTTAGGTGCATTCTTAAATCCTGCGACTCTGTGTATAAGGAAGTCACGATGTCACAATGGAATATTGCCGCCGCCCAGTATGCCGGGCAGCATCACAGTGTAAATGACCACGTAGCGCACCATCTCCGTTTCGTTGCGAAAGCGGCACAACAGCGGTGCGATCTCCTGGTCTTTCCTGAACTCTCGTTAACAGGATCGGGAAGGACGGACCTACCTCCCCCACCCGATGACGCACAGTTGGCCCCTTTGCTCGCCGCCGCAAAGCGTTACCGGATCACCATCATTGCCGGTCTGCCCCTTGATCTGAATGGTCAGCGCGTAAAGGGCCTCGCCCTGTTTTCGCCGTCCCGGCACAGCATCCTGCGCTACCCCCAGGGAAGTGGAGCCAGCCTGGTGCCGGGTGATAAACAGCTGACGATTGTTGATACGCATGCCGATTCCCCCAATCTGGATCCGCAGGCGACGCTGTTTACCAGCTGTCAGTCGGTGGGCGATACCCGCTGGCGCCAGTCCATCAACACGTTGCAGCGCTTCGCGCACAGGTATGCCATTGCCGTGTTAATGGCGAACGCCCGTGGCGGTAGCGCGCTGTGGGATGAAAAAGGCCAGCTGATTGTCCGTGCGGATAAGGGCGAACTATTATTGACCGGATCTCTGGGCCGACAGGGTTGGCAAGGCGATATCATTCCTTTAGGCTAAGCGTTTTAGCTCAGGAGCGTTCAATGCTGCGCGTCATCGATACCGAAACTTGCGATCTTCAGGGCGGAATAGTGGAAGTGGCGTCTGTTGACGTCATTGACGGAAAAATCGTCAATCCCATGAGCCATCTGGTGCGTCCCGACCGCCCGATTAGCCCGCAGGCGATGGCCATTCATCGCATTACAGAATCGATGGTGGCGGATAAACCCTGGATTGAAGAGGTCATTCCGCACTATTACGGTAGCCCGTGGTATGTCGCGCACAACGCC
Organism: Enterobacter sp. Lyrl_3; assembly: GCF_051948675.1. Taxonomy (NCBI): domain Bacteria; kingdom Pseudomonadati; phylum Pseudomonadota; class Gammaproteobacteria; order Enterobacterales; family Enterobacteriaceae; genus Enterobacter; species Enterobacter sp. Lyrl_3. The sequence continues at coordinate 324,306 of NZ_JAYJLI010000001.1, forward strand.
AGCTTTGACCGCCGGGTACTGCCCGAGATGCCCGGCGAATGGATTTGCACCATGAAGCTGGCGCGTCGTCTGTGGCCGGGGATCAAATACAGCAATATGGCGCTGTATAAATCGCGTAAGCTCAGCGTCAGAACGCCTGAGGGGCTGCATCATCACCGCGCCCTGTACGACTGCTATATTACCGCGGCGCTACTCATAGATATTATGAATACCTCTGGCTGGACGCCAGATGATATGGCGACGATCACCGGGCGACCGGCGCTTATGACCACCTTCACCTTTGGCAAATACCGCGGCAAAGCGGTGTCCGATATCGCCGATAAAGATCCGGGCTACCTGCGCTGGCTGTATAACAACCTCGACAAAATGAGCCCGGAGCTTCGCTTAACGCTCAAGCACTATCTGGGTGAAGCTTAACTTCCGGCACGGCCTGTCAGCGTTTCCTGCGCCAGGCCAATCAAAAAGGCATACTCCAGCGCGACCCCTTCATACGATTTGAATCGTCCCGATTTCCCGCCGTGTCCGGAGTCCATGTCGGTACAGAGTAGCAGCAGGTTATTATCGGTTTTCAGCTCCCGCAGCTTAGCCACCCACTTTGCGGGCTCCCAGTATTGCACCTGTGAATCGTGCAGACCGGTGGTCACCAGCATGTGCGGATAGGCTTTGGCTTCCACGTTATCGTACGGGCTGTACTCTTTCATATAGCGGTAATAGATCTCGTCCTGAGGATTCCCCCACTCTTCAAACTCACCGGTCGTCAGCGGAATAGACTCATCCAGCATCGTGGTTACCACGTCGACAAACGGAACCTGCGCGATGACCCCTTTGAAGCGGTCAGGACGCTGGTTAATGGCCGCCCCCATCAGCAGCCCTCCCGCACTGCCGCCCATGCCAAAGCAGAGCTGCGGATCGCCATAACCCTGCTCTATTAGCGCATCGCAGACGTCGAGGTAGTCGTTAAAGGTGTTTTTCTTCTTCAGGAATTTCCCGTCTTCGTACCAGTGCTGGCCCAGCTCGCCGCCACCGCGCACGTGGGCGATGGCGAAAACAAAGCCACGATCGAGCAGGCTTAATCTGCTGCTGCTGAAATCGGCATCCATGCTTGAGCCGTAGGATCCATACCCGTAGACCAGGATCGGGTTTTTCCCTTTCTGGAAATGCGCCTTGTGATAGACGAGCGAGACGGGCACCTCAACGCCATCCCGGGCGGTGACCCACAGGTGTTCGCTTCGGTAGTTATCGGAATCAAACCCTTTTACCTCAGACTGCTTAAGCACCTGACGTTGTCCGGTCTCCATGTCCAGCTCAAACAGCGTATCCGGCGTGGTCATTGACGAGTAGCCATAGCGCAAGCGGGACGATTCCGGCTCGGGATTAAACCCAATCCACGTAACATAGGCCGGATCGTCAAACGCAATCCCGATGACCTCCCGCGTTTTGCGGTTAATTTGCCGCAGGCTGGTCAGCCCCCGCTGGCGCTCTTCCACCACCAGCCAGTCGGTAAAGAGGGTAAATCCTTCGAGCATCACCTGTTCCCGCGCAGGAATGAGCACTTCCCATTTCCGTTCATCGCGTACTTTGGTTTTATAGAGGCCAAAGTTTTTGCCCTCGCGGTTAGAGCGCAGGTAAAAGCTGTGCTGGAAGTGATCCAGGCTGTACTCATGATCTTTACGACGCGGCAGGAAGCAGAGCGGCTGCGCATCAGGCAGCTCGGCATCCAGGAGCAGAACTTCAGAGGTGGTTGCGCTGGCGAGGAAGATAATCACATAGTGGCGTGACGACGTTTTATGCAGACTGACATAGAACGTTTCATCTTTCTCTTCGTAGACCAGCTCGTCATCATCCGCACTGGTGCCGACGGTATGACGCCATACCTGATAAGGCAGCAGCGTGGAGGCATGTTTCTTCACGTAGTAGACGGTTTCGGAATCATTCGCCCAGACAAAATCCGGCGAAACGTTCGCAATCATCTCCGGGTACCAGTTCCCGGTTTCCAGATTGCGAAAACGCAGGCCGTACTGACGCCGGGAGAGGTAATCTTCCGCCAGCGCCATAATGGCGTTATCGGGTGAGACCGACATGCCGCCCAGCGTATAAAACTCGCTGTGGGCAGCACGCTGGTTGGCATCCAGCAAAATATCCCATTCATCCCACTCGGCGCTTAACACCGACTGACGCTGGTAGATGGGATATTCGTTACCGGGCTCGTAGATATGGCGATAACGATAGCCGTTTTTGGTCCAGGGTGCGGAGACATCGCGCTGGGGAATACGCTGCACCATTTCATTCAGCAACTGATCCTGAAGCGCCTGCTGGCTGGCCATGACCTTGCGGCCATAGTCATTTTCCGCGTGCAAATAGTCGAGCACCTCTGGCCGGGAACGCGAATCGTCCCGGAGCCAGTAATAGTTGTCAATGCGCGTATCGCCATGCGTGGTGATCGCATAAGGAGTACGTCGGGCTTTTGGTGGCATGTCATGTTTCTTTTGAGTTTTACACCCTATAAGGTTGGCAAAACACGCGCATGATGCAAGCGAAACATGACCTCGACGGTGACAGTTAACCCGCTAACGCCTGTTTTTGCTCCCTGATATCCTTCTCAATGCCGTCGCGCACGTCCTGAGGGATCTTCAACGCGTCGCCGAGGGCATTGAGGTAGCTGCGCTCCATAAAGTGGTCAATATCAATGGCGGCACAGCTTAAGAAATAGAGTTCAAGCGCCTCCTCCTCATTCTTTACGCTTTGCGCAAGGCGCTGCGGATCCAGCGGCTGTTCGATGGCCTGAGCCACCAGCGTTCTGCCCTGCTCTTCCACACCGGCCTCCCGCAGCTGCTGCTCAATCGCCGACCGTTCTTTATCGTCGATATGCCCGTCACTTTTCGCGGCAAAAACCAGCGCAAGGATCAGCCGTTCAGTGCGCAGATCCAACGGTGACGTGTGTTGACCATAATCGGGTTCATCGCTATGTGCGGTTCGCACTCTGTCCTTGTATTTGTTCCACAGAACCGTGCCCGCAATGGCTCCGCCACCGGCCAGTAACGCGCCGGTGCCATATTTTGCCAGCAACTTGCGCGAGGATTTATTCGCCACCAGCAGGCCCGCCAGCCCGCCGAGCGCCCCGGGGACCAGTTTGCTCAGCCCCTGCTCGCCGGATGGCGACGTTTTCTGCCCTAACAGTGATTGCAATTGATTTAACCAGCCAGACATGGTTTCCCTCACTTAACGGTATACATATTCCACAGCGTAAGCGAGCAGGCGTCAGGAAATGTCTGGCGGGGCTAAAGAAGCGCAAATTTCTTCCCCGCGCACGGGCCCCGATCAAGACACACGCAAACGTTTTCGTTTATACTGCGCGCAACTTTTTTAGGGGGATTGTTATGACTCGGTTAGGAACCGCGCTGCGACCTGCGGCAACGCGTGTAATGCTGTTGGGATCGGGTGAACTGGGCAAAGAGGTCGCCATTGAGTGTCAGCGTTTAGGCGTGGAAGTCATTGCCGTAGACCGGTACGCCGATGCACCCGCCATGCACGTTGCCCACCGTTCTTATGTGATTAACATGCTGGATGGCGATGCCCTGCGCGAGCTGATTACGCGTGAAAAACCGGATTTTGTCGTACCGGAGATCGAAGCCATCGCCACCGATACGCTGCTTGCCCTTGAACAGGAAGGCCAGCGCGTGGTGCCCTGTGCAAAGGCCGCGAAGCTGACAATGAATCGCGAAGGCATTCGTCGCCTGGCGGCGGAAGAGCTGGGATTACCCACCTCTGGCTATCGTTTTGCCGGCGATAAAGCTGCTTTCCTGCAGGCCGTTGAGGAGATTGGCTATCCGTGTATCATCAAGCCGGTGATGAGCTCCTCCGGTAAAGGGCAGAGCTTTATTCGCGACAGCAGCACGCTGGACAAGGCATGGGATTATGCCCAACAGGGCGGTCGCGCCGGAGCCGGTCGCGTGATTGTTGAAGGCGTGGTGAAGTTTGATTTCGAAATTACCCTCCTGACCGTCAGTGCCGTTGATGGTGTCCATTTCTGCGATCCGATTGGACACCGTCAGGAGGATGGCGATTACCGTGAATCCTGGCAGCCGCAGCAGATGAGTGCCCTGGCGCTGGCGCGCGCGCAGGAGATCGCCCGTAAAACGGTGCTGGCGCTGGGCGGTTACGGCCTGTTCGGTGTGGAACTGTTTGTCTGCGGTGATGAGGTGATATTCAGCGAAGTGTCCCCTCGCCCGCACGATACCGGGATGGTGACCCTGATTTCCCAGGATCTCTCCGAGTTCGCCCTGCACGTGCGCGCGTTCCTCGGCCTGCCGGTTGGCGGTATTCGCCAGTATGGTCCGGCCGCCTCGGCGGTGATCCTCCCGCAACTGACCAGCCAGAACATCACCTTTGACAACATAGAAGGCGCGGTTGGGGCAGGTCTGCAGGTTCGCCTGTTCGGGAAACCGGAGATCGACGGTACGCGTCGTCTGGGCGTGGCATTAGCCACTGGCAATAGCGTGGATGATGCCGTGGCAAGGGCGAAAGCTGCCGCTGCCGCGGTTAGCGTTAACTGATAAAAAAAACGGGCCTGATGGCCCGTTTTTCATGATGCGAGGTGCTTACTGCTTCGCGCCTTCAACCGCTTCGCGAGCCAGTCTGGTGATGCGATCCCAGTCGCCTGCTTCCAGGGCATCCGCCGGTACCAGCCAGGAGCCGCCGATGCACAGCACGCTCTTCAGCGCCAGGTAATCACGGTAGTTGGCCGGAGAGATGCCGCCCGTCGGGCAGAAACGCACCTGAGAGAAGGGACCCGCAATCGCCTGCAGCGCTTTGGTGCCGCCGTTGGCTTCTGCCGGGAAGAATTTGAACTCTTTCAGACCGTAGTCCATGCCAAGCATCAGTTCAGAAACGGTGCTGATCCCGGGGATCAGCGGGATGGTGCCCTCGGTTGCCGCTTTTAACAGCGGCTCGGTCAGACCCGGGCTGATGGCAAACTGCGCGCCCGCTTCGGTCACTTCAGCCAGTTGTTTTGCGTTCGTAACGGTACCCGCACCAATGATGGCATCCGGCACTTCTTTAGCGATTGCGCGAATCGCGTCCATCGCGCAGGCGGTACGCAGGGTCACTTCCAGAACGCGAACACCACCCGCAACCAGCGCTTTCGCCATCGGTACCGCGTGCTCCAGTTTGTTCACCACGATAACCGGCACAACGGGGCCAGTGGTCAGGATTGCTTCTGCACTTGTTTTCCAGTTTTTCATCAGAGTTTTCTCTCGCCAGATCGATAAAATCAAGTCGTCTTAAAACGTAATACAGGTTGCGCCCTGCTCCGCCCCGGAGAGTTTCTCACGCAGCGCGCCAAACATTTCGCGTCCGGTTCCCACGCGCGATGCGCTCAGGTCTGGAATATGCGGCTGACGGGCCGCCAGCTCGGCTTCGTCCACCAGCAGGGTTAACTCACCTGTCTGGCCATTGACGCGGATGATGTCGCCGTCACGCACCTTAGCCAGCAAACCACCATCATACGCTTCAGGCGTTACGTGGATGGCTGAAGGCACTTTACCTGAGGCACCCGAGAGGCGTCCATCGGTGACCAGTGCAATTTTGAAACGGCGGTCCAATAATACACCAAGTGGTGGCATAAGTTTATGTAATTCTGGCATCCCGTTCGCTTTAGGTCCCTGATGACGCACCACCACCACGCAATCCTTGTCGAGAAGGCCCGCATCAAAGGCAGGTAAAACATCATGCTGGCTCTCAAAGACCACTGCCGGGGCTTCAATCACCTGGTTCTCTTCCGGCACGGCAGAGGTTTTCATCACCGCGCGTCCCAGGTTGCCGCTCAGCACTTTCGTGCCGCCGTGGCGTGAGAACGGCTGTTCGAAGGTAGCAATGACCTGCGGATCAAGAGAGGCGCTCGCCCCATCACGCCAGTCCAGCTCACCGTTGTTCAGCCATGGCTCAAGGGTATAGCGATGCAGACCATAGCCCGCCACCGTGTTCACGTCTTCGTGCAGCAGACCACCCTTGAGCAGCTCACGCATCAACACCGGTACACCACCGGCGGCCTGGAAGTGGTTAATGTCTGCCGGACCGTTCGGATACAGGCGCGCCATCAGCGGCACCACGGAAGAGATGTCGGAGAAATCATCCCAGTTGATCAGGATGCCAGCCGCACGTGCCATTGCCACAAGGTGCATGGTGTGGTTGGTTGAGCCCCCCGTTGCCAGCAGGGCCACGATGCCGTTGACGATCACTTTCTCGTCGACCATTTTACCCAGCGGCATCCACTCGTTGCCGTTCCCGGTCAGACGCGTCACCTGACGGGCGGCGGCTTCGGTCAGAGCCTTGCGCAGCGGCGCATCGGGTTGAATGAAGGAGGAGCCCGGAAGCTGCATCCCCATAAATTCCACCACCATCTGGTTGGTGTTGGCCGTACCGTAGAAGGTACAGGTACCCGGCGCATGGTAAGAGGCGGCTTCCGCTTCCAGCAGCGCCTGGCGGTCTGCTTTACCTTCGGCATACAGCTGGCGGATACGCACTTTTTCTTTGTTTGGCAAACCGCTGGCCATCGGACCTGACGGCACAAAAATGGCCGGAAGATGACCAAACGACAGCGCCGCCATGGCGAGCCCCGGGACAATCTTGTCGCACACGCCGAGGTACAGCGCGCCATCAAACATATTGTGAGACAGACCGACCGCTGCAGACATGGCAATGACTTCGCGGCTCAGCAGCGACAGCTCCATCCCGTCCTGCCCCTGGGTCACACCGTCACACATGGCCGGCACGCCCCCCGCCACCTGGCCCACCGCATTCACGCTGTGCAGCGCTTTACGGATGATGTCCGGGTACACTTCGTACGGCTGATGCGCGGAGAGCATGTCGTTATAGGAGGTAATGATGGCGATATTGTTACGCAGCATGCTCTTTAATGAGGCTTTGTCTTCAGGCTGACAGGCGGCGAAACCGTGCGCCAGATTACCGCAGGCCAGCTGTGAGCGATGTACTGTATTGGTCTTAGCCTGTTCAATGCGGGCGAGGTAGGCCGAACGGGTCTCTTTCGAGCGCTCGATAATGCGTTGTGTTACGCGTAACAATGTCGGATTCATAAAAGCTCCTCTAATTTATCTGTCCGGGCTCGGGAGTTTACAAAGTCGCTGGCAGTTGTTAACAACGCTGAAACGCTTGCTGTCCGGAGCTCAGGGGCAAAATCGCTTCCGGCAGTGTAATAAAAAAAGCCCCGCGGGTGAATCCACGCGGAGCTTAAAAGTATAAAAATTGTGCCACTAGCTGTGTTAGATCATGTTACCGGTAAAATAACACCTTCGGGCTAGAGGATTATCTTACTCAAACTCGTTCCAGGAGCGGCCATCACGGGTGATCATCGCCACGGAGGCGACAGGTCCCCAGGTGCCCGCCTGATACGGTTTTGGCGGATCCTGATCGGCAGCCCAGGCTTCGGTGATGGAGTCGACCCATTTCCACGCCTCTTCCACTTCGTCACGACGCACAAACAACGCCTGGATACCGCGCATGGTTTCCAGCAGCAGGCGCTCGTAAGCATCCGCCAGGTGCGTTTGATTGAAGGTCTCGGAGTAGCTCAGATCCAGTTTGGTGGTCTGCAGGTTATGTTTGTGATCCAGCCCCGGCACTTTGTTCAGGATCTGGATATCCACACCTTCATCCGGCTGCAGACGGATAGTCAGTTTGTTCTGCGGCAGCTCCTGCCACGACTCTTTGAACAGGTTCAGCTCAGGGTTTTTGAAGTAAACGACAACTTCAGAGCATTTGGCTGGCAGACGTTTACCGGTACGCAGGTAGAACGGCACACCCGCCCAACGCCAGTCATCGATATCCACGCGGATCGCCACGAACGTCTCAGTGTTGCTGGACTTGTTCGCGCCCTCTTCTTCCAGATAACCAGGGACTTTTTTGCCCTGCGCAAAGCCGGATGTGTACTGACCACGCACCGTCTTCTCGCGCACGTTAGAACGGTCGATACGACGCAGTGACTTCAGCACTTTCACCTTCGCGTCGCGGATGCTGTCAGCGGTCAGGTCTGATGGCGGAGACATGGCAATCATGCAGAGTACCTGCAGCAGGTGGTTCTGGATCATGTCACGCATCTGACCGGCCTGGTCAAAGTAACCCCAGCGGCCTTCGATACCCACCTCTTCGGCCACGGTGATTTCCACGTGGTCGATGGTACGGTTGTCCCAGTTGTTCACAAACAGGGAGTTGGCAAAACGCAGCGCCAGCAGGTTCAGTACCGTCTCTTTGCCCAGATAGTGGTCGATGCGGTAGACCTGGCACTCTTCGAAGTATTCGCCCACCTGGTCGTTGATTTCGCGGGAGGTTGACAGCGAGGTACCCAGCGGTTTTTCCATTACCACACGCGCGGGTTTGGCGTTCAGATTCGCTTCGCCCAGACCTTTACAGATGGCACCGAAGGTGCTTGGTGGCATGGCGAAATAGTTAATGGTGACCCGGTTTTTCTGATCCAGCATCTCACCCAGACGGGTAAACGCGCTCACGTCGTTCACATCCAGATTGCAGAAATCGAGACGTCCGCTCAGGGTATCCCACAAACTTTCATCAATTTTCTCTTTCATGAAAGTTTCGAGCGCTTCACGCACGACTTTGGTGTATGCGTCCTTGTCCCAGTCGGCGCGCCCTACACCCAGGATACGGGTATCCGGATGAAGTTGGCCCGCTTTCTCCAGTTGATACAGGGAAGGCAGCAATTTTCGGCGTGCAAGATCGCCTTTCGCGCCGAAAATGACCAGGTCACATGCCTGGGCTGTTTGCGTTACCGCCATGTCATTCTCCTCAGTTGGATCACCTGGTGCTTCTGCCAGGTATCGTTGTAATTTTATTACAATGCACTGTACTGCTTTTACGTCATTCCCGAAACCATTAGCGCTTAACGTCGCGTGCGATACGGCGATTTTTCACCCCTTAAGAGGATTACGCTGGCCTGATGACGCAACAAGCGTCGATTCTTTGCGCAACACGGTCACAGTAAAACCCGACACCGATCAAGTAATGAAAAAAAACAACAACATTATCTTGTCGACTGTTACCCTTTATGGAAGCCACGAGGGTAATATCGGCTAAATCGAATCTCAATTTCATCTATGGATGAAATCGTTTACACCCATGAGCGTCCTGTTAACATGAACATGCTGGAAAAAATCCAGTTTCAACTGGAACACCTTAGCAAATCCGAGCGAAAAGTGGCTGAAGTTATTCTCGCCTCGCCTGCTCAGGCGATTCATTCAAGCATCGCCGCTCTGGCACAGGATGCAGGCGTCAGCGAGCCGACGGTGAATCGGTTCTGCCGGAGCCTGGAAACGCGTGGCTTTCCTGATTTTAAACTGCATCTGGCACAAAGTCTGGCAAATGGTACGCCCTATGTTAATCGCAATGTGGATGAAGACGACAGCGTAGATGCATACACGGCGAAAATATTTGAATCGGCCATGGCCACGCTTGACCACGTGCGTCAGTCGCTGGATATGAGTTCCGTTAACCGGGCGGTCGATTTGCTGACCCAGGCCAAGCGAATTGCATTCTTCGGACTCGGTTCGTCGGCGGCCGTGGCGCATGATGCCATGAATAAATTCTTCCGCTTTAACGTCCCGGTCATTTATTCCGATGACATCGTGTTGCAACGCATGAGCTGTATGAATTGTAGCGAGGATGACGTGGTGGTCCTGATTTCCCATACCGGGCGCACCAAAAGTCAGGTTGAGCTGGCGCAGCTGGCGCGTGAAAACGATGCCATGGTTATCGCCCTCACGACGGCAGGCACGCCGCTGGCAAGAGAAGCCACGCTCGCCATCACTCTGGACGTTCCGGAAGATACGGATATCTATATGCCAATGGTCTCCCGTCTGGCGCAGCTGACGGTGATTGACGTCCTGGCAACCGGTTTTACCTTACGCCGCGGCGCTAAATTCAGAGATAACTTGAAGCGTGTCAAGGAAGCGCTCAAGGAATCGCGTTTTGATAAAGAATTGCTTATAAAGAGCGATGTTCCCTGATAGTAGATAACTAAGACGTAACGAATAATTACGATGTAACGATTTACGGCATTCGGTCCCCTCGCGGTTGCTTTGCAGCAGATGAAGGCCGATTCAATCTTCACGCAACACCAAAGTTGTTTCAGTCAACGGAGTATTACATGTCCAGAAGGCTTCGCAGAACCAAGATCGTCACCACCTTAGGCCCGGCCACCGATCGCGATAATAACCTCGAAAAGATTATCGCCGCGGGTGCCAACGTGGTGCGTATGAACTTCTCTCACGGTACGCCAGAAGACCATAAATTACGTGCAGACAAAGTGCGTGAGATCGCGGCTAAACTGGGCCGCCATGTTGCTATCCTCGGTGACCTGCAGGGTCCAAAAATTCGTGTCTCGACCTTCAAAGAAGGCAAAGTTTTCCTCAATATCGGCGATAAATTCCTGCTTGATGCCAACCTGGGTAAAGGTGAAGGCGATAAAGAGAAAGTGGGTATCGACTATAAAGGTCTGCCGGCTGACGTTGTGCCTGGCGATATCCTGCTGCTCGACGACGGTCGTGTTCAGCTGAAAGTGCTGGAAGTTCAGGGGATGAAGGTGTTCACCGAAGTCACCGTCGGCGGCCCACTCTCTAACAACAAAGGCATTAACAAGCTCGGCGGTGGCCTGTCTGCCGAAGCGCTGACCGATAAAGACAAAGCGGATATCGTTACCGCGGCGCTGATCGGCGTGGACTATCTGGCCGTCTCCTTCCCGCGCTGCGGCGAAGACCTGAACTATGCCCGCCGTCTGGCGCGTGATGCAGGCTGCGACGCGAAAATCGTAGCAAAAGTTGAACGTGCGGAAGCCGTTTGCGATCAGGATGCCATGGACGACGTGATTCTGGCGTCTGACGTGGTGATGGTTGCCCGTGGCGATCTGGGTGTGGAAATTGGCGACCCGGAACTGGTCGGCATCCAGAAAGCGCTGATCCGTCGCGCGCGTCAGTTGAACCGCGCGGTGATCACCGCAACCCAGATGATGGAATCCATGATCACCAACCCAATGCCGACCCGTGCAGAGGTGATGGACGTGGCTAACGCCGTGCTGGACGGTACCGATGCGGTCATGCTTTCCGCTGAAACCGCAGCCGGTCAGTACCCGGCAGAGACCGTTGCCGCGATGGCGCGCGTCTGTCTGGGCGCGGAGAAGATCCCAAGCATCAACGTCTCTAAACACCGTCTGGACGTGCAGTTCGACAACGTGGAAGAAGCGATTGCGATGTCCGCCATGTATGCGGCTAACCATCTGAAGGGCGTCACGGCGATCATCACCATGACCGAATCAGGCCGTACCGCGCTAATGACGTCCCGTATCAGCTCCGGTCTGCCGATCTTCGCGATGTCCCGCCACGAGCGCACGCTGAACCTGACGGCGCTGTACCGCGGCGTAACCCCGGTTTACTTCGACAGCACCAATGACGGTGTGGCAGCGGCGCACGATGCCGTTAATCTGCTGCGCGACAAAGGCTACCTGGTATCCGGTGATATTGTCATCGTGACCCAGGGTGATGTCATGAGCACCATCGGCTCAACCAACACCACCCGCGTATTAACCGTCGAATAAACAGATGTTTCCCTCTCCCCCACGGGGAGAGGGTCAGCGTGAGGGGTTTTATTTCTTTGGGTAAAGTTCTTTGCGCTGATACGGCTCTTTCTCGCCAGGCTTACGCGTTTTGAGCAGCTTCAGGATCCACGTGTATTGCTCAAGATGCGGTCCCACCAACACCTCCACCTCTTCGTTCATGCGACGCGCGATGGTGTTATCGTCCGCGGTCAGTAAGTCGTCCATCGGCGGGCGAACCTCAATGCTCAGACGGTGCGTGTTGCCATCGTAGACCGGGAACAGCGGAATAACCCGGGCGCGGCAGACTTTCATCAGACGGCCAATCGCCGGAAGCGTCGCCTTGTAGGTGGCAAAGAAATCGACAAACTCGCTGTGCTCAGGGCCGTGATCCTGATCCGGCAGATAGTAACCCCAGTACCCCTGTCGCACGGACTGAATAAACGGCTTGATACCATCGTTACGGGCGTGCAGGCGTCCACCAAAACGACGACGCACGGTGTTCCAGACGAAATCAAAGACTTTATTACCCTGGTTATGGAACATGGCCGCCATCTTCTGGCCCTGAGATGCCATCAGCATGGCCGGAATATCCACTCCCCAGCCGTGCGGAACGAGAAAAATCACTTTTTCATCGTTGCGGCGCATCTCGTCAATGATCTCCAGCCCTTTCCAGTCAACACGCTTAAGGACCTTTTCTGGCCCTTTTAGCGCCAGCTCTGCCATCATCGCCATGGCCTGTGGCGCGGTGGTATACATGTCATCAATAATCGCTTCGCGCTCGGCTTCGCTCTTTTCCGGGAAGCAGTAGAAGAGATTGATTTGCGCGCGACGGCGGGCACTTTTGCCCATTCGTCCTGCGAGACGGCCAATTTTACCCAGAACGGGATCGCGCACAGAGGCAGGTAACATGGCAATGCCAGCAAACGCGTAAACGCCAAGCCAGGCGCCCCAGTTACGCGGGTGGCGAAAGGATTTTTCAAACTCAGGAATGAACTCTATATTGTTTTTTTTGGTTTCCATGCTGGTTCCAGGGTCTGGTGACGCAAAATATAATGACGATAGTGTAGCGAGGCAGCGCCCCACGCACAAAAGAAAAAGCCGGCGCTTACTGACGCCGGCTTTAGACAAAACGGAAGGGTTTAGTCGAAACGCAGTTGCGGCACAACCTCTTTCACCTGCGCCAGGTAATCTTTACGATCTTTACCCGTCAGCCCTTCGGTGCGCGGCAGTTTCGCCGTCAGCGGGTTTACCGCCTGCTGGTTGATCCACACTTCATAATGCAGGTGTGGCCCTGTAGAACGTCCGGTATTGCCTGAGAGGGCGATACGGTCGCCACGTTTCACTTTCTGGCCTGGTTTCACCAGCAGCTTACGCAGGTGCATATAACGGGTGGTATAAGTGCGACCATGACGGACCGCAACATAGTACCCGGCAGCCCCGCTGCGTTTTGCGACAACCACTTCACCATCTCCCACCGCCAGCACCGGTGTGCCCTGTGGCATGGCGAAGTCCACGCCACGGTGCGGCGCCACGCGCCCGGTGACCGGGTTCAGACGACGCGGGTTAAAATTGGATGAGATGCGGAACTGTTTCGCCGTTGGGAAGCGCAGGAAGCCTTTCGCAAGCCCGGTACCGCTGCGGTCATAGAATTTGCCGTCTTCAGCGCGAATGGCGTAGTAATCTTTACCATCAGAGCGCAAACGTACACCCACCAGTTGGCTCTGCTCACGCTTGCCGTCCAGCATTTCGCGGGACATCAGTACGGAGAACTCATCACCTTTTTTCAGCTTACGGAAATCCATCTGCCACTGCATGGCTTTGATAACCGAGCTGATTTCAGCGCTGGTCAGGCCCGCATTACGCGCGCTGGAGACAAAGCTTGCGCCTACGGTCCCTTTCATCACGCTGTTAACCCAGTCGCCCTTCTGCAACTCGCTGGTCATCTTGAAACCGTTTGCAGTGCGGTCGTAGGTGCGCGTTTCGCGACGGGACATTTCCCAGGTCAGGCGCTGCAGATCGCCCTCTGGCGTTAACGTCCACGAGAGCTGCTGGCCAATTTTCAGGTTACGCAGGTCTTTATCTGCGGCAGCCAGCTGGCTGATATTCCCCATGTCAATGCCGTACTGGTTCAGTACGCTGCTCAGCGTATCGCCAGTGGAGACCACATATTCATGGATCCCGGCTTCATTCTCGGTTTTATCGTCCAGCTCATCCTGCGGAATGGCTTCATCTTCCTGAGCCGCCTGGTCGATAGGCTCACTGGCCTCCGGCAGCAGAGAACGGATTTCGTTCTTCTCAAGCTCGATGGTTTTGATGATAGGGGCAGAACTCGGGTGGTAAACATAGGGCCGCCAGACGGCGACCGCTAAGGTGAGAACTGTAAGCGACCCCAGCATAACGCGATGGGGTCGGGGCAGATTGTTAAATGCCAGGGCGACAGAGCGGGCTATCTGTTGCACGTATTCACTTCCTCGTTAATCTCCTTTCAGGCAGCTCGCATACTGGTTCGCCAGTTGAGTGAGGAACTGCGAATAGCTCGCTTTACTCAACTGGATGTTCGTTCCTAGCGGGTCAAGGGTTCCCATGCGCACGGATGTTCCCCTGGCCACGGCTTCTACGACCGCTGGCCTGAACTGTGGCTCAGCAAAAACGCAGGACGCTTTTTGCTCAACCAACTGTGTTCTGATCTCATGTAAACGCTGCGCACCAGGCTGAATTTCAGGGTTGACGGTAAAATGCCCACGCGGGGTCAGGCCGTAGTGTTTTTCGTAATAGCCATAGGCGTCATGAAAAACGAAATACCCTTTTCCTTTCAGCGGTGCCAGCTCGTTACCCACCTGCTTATCGGTTGCGGCTAATTGTGCCTCAAAATCTTTCAGGTTGGCGTCTAGTTTGGCTCGACTTTGCGGCATAAGTTCCACTAATTTGTCATGGATTGCAACCGCCGAAAGCCGCGCTATCTCTGGGGAGAGCCAAAGATGCATATTGTACTCGCCGTGATGGTGATCCCCGTCACCTTTTTCATCATGAGCATGATGACCTTCGTGTTCGTCACCGTCGTCGTCACTCCCCTTCATGAGCAACGGTTTCACGCCAGAAAGTTCGGCAATGGTGACCTTTTTCGTGTCCGCGATCTGGTTCGCAGACTTCTGCATGAAGGCTTCCATCTCCGGCCCAATCCAGACAACTAAGTCCGCGTTTTGTAAGCGTTTTACATCAGATGGACGCAGGGAATAATCATGCTCAGAGGCACCATCGGGCAGCAGAACCTGGGTTTCCGTCACCCCATCTGCAATGGCCGATGCAATGAATCCCAGCGGTTTGAGCGAAGCGACAACGGCAGCGTTAACATCTTGTGCTGTTGTGCCCCAAAGGGCAGCGGATAATGCTGCGAAAAGAAGCGTATTTTTATGTAACATAATGCGACTAATCATCGTAATGAATGCGTGGAATGTGATATTATAACATTCGTTGACTTCTGCAAGCTTAAATTGACATGACAACTTTGGTTTCTCTTGAAAATGTTTCGGTCTCGTTCGGTCAGCGCCGCGTCCTTTCTGACGTCTCGCTGGATCTGAAGCCCGGTAAAATTCTGACGCTGCTCGGTCCGAATGGCGCGGGTAAATCCACCCTAGTGCGCGTGGTGCTGGGTCTGGTAGCCCCTGATGAAGGTGTCATCAAGCGTGAAGAAAAATTGCGTATCGGCTACGTGCCGCAAAAATTACATCTTGATGCCACGCTGCCGCTGACCGTCAGCCGCTTCCTGCGCCTGCGCCCTGGTACGCGTAAAGCCGATATTCTTCCGGCGCTGAAACGTGTCCAGGCGGGCCACCTGGCGGACGCGCCACTGCAAAAACTGTCCGGCGGGGAAACCCAGCGCGTGTTACTTGCCCGGGCGCTGCTCAGCAGCCCCCAGCTGCTGGTACTGGATGAGCCAACGCAAGGTGTGGACGTCAATGGTCAGGTCGCGCTTTACGATTTAATTGACCAGCTGCGCCACGAACTGAACTGCGCGGTGCTGATGGTCTCCCACGACCTGCATCTGGTGATGGCGAAAACCGACGAAGTGCTCTGTCTGAACCATCATATCTGCTGTTCCGGCACGCCTGAAGTGGTGTCAATGCACCCCGAATTTATCTCTATGTTTGGCCCTCGCGGGGCTGAACAACTGGGTATTTATCGCCATCATCATAACCACCGCCATGATTTACAGGGACGAATTGTCCTGCGCCGGGGAAATGGACACTCATGATTGAACTGTTACTGCCCGGCTGGCTGGCCGGGATTATGCTCGCCTGCGCCGCGGGTCCGCTTGGCTCGTTTGTGGTCTGGCGCAGAATGTCCTATTTCGGCGATACCCTGGCCCATGCTTCACTGCTGGGCGTGGCCTTTGGTTTGCTGCTGGACGTCAACCCGTTCTATGCTGTGATTGTCGTTACGCTGCTCCTCGCCGCCGGTCTGGTCTGGCTGGAAAAACGCCCTCACCTCGCCATTGATACCCTGCTCGGCATTATGGCGCACAGCGCCCTGTCGCTGGGTCTGGTGGTAGTGAGCCTGATGTCTAATATCCGCGTTGACCTGATGGCCTACCTGTTTGGCGACCTGCTCGCCGTGACGCCTGAAGATCTCATTGCTATTGCCATTGGCGTGGTGGTGGTGCTGGGTATTCTGCTGTGGCAGTGGCGTAATTTGCTGGCGATGACCGTCAGCCCGGATCTGGCGTTTGTAGACGGCGTGAAGCTGCAGCGGGTGAAACTGCTGCTGATGCTGGTGACGGCGTTAACCATCGGCGTGGCGATGAAGTTCGTCGGTGCGCTGATTATTACGTCGCTACTGATTATTCCTGCGGCCACCGCGCGTCGTTTTGCCCGTACGCCGGAGCAGATGGCAGGCGTGGCGGTGATTATCGGGATGATTGCGGTAACGGGCGGGTTAACCTTCTCGGCGTTCTATGACACGCCTGCGGGGCCGTCAGTGGTGCTGTGTGCGGCGGTGCTGTTTATTTTCAATATGATGAAGAAGACCGCTAGTTGATATCGAGGGCGCTGATGCCCTCATCCTAACCCTCTCCCGGTGGGAGAGGGAATTAAGCATTACGGCATTGCCGGTGGCGTGATACCAAAATGATTCCACGCCCGCACCGTGGCCATACGCCCACGCGGGGTACGTTGCAGGAAGCCCTGCTGGATCAGATACGGTTCGAGTACATCTTCAATTGTCTCGCGCTCTTCCCCGATTGCCGCCGCCAGGTTATCCAGCCCGACCGGCCCGCCAAAGAATTTGTCCAGTACCGCCAGCAGCAGCTTGCGGTCCATGTAGTCAAAACCCTCAGCATCGACATTCAGCATATCCAGCGCCTGAGCAGCAATTTCGGCAGAAATAGAACCATCGTGCTTCACTTCTGCAAAGTCACGAACGCGGCGCAGCAGGCGGTTAGCGATACGCGGTGTTCCGCGCGAACGCTTCGCCACTTCAAATGCCCCCTCTTCGCTCATATCCAGCCCCATATAGCGGGCACTGCGGCCCACGATATGCTGGAGGTCGGCGACCTGATAGAACTCGAGGCGCTGCACAATACCAAAGCGGTCGCGCAGTGGAGAGGTTAACGACCCGGCGCGGGTGGTGGCGCCAATCAGGGTAAACGGCGGCAGATCGATTTTGATCGAACGCGCGGCAGGCCCTTCGCCGATCATAATATCCAGCTGGTAGTCTTCCATTGCCGGATAGAGAACCTCTTCCACCACCGGCGACAGGCGGTGGATCTCATCGATAAACAGCACGTCGTGCGGTTCAAGATTGGTCAGCATCGCCGCCAAATCGCCTGCTTTTTCCAGCACCGGGCCAGACGTGGTACGCAGGTTCACGCCCATTTCATTAGCAACGATATTCGCCAGGGTGGTTTTCCCCAAACCCGGAGGACCGAATATCAGCAGGTGATCGAGCGCATCGCCGCGCAGCTTTGCCGCCTGGATGAAGATCTCCATCTGGGAACGCACCTGCGGCTGGCCAATATACTCATCAAGCAACTTCGGACGGATCGCACGATCCACCACGTCCTCTGCCTGAATAGTGCCTGCCGATACCAGGCGATCTGCTTCAATCATCCTTTACCTCACAATGCAGCGCGCAGCGCTTCACGAATCAGAGTTTCACTGCTGGCATCCGGTTTGGCAATTTTGCTCACCATTCGGCTGGCCTCCTGAGGTTTATAGCCCAGCGCCACCAGCGCGGCAACCGCTTCCTGCTCGGCATCATCATCCGACACAGGCGCACCCGGCGAAGTCAGCACCAGATCGGCAGCAGGGGTAAAGAGATCGCCATGCAGACCTTTAAAGCGGTCTTTCATCTCAACAATCAGGCGCTCTGCCGTTTTCTTACCAATGCCCGGAAGCTTAATCAGCGCGGCAGGATCTTCGCGCTCAACGGCATTCACGAACTGCTGGGCGGACATACCGGAGAGAATGGCCAGCGCCAGCTTCGGCCCGACGCCGTTGGTTTTAATCAGCTCGCGGAACAGGGTGCGTTCCTGTTTGTTGTTGAAGCCATAGAGCAGTTGAGCATCTTCACGCACCACAAACTGGGTAAAGACAATCGCCTCTTTGCCCGCGTCCGGCAGCTCGTAGAAGCAGGTCATTGGCATATGGACTTCATAGCCCACGCCGCCCACTTCCAGCAGCACTAACGGGGGTTGTTTTTCAATGATGATGCCTCTGAGTCTGCCTATCACGTGACGCTCCTGCGTTCTGGAAAATTATTGATTTGCGACATAATAAAAAAAGGCTGGATAAACATCCAGCCTGATTTCTCATTATCGTAACCTGCCTCGCGCCAGATTGAGCCGCGACTCGCTCATTTGCATCGCGTTCTGGCTGACATGACAGTGGGTGATCGCAATTGCCAGCGCATCGGCGGCATCGGCCTGCGGGTTCGCGGGGAGCTTCAACAGGGTACGCACCATATGCTGCACCTGGCTTTTCTCCGCGCTACCAATCCCGACCACCGTCTGCTTGACCTGTCTTGCCGCGTATTCAAATACCGGAAGATCCTGGTTCACGGCAGCAACAATTGCCACGCCCCGCGCCTGACCGAGCTTTAACGCCGAATCGGCGTTTTTCGCCATGAAGACCTGCTCGATGGCGAAATAGTCAGGCTGAAACTGGGTTATAATCTCCGTCACGCCCGCATAAATGAGCTTCAGTCGCGACGGCAGATCTTCAACTTTGGTGCGAATACAGCCACTGCCAAGGTAGGTTAACTGGCGTCCAACCTGACGGATAACGCCGTAACCGGTGACGCGTGAGCCGGGGTCAATCCCAAGGATAATCGACATCACGCGTCTCCCGTAAACGGTTTAAACGCTCTCATCAGAGAGTCGCTGCAACCTCATCAGAGATCTCACCGTTGTGATACACTTCCTGCACGTCGTCGCAGTCTTCAAGCATGTCGATCAGACGCAGCAGTTTTGGTGCCGTTTCAGCATCCATATCCGCTTTGGTGGACGGGATCATGGAGACTTCAGCGTTGTCGGCTTTCAGGCCCGCCGCTTCCAGCGCATCACGTACTGCGCCCATCTCTTCCCACGCGGTGTAGACATCGATAGCGCCATCGTCGAAGGTGACTACGTCTTCCGCACCCGCTTCCAGTGCCGCTTCCATGATGACATCTTCGTCGCCTTTCTCGAAGGAGATGACGCCTTTTTTGCTGAACAGGTACGCTACAGAACCGTCAGTCCCCAGGTTACCCCCGGTTTTGGTGAACGCATGGCGCACTTCTGCAACGGTACGGTTACGGTTGTCGGACAGACATTCAACCATTACCGCGGTGCCGCCAGGACCGTAACCTTCATAAATGATGGTTTCCATGTTCGTGTCTTCATCACCGCCCACGCCACGAGCGATAGCACGGTTCAGGGTGTCACGCGTCATGTTGTTGGACAGCGCTTTATCTACTGCCGCACGCAGACGTGGGTTAGACGCCGGATCGCCGCCGCCCAGACGCGCCGCTGTCACCAGCTCGCGAATGATTTTGGTAAAGATCTTACCGCGCTTGGCATCCTGTGCCGCTTTGCGGTGTTTGGTGTTGGCCCACTTACTATGACCTGCCATAAAAAGTTCTCCAAAAATCGCGCCTTTTCAGGCTGCGTTAATTACAAATTCTTCAATCGCCTGCCGGTTGCTCCACGATTTGGTCAGTGCGGCGGCATCCGCCGCATCCACCCAGCGGTAGGTCAGATGTTCAGTGAACACGATCTCCCGTTCGTGAGGGAGCGCGAGACAGAACCACGATTCCGTGTTGCGCTCGATACCCGGTGCATAGCGATGACGTAAATGGCTAAAAATTTCGAACTCCACCGTGCGCTGACAGTCCTTCAGGGTCAGTTGCTCGCAAGCAACGTCAATGGTGACCTCTTCCTTTACTTCACGCGCGGCGGCCTGCGGCGCGGTTTCGCCCTCTTCCAGACTGCCGGTAACCGACTGCCAGAATTCAGGGTCATCGCGCCGCTGCAACATCAGCACCCGCTTCGTGTCCTGAGCGTAAATTACAACTAAGACAGAAACGGGACGCTTATATGCCATATCAGTTTTTCTCTTCCTTTTTCACCACGTCGATACCCAGCTCAGCCAGTGCGGCCGGGTTAGCGAAGCTTGGCGCTTCGGTCATCAGACACGCCGCTGCGGTGGTTTTCGGGAAGGCGATAACGTCACGGATGTTGTCGGTGCCGGTCAGCAGCATAGTCAGACGGTCGAGACCGAATGCCAGGCCTGCGTGAGGCGGCGTACCGTACTTCAGCGCATCCAGCAGGAAGCCGAACTTCTCGCGCTGTTCCTGTTCGTTGATGCCCAGAATGCCGAACACCGTCTGCTGCATCTCACCGCTGTGAATACGCACGGAGCCGCCGCCCACTTCATAGCCGTTGATAACCATATCGTAGGCGTTCGCGACTGCCTCTTCCGGTGCCGCTTTCAGCTCTGCCGCCGTCATGTCTTTTGGCGAAGTGAACGGGTGGTGCATGGCAGTCAGGCCGCCTTCACCGTCGTCTTCAAACATCGGGAAGTCGATAACCCACAACGGCGCCCATTTGCTCTCGTCAGTGAGGTTCAGATCTTTGCCCAGTTTCAGACGCAGCGCGCCCATTGCATCGGCAACAATTTTCTTGTTGTCAGCGCCGAAGAAGATCATGTCGCCATCCTGTGCGCCGGTGCGCTCAAGGATCGCTTCTACAATCTCCGCGTTCAGGAACTTCGCCACCGGGCTGGTGATACCTTCCAGACCTTTCGCACGCTCGGTTACTTTAATATAGGCCAGACCTTTCGCGCCGTAGATCTTGATGAAGTTACCGTAGTCGTCAATCTGCTTACGGCTAAGCGCTGCTCCGCCCGGTACACGCAGGGCTGCTACGCGGCCTTTCGGATCGTTAGCCGGGCCGGCAAACACCGCAAACTCAACGGATTTCACCAGGTCAGCAACGTCCACCAACTCCATAGGGTTACGCAGGTCTGGTTTGTCGGAGCCGTAACGACGCTCGGCTTCGGCGAAGGTCATAATGGGGAAGTCGCCCAGCTCCACGCCCTTCACGTCATTCCACAGGCTGCGCACCAGCGCTTCCATCACTTCACGCACCTGCTCAGCGGTCATGAAGGAGGTTTCCACATCGATCTGGGTAAATTCTGGCTGACGGTCAGCGCGCAGGTCTTCGTCACGGAAGCATTTTACGATCTGATAGTAGCGATCGAAGCCGGACATCATCAGCAGCTGTTTAAACAGCTGTGGAGACTGCGGCAGCGCGTAGAATTTGCCTTTATGAACGCGGGATGGCACCAGGTAATCGCGCGCGCCTTCCGGCGTGGCTTTGGTCAGCATCGGGGTTTCGATATCGAGGAAACCGTGGTCATCCATAAAGCGACGCACCAGGCTGGTGATTTTCGCACGGGTTTTCAGGCGCTGTGCCATCTCCGGGCGACGCAGATCCAGGTAGCGGTATTTCAGACGCGCTTCTTCAGTGTTGACGTGGTTGGAGTCCAGCGGCAGCGCTTCAGCACGGTTGATGATCGTCAGATCGGAGGCCAGCACTTCAATGGCACCGGTCGCCATATCTGCGTTGACGTTTTTCTCGTCACGCGCACGTACGGTGCCGGTGACCTGAATGCAGAACTCATTACGCAGCTCAGAAGCCAGCTTCAACGCGTCCGCGCGATCCGGATCGAAGAACACCTGAACGATACCTTCGCGGTCGCGCATATCGATGAAGATAAGGCTACCAAGATCACGACGACGGTTGACCCAACCACACAGGGTCACCTGCTGTCCGACGTGGGACTGACGCAGCTGCCCGCAATATTCTGTACGCATGAGATATCCCTTAATTAGCCGCAGGCTAAATGTCGCCTGGTATGCAGGCTACTATGTCGCAGCTTTCTGTATGTCACAACTGGATGAAAAAAGGCGGCTATTATACTGGAAATTCCGCCGGACGATAAGAGCGAAGCACGGCCAGACGCACGTTTGCTGCGCTCTTATTGCGCATTCTCACAAAAATTAACAAAATTATCCGACCGATAACAGGCCATAACGTCGTAAGGTGTAACGGAAGCGATTCATTTAACTGGAGTTACCATGCTGACACTTGATGCCCGCAAAACCGCCCTGGTGGTGATTGATCTACAGGAAGGGATCCTTCCCTTTGCCGGCGGCCCGCACACCGCTGATGATGTCGTCAGCCGTGCCGCCCGTCTGGCGGAAAAATGCCGCGCCAGCGGCGCACCGGTTGTCATGGTGCGCGTTGGCTGGTCGACCGATTTTGCCGAAGCGTTAAAACAGCCGGTTGACGCCCAGGCGCCCGCGCACGCCCTGCCGGACAACTGGTGGACGTATCCGGTCTCGCTCGGTAAACGCGACAGCGATATCGAAGTGACCAAACGCCAGTGGGGCGCCTTCTATGGCACCGACCTGGAGCTACAGCTGCGCCGCCGCGGTATCGACACCATTATCCTGTGCGGGATCTCCACCAACATTGGCGTGGAATCCACCGCCCGTAACGCCTGGGAGTTGGGCTTTAACCTGGTGATTGCCGAAGACGCATGCAGCGCGGCTTCTGCGGAACAACACCAGGGCAGCATGACCCATATTTTCCCGCGCATCGGTCGCGTGCGCAGCACGGATGAGATTTTAAGCGCGTTATGATGTACGTGGGCCTGCCCCAGTGGTCGCACCCGAAATGGGTGCGCCTTGGCATAACCAGCCTTGAAGAGTACGCCCGGCACTTTAACTGCGTGGAGGGCAACACCACGCTGTATGCCCTTCCCCGGGCAGAGATTGTCGAGCGCTGGCGGGATCAAACCACGGATGATTTCCGCTTCTGCTTTAAATTTCCAGCAACCATCTCCCATAACGCCGCCCTGCGTAACTGCAGTGATTTAACCGAAGAGTTTTTTGGCCGAATGTCGCCACTGGCAAACCGTATCGGCCAGTACTGGCTGCAGCTTCCCGCCACCTTTGGTCCGCGCGATCTGCCCGCGCTCTGGCCATTCCTTGATGGCCTGCCCCGGGACTTTACCTACGGCGTTGAAGTGAGACATCCTGAATTTTTTGCCAAAGGCGAGGTAGAGAAAGCACTCAACCGGGGATTGCATGAGCGCTCAGTCAACCGCGTCATCCTTGACAGTCGTCCTGTTCACAGCGCAATTGCGCATAACGAAGCCATTATTGATGCCCAGCGCAAGAAGCCCAAAGTCCCGGTCCACGCTATCGTAACCGCGCACAATCCGATGGTCCGGTTTATCGGCAGCGACAATATGCAGCAAAATCAGGAGATGTTCGCCGTCTGGCTGCACACGTTAGCGAAATGGGAACAGACCACCACGCCGTATCTTTTTTTACATACGCCGGATATCGCCCAGGCCCCCGAACTGGTCGATACGCTCTGGCAGGCCCTGCAAACCGCGGTTCCGTCGCTCGGCAGCGCGCCCTCCATCCCACAACAATCTTCTCTTTTCTGAGATCACGCCATATCATAGAGACGCCATCTGCCAAAACACAGGGAGTTTGTATGGTCAGCGCGTTGTATGCGGTGCTAGGTGCATTACTGCTGATTAAATTTTCATTTGATGTTGTGCGACTCAGAATGCAGTACCGCGTCTCATACGGCGACGGGGGGTTTTCCGAACTGCAAAGCGCTATCCGTATCCACGGCAACGCGGTTGAGTACATTCCGGTGGCACTCATTTTGCTGCTGTTTATGGAGATGAATGGCGCCGAAACCTGGATGGTACACATTTGTGGCCTGCTGCTGATTGCGGGTCGGTTAATGCATTATTACGGCTTTCACCACCGCTTATTCCGCTGGCGTCGTTCCGGCATGAGCGCGACATGGTGTTCGCTTTTGCTGATGGTGCTGGCTAACCTTTGGTATATGCCGTGGGAGTTGGTTTTCTCCTTCCGTTAGCGCACAATACGCCACTTTATTTTTCCCGGATTTTTACGTTATGTCAGATCGCGACACGCTTTTTTCCGCGCCTATCGCCAGCCTGGGCGACTGGACCTTCGATGAACGGGTAGCCGAAGTCTTCCCGGATATGATCCAGCGCTCTGTTCCCGGTTATTCCAATATTATCTCCATGATCGGCATGCTGGCTGAGCGCTTCGTTCAACCCGGCACGCAGGTGTATGACCTGGGCTGCTCGCTCGGCGCGGCAACGTTGTCGGTACGTCGTAACGTTCATCACGAAGGCTGTAAAATCATTGCCGTCGATAACTCCCCGGCGATGGTTGAACGCTGCCGTCGCCATATTGATGCCTGGAAAGCGGCAACTCCGGTCGAGGTCGTTGAAGGCGACATTCGTGACATCGAAATCCACAACGCCTCGATGGTCGTGCTGAATTTTACCCTGCAGTTCCTGGTGCCCGATGACCGCCAGCGGCTGCTGGACAAAATTTATCAGGGCCTTAACCCCGGTGGCGCGCTGGTGCTGTCTGAGAAATTCAGCTTTGAAGACGCGACCGTCGGCGAACTGCTGTTCAACATGCACCACGATTTCAAACGTGCAAACGGCTACAGCGAGCTGGAGATTAGCCAGAAACGCAGCATGCTGGAAAACGTGATGCTGACGGACTCCGTGGAAACCCATAAAGCGCGTCTGCGCCAGGCAGGCTTTGAGCACAGCGAACTGTGGTTCCAGTGCTTTAACTTTGGCTCCCTGGTGGCGCTGAAAGCTGAGGACGCGGCATGATTGAGTTCGGTAACTTCTATCAGCTGATTGCAAAAAACCATCTCTCCCACTGGCTGG
Source organism: Enterobacter sp. Lyrl_3 (assembly GCF_051948675.1). Lineage (NCBI taxonomy): Bacteria > Pseudomonadati > Pseudomonadota > Gammaproteobacteria > Enterobacterales > Enterobacteriaceae > Enterobacter > Enterobacter sp. Lyrl_3. The sequence goes on from NZ_JAYJLI010000001.1 coordinate 349,200, forward strand.
AGACCCTGCCTGCGCAGATTGCCACCTGGCAGCGCGATCAGCAGCATGGGCTGTTGAAGCAGTGGTCAAATGCGGTGGAGTTTCTGCCGGAGCTGACGCCTCACCGTCTGGATCTGCTGCACAGCGTCACGGCCGAAAGCGCAGAGCCGCTGCCCGCCGGGCAGATTAATCGCATCGAAACGCTGATGCGTAACCTGATGCCGTGGCGCAAAGGACCGTTTTCGCTCTACGGGGTGAATATCAATACTGAATGGCGCTCCGACTGGAAATGGGATCGCGTGCTGCCGCACCTCTCCGACCTGACCGGGCGTACCATTCTGGACGTCGGCTGCGGTAGCGGTTACCACATGTGGCGCATGATTGGCGCGGGCGCGCATTTAGCCGTTGGCATCGACCCGATGCAGTTGTTCCTGTGCCAGTTCGAAGCCGTGCGTAAGCTACTGGGTAACGACCAGCGCGCGCATTTGCTGCCGCTGGGCATTGAGCAACTGCCCGCGCTGAAAGCGTTTGATACCGTCTTCTCCATGGGCGTGCTGTACCATCGCCGTTCCCCGCTGGAGCATTTATGGCAACTGAAAGATCAGCTGGTCAGCGGCGGCGAACTGGTGCTGGAAACGCTGGTGGTCGAAGGCGATGAAAATACCGTTCTGGTTCCCGGCGATCGTTACGCGCAAATGCGCAACGTCTACTTCATTCCTTCCGCGCTGGCGCTGAAAAACTGGCTGGAGAAGTGCGGATTTGTGGATGTGCGCATCGCCGACGTCTGCGTGACCTCCATCGAGGAGCAACGCCGCACGGAGTGGATGGTGACCGAATCGCTGGAGCAGTTCCTTGACCCAACCGACCACAGCAAAACCGTTGAAGGCTATCCGGCGCCAATGCGTGCGGTGTTGATTGCCACGAAGCCGTAGCCTTTTAGCCGGGTGGCGGCTGCGCCTTACCCGGCCTGGTCATCGCAGGTTTTCTCCAAAATATTTCAAGTTGCAGCAAGGCGGCAACGCAGCGAATCCCCAGGAGCTTACATCAGTAAGTGACTGGGGGGAGCGAGGCAGCCAACGCAGCTGCGGCTTGAAATATGAAGGAGAAAAAAAGGCCCCTGTGTAATTGGCAGGGGCCTGGTACAAGCAAGCATCATATTGGGCGACATGATGCGCGGTAAAAATCGGTACGTTGCTACACGTGATGACGTTCAATCAGCGATTTCATTTCCGCAACCGACTCTCCATCTACACCGTAGCGTGAGTACTCATCCGCTTCAGCATCCGTCGACATAGACAACCCTGTGTTGCGATAACGCATGGGCGACGGTATCCATTTCCCGGCAGAGCTGTGAAGCTCTTCCACCCCCGCGTTTAAAAACAGTTCCAGATTGCTGGCACGGACTCCCGCACCCGCCATTATTATTGGAACACCGGAATGTGCTTTTAGTTCCGTAATTAATTGCAGTCCTTTTTCAGCCGACGACTGCTGGCCCGATGTCAGCACACGCGCCACGCCAAGTTCCGCAAGGGTATCAAAGGCTTGCAATGGGTTTTTACACATATCGAACGCGCGATGAAATGTTACCGCCATCCCCTTTGCGGCCGCCATTACCTGGCGCATACGCGGTACATCGACGTTGCCTTCTTCATCGAGCAGCCCCGTCACCAGCCCCGGGAAACCCAGATCGCGAACAAGGGCGATATCGTCAAGCATGGCACTGAACTCGCCTGCCGAGTAACAAAAATCACCGCCCCGAGGACGAATGATAGGGTGTACCGGAACGGTGACAGCCTGACGGGCAGACTTCAACACACCGTACGAGGGCGTTAACCCCCCTTCTTTCGGTGCCGCGCACAGTTCAATGCGGTCTGCCCCCCGCCGTTGCGCCATCACGGCACACTCCACGCTGTAACAGCAAATCTCCAGCCGCGCCATCCACTCCTCCTTAAATTCCGCGTAATGCACCATCATGACACGCCGCTCCCGGTCGGTCTTCGCGTGTCGTCACAACGCTTACTCTTCGCTGGCAACAATCTGTTCTATCGTCCAGGGATGGAACTTCACCGTCACCTGTCCGTCAGTCACGGCCAGCGTCGGGTTTGGTAAACGCTCGCGCTCGCCTTTTGGTGAACTCGTTTTCACAAAGATACCCGGCTTGCTTAACCCCTCATCAGACAGCAGCGCCAGCGCGCGCGCATTCAGCGTGTCGGGCTCGCCTGGCAGCACGATTTCGATGTGCTCCCAGCCTTCATGCGGGTAACGTTTTTCTCCCGGCCACGGCAGTTCAACAACGCTAAACTGCCAGTGCGCTACGCAGACCGGCTCATGAAGTTTAAACAGACAGATAGGACGGCCGTTGATGATGTTCTCAGAGAGCAGTTCCCCGCACTGTTCAAACCCGCGACGCCAGCGCTCGGCGGTGGCGTTCTGATGACAGCGCAAGGAGATGTGATCGGCCTCAAGCGGCGCAATGTCCAGACCAAGACGGGTGGCAAGTTCTGTGAACGCCTGGGTGAAGCGCGGTAAATCTGCGGAAATATCATGCAGTTCGTCAATGGATTGCCAGTTCGCCATAAGTCAGTCTCTTATCGTGTCGCAAAGCCGCTAATTTACTCTGTTGCCCCCTTTTGACCAACCGCGGAATGACGCTTTTTATCACTGCATGATTATGCATGCTTTCTTAGCCTGGATTCTGCGCAATCTTCGCCCCCCGCAATGCTGACGCCAGAAGGCATTTGCAGTATACTCCCGCCCTCATTCTTTAACTGGCGCGGGTGGCAGTCAGCCCGCATCAAAAACGTAAGGTATCCAGGTGAATATTCAGGCTCTTCTCTCAGAAAAAGTCAGTCAGGCACTGATTGCCGCAGGTGCGCCTGCGGATTGCGAACCGCAGGTTCGTCAGTCAGCGAAAGTACAGTTTGGCGACTATCAGGCTAATGGCGTGATGGCAGTGGCTAAAAAACTGGGCATGCCGCCGCGACAACTGGCTGAGCAGGTGCTGACTCATCTGGATCTCACCGGCATTGCCAGCAAAACCGAAATTGCTGGCCCGGGCTTTATCAACATTTTCCTTGAGCCGGCCTTCCTGGCAAGCCACGTTGACGCAGCGCTGAAATCTGACCGTCTGGGCGTAACCCAGCCAGAGCCACAGACCGTGGTGATTGACTACTCCGCGCCAAACGTCGCGAAAGAGATGCACGTTGGCCACCTGCGCTCCACCATCATCGGTGACGCGGCAGTACGCACCCTTGAGTTCCTCGGTCACAAGGTGATCCGCGCGAACCACGTTGGCGACTGGGGTACCCAGTTCGGTATGCTGATTGCTTACCTGGAAAAACAGCAGCAGGAAAACGCGGGTGAAATGGCGCTGGCGGACCTGGAAGGGTTCTACCGTGAAGCCAAAAAACACTACGACGAAGATGAAGCCTTCGCCGAGCGCGCGCGTAGCTATGTGGTGAAACTGCAGGGCGGCGACCCGTATTTCCTGGAGATGTGGCGCAAGCTGGTGGACATCACCATGTCCCAGAACCAGCTCACCTATAACCGTCTGAACGTCACCCTGACCCGCGACGACGTGATGGGTGAAAGCCTCTATAACCCAATGCTGCCGGGCATTGTGGCCGACCTGAAGGCCAAACATCTGGCGGTTGAGAGCGAAGGCGCAACGGTCGTATTCCTTGATGAGTACAAAAACAAGGAAGGCGAACCGATGGGCGTGATCATCCAGAAAAAGGATGGCGGCTACCTCTACACCACCACCGATATCGCCTGTGCGAAGTACCGTTACGAAACGCTGCATGCTGACCGCGTGCTGTACTACATCGACTCCCGTCAGCACCAGCACCTGATGCAGGCGTGGACTATCGTGCGTAAAGCCGGTTATGTTCCCGATTGCGTGCCGCTGGAACACCACATGTTCGGCATGATGCTGGGTAAAGACGGCAAGCCGTTCAAAACCCGTGCGGGCGGTACGGTGAAGCTGTCCGACCTGCTGGATGAAGCGCTGGAACGCGCCCGTCGCCTGGTGGCAGAGAAGAACCCGGATATGCCGGCCGAGGAGCTGGAAAAACTGGCGAACGCCGTGGGTATCGGTGCGGTGAAATACGCGGATCTCTCCAAGAACCGTACCACCGACTATATCTTCGACTGGGACAACATGCTGGCGTTTGAAGGTAACACCGCGCCGTACATGCAGTATGCCTACACCCGCGTGCTCTCGGTGTTCCGTAAAGCGAATATCGATGAAAGCGTGCTGGCGAATGCGACCGTCACCATTACCGAAGATCGCGAAGCCCAGCTGGCGGCCCGTCTGCTGCAGTTTGAAGAGACGCTGTCCGTTGTTGCACGCGACGGTACGCCGCACGTGATGTGTGCTTACCTGTACGATCTGGCCGGTCTGTTCTCCGGCTTCTACGAGCACTGCCCTATTCTGTCTGCGGAAAATGAATCGGTCCGCAACAGCCGCCTGAAGCTGGCGCAGCTGACGGCGAAGACCCTGAAGCTGGGTCTGGATACCCTGGGTATCGAAACCGTAGAACGTATGTAATACAAAAAACCCGGCCATCATCGCCGGGTTTTTTTATGATCAGAAGTACTTCCGCAAATACTCCGTCAAACAGAGGATTGCCATTGCCTGACCGTACGGCATCGACGTCAGCGGGATCTGGCGGTAAAACTCCAGATCGCTCCCCATCCCGGTTCCGAACGACGTTTGCAGCAGCTCCCCTTCCGGCGAGATGTTTTTCACAATCCCTCTGATGGCTTTCTCCGCGACCTCAGCGTATTCCGCCGCCACATAGCGTTTACGCACGGCCTTAAGTATACCGTAGGCAAAGCCTGCCGTGGCCGACGCCTCCAGGTATGAGTCTGGATCGTCGAGCAGCGTATGCCACAGGCCACTGTCGTCCTGACATGTCGCCAGCGCGGCAATCTGCGCATTGAGCACCTGCGTCAGATAACGGCGCACGGCGTTGTTTTCCGGCAGATCAACCAGTTCGAGGAAGTCCGGGATCACAATGGTGAGCCAGCTGTTGCCACGCGCCCAGCGGGCATGGGCAAAGTTATGGTTGCCGTCATAGTTCCAGCCGTGGAACCACAACCCGGTCTCCCGGTCCATCAGGTTCTGCACGTGCAGCAGGAACTGGTACACGGCCTCCTCAACGTATTCCGGTTTGTTCAGCAGCTTGCCAATTTTGGCCAGCGGCAGGACCGTCATCATCAGCGTGTCATCCCACATCTGCTGCGCGTTCTCTTCCGCCAGGGTAATGTGCTGCATGCCGCCGTGTTCGGTACGCGGCATCTCATGCATCGCCCACTCCGCCCAGCTCTCCAGCCACGGCAGCCAGGCCGGATTTCGGGTCTCTTCATAGCGGTACGCCAGCGTCAGGAACGGCGACATGGTATTCACGTTTTTGGTGGTTGCCCCTTCCGCAAAACGGTCCGCAAACCAGCTGTCGATAATGTCGCGCATCCCGTCGTCGCCGGTCTGGCAGTAGTACTGCCAGATACCGTACAACCCGACGCCGTGCGTCCACTCCCACCCTGCCCAGCCTTTGGTATCAATGACGCGCCCGTCGTCCAGCCGCAGCAAAAATTCACCCGTTTTGTCGTGGATATTGACCAGGTTATGCGTCACCTTCTGAATCAGCGATTTCAGCTCGTCCCTGGCGATAAAACGCTCTGGCTGACGCAGCAAGGGGCTATGTTTGACAGGCCAAACTTTCATCATCTTAACCTCTGTTGTATGTCGAATTCAGTACCGCACGTCCCTTCAGCGAAGGGGACGCTGGTTTATTGCGATTGAGATAACCAATGTTGTTATTCCCCCACAAGGATTCGAACGGCATACCGGCCAGCATTTCCACGGTGGCGCGGGCGCGCGGGCTGGCCGCTTCAGGCATGGCGCGGCCCGATTCGCGCATTTTCGCGGTCTCTTCGCGCAGCGTGCTGTGGGTTTGTAGATTGAGCCTGAAGCGCAGGGAGACCAGGAAACCGCAGAACAGCACCAGAAGGGTTCCCACGCTCAAAATCAGCAGTATGGTGTGACTGACTTCAGCAGGCTGGGTTTTCTGACCGCTGACAAAGCCGGACATCTGCATCACGATGCCCACCAGCATTACCGCACCGGCCTGAGACGCTTTTCGGGTCAGCGTCATGATGCCAGCGAAGATGCCCTCACGACGCTGGCCGGTGATCACCTCGTCCACGTCAGCAATGTAGGTATAGGTGTTCCACGGCACATAGTTGATACCGCCGCGACCGAGACCGGCAACCGCGGAGATAAGCAGCAGCAAAGCGTAAACGTCGCTCAGCCCGGCGTAATACAGCACGGCGTAAGAGAGAGAGGCCAGGCCAAACAGCACCACCACCATGCGGTAAGACGGCGCAGGCCCAAAGCGAATGCACAGCGGGATCATCCCAATCACGGCAAGGAACTGGAAAATGGCCATCGTGCCCAGCAGGTTCGACGCCATAGACGCCTCCTGCATTAGCACAAACACCACGTAATAGGTAAAGACGGCGTTGAAGACGTCCTGCGCAATGTAGCCGCCAAGGTACATGCCCAGGTGCTGCCGGAAAATCTTGATGCGCAGCGTCGAGCTTAACTCCACAAACAGGCGATTCAGGCTCTGGCCCAGGGTCAGTTTTTTCTTCTCTTCTTCCGCGCGCAGGGCCGCTTCGGACCACTCCTCGCGCGGGCGCTCCCAGGTGAAGAACCAGACAAAGGTCAGCATCAGCGCGCACAGCACGGAGAAGACCAGGCTTGCGTAGAAGAATGAAATCGCGTTGTCTTTACCAAAGTGGGTCAGCAGGATCCCCGGCAGGAACGAAGCCAGGATAGCGGACATCTGCGCCATCGAAATACGCGCACCGGAGAATTTCGTTTTCTGTTTAAAGTCATCGGTCATCTCCGGGACCAGCGTTTCATACGGCACCAGAATCATGGTGTAGACGATATCGAAGACCAGATAGGTCAGCAGGTAGTACCAGAAATTCATCTCCCCAACCCACATCAGGGAGTAGCTGAAGACGCAGGGAATGCCGAGCAGAATAAAGAATTTGCGGCGACCAAAGCGTTTTCCCAGCCAGGTGGTGCCAAAGTTATCGGTTAAAAAGCCCATCAGCGGGCTGACCACCGCGTCCAGTACCCTTGCAGCAGCAAAAATAAAGGTCGCTTCAATCGGTGTGAGTCCACAGAAGGTCGTATAAAAATACAAAAGCCAGGCCGCCGTCAGCGCGGTCGTTCCCGCGCCGAGGAAATCCCCTGCCCCGTATGCAAGATAGTTTGCGAGTCCAATTTTTCGTGTTTTCATTGCCGTCAACCCTAATCAGTTTTAGGAGACCCCCTGTAAGCAAACCTCGTCCGGGAGTTTTTACACGGCTACAGTAGAATTAACGCACTGTGGAAACCTTTCTGTTTCTGCCATCACACCGCAAAGGCTGGCAAAAATGCAAAGAGTGTCATTACGTGCATCACTGATTTATAAAACAGCGTTTCTATTACTTCAAAAGGTGAGGTCATTTTTGCGAGCCCGCTATCATAAACGTTGATAACGGGCGTTGAGGCAGGCAACTAGCGGTAGTTAACGATAACGGAATTACTCTGCACCTTGAGCGCCGGGATCAACCGCCCGCCGCCCGGCACTTCCCAGATAAAGCGTAAAGGTTCTACCGCAGGTACGCCGTTAAACGCCTGGGTAGTGCCGCTCTCTCCGTCGATTTCCGTGCAACGGCTCTGGGAGCACAGACGCACCTGCAGCCCGGCAGGCGTCGGGCCAATCAGCGAGTAGTTCCACACCACCAGGCTCATCTGACCGGACACCGGTTCAGAAGGCGCCAGCGGACGCGACGACATCGCCACGCCACGGTTGCTGAGGGTCACGCCGATGCTGCTGGCCTGCCAGGTCCCTTCGCCCGCGGCCTGCGCCACCAGCGGGAAGAGTAATAGCCCTAACCACTTACGCATTATTTACCTCCAATCGTCGCCGTCATACGAATATGGCGATTATCAGACAGCTCCAGATTCGATAGCACCACCAGCTGATTCAGGCTACGGCGCAGGAAGCGTGACAGCAGCGGACGCAGCGCATGGTTTACCAGTAGCACCGGCGGTGCCCCCAGCATCTCCTGACGCGCCAGCGCCTCCTGTGTTTGCGCCAGCAGACGGTCCGCCAGACCCGGCTCCAGCCCGCCACCGCCCTGCAGGGCCTGCAGCAGCAGACGTTCCAGCGGCGTATCCAGGCCAATCACCTGCACTTCACCGGTGCCCGGGAACCACTGCTGGGTGATCGCGCGGCCCAGCGCCACGCGCACCACCGCCGTCAGCTCATGCGGATCGCTTTGCAGCGGCGCGTGCTCGGCGAGGGTTTCCAGAATGGTGCGCATATCGCGGATCGGCACTTTTTCATCAAGCAGGTTTTGCAGCACCTTATGCAGCGTGGTCAACGTCAGCACGCCCGGCACCAGATCCTCCGTCAGCTTCGGCATCTCCTGGCTCACGCGGTCGAGTAACTGCTGTGCTTCCTGACGGCCAAACAGCTCTGCTGAGAACTGTCCAATCAGGTGGTTAAGATGGGTAGCCACCACGGTACTGGCCTCCACCACGGTATACCCCTGAATTTGCGCCTGCTCTTTGAGCGCGCTTTCAATCCAGATTGCGGCCAGACCAAACGCGGGATCGATGGTCTGTTCACCCGGCAGCGTACCGGCGGCTGTGCCCGGGTTAATCGCCAGCCAGCGGCCTGGATACGCATCGCCGCTGCCAATCTCAACCCCTTTCATCAGAATACGGTAGCGGGCAGGCGGAAGATCCATGTTGTCGCGGATGTGCACAACCGGCGGCAGGAAGCCCATATCCTGGGCGAACTTTTTCCGGATACTGCGGATGCGGCCAAGCAGTTCGCCATCCTGCTGGAAATCGACCATCGGGATCAGACGGTAACCCACTTCCATCCCCAGCGAATCTTCCAGCTGAACGTCGTTCCAGGTGGCTTCCACGGCCTGCGTGTTCTCCGGCATTTTTACCGGTACAGGTTCTGCCGCGGGTTTCATTTCACGGCCACGCATCCACCAGGCAAGGCCCAGTAGTGCTGCCGTGAACAGCAGGAAAACCAGGTTCGGCATGCCCGGCACCAGGCCGAGCAGGCCCAGCACCGCCGCCGCCAGCAGCATGACGCGCGGGTTGCTGAACAGCTGGCCAACCATCTGCTCGCCAACGTCCTGATCGGTACTGACGCGGGTAACAATAACGCCCGCGGCGGTAGAAATGACCAGCGCCGGGATCTGCGCAACCAGACCGTCACCAATGGTCAGCAGCGTATAGCTTTCAGCCGCCTGGCCCATGCCCATGCCATGCTGCAGCACCCCAACAAGCAGGCCACCCACCACGTTAATCACCATGATGAGAATGCCCGCGATGGCGTCACCGCGCACAAACTTACTCGCACCGTCCATTGAGCCGTAGAAGTCCGCTTCCTGGGTCACTTCCGCACGGCGTTTTTTCGCTTCATCTTCCGCGATAAGCCCGGCGTTAAGGTCGGCGTCGATCGCCATCTGCTTACCCGGCATCCCGTCCAGCACAAAGCGCGCCCCCACTTCCGCAATACGCCCTGCACCTTTGGTGATAACCATAAAGTTGATGATAACGAGGATGACAAACACCACGATGCCGATGGCAAAGTTACCGCCCACGAGGAAGTGGCCAAAGGCCTCAACCACTTTGCCCGCCGCTGCCGCGCCGGTGTGGCCTTCCATCAGGATGATACGCGTGGACGCCACGTTCAGCGCCAGTCGTAACAGGGTGGTAAACAGCAGGATGGTCGGAAACGCCGCAAACTCAAGGGTACGCTGGGTGAACATCGCCACCAGCAACACCATGATGGACAACGCAATGTTGAAAGTGAAAAGCAGGTCGAGGATGAATGCCGGCAGCGGCAATACCATCATCGACAGGATTAGCAGGATGAGGATCGGCCCGGCAAGGATTTGCCATTGGGTCGATTTCAGGTTGCCGGGCAGGCGCAACATTGCCACCAGATTAGCCATCAGTGTCCTTCTCGTTCATAAAATCCAGCGCAGCAGGCACCGGAAGGTTCTCAGGTTTGACAGGTCGTTGACCGCCAGCCAGACGCCAGCGTTTCAACTGCCATACCCAGGCCAGCACTTCCGCCACGGCGGCGTAGAGTTGTCCTGGGATCTGTTGTCCAATTTCCGCGTGGCGGTACAACGCACGCGCCAGCGGCGGCGCTTCCAGTATTGGCACCCGGTTTTCCGTGCCAATCTCGCGGATGCGCAGGGCGATTAAGCCCGCCCCCTTCGCCACCACTTTCGGCGCGCTCATTTTGTTTTCGTCGTACTGCAGCGCAACGGAATAGTGGGTCGGGTTGGTGACAATAACGTCGGCTTTCGGCACATCTTCCATCATCCGTCGACGGGCGGCGGCGCGCTGCATCTGGCGGATGCGCCCTTTCACGTGCGGGTCACCTTCCATCTGCTTATATTCGTCACGGATATCCTGACGGGACATGCGCAGTTTTTTGAAGTGGCTGTACAGCTGGAAGATGACGTCGAACCCCACCATCGGAATAATGCTGAGGACCACCAGCAGCGCGCAGAGTCCGACCAGATTCAATGCATTGCTCATCGCGGTCAAAGGCGACTCGCTGATAAGCCGCATCATTTCCGGCCAGTTGTGCCACAGGTAAAACCCCGCGGCACTGCCCATCAGCGCTGCTTTGAGGATGGCTTTAAGCAGTTCTGCCCCGGTCTGTGCGGAGAACATTTTCGCGATGCCGGACAGCGGGTTCAGTTTGGAAAATTTTGGTTGCAGCGATTTGGTGCTAAAGACCAGACCGCCAAGCATCACCGGCGAGATCAGCGCGACCAGCACCACCCCGGTAATCAGGGGCAGCAGTGCGACCATGGCCCCTTTAATAAGCTGAATAATCTGGCTGAGGATAAGGTTTGGGTCGTTGACCATACTGTGGTCGAAACGTAATCCGGCAGAGAGCATCCCCGCCAGTTTTCGGGCGAGCGACTCCCCACCCCACCAGATGATGCACACACCCACAATAAGGATCAGCAGGGATGTCAGCTCTCGGGATCGGGGGATCTGCCCTTCCTCACGCGCTTTTTCAAGTCGGTGGGGTGTGGGGGCTTCTGTTTTGTCGTCGTTCTCTTCTGCCACAGTGCATGCTCAGCCCATTACGTCACGGGTATCATGCCAGCGCAGAGGAAATCCAATGGCGGGAAAAGCCCGTTTATTCGGGCTCTTTTCGGTGATTCTGCGTTAACCGCCTCAGGCGCATGCACACCTGAGGCGGAAAGGCGTATCAGAAGCCGAGGCTGTCCAGCAGGTCGTCTACCTGATCCTGGCTTGCCACAACGCCCGCTTTGGTGGCGTCGAGCTGTGGGCCATTAAGCAGGCTTTCGTTCTCGCGTTTCGGACGTGCAGCCGGTTCCGGGATGTTTTCCAGCAGCACCATCAGCAGCTGACGTTCAATCTCCTGAATCACATCCATCATGCGCTTGATAACCTGACCGGTCAGGTCCTGGAAATCCTGCGCCATCATGATGTCCAGCAGCTGAGCGTTGGTGAAGCTGGTGTGGCCCGGTACATCGCCCAGGAACTGACGGGTATCCGTCACCAGCTCGCGGGCATCCGCCAGCTCGATAGGATTCTCAAACCACTCATCCCAGCGTTTGGTCAGCGCTTTCGCGCCCTTTTCCATCGCATCCTGGTGCGGTTGTGACGCTTCAACGCTGTTCAGCGCACGTTCAGCCGCTTGCGCGGTCATCTGCACAACGTAGTCCAGACGGTCACGCGCGTCAGGAATCGCTTCCGCCGCTTCTGCGATTGCCTGGTCCAGCCCCAGTTCACGCAGGCTGTCACGCAGCATGCGTGTCAGGCTGCCGATGCGGGCAATGATATCGCTGGGCGAATGTTCTTCAACGGGTTTCATAGCAGGTTGCATCATAACCAACACCTCACATGCCGAGTTTCTCGAAGATCTTACCGAGCTTCTCTTCCAGGGTCGCCGCGGTGAATGGCTTCACCACATAGCCGCTTGCGCCCGCCTGTGCAGCGGCAATGATGTTCTCTTTTTTCGCTTCTGCGGTCACCATCAGCACCGGCATAGAGGCCATGCCTGCATCCGCGCGGATGGTTTTCAGCAGTTCCAGACCATCCATGTTCGGCATGTTCCAGTCAGAGATAACAAAACCAAACCCGCCCGCCTGCAGTTTGTTCAGCGCATCCACGCCGTCTTCTGCTTCTTCAACGTTGTTGAAGCCCAACTCTTTCAGCAGGTTGCGCACAATGCGACGCATGGTGGAAAAGTCATCCACAACCAAAAACTTAAGCTCTTTATCCGCCATAAAATAATACTCCTGAGTCAAATACGTATTGCCTGTCCGGCACTGATTTTCGCCAGCATCTGCTGGCTTACCTGGCTAAGATCGACCACTTCGCTCACGCCACCCATATTGATGGCCTCGCGCGGCATGCCGAACACCACACAACTTGCTTCATTCTGCGCAATCGTCCAGGCGCCAGCCTGGTGCATTGCAAGCATTCCGGCGGCACCATCGTTGCCCATCCCCGTCAGGATCACCCCAACGGCGTTGCGCCCCGCATGTTTCGCCACCGAATGAAACAGCACATCCACCGACGGACGGTGCCGGTTTACCGGCGGCCCGTCATGAATTTTGATTTGATAGTTAGCGCCGCTGCGCGCCAGCTCCATATGCTTATCGCCCGGCGCGATGTAAGCATGACCCGGGAGCACACGTTCGCCATCTTCCGCCTCTTTCACGCTGATCTGGCACAGCTTGTTCAGACGCTCCGCGAATGAGCGGGTAAAGCCTGGCGGCATATGTTGAGTAATCAAAATACCCGGACTGGAAAGCGGCAATGGCTGGAGTACATGGCGAATTGCCTCTGTTCCTCCGGTTGATGCGCCAATCACCAGCAGTTTTTCCGAGCTGAGTAACGGACCCGCCTTCAGGGTTGCCGGGGCAGCCGTTGGCTTATGGGCCGCGAGCTTCGCGCGCGAGGCGGTGCGGATCTTCTCGGCGATCATTTCGCTGTAGGCCAGCATGCCTTCACGAATGCCAAGCTGGGGTTTGGTGACGAAATCCACCGCCCCCAGCTCCAGCGCGCGCAGCGTAATTTCCGAGCCTTTGCCGGTCAGCGATGAGACCATCACCACCGGCATCGGACGCAGACGCATCAACTTTTCCAGGAAATCAATACCATCCATGCGCGGCATCTCGACATCCAGCGTCAGCACGTCGGGGTTAAATTTTTTAATTAAATCCCGCGCTACCAGCGGATCCGGCGCGGTAGCGACCATCTCCATGTCACTGTGGCTATTGATAATTTCAGTCATGATCTGGCGCATCAGCGCCGAATCATCGACAGACAATACCCTGATTTTACTCATGCTTTTTCCTTACTCAGCGCATATACCGTTTGCCCACGCAGGCTAAACTCACGCACGAGGTTGCTGAAGTTTTCCGAGTGCCCGGCAAACAGTAAACCGTCAGGCTTGAGCAACGGAACAAACCGACGCAGAATGTCCTGTTGCGTCGTTTTATCAAAATAGATCATGACGTTACGGCAAAAAATGGCGTCGAAAGGCCCCGGCACGTTGTACTGCTTATCCAGCAGGTTAACCGGTGCAAACTCCACGCAGTTCGCCAGCTCCTGGCGCACGCGCACCAGCCCTTCATGCGGGCCGGTACCGCGCATGAAGTAACGCTGAAGCTGCTGAGGCGACAACGTCTTCAGCTCATCCTGGCGATAGACGCCGTTACGCGCCTTCTCCAGCACTTCGGTGTCGATATCGCTGGCGTACACTTTCCAGCGACCCGGCGCCATTCCCAGGGTATCGGCAAGGGTGATCGCCAGCGAGTAAGGCTCTTCCCCGGTCGAGGCCGCCGCACTCCAGACGCGATACTCCCCGGTGCGACGGCGGGCGTGCTCTGCCAGTACCGGGAAGTGATGAGCTTCGCGGAAAAAGGCCGTCAGGTTAGTGGTTAAAGAGTTAATAAAAGCCTGCCACTCGGCGCTGTTCTGGTTCGCTTCGAGCATGCTCAGGTAGCGACCAAAGTCATCCAGCCCCAGCGTACGCAGGCGCCGCACCAGACGGTTGTAGACCATGTCTCGCTTATGGTCAGCAAGCACGATCCCCGCACGCTGGTAAATTAACTGACATATCCGACGAAAATGCGCGTCGGACAGCGCGAGGCGCTGTGTCATCTGCAACAATAATGACGTTTGCCCTGGAGGCATTGGTGATGTCATAGCGCCTTCTTAATTACATTCAGGATACAACTGGCACGGCCTGCGACCGCCCGACTTCTGTTACTGCTTCAACGTGCTCTTTGACATTAAATACCGCGACCAGTCCGGTCAGATGATCCGCTTGACTGGCCAACTGATCGGTTGCCGCTGCCGCTTCCTCCACTAACGAGGCATTCTGCTGCGTGACCTGATCCATCTGGCTTACCGCCTGGGCCACCTGCTCAATCCCGCGACGCTGCTCATCAGACGCCGAGGCAATTTCGCCCATGATGTCGTTCACCCGCGTAACGGAGGTGACAATCTCGTGCATGGTTTTCGCCGCCGTATCCACCAGCGCGGAGCCTTGCTGGACGCGGGAGACAGACTCTTCAATCAGCCCTTTGATCTCTTTCGCCGCGTTGGCGCTGCGGCTCGCCAGGTTACGGACTTCACCCGCCACCACCGCAAACCCGCGCCCCTGCTCACCCGCACGCGCCGCTTCCACAGCCGCGTTCAGCGCCAGAATGTTGGTCTGGAACGCAATGCCATCAATCACGCTGATGATGTCGCCAATTTTCTGCGAACTGGCGGCAATATCCTGCATGGTGCTGGCCACATGAGACGCCTGGTCGCCCCCCTTCTTCGCCGTCATCGCCGCCTGTTTTGACAGGTCTGACGCCTGGCGCGCGTTGTCGGCGTTCTGGCTTACCGTCGCAGTCAGCTGTTCCATGCTGGCCGCCGTTTGCGCCAGCGAGGCCGCCTGTTGCTCGGTGCGGGAAGAGAGATCGTTATTGCCAGCCGCAATCTCTGAGATCCCGGTGTGCATGGCATAGCTGCCCTGGCGCACATCGGAGACCGTTTCCCGTAGCGATCCTTGCATCGCCTTCAGGCTGGCAAAGATCGCCGAAATTTCGTTTTTGCCATACACCGCCACCGGACGCGCCAGATCCCCCTTCGCAATGCTGTCGAAGTGGCTGCTGATAATCGCCAGCGGCTGAACAATCATCTTGCGCGACCAGAGCAGCGCGGCACCGGTCAGCAGTGCCGCCAGAATCACCACCACGGTAAAAATCACGCCGGACATGTGGTAGCTCATGCGGCTGCTTTCCCCTGCGCGCTGAACAAACTGGTTAATATCCTGCTGCCAGGCGTTAAAGCTGTCATCAAACGCCGCCTGTGAGGCCTGCACCGGCGCGCTCATAAAGTCCGAGAGCTGGTTGTTCTCAAGCCAGGTCGCCTGGTGATCCAGATCGCTGTGCCACTGCTCAAAGTTCTTCTTCATGGCAGCTTTCAGCGCTTTCCCTTTTTCGCTGACGTCCTCCTGCGCGGTGAACGTTTTGAACTGCGCGTCGGCCTGTTTAAGGCTGTTGCGCGCCGTCGCCATCAGCGCCTTGATATCATCCGGCGGATAACTCAGCGCGGTTAAGGTTCCCGCCTTGTTCAGCGCAGTGCTTGCCTGCAACAGCACGGCACGCGTTTGTGCCAGTGCGGAGCGCTGCTGATTACTCGCCTCAACTTCCTGCAAATTCTGATAGCCATCGCGAAACGCCCAAAAAGACAACCCGTTACTGCCAACCTGCAACACACCGCAAAGGATCAGAATCAAAAACAGTGTGGTCGAGATACGAATACGATTTAACATCCACGCTCCCATCAAGCGGCAAGCAGCCGCGGTTTAAATGTCAGTCAAAATGTTTCCCAGTTTTCATCATGTCCGGTCGTCGCGGCGCGGGTACGCGTGGCCGCCGGCTCAGCGGCGGGCGCACGATACGTGGCTTGCGGGGTGACCGTATTTCCAGCGAGTGAAGCGAGACGAAACGCCGAGACGGCCATCTTCAGACGGCTCGCCTGGTCTTCCAGAGCAGCGGCCGCCGCGGCGGACTCCTGCACCAGAGCGGCGTTTTGCTGTGTCACGCGATCCATTTCCGATACCGCCAGGGCAACCTGGTCGATACCACGACTCTGCTCATCAGAGGCAGAGGCGATTTCACCCATGATGTCCGTTACGCGGGTAACGGCATTCACGATGTCATTCATGGTCTCCCCTGCGCTTTCCACCAGCACGGAGCCGGTATCGACGCGGGAAACCGAGTCTTCAATCAGGGCTTTAATCTCTTTCGCCGCGTTAGCACTGCGGCTGGCGAGATTACGTACTTCACCGGCCACCACCGCAAACCCGCGCCCCTGTTCACCCGCACGCGCGGCCTCAACGGCGGCGTTCAGCGCCAGGATATTGGTCTGGAAGGCAATGCCGTCGATCACGCTGATGATGTCAGCGATTTTCTTCGAGCTGTCGGCAATTTCATGCATGGTTTTCACCACACCATCCACCACCCGACCGCCACGCTGCGCCGTTTCGGACGCGCTTTCTGCCAGCTGAGAAGCCTGACGCGCGTTATCCGCGTTCTGCTTCACGGTGGCGGTGAGCTGTTCCATGCTGGCCGCGGTCTCTTCCAGCGCGGAGGCCTGTTGTTCGGTACGGGAAGAGAGATCGTTATTGCCCATCGCAATTTCGCTGGTGCCGGTATAGATGGCATCCGTGCCGCTACGCACGTTGGCAACGGTATCGATAAGCGAACGCTGCATATGGTCTACGCTGTTGGCCAGTTCGGAGATTTCATTCCGCCCGGAGACAGTGAGCGTTTTGGTCAAATCGCCGCTCGCAATCTCGCGGATATGGGCAATGACGCGACCCAGTGGGTTCAGCAGGCTATGGCGAATGCCGTACCATACCGCGATCAGCACAATGGCCAGCGCCAGCGCCATTACCGCCATCTGCCATTTGGCAAAGCGGTAATCATTCTGGCTTTCCGTAAAGGCCGAGTGGTAGAGATCTGCGCTGGCTTTGGCGTATTCACTCAGCGCCGCGCCAAGCGCGTTTTGCATTCCTTGTGTCGGCTGGGCGAAATAGGCGTCCATGTTGCCGCTCTCCAGGAACTGGATAAGCTCCGTCAGACCGGCATAGTAGGCGTTATATTTTTCGTCGATATTCTGGCTCACCTGCTCCATGGCAGGCTGCGGGGCGATCTTCTTAAAGGCGTCGTAGTGCTTTGCGGCATCCGCAAGGGTTGCGCGGGCATTTTTCAGCAGATCGGTTTTCGCGCTGCTCTGCTGGTTATTGGGATCCATCATCATGCGGGCGGAGGAGCGGCTCAGGTTGATACGCGTTTGCAGCATCAAATCCCACGTTGACGTGAGTTCACTCTGCTGCAGGCGCAGATCGTTTGAGGCGGCGAAACTGTCCTGATTCTGTTTTAACGACGAGAAAAAAAGCCCACCGGAGATAAGCTGAAGTAGTGCGAAAATGACCAGCACCATCATGAGCATTGTGACAACGCGGATACGGTTCAACATACAACACCTTCTCATAGATTTATTAACGGTGTTATCGGCACAGGCCACAGGAACTTTACATTTGCGAAAGGGAAAAGCGCGGGGGTTAGAACGCCACGTCAACAATCAGCGTGTCGGTATAGGTTCCGGCGGGGGGCGTGGCCTGCCCGGTCAGGACTTTGGCGGTGTAATTGTAGGTACGCAGTAATCCGTCGGTACTGACCTGGGACGAGGTCGCACTGGTCCAGCGTTCGGTGCCGCTGCTGCCCCAGCGGTTGGTGGTAGCTTCTTTATAGATGTCGTAACTCATGTAGTTACTGCCGCTCACCATGCGACGAACGTTGTTCAGCGCATTGGCACCATTGTTAATCCCTATGGTATAGGTACTGCCTTTGGTGCAGGTGACGGCGATGGCCTGCGAGACGGTGGGAAAACTTTGTACCAGCGGCGCGCTGTTGAAATTCACGTCCGGGGTGGTCATGGTGCTGCAGTCGTTAGTGACGGTCATGTTGAGAAGGATCGTGGTGGTGGCCGTGCCGGTTTGCGGCGTCAGGCAAAGTCCGGCAGCGCCAACGGCACAGACGTTGTAATTGATGCTGAATGTCAGCAGCACCTGATACGGGCCGGCCGAGACGTTCTGCCCCGGCACCGTACGGAAATAGAGCGGAATGTTGTAGCGCTTCGACCCCAGCAGCCCGAGCAGCGTGTTCCCGCTCCAGGTATAGGCATTACCGATCTGCACTTCGCTGCTACCGCCACAGCCGGAGGCAGCGCACAGGCGCGTGGGTATGACATCGGTAATAGCCGCATTGTCCGTGCGCTTCAGGGTGGCGCGACTGTTGGCGAATATCGATGCCGAGGTGTAAGTCAGCGCCACCGAGTCGTTGGTAAGCAGGTTGAGGACCGTATCGCAGGCCACCACCAGCGTGCCGGTGGTTTCCACTTCCCCGGTTCCGCTCAGCGCGAACGAGGTCACGCTGCCAAACGACGCATTCACCGTACTGACGGTGCAGGCCGCGCCGCTGGCACCGGAGAAGAGCAGCAGAATCACCAGCAGATAACGCGTCACCGTGCCTCCCGACATACCAGCGGCCCGTAGGTTTGCAGCCTGTGTTCCGGGTTCGCGCCAACGGTCAGCGTCACCAGGCACCGTTTGCCCGTCGGGGTGATCACCTCCAGCGAATTGACGTCGCTAAGATTTTCCAGCCAGGCGATCCCGTCATAACCCACCACCGCGTTGCTGCGTGAGGCACGTCTGACCTGGCTGCCCACCGGAATGGCCTGTCCCTCGGCATCATGCAGAATGACACTTGCCACCCGCTCCTGCTCCATCGGGAAGTCCACCAGATAACCGCTGTGGCGGCGGATCGCAATCCGGCGTTCGGTCTCTTTCAGACGCGTATCGGCAGGCAGATTAAGGGTGTCAATGCGGTAACTGGCCGGGTAATAGGCCGACACGCCGCTCACCAGCAGATAGCCGTTGCGATTCGTTTTGCCGACCGGCTGATTCTCGTAGCTGACGGGTACATCCGGTTGACCATCGGTGCTGATCACCACAAAGGCGTCGTTGATTTTATTCGCCGCAAACAGCTCGCCGTCCATCAGCACAATGGAGCCCAGCGCCTCGCTCCACCAGGTCATCATGTCCTTTTCACCGTAGGCCCCGCCCTGCACTTCGATATTATTGTTACGCCAGCCCAAGGTTCCCTGCTGATAATTGTTCGCCCGCGACTGATGCGCCCATGCCATGTTCCAGCTTAACCCGCCATCGGAAGGCATGGAGTGGTTGTAGTTGATGCGCTGCGTGCTGCCTGCCTCCGGCGTGTTTTCGAAGGTGACTGCGGCGCTGTCCCGTTCCCCAAGCGGGACCTGTAGCGAGAGTGCAACCGTCCAGTCGCCCCGCTGCTGATCACGGCTTGCGGCGAGGTAAAGACTGCTCGCGCCCCACAGGTTGCGGCTCCATGAGAGGTTAAGCAGTTCTGTTTTCTGGCTGTCAAAACTCTCCACACCGATCCAGGCAGCCCCGATATTGCCGTACTGCCCAAGGTTAAAAGTCAGGGAATATTGATCGGTATTGCGGCTGAAGCTGGCGACAGGCCGGTCGTTTTCGTCATAGATCGTCGGCTGGTCATAGAGGGCCAGGTTGCCAAAACCGCGATCGCGTCGCGTATGTTGAGTGGCAAGGCTAAAATCGCTGGTACTGTACTGATAGCCCCAGGCGATCTGCCCGCCCTCATCGCCGCGCATCCGGCTTTGGGTATACGCGGTATTCACAACGCCAAAGTGCCCGAGCTTCACCACCGTCCCGGCCCCGCCCAGCGCCAGCGACTCCGCCCCTTCCGCGTGAGCTTCAAGGGTCAGCCAGTCCGTTACCCCGTAGCGATAAGAACCGCTGCCCGCCGCCGGACCATAATCAAAATTGTCGATCCCGTAGTTGCGCCGCAGGCTTCCCAGCGTCACCGCCCCATCGCTCAAGCCGCGTTTAAGCAGTTCGCTGGTGACATAGAACGGCAGCGTAGTGCTCACCTGCCGTCCCAGCGCATCGGTGGTGATCAGCACCGCGTCTCCGGCCCCGTTAATATAGGGCAGATTCGTCAGGGTAAAGGGGCCCGGCTGAAGCTGCGTAGAACCAGACCGATAGCCATTAATAAAGAGATCGACCGAGGTGGGAACCGCTGCTTCCCCGGAGAATTCCGGCAGCGGCCAGGTCACCAGATCCGGGCGCAGGGAGAAGTCACGCCCATAGCTTATCCCACCCATTCGCACGCTGGAGCTCCAGCTCAGGGCATCGCTGATCACATCCCCGGCCGTCCAGGTGGTGGCGTCCTCTTCGTTGGTGACCAGCAGGGTGGTGTCATAGCGCACATATCCGGCCTGCTGGCCGTCATCGCCAGCGAAATTTTTCCGCACATAACCGGTAGAAGAGAGCGAGCCGCGTTCATTGAAGTAGCGGAACTCATGCCACAGAGAAGCCTGGCCGCCCACGTGTTCCGTGTGGTTAGTATAAAGATCGTAATTCAGCAGCGCCCCGCGCCCAAAGTGAGGTTTGCTTTGCGCGGTTTGCCCGCCAAAGGAGGTCACCCGGGAGGCCACCCATTCGCGGGGCACGGTGAGCAGCAGACGCTGTCCGGCGCTGTCGTACTCCACGCGAACCTGAGCAAGCGATGAGAGATCCACCTCGCCGGTCGGCACATGCTCCGGCGGCAGCCCGGCACGCAGCAAATCGGCGCTCGAGACAAAGTAAGCGCCTTTACGCTGCGTCACGGGCACCACCAGACCGGTATCGTAGTGGTTCACTATGAGGCCAAGCTGAAAAACCGCCTCATCGTTCACCGCCCGGGCCTCGGGAGGCGGCGGTAAACTGTCATCGCCGGGTTCTGCCCAGGCGCTGGTCGTGACGCAAAGCAGGATCATCATCGCCGGTTTCAGTTGACGGGCGTCGACTGCCATTGTTCATCCCTGGCGTTAATCTGCGCGCGCATCTGGTCTGGCTGCCGAATTCCGGCCGGGATGGCCCAGCTGCGGGTACTGCCCGCCAGCACGTAGCCCAGCAATCCCTCAGCAACAGGACGTTTCTGCCCGCCCTGCACCAGCGAAACCTGACTGAGCCTGACGTGTACATCGCCCCGGTTGTTAACCTCCAGGTGAGGCTGTCCGCCCTCATTTTTTACCCGCCAGCTGAGGTTGTGCGTATCCACAAACGCATGGTGCGCCCCCTCTTTGCTTGTCGGGATCCCCTGCCCATAGACAAAAAGGGGAATGGAATAACGCATCTGCAGTTTGAGACCAATAGCCGGTTCGGCTTTGTTGTCCGGCTGAGGAATTTCATCGACAATAATGCGGTAGGCCTGCTCGACCCCCACCGGAACCGTCCCCTGTTTGATAAGACGAATAAGCTGCTTGCTACCCGCTGCGATGGTGACAATTGGCGGGCTGGCCACCACATCCTGCTGGGCACTGTAACGTTCGAACCCGCCCTCCTGCTTCCAGCGCACAATGCGTACCTGCATGGTGGTTGGGCTGTTTCCTTGATTCTGGATCCACAGCTCCGTGGCTTTGGCATCAGCCGCCAGCCACGGATCGATAGGCCATAACAGAATGGTGGCGGCGGCCTGCACCTGGCCTGCCGCCACGGCCATCACCCCCAGCAAACTTCCCAGACATATGTGCCTGAAATATGCCGTCATCGACTCTCTCCCTTTATCACCATGACAAGGTCACGGTAAGTTGATCAGAATAGGTTCCTGCCGGGCTGAACCCGGTCAATAGCGCCACGCCAAACAGCGGCAGCGCGATGTTATTGCTGTTGGTATAGGTCACCGGAATCGCCTGGTTGACCCCTATTTCGCTGTTCGCCGCAAGTGAACTGCTGCTGTAAAGCCGGTATCCCACCACGTCGTTCCCGCCGTTACGCGTCATTCGCCGCACGGAGGCGTAATTCTGCCCGCCGTTAATACTCATACTCAGCGCCACGCCTGGCGTACAGGCGATCGAGAGTGCCCCGTTTGGTACGAAGCTGGTGCTCACCGGAGCACTCTCCACGCCGGTATGGGTACCGAAGTTCAGCGTGCCTAACAGCCCCCCACTGCCGGTGCTCACCGCGCATCCCGGCACAATGGTCGCGCTGACCTTAAAGGACTGCGACGTGACGGCCATAGCGGCCGGCACCAGCGCCAGCCCGAGGATCAGCGTAAAAAAAAGATGCACGATCCCCTCTGCGCAGTGGCGCAGACCTGAAAAAGCGGTCTTCATGGGCTAAGTGGGCTAATAGGTTACGCTGACATTTATGGTGTCGGTGTAGGTCCCCGGTACCACCGTAACGCTGTTTCCGCCGCCGGTAATACGCCCGTAGAGGGTGTAACTGTCCACCCCACCGGCCGTGGACGCGATCGGCAATGCCGCGTTATTCGCCACAACGTTATTAAATCCGCTGTCGCTATACAGGCTGTATGCCACACCCTGCGCCGTGTTGGTGGTGTTGATCAGATAGCGGGCGGGTGTCCCCGTCGTGCCAACGACGGTGCCCGGCGCAGTGGAGTTGGTATTCCCGGTTATCGCCACCGTGTAGCTGGCGGTTGTACATTGAATCGTGAAGGTGTTTCCGCCGCTGGCACCGGTCAACTGCGTCGTCAGGGTGGAAAAGGTTGCAGGATGGGTCCCGAAATCCAGTGTCCCGAAGTTAATGCCGTTTTGAGTGGGCGATCCATTAATCAGACACCCGTTTGTCAATGTCAGCGTCGCGCCGATAGTGCCACTACTGGTGACCGCCAGCGCCTGATGGGCGGTTGTCGCGGTTAACAGAATGCCAGCGCAGGTCAAAAGGCGTTTTCTTTTCATTTACCACCCTCCAGAAGACGTCTCCGTTCACGTACAACAATTTAGTTTTAACGTTCAAGATGTTAGCCCCGCTTAATGTTCCTCCGAGGGGGTTATTGAGAATTTAGTTTATGGTTATCGCTTCGACCACTGGCGGCCATGTCAGTCACCCCCTTGTCCGATTGACAGAGAAATGATTTTAGAAACATTGGGTTATTGATTTATAAACGGAATTTACCGAATGTTGCCTGAGGATATATCCCATTAAAGTGTGATAAGCGTCACAATATATCGTCGCGGCATTAGCAACAAAATTAATAAAATTTAAAAAGGAGTTGTATCTCCCCCCGCTTTACTTCAATTTATGTGCCGAATAATTTCCCGCGCAGTAATAAAAAATCCATATATATCGGCGCGGGCGACATCTACAGCGCATAGGGGTCTTTTTCGTGGCAAGTGCAAACAAACTTACGCTCTTCATCGTGATATTCATGCTGGCGGGTATTCTTTCAGGGGCGGCCATTCATGAATACGCATCTGCGGATGCCATCAAAACCTGGTCGGATAACATTACGCTTCTCACCGATATTTTCCTGCGACTGATCAAAATGGTGATTGCACCGTTGGTCTTCAGCACGTTGACGGTCGGCATTATGAAAATGGGCGAAACCTCGACTATTGGCCGCGTAGGCGGTAAAGCGATGGTATGGTTTATCAGCTCATCGGTGCTTTCTATTCTGGTGGGGCTGTTTATTGTCACTCTGGAGCATCCAGGCAGCGGTCTGAACCTGACGATCCCCACTGAAGCAGTGGATACCGGGCTGGCCGTCGGCGGCATGACCCTGAAAGCGTTCCTCTCACACACCATTCCGACCAGCATTGCCGGGGCGATGGCGAACAATGAAATTCTGCAAATTGTAGTGTTCTCCATGTTCTTTGGCATCGGCGGCGCGTCGCTGGGCCAGAAATTCAACGCCCCGCTGGTCGCGGCGCTGGATGTGGTATCCCATATAATGCTGAAGGTCACGGGCTACGTCATGTATGTTGCCCCGCTGGCGATTTTCGCCGCGATCTCGTCGGTGATTGCCACCCAGGGTCTCGGCATTCTGCTGAACTATGCCTCCTTTATTGGCGGCTACTATGTGGCGATCCTGCTCACCTGCATGGTGTTGCTGGCAGTGGGTTACATGGTGCTGAAAAAAGAGGTGTTCCGCCTGCTCAGCATGCTGAAAGATCCGGTGCTGGTCGCCTTTACCACCAGCAGCTCCGAGGCAGCGTATCCGAAAACTCTTGAGCAACTGGAGCGATTTGGCTGCTCGCGCAGCATCGCCTCTTTCGTCCTGCCAATTGGGTATTCCTTTAACCTGGTCGGTTCGATGGTCTACTGCTCTTTTGCCTCAATGTTTATCGCTCAGGCGTACAATATTCATTTGAGTTTCTCTGAGGTTACCGTTCTGATGCTGACGCTGATGCTGGCATCAAAAGGCATTGCGGGGGTACCACGCTCTTCGCTGGTGGTACTGGCGGCGACCATCCCAAGCTTTAATATTCCGGTGGCGGGTATTCTGCTGCTGATGGGGATCGACCACTTCCTGGATATGGGGCGTTCCGCCATTAACGTGCTGGGTAACGGGATTGCAACCGCAATGCTGTCGCAGAATGAAGGGGCGCGGGAAGCTGAAGCGGAGCTGGTAGAGCAGGAAGTGTAAGAGTACAAAAGGGGTGTGGCCTGATGCCCTCACCCCACCCCTCTCCCTGTGGGAGGGGGAGCAAACACAAAAAACGGCAACCTGGATTGCCGTTTTGCATTTACCTACGCTACATGGTTCGCCGCGATATCCAGCAATGCCATCTCTTCGCTGTTCAACAGCTTCTCGATGTTTACCAGAATCAACATACGCTCACCCAGCGCACCCAGCCCCGTCAGGTACTCGGTAGACAGCGTGACCGCAAACTCCGGCGCCGGACGGATTTGGTCAGACGTCAGTGAGAGCACGTCAGACACACCATCCACCACGATACCGACCACGCGCTGCCCCAGATTGAGGACAATCACCACGGTGTTATCGTTATACTCCACATCGCCCTGGCTGAACTTCACGCGCAGGTCAACGATAGGCACAATCACGCCGCGCAGGTTGGTGACGCCTTTAATAAACGCTGGCGTGTTCGCGATGCGGGTAACCTGATCGTAACCACGAATTTCCTGCACTTTCAGGATATCGATGCCGTACTCCTCATCGCCTAAAGTGAATACCAGGAACTCCTGTCCTGATGGCTCGCCCGCCAGTTTCGTTACATTACTCATACCGGTCATGTTCTTACCCTTTACTTAATCAGGCGGCTGTGTACGCCACACGTTGTTCACGATTTAATCCCTGAAGCGCCGACACGTCGACGATCAGCGCCACGCTACCATCACCCAGAATGGTGGCGGCAGAAATACCCGGCACTTTGCGGTAGTTGCTTTCGAGGTTTTTCACCACTACCTGGTGCTGACCAATCAACTGGTCAACCAGCAGCGCGTAGCGGCGACCCGCACTTTGCAGGATCACGACGATACCCTGCGTGGCCTCTGTTTTCGCCCCGTCGACTTCGAAGACTTTCCACAGTTCCACCAGCGGCAGGTATTCCCCACGCACTTCGAGCACACGCTCGCCACCTGCCAGTGGGTGCAGATCTTCTTCACGTGGCTGCAGTGATTCCATTACCGCGTTCAGCGGCAGAATGAAGACTTCGTCCGCCACTTTCACCGACATACCGTCGAGGATCGCCAGCGTCAGCGGCAGTAAAATACGAATGGTGGTACCAGAACCTTGCTTAGACTGGATTTCGACGTGGCCGCCCATTTCCTGAATGTTACGCTTCACCACGTCCATTCCCACGCCGCGTCCGGAGACATCCGTCACCTGCTCGGCGGTTGAGAAACCCGGGGCGAAGATCAGCATGCCCACTTCTTCATCGGTCATGTTTTCGCTGACCGCCATCCCCTGCGAAATCGCCTTCGCCAGGATACGCTCGCGGTTAAGGCCCGCGCCGTCATCGGTTACTTCAATACAGATGTTCCCGCCCTGGTGCTCCGCAGACAGGATCAGGTTACCGACCGGGGATTTTCCGGCGGCAATACGGTTTTCCGGCAGTTCGATACCGTGGTCCAGGCTGTTACGCACCAGGTGCGTTAACGGATCGATAATGCGTTCAATCAGGCTCTTATCCAGCTCGGTGGAGCTGCCCATCAACGTCAGTTCAATCTGTTTATTGAGTTTACCGGCCAGGTCGCGCACCAGACGCGGGAAGCGGCTAAACACGTACTCCATCGGCATCATACGGATGGACATCACCGATTCCTGCAGATCGCGGGCGTTACGCTGTAACTGCCCCATGCTGGTAATCAGATCGCCGTGCGTGACCGGATCCAGTTCGTTAGAACGCTGGGCCAGCATTGACTGGGTGATCACCAGCTCGCCGACCAGGTTGATCAGCTGGTCAACCTTCTCTACGGCAACGCGGATGCTGGTCGATTCGCTGGAGCGCGCCGCCGGTTTTTCACCACGGCCCGGGGCAGCAGCTTCTTTAGGAACGGCTTTCAACGCCGGGGCAGCAGGGGCGACCGCGGGCGCAGCAGCCTGAGCCACAGCGGCAACCTCCTCCACTGCAGCAGGCGCGTCAACGGCAACCGCTTCCGTTTCAAAGGCGATTTGATCGGCTTCGATAACAAAGCACAGCACTGCCACGATGTCGTCCTGGCTGATACCGTCATCGAGCGTCGCAGCAAGGCTGTCTTTGCCTTTTACCACGTTGCTTAATGTCGCCAGGTTACCCAGCTCCTCTTCCAGCAGGTTGACTTCGTTCTCTTTCAGGCGTGACAGCACAACGCGCAGTTTCCCCGCTTTAGCGGCGGCAGGTGCTGCATCTTCAGCCGCTGGCGCATCAACAACGCTCAGTTTGGCTGCAGGAACAACGGCTGCGGCGACCTCACCTTTTGCTTCCAGCGCAAGCTGGCGCAGCGCATTGCAGATGTATTCAAAGCTGGCGGCATCAGGCTCTGCCGAACTTTTATAGGCGTCGAGCTGTTCCTGCATAATATCTTTGGTTTCCAAAAACAGGTTGATAATGTCGGTATTGAGCTGCATCTCACCGCGTCGTGCTTCATCAAGCAGGTTTTCCATTAAATGGGTGGTTTCCTGCAGGATGGTAAATCCAAATGTTCCGGCTCCGCCTTTAATGGAGTGCGCAGCGCGGAAGATGGCATTGAGCTGCTCGGAGTCTGGCGCTTCTGGCACCAAATCCAGCAAATGTTGCTCCATATCCGCCAACAATTCGTCGGCTTCATCAAAGAATGTCTGGTAAAAATCGCTAATATCCATGCTCACGCTATCACCTCGGATTGGCTGGTGGCGATGTTGGAACGGCAGCCGAAGGAACGGCCCCAGGCTGTTTTAAATCGTCCAGTGACTCATTCTGACTTTCGGCGTTTTCATGCAGGATGGCCTGCTCCGCCTGCTGGTTCAGCACTAAAAGACTGATACGACGGTTGATGGCGTCATCCGGCCCGCGGTCGGAGACACGCATGGTTGCTGCCATGCCGACCACGCGCAGTACCTTGCCATCATCAAGCCCACCCGCCACCAGCTCGCGACGCGAGGCGTTGGCACGATCGGCAGAAAGCTCCCAGTTGCTGTATCCCTTCTCGCCCGTGGCGTACGGGAAGTCATCCGTGTGGCCTGACAGGCTAATGCGGTTTGGAATACCGTTCAGCACCGGCGCAATGGCGCGCAAAATATCGCGCATATAGGGTTCAACCTCGGCGCTACCGGTTTTGAACATCGGGCGGTTCTGGCTATCAATAATCTGGATACGCAGCCCTTCCTGCACCAGATCGATCTTCAGATGCGGTCGCAGCGCGCGCAGTTTCGGGTCCGCTTCAATCAGCTGATCGAGATCGCCGCGCAGTTTCTTCAGACGCGCCTGCTCCATCTTTCTCTTCAGCTCGTCGATGTTCGGCTCTTTTTTCACCTCACCCTGCTTCTGAGTGTAATCATCGCCGCCGCCGGGGATCGGGCTGTCACTGTTAGAGATACGCGGCCCACCGGAGACCGCAGTCGCCAACGGCGTACGGAAGTATTCCGCAATCTGAATCAGCTCTTTCGGGCTGGAGATCGAGATCAACCACATCACCAGAAAGAAGGCCATCATTGCGGTCATAAAATCGGCGTAGGCAATTTTCCAGGAGCCATGCGCACCGTGCCCATGCCCCTTATGCTTGCGCTTTTTTACGATGACGATCGGATGGGACTGGTTTTTCATGCGTCCTCAGTTGTCGTCTGTTGGTTTGGGTTTTTCACCGCACGCACGTGTTCTTCAAGCTCGATAAACGACGGACGCTCGCTGGAGTAAAGCGTTTTACGGCCAAACTCAACCGCGATCGGTGGCGCATAACCGTTGAGGTTAGAGAGCAGCGTAATCTTCACGCACTGCATCATTTTGGTGGTTTCCGCGCTCTTCTGGCGCAGAACGCTGGCCAGTGGAGAGATAAAACCATACGCCAGCAAAATACCGAGGAAGGTTCCCACCATGGCGTGGGCAATCAGCGCCCCCAGCTCTGCCGCCGGGCGATCCGCCGAGGCCAGCGCGTGAACAACCCCCATGACCGCCGCCACGATACCGAAGGCCGGCAATGAGTCCCCCACCAGCGCCAGGCTGTTGGCCGGCACTTCGGATTCGCTCTCGTGGGTTTCGATCTCTTCGTCCATCAGCGCTTCAATTTCGAAGGTATTCATATTGCCGCTGATGATCAGGCGCAGGTAATCGACAATGAAATCCAGCATCATGGCATCGGCAAGGATGCGCGGGTAGCTGGCAAAAATCTCGCTCTCTTTCGGGTTTTCGATATCCCGTTCCAGCGAGAACATCCCCTGCTGGCGCGACTTCGCCATCAGGCGATAGAGCAGAGCCAGTAGATCCATATACATGCTTTTGGTGTATTTCGAGCGACGGAACAGCAATGGAATAGCTTTCAGCGTCCCCTTGATCGATTTCCCGTTGTTGCCAACGATAAAAGCCCCTACCCCTGCGCCGCCGATGATAATAAGTTCAGCCGGTTGATAGAGTGCTCCAAGGTGCCCGCCGGTCATCATGTAACCGCCGAAAACTGTACCGAGAACTACCAGGTAACCTAATAAGATAAGCACGACATCATCCTTCCGCTAGTGACTATGGCAAGGACGTTCAGCTCGCAGCGTTTACCGAATCCAGGATAAAAAAAAGCAGCGGTAATGGCTTACCGCTGCTGGAATCTTTCCCACACGTTCGGGTTAAACAGCTTGTTCGATCTGTTCATCCAGCAGTTGTGGAATAATATCGGCAGCATCCCGGGAAAGTTTACGTCTTTTTACTGCACGGGATGGAGGCTGACATAAACTACAGGCGAAGCTGCCTGCAGGCTGATGAGCATGGGTAATGAAATTGCCATCGCAGCAGTTGCAGCGCGACAATTCAAGCATTCCGCTCTCAACAAAACGCACCAGCGTCCATGCGCGGGTCAGCGCCAGCAGGGGACCCTCTTCCTGCTGTGGGCATTGTTCAAGGTAAAGTTTATACGCTTTGATCACGGCATCGACGCCGCTACACAAACCGGTTTTGAGAAGGTACTGCCAGGCATTACAGAACATGGAGGCGTGAATGTTCTGCTCCCAGGTCATAAACCAGTCCGTTGAAAACGGCAACATTCCTTTCGGTGGGGGACTACCACGTAACTCTTTGTACAGTTTGATGAGACGACCACGGCTCAACTGAGTTTCGCTTTCCAGCATTTGTAAACGAGCACCCAGTGTAATCAGCTCCATGGCCAACTGTATGTCACGCGCTTCCTGAACAATGCTTTTCTCGCTCATTTCTACGCTCTTTTTTTACGGGCTGCGTCATCAGGCTGGCTGATTTCGTTGAGCAAGCGGGTGGAGAGAAGAATACCGGTATGGATCTGTTGCAGATCGTCCACACGAGATTCCTGTGTCAGCCGCGTGATAGTCTGAGGATTATCGAAGCGGAACTGGCAAACCAGTTGATTCGTTTCAGCCAGTTTAACCATTTGCGGCAGGGTTAACCCGCCCAGCATGGTTGCCATCTCTTCGTTAATACCTAAACGAAACATCGCGGACGCTTTGTCCTGACTAATCAATCGCTGCGCGAGCAGTAAATATGACAGGTTGATGTCATAGATATGTTTTAGCAACTCGGATGTATGCATTTTTCCCATCCCGAATAACCAACTATTATTTTTATGCGGAAAGACCGCACCCCGTGATGTCGCCGGGAAAACACCCGGTATTTAAAAAAAAGGCTAAATGCATAGTTGAATTTAGGTTTGTATTCTGCAAAACGTGCACCAACGAAGCGCGGATGCGCTTCTTACATGTTTTATCGTTTCTTACAAATAACTAAGATTTTTCCTAATTCGACGCAAACTCTACTCGTCAGTTTTGACACATACAATGCAGCCATCCTCAAATTTAAAAAAAATGTGATCCATGTCACATAATTTAAGTGAATATCATCCATAAATCCATCAGTGAGCCTTGTAATTTGTTCATTTTTTAACCGATCAAGACCATTTTATATTCTTTATGGACGAATACTCATGCAGAAGTGTGAACAGAAGGCGCATGGCGATTGCTTTTTTGAGCAATAGCGACTACCGCAACAATTCACACGCTATACATCTCAGGGCCACATTTTCATTACCTATGAAAAACATACAGTTATGCTTGAGGGGTGAAAAATTTGTTTCAAAGCGTGATCATTCACATTGCGTCTATAACGCTTTAAAACGATTTAACATCACGCGCATCAAAATGTGTGATTTACGTTAAGTTGTTAATTTTTTTCATTTGCACGCGGTTTGCCGTTATTCTTCTTATAAGAATAATTAATGAATAATTATGAGAAGCTTCACACTAATGACGTATTCACCTCTTGCAGAAGTGCTGATTTCGCGGTAATGCTGACACAGACGCGGTTTTTCAGACAGCTAAGGAGTGCGTGATGAGTTACTCCCATCTTCTTGTTTCTGTTGCAGTTTCACCGGAAAGTCACCAACTCGTTGCCCGGGCGGTGTCCATCGCCCGCCCGCATAATGCGCGCATCAGCTTAATTACCCTTGCGGCCGAACCCGAGATGTACAATCAACTGGCAGCCCCCATGCTGGAAGATATTCGTGGGGTATTACAGGAAGAAACGCAGCAATTTCTGCAGGAGCTGGTGGAGAAAGCGCAATATCCCATTTATCAGACCGTCATTGCGACAGGTGAACTGAATGCGCATATTCTCGACGTATGTCGCAAAGAGAAAATTGATTTAGTGATATGCGGTAATCATAACCAAAGCTTTATTTCACGGGCGGCCTGCGCGGCGAAATCGATAGTCGCCTCAAGCCTGGTTGATGTGCTGTTGGTGCCTCTTGGGGGTCGTTAAACCCCCAGAGGAATATCACGCCAGTTTAGGGAAAGTCGCGATCTTTTTTTGCAGAACGCCTTCATGGCTTTGCGGCTCAATATTACGCAAATCGCGAATAAAACGTGCCTGCCAGTGATTAATATCGTTCTCGCGGATCGTATCCATCATTTCCGCATGACGGGAAATACGTTCCGTCAGCGGCATCGTCAGAGCACGGTTGAGCGCGTTCGCCACATCATCCCGGTCGTAAGGGTTCACGATGAGCGCTGAAGTGAGTTCGTTCGCGGCTCCCGCAAACTGAGAAAGCACCAGCACCCCCGGATCGGCCGGATCTTGTGCCGCCACATACTCCTTTGCCACCAGGTTCATCCCGTCGCGCAGCGGTGTTACGAGACCGACGTCAGCATAGCGGAACACCTTCATCAGGATCTTACGGTCAAAGTGTTGGTTCAGATAAAACAGCGGCGTCCAGCCCAGCTGACCGTAGCGGCCGTTGATGCGCCCTGCTTCCGTCTCCAGTTGATGACGAATATCCTGATAGGCCTGCACTTCCCCACGCGACGTAGGTGCAATCTGCGTATAGCGGATTTTACCGTGGTGCTGCGGATATTTATCCAGCAGCGTTTCATACGCCAGGAAGCGCTCCGGTAGCCCTTTGGAGTAGTCGAGACGCTCCACCGAGAAGATATTCTTCACGTGTTTCAGCTCGTTTTTAAGCTGCGCCAGCTTCGGCGGCAACGGACCAGACGCCTGCTCAGCAATCTCATCCGGCTCTATCCCAATCGGATAGACTTCGGTGTGGAACGTTTTACCCCAGGCCGTATGCGTTTTGCCCCCTTTCGTCATCAGGCGTGTTTTGCCCGATACCGAATCCAGGAACGCAATGCGGTCATTCTCAGTCTGGAAGCCCAACAAATCGTAATCACACAGCGCTTCCAGCAGCTCTTCATGCGGCGGCAGCGCGGTAAAA
Organism: Enterobacter sp. Lyrl_3; assembly: GCF_051948675.1. NCBI lineage: Bacteria > Pseudomonadati > Pseudomonadota > Gammaproteobacteria > Enterobacterales > Enterobacteriaceae > Enterobacter > Enterobacter sp. Lyrl_3. Next base: position 381,536 of record NZ_JAYJLI010000001.1, read on the forward strand.
ATTTCCGGTGTCGGGAATGGAATATGGAGGAAGAAGCCGGTGCGGTTGTTGACTCCGCGTTTTCGCAGCTCACGGGCGAAGGGAAGCAGATGATAATCGTGGATCCATAAAATATCGTCTTCCTCGATTAAAGGCAGCAGTTTATCCGCCAGCAGCGCATTGACGCGGCTGTAGCCTTCAAACGATTCTCGCTGAAATTTGACCAGGTCCAGACGGTAGTGGAATGCGGGCCACAGCACGGCATTCGAGAACTGGGAGTAGTACTCGTCATAATCTTTCTCTTTCAGGGCGAATGACGCCCAGGTGATGTTGCCGCGCGTCACCTTTTTAAGTGGTTTTTCTTCCTCACAGATGTCACCACTCCAGCCAAACCACAGCCCGCCAGCAGCTTTTAAGGCACCTAATACCCCCACCGCCAGCCCACCTGCACTGGCTTTTTTATCGTCAGGCGGTGCGATACGGTTAGAGACGACGACTAAGCGACCCATAATGGTTTCCCCCTTTGTTTTGCGCTATTTGTTGTTGTTGCTGGTTAGCGATGTCAGATATCCACTGCCAGACGCTGGTCACATTTGCCAGACGCCATTCGGCTTCAGTGTCACCAGGCCCAACCTTCACGGAGATCCCTCCGGCCTGATTCACTACACGAAACCCAGCCTCATCGGTCAGGTCATCCCCAAGAAAAACGGGCGTCCGGCCCCGGAAAGGCGGCGTTGCCATAAACGCGGCGATCGCAGCCCCTTTATTGATCCCTTTCGGTTTAAGCTCCACGACGCATTTACCCGGCTGCAGCGCCAGCTCAGGATGCGCCTGCGCGACCCTGGCGGCGAGCGCAAGCACGGCCTCTTCATGCTGCGGTGCCTGGCGATAGTGCAAAGCAAAGGCCATCCCTTTGGCTTCCAGCTCCGTGCCCGGCAGTTCAGCCAGTGCAGCAGCGAGCTGCGCCTGCAGCTTTTCGATTAATGCATCGGGGAGTGAAACGATGTGCGTGTGATCATGGATGTCGCGGCGCTCCGCTCCGTGTACACCGGCCAGCGGAAAGTGGTAAGGACTGGCGAGCAGATCCAGCTCGGCCATTGAGCGCCCTGATATCAATGCCAGTGCTCCCTCATTCATTTGCGAGAGCTGATGCAAATCCTGTAATACCGCCTCCGGGATAACCACCTGGTCGGGGTGCGGTTTTATCCCGGCGAGCGTGCCGTCGAGATCGAAAAAGAAAGCATAGTGTCCGGGCAGTACAGGCGGTGCGGTTAACAAGTCAGCCACCCTGGTCCTCCTTACGGTTTACGAGAGGTAAACGCCTTTACCTCTTTCATAGCCATGTAAGTATAGACAGTGTGACGTCGCTCGCCATTTGACAACCGCCCCGCCAGCGGAACTGGCGGGGCGGTTCAGGCGTCAACTAAGGTTATAAGTTGAGCAATTAAAAGACAGGAAGAACGTTACACGGTACGCTTCGCTTTTTGCTTGTAACGGTCGAAAATCACGGCTGCGAGCAGGATCAGGCCACGAACCACATACTGGGAGAACGGCGAAATATTCAGCAGGTTCATGGCGTTCTCTACCGTCCCCAAAATGAGGATACCGGCCACTACATATGAGATTTTTCCGATGCCACCTTTCAGCGAAACCCCGCCCAACACGCAGGCTGAAATGACGATCAGCTCGTACCCAATGGAGGTCATAGGCTGGCCGCTGGTCATGCGCGATGCCAGAATAATCCCCGCTGCCGCCGAGACCAGACCGGAGAGCACAAAGATAATGATCTTAGTGCGCACCACCGGTACACCCGCCAGTCGCGCCGCTTCCTCATTACCGCCGATCGCCAGGGTATTTCGGCCAAACGTGGTGCGGTTAAGCAGGAAGCCGAACAGGATCAGACAGGCCACCGTCAGCCAGATTGGCGCAGGCAAACCCAGCCAGTTCGCATAGCCCAGGGTGAAGAAGCGCTCGTCTTCAATCCCCACCGCTTTACCGTCGGAGATGATATAGGCCAGACCGCGCACAATCTGCATGGTCGCAAGCGTGGTGATCAGGGCGTTAATCTTCAGGCGGGCAATCACAAACCCGTTAACCAGACCGCTGATAACGCCCAGCAGCAGACCCGCCAGCACGCCAATCCACAGGCTTTCGGTCATGTTGATTACCACCGCCGTGGTGACGCCAGCGCAGGCAATGACGGAGGCCACTGACAGGTCGAAATCGCCCGAGGCCAGACAGAACAGCATCCCGCAGGCCACCATACCGGACATGGAAATGGCCAGCCCCAGCCCTTTCATATTAATGAAGGTGGCAAAGTTGGGCACAAAGATCGCGCAGGCGACAAAGAGTGCGGCAAAGACTACCAGCATGCCGTACTGATCCCAGATGCGGCCAAAACTGAAGGCCGATTTCGATTTCGGCGCTCCGGATGTAGTAACAGAGGACATCATTAACTCCTTACTCAGGCGACAGCCTGGCTAACTTTCGGCATGGCGAGACTCAACGCCTGTTGTTCATTCGCCTGTTCATGAAGCAATTCACCGGCGATTTCGCCCTCACGCATCACAACAATGCGGTCGGCCACGCCGAGTACCTCAGGCAGATCGCTGGAGGCGAACAACACCGCCACACCGCGTTTTGCCAGCTCATAGATCACGTTATAAATTTCGTGTTTCGCCCCCACATCGATGCCGCGCGTTGGCTCATCCAGCAAAATGACCTTCATATCCTCCGACAGCCAGCGGCCTAAAATCGCCTTCTGCTGGTTACCGCCGGAGAGATTCATGATCAGCTGTTCCGGGCCCGGGGTTTTGATGTTCAGCGAACGGATATGGTGGTCGGCGTTGCTCTCCTCCCAGCCGTCGTTGATCAGGCAACCGGCGCGAATAAACTTCCGCCGCGCGGAAATATTGATGTTGTCACGTACCGAGTGCACCGGAATAATGCCCTCCGCTTTGCGGTCTTCCGGGCAGAGCATCATCCCGGCCTGGATGGCATGTGCGGGCTTCTGGATATCGACCCGCTGCCCGTCAATGGATACCTGCCCTTCGGTGATGCGCGTACCGCCAAACAGGCCTTTCATTAACTCGCTACGCCCTGCGCCCACCAGACCAAACAGCCCGACAATCTCCCCGCTGCGCACCGAGAGCGAGATCGGCGTTCGCACACCCGGCGCTTTAACGTTTTCCAGCTTCAGGCGCTCAGGGCCGTATTCGCGTGGCTGCCAGTGATAGATATCTCCCAGCTCGCGGCCAACCATCGCCTGAACGAGCTGGTCATGATTGACCTGCTCCATATCGGTAAAGGTGCGCACGTACCGGCCATCTTTAAAGACGGTGATTGCATCGCTTAAGGCAAAAATCTCTTCCATACGGTGCGAAACATACAAAATAATGCGGCCTTCTTTACGCAGCTCGCGGATCACCCGGAACAGGTTTTCGATTTCACGCGCGGAAAGCGAGCTTGTCGGTTCGTCGAAGGCAATGATCTTGGCGTTACGCGCCAGCGCCTTGGCAATTTCAACCATCTGCCACTGGCCGATGGAGAGATACTTCAGAGGTGTCTGGGGATCGACATCCAGACCCAGATGTTTCAGCTGCAGCCCCGCTTCGTAATTAAGTAGCGACCGGTTTACCACGCCGCTTTTGTGCGGGAGCTGGCCTAAATAGATGTTTTCCGCCACCGTCATCTCAGGGATCAAATGCAGTTCCTGATAGATGATGGCCACCCCGGCGTTGAGCGCAGCGGTGGTATCAGCAAACGCCACCTCTTCGCCGCGAATGGCCAGCGTGCCGGTGGTTGGCGTGTAGTTGCCGCTGAGGATTTTCAACAGCGTGGATTTTCCGGCGCCGTTTTCGCCCATCAGGGCGTGAACCTGACCGGCATAGCAGTCGAAGCTGATATCGGTCAGCGCGTTAACACCGGGAAAGGTTTTCCCGATACCGCGAAAAGAGAGATACGGATCAGACTGTCGCATAACGTCTCCGTGATTCCTGTAGTGTGTACGTCTGGCCCCTCGCGGTTCGCGAGGGGCACAATCACCGCGTATTACTTACCGCCCAGTCCTTTTTTCGCCAGCTCCTCTTTGAAGTTGTCGCGGGTGATCAGCACCACGTCGGTCACTTCAGTAAACTTCGGCGGTTCCACCCCTTTGGTAACCCAGTTGTAGAGCATTTCGCTGGATTTATAGCCGTGCACGTCCGGGCTTGGCAGCAGTGAGCCGTAGAAGCCCGTCGCCTGCGCTTTAGAGAGCTCACTCACCGCGTCAACGCCGTTGATGCCGATACCGATCACATCAGGCGCTTTGAAGCCCTGACCTTCCGTTGCGCGTACGCCGCCCAGGACGGTGTTATCGTTCATGCCGACCACCAGCCAGTGCTTCACCTCTGGATGTTGAACCAGCATGGAGTTGGCGGCGTCGAAGGCCCCCGGAATGTCGTTGGATTTTGTCGGCACTTTATAGATCTGTTTTTCCGGGAAGCCGGCCGCTTTCAGCGCGTCCATCGACCCGGTGGTACGACGGCGGGCGGTATCCAGCTCGTCGGCGGTGATGGCCATCACGGCGGTATCTTTCACATCCCAGCCGCGTTTCTGCATCTCTTTATAGAGTTCCTGGCCCTGACGTTCGCCAATTTTGGTGGCCGCCATCATCACCAGCGGCACGCTGTCCATCGGTTTGCCCTTGGCGTTGACGAACTGATCGTCAACCGCAATGACCTTCATGTCGTAACCGCGCGCTTTGGCTGCAATCGCAGAGCCCAGTTTGGGATCCGGCGTACAGATAACGAACCCTTTCGCCCCGCTGGCCGCCAGGCTGTCGATAGCGTTCAGCGTTTTTTCACCGTCAGGCACGGCGATTTTAATGACTTCAAATCCTAAATCTTTCCCGGCCTTATCGGCGAATTTCCATTCGGTCTGGAACCAGGGTTCTTCCGGCTGTTTTACCAAAAAACCGAGTTTTAAATTCTCAGCGATAGCGGATTGTGACATAACGGCAGCCAGACCGATGGCCGCCAGCGCTTTAGTAAATTTGTGCATGGTAAACTCCAGCATTAGCGTTCTTTTCTGTAGGGAATATTTGCGTACTTCTTATTTAATCGGACTTAAAACAAGGCATTAGCGCTTACCTCGTCATAAGCGTTAGTGCTGGTGATAGTTTTAGCGGGAAATTAATCATCCATAAGAGAGCGCCATCACACCGCAGAATTACAGTAATTGCGTACATAAATTCAGCGAAAAATGACATAAAAACGGCAGTATTTGTCGGACAAATGAAACCGAGATAAGCAGAATTATCCATAAGATCAGCTAAGAAATCCCTGATACCCAAACCCCCGCGCTCCGGGCGCGATCGCGGTACGGCGTTACCATCATCAGGAACTGTGTAGCACTGGCGTTGCCGCAAAATATATTTTATGGCGTTATTCTGCGAAAATTGATTTAGCGCAATTTAGTCCGCGCATCATATATTTGAAATAGTTAATCCTGAATTAACTATTTCTCAGAGCATTATTCCGGCTCACTATTCCCAGTGGGTAAATATCGATATTAAAATAGCTAAAAACCAGTAATTTCAAGGCATTGGATAAATCTTATTTTATAACAACATGTTGTTATTTTTGTACTATATTAAATTTTGTAATGTATGGTAAAACGCACCAATTAAGAGTTTTCTTAAACACCGAGCAGGGGTATGCTTATTTATATCGAACACAGGAAGTGATTATTCGGTCGACTTTTGTCACTGCAGAAATGCTTTTCTGCCACTTACTCGTCTTAACCTGCCCGTTCAGGTTTTGTTACGGACATCACACTAACAGTCTATAAGGATATTGGTATGACTACCCAAACGATGATGCAAAAACTCAATGCGCAGATGAACCTGGAGTTCTATGCGTCGAATCTGCACCTCCATTTGAGCGAGTGGTGTTCTGAGAACCGTCTCAACGGTACCGCCACTTTTTTTCGTACCCAGGCACAAAGTAACGTCACCCATATGATGCGCGTCTTTAACTTTTTGAAAGGCGCAGGGGCAAATCCTATCGTCAAAGCCCCGGATGCAATTAATGGGCACTACTCCTCGCTGGAGGAGTTATTCAGGAAAACGCTTGAAGAGTATGAGCAACGCTGCGCCACGCTGAATAAACTGGCGGATGAAGCCAGGGCTCAGCATGACAGCGCAACACTGCAGTTCTTGCGCGATATGGACAAAGAGCAGCAGCAGGACGGCATTTTGCTTAAAGCACTGGCGGATGAGCTCCGCAACGCGCAACAGTCCGGGTTATGCCCGGAACAGACCGACCGTCACCTGCTCGATCTGGTGACAGTACAGCACCACTAAGCTTTTCGCCTGCTCCCGTTCGGGAGTGGGCCTCTTTTTCACAGCCAACCTCCTGCTTTTTAAAAGATTTAACAAATCAGATCTCGCTCTCAATGATTATCCCTACAACATGTAATGATTTATTTAATTACATAATTAATGACGAGGGAGCATCATGATCACCATTGAGTTTATTGTCATCCTCCTGTGCCTGCTGACAGGCACGCGTTTTGGCGGGATGGGACTGGGGCTGATAAGCGGTATCGGTCTGTTTATTTTGACGTTTATCTTTGGTCTGCAGCCCGGTAAACCGCCGGTTGATGTGATGCTGACCATCCTCGCTGTGATCGGGTGTGCGGCCACCCTGCAGACGGCAGGTGGGCTGAATGTGATGATGCAATTTGCCGAGCGCCTGCTGCGCAAGCATCCTCAGCACATCACCCTCCTCGCCCCCTTTACCACCTGGATGCTGACCTTTCTCTGCGGTACCGGCCATGTGGTGTACACCATGTTCCCGATTATTGCCGATATCGCCCTGAAAAAAGGGATCCGCCCGGAACGTCCGATGGCCGTGGCGTCGGTGGCATCGCAAATGGCGATCACCGCCTCCCCGGTCTCCGTTGCCGTGGTGTCGCTGATTTCCATTCTGGCCGCCCAGCATGGCATTGGACACGCGTGGGGGATCCTCGAAATTCTCGCCGTGTCAGTTCCCGCCTCGCTGTTCGGTGTGACTATTGCCGCCCTGTGGAGTTTACGCCGCGGGAAAGATTTAGCCGATGACATGGAATTCCAGGAAAAGCTGAAAGATCCAAAACAGCGCGAGTTTATCTACGGCGGAACCGAGACGTTGATGAATCAACGTTTTCCGAAACAGGCCTACTGGTCAACGTGGATTTTCTTCGCCGGGATCGCGGTGGTGGTGCTGCTCGGGGCATTGCCTGAACTGCGTCCGGCGTTTGAGGTGAAAGGCAAAATGACGGCGCTGTCGATGAACCTTGTCATTCAGATGATGATGCTCATTGCGGGTGCGGTGATGCTGGTCACCTGCAAGGTCAATGCAGCGACCATTTCTAACGGCGCGGTCTTTAAAGCCGGAATGGTGGCGATTTTCTCGGTGTTCGGCGTCGCGTGGATGAGTGATACCTTTTTCCAGGCACATCTCGACGAGCTAAAACTGGCGCTGGAAGGGGTCGTGAAAAGCCATCCGTGGACCTACGCCATCGTGCTTTTCCTGGTCTCTAAACTGGTGAACAGCCAGGCGGCAGCGCTGACGGCCGTGGCGCCGATGGGGTTAATGCTGGGTATCGATCCGAAAATGCTGATCGCTTTCTTCCCGGCGTCGTATGGCTATTTTGTTCTGCCCACCTACCCAAGCGATTTGGCCTGCATCGGGTTTGACCGCTCAGGGACAACCCGTATCGGCAAATTTATTATCAACCACAGCTTTATCCTGCCGGGGATAATTGGCGTGAGCTGTGCTTGCGCGGCGAGTTATCTGCTGGTACAGACCTTCTTTTAAACGCTTTCGGGCGACAGGCACTGTCGCCCTTCTCACGTTGCGCGCTATCAGTGAGATTCACTCTGCGGCGTGAATCTCAGCTCAATCAGCGCGATGGCTTTCTGGATCGCCCGAAGCGTAACCGGGTCAGCCGCAGCGGGATGGCTGGAAAAATCGATGTTTTTCAGCTGGGTAGACATCTTCTCACGCACTTCCACCGGCGCGATAACATCTAAGACATCAAGGATCTGTTTGATGACCAGCTGGCATGCGACAACATCAGATACCAGTTCCTGATCGGCGCTCAGGTTTTGAGACATGGGGTTTCTCCTTATTCAAAGGCCGCCATAGTAACAAAACACGCCCCCTTTCATCTCCCTTCTGGTGGTTGCAGGCATAAAAAAACCTGCCGAAGCAGGTTTTTTTATCAGAACATCGCGCCAGGCGGCACGTCTTTGAAGGTGTTGCAGTAGTTAGCCCACATGCTTTTGAGGATTTTGCGCAGTTTCATTGTGATGCTCCATTAACTTGTTATACAACTTTATCGTCAATGTGCCTATAATATGACCACTATCACAAAAATCAATATTTTTGTGACTCACATCACAATTTTTTCTGTATTCAACTACGCGTGTTAGCCGACAATCTCGCGCACGAAAGCCTCGATCTCTTTGTCCTGACAGTTTTCAAAGAAGCACTGCTGGAAGCGCTGGCCGGAAACGGCGGTTTTTACCAGCTCAGGATCGATTGCCCGCAGCGTGTCCAGATAGTTCTCTTTGACCACAGCGGCTTTCACCTGATTCAGGATCCCCGCATTACGTACCTGAGGCTCTTTGCGCTCTGGCGGATAACCTTCTCCCTTGCGGCCGGTGAACGCTTTTTCGAAGATAAAGCGAACGTTCAGCTCTGCACCCCAGCCGAAGCCTTTGGCAAACGGCAGGGCAAGCGCGTTACCGTTGTTAATCTGGGCGAAGAGAAACGCATCTGCAGGGTCGATACAGTAACCGCAGATCACGCCCGGGTGGATGTTCAGCGACATCAACGCCCCCTGGCCCGTTCCACACCCAGTCACCACAAAATCGACGGCCTTCGCATTGAGTAAAATGCTCGCCATGATCCCCAGATGGATATAGGTCAGATGATGGTCGTTCTCATCGCTCATGCCAACGTTATACACCGGGAACCCTTTTTCATCGGCGACCGTTTTTAACTCTTTCAGAATCACTGGATTTTTTGCGGCCTGGCTGTTTTCCATCATCAGTGCGATTTTCATTGTCTCTCTCCTGAATGCGTTGCGGGCGAGCCCATCATGGATACCTTTTCATCTTCACCCTACTATCACACAAACGTACTTTCAAATTAAATGAAAGATTGTTTTAAAAAACCAAAGAGGACTCACATTTTTGTTGATGACAGGTCTGAGCCCGGCCCGTTGCAAAGAGAAAGGGCAGATTGTCCGGCTATTCAGGGCATTGCGGCGGACAGCGAGCGGTACGATAACGTATTTCCCTCCACTCAGAGCGAACCATGAAAAGAGTCTTCGTTGTCGGCACGGTCCTGCTGCTCGCGGGATGTAGCATCAACCGCCAGGCACAGGTGAGCAGTCTGGATGCGCCAAATGGCATAGTCCGCCTTGACTATGGTCAGGCCGCCCTGCAAAACGCCTGGTCTGATGAATATGTGAACAATGGCACTGCAACCAAAGCGTGCCAGGGCATGGGATATGCCACCGCCTCCTCCTATGGACAGCCCATTAAAACCTGCACCCTGATTAGCGGCTCACTGTGTCTGAACGAGAGCGTGACCATTCAGTACAAATGCATGGGTTATGCTGTTAAACCGGCCACCAGTAATCCGTGGTATTAATCTGCGCTGCCAGTTTTGGCTGGCAGCCCGTTAAAATAAATAATTCTCATTTATAAATATAAATATCGCCAATGCGTTTTATTCCCATTCGTATTTTTAAATAAACAAATATTTATTTTACGTTTTGCATATAATTAAATAACAAATTATAGTGTCGCTCATTGTGAACCAGAAATAATAAACCGGAGCGTCACCATGCTGAAAACTGAAATGATCGACAAGCTCAATGCACAAATGAATCTTGAGCTTTTTTCCTCCCTGCTCTACCAGCAGATGAGTGCCTGGTGCAGCTATCACAGCTTTGAAGGTGCCGCCGCGTTCCTGCGTCGTCACGCTCAGGAAGAGATGACCCACATGCAGCGTCTCTTTGATTATCTGACAGATACCGGCAGCCTGCCGCGCATTGATAACGTGGCATCACCGTTTGCGGAGTATGGCTCACTTGATGAACTCTTCCGCGCTACCTACGAGCACGAGCAGCTGATCACCCAGAAAATTAACGAGCTGGTGCATGCGGCAATGACCAGCCAGGATTATCCAACCTTTAATTTCCTGCAGTGGTATGTGGCCGAGCAACACGAAGAAGAGAAACTGTTTAAATCGGTTCTGGATAAATTATCGCTGGCCGGTAAAACCGGTGAAGGTCTTTACTTTATTGATAAAGAACTCTCTACGCTTGATACCCAGAATTAATATCGATACGGCGCTGACTTTCAGCGCCGTATTTTTTTACATGCAACCTGCGCAACTGGTGCAGCGCCAGTCATGCGGATTTACGGCCTGGAAAAAGTACCGGTAGTTTGCCGCCTCAAGCGGGATCCCGGCGTCGAAGAATAAATCCGTCAGCCAGTCCACGTTTTCGATTATCCACTCATCCTCTTTTAACCCCTGTGCAAAGGTCTCATCCTCAGGATCGATAATCGAATAAATCGCCCATGTGCCCATATCCTTTTCACGTCGGGATTCCGGCAACGTCAGCGCCGTATTCTGCCAGCTGATGATCCAGTGGCCGTGACATAGCAAATTGCCTCCCCGGCTCCAGGCCGCTGTGAATGGATTTTCCCCCGCCATCAGACCCTCATTTTATTTTATGTTTTGCAATTTTTGTTTAAATTACGCCTGATTTTCACGCGATCCTATTGTCCTTATGAAGTAGCCTTACACCTCCGAAGGATCAGAGAGTTACCTGAAGAGCCTCGCCCGGCTAAAATCGTAAAGTTAAAGTTACACTTCTTGTAACGGTGATTTGACGAAATACGGCTTTTCCCTTACTCTGCGCCGCAGATTTTGTCGCGATCGTGAAGCGTTGTAGAGGAAAGCGTGAAAAACAGAACCCTGGGAAGTATTTTTATCGTCGCCGGAACGACGATTGGCGCAGGAATGCTGGCGATGCCGCTGGCCGCCGCGGGCGTCGGATTTGGCATGACATTACTGCTACTGGGTACGCTCTGGGCATTAATGTGTTACACCGCGCTGTTGCTGCTTGAGGTTTATCAGCACGTCCCCGCCGATACCGGGCTGGGTTCGCTTGCGGCACGCTATCTGGGCCGTTACGGACAGTGGGTGACCGGCTTTAGCATGATGTTTCTGATGTACGCCCTGACCGCTGCGTATATCAGCGGTGCCGGGGAATTGATCGCTTCCAGCGTCAACGACGGGTTCGGTGCTGACATTACGCCAGCGAAGGGGGCCATCTTCTTTACGCTCATCGGCGGCGGCGTAGTCTGTGTGGGCACCTCGCTGGTCGATCTGTTTAACCGTTTTTTATTCAGCGCCAAAATTCTTTTTCTGATTGTGATGCTGGTTCTGCTGGCACCGCATGTTCATAAGGTCAACCTGCTGACGCTGCCGCTGGAAAAAGGCCTGGCGCTTTCCGCGATCCCGGTCATTTTTACCTCATTTGGCTTCCACGGCAGTGTGCCAAGCATTGTCAGCTACATGAACGGTGATATTCGCAAGCTTCGCCGCGTGTTTGTTATCGGTAGCGCCATCCCGCTGATTGCCTACATTTTCTGGCAGCTGGTGACGCTGGGCAGTATCGACTCTTCCTCCTTTATTGGCTTGATGGCGGAACACGCCGGTCTGAACGGTTTCTTGCTGGCGCTGCGTGAAGTGGTAACTTCTCCACACGTTGAGCTGGCGGTGCATCTGTTTGCCGATCTGGCGCTGGCCACCTCCTTCCTGGGCGTGGCGCTCGGTCTGTTTGATTATCTGGCAGATCTGTTCCAGCGTCGCAATTCCGTCACCGGCCGCTTACAGACAGGGGCGATCACCTTCCTGCCTCCGCTGGCCTTTGCCCTCTTCTACCCGCGCGGGTTTGTCATGGCGCTGGGGTATGCGGGGGTGGCTCTATCCATCCTTGCCCTGCTGCTCCCTTCTCTGCTGGCGTGGAAGAGCCGCCAACAGCATGCCCGGCAAGGGTACCGGGTGGCAGGTGGAAAGCCGCTGCTGTGCATTGTGTTTGCCTGCGGGGTCGTCATTATTCTGGTGCAATTTTTGATTGCGGCGGGAATGCTGCCGGAAGTGGGGTAAAAAAAAGGGGCTATCAACAGCCCCTTTTTTATCAGTGTAAGCAACAGCTCTTAAACTTCTTCCCGCTGCCGCACGGACACGGATCGTTACGCCCGACCTTTGTGCCGTTAACAATCGGTTTCTTCGCTTCCGGTTGCTGTGGGTTAGCAGACCAGTAGTCGTATAAACGCAGCGCCGCTGGCTGGATACGCTCAATGCTGGCGATGTACTCCTCTTCGCTCAGCGCGTCCAGCTTCTCGCTGTTCTCTTCTGAGCCGTGAAGCGCGATGACATCCAGATCCGCTTTCAGCTCTTCTGGCAGTGCAGACCAGTCGGTCAGCGACACGCCGCGCATATAGCCATAACACCACTCTTCCACAACGGTGTAGCTCTGGCCGTCCACGTCGTTATAACCAAACATCGGCTCAAACTGATCCGGGTATTCGCTCAGGCGCTCAGCAATGTCGTTCATATGCTTAAAGCAGAGATCGATAAAACGGTTCATTTCTCGATCGTTTTTCCAGCGCGGGATATATTTCTCGCCGCCCCATACCGCCACCAGCCAGGTGTCTGGCTCGACAACCACGGGGCCGGAAAGCACTGCCGTAAGCATGCCGTCCAGTTCGGACACGTCAATCACGGACGCATCGTCATGACCGTAAGACATTAACGTCTCTTCCAGCCACGCCATTTCGCTTTCATTTAATGGGCCTTCAGTCATTGCTGACACTCCTGATCAAAAAGGAAAGGATCCTAGCACATATCGTACGCCTTTCCCGGCGGAAGTTACGGGAATTATTGCTGCAAAAACGTGCAAATCGTGACCCTTGCACAACTTATGGGCTTTATTGTTAACGAGATGTGATCTCCGCTGTAATTTTAGTGCGTCCCGCAAGGCTGCGTACAACGGCGCTCTATACTCAACATGTCGCAACGCCGTCAACAGGTTAACCATTCTGGCAACGATTTTGCTTAATCTTCAGCACGCGACACTGCGCATGGAAACCTCGCCGTATTAAGCAGGATGCTGACCGTATCTTGTTCGTAACATCATTTTTCTCGCTCGTGTTTTTGATTGGCTGCGCCGCCGGGCGTTCGGGTTTACACCGTGGTGCAAAAACCTCATTGCTAAGGAACACAATAATGTCGCTGAAATTAATCAGAACTCCTCTTTCTCTTTTGTTGGCCGGTTGTCTGGTGACGGCATTTTCCGCCCGGGCAGATATTGTCATTGGCGTGGCCGGGCCATTTACAGGCCCCAATGCCACCTACGGCGATCAGTACTGGCATGGCGCAACACAGGCAGCAGAGGACATTAACGCCGCAGGCGGGATCAACGGTGAAAAAATTAAGCTGGTTCAGGGAGATGATGCCTGCGAGCCCAAGCAGGCCGTTGCCGTCGCCAACCGTTTAGTCGACCAGGATAAGGTCAACGCGGTGGTCGGTCATTTCTGCTCTTCGTCCACCATGCCCGCCTCTGAGGTGTACAGCGACGCGGGGATCATCGCCATCACGCCTGGCTCCACCAACCCGCAGATTACCGAGCGCGGCATGAGCGATATGTTCCGCATGTGCGGCCGCGATGACCAGCAGGGTCAGGTCGCCAGCGATTTCATTATCGACAAGCTGAAAGCCAAACGGGTGGTGATCATTCACGACAAAGACACCTACGGTCAGGGGCTGGCGGACGCCACCAAAGCCGCACTGGCAAAACGCGGCGTGCAGGACGTAATGTACGAAGGGTTATCCCGCGGAGAAAAAGACTTTAACGCCCTGGTCACCAAAATTGGGGCGCAAAAACCGGACGTCGTCTTCTTCGGGGGCTGTCACCCTGAAGCCGGCCCGCTGGTTCGCCAGATGCGTGAACAGGGCGTGCAGGCAAAATTCTTCTCCGGCGACTGTATTGTCAACGAAGAGATGGTGACCGCGGCGGGAGGACCGCAATATACCAACGGCATCTATATGACCTTCGGTAAAGATCCGCGCCTGATCCCGGACGGTAAAGCGGTAATTGAGAAATTCCGCGCCGGTAAATTCGAACCGGAAGGATACACCCTCTACTCCTATGCCTCCGTGCAGGCTATCGCCGCGGCATTCAAGGCGACGGGCGGCAAGGACTCAGCCAAAGCCAGCGAATGGCTGAAGGCTAATTCCGTCGATACGGTGATGGGCAAAAAAGCCTGGGACAGCAAAGGCGATCTGAAAGTCTCTGACTACGTGGTGTATCAGTGGGACGACAAAGGAAAGTATAAGGAAGTGCCGTAACGGGACGGAGTCACGCTCAACGTCGGCAGGGCCGCCTGCCGACGCAAACAACACATCAGGCTGCGCGGTTTGTGCGGCCGTTATAAAGAGCGCGCTAAGATGAGTACATTCTTCCTGCAACAGTTAATTAATGGCTTAACGCTGGGCTCCGTCTACGGACTCATCGCCATCGGTTATACGATGGTGTACGGCATCATCGGGATGATTAACTTCGCCCACGGCGAAGTGTATATGATCTCTGCCTATCTCTGCGCGATTGGCCTGGCGCTGCTCTCCTTCTTCGGCCTGCAGTCGTTCCCTCTACTGATCCTCGGCACGCTGGTATTCACCATCGTGGTCACCGGAGTGTATGGCTGGACCATCGAGCGCATTGCCTATAAACCGCTACGCAACTCCACCCGTCTGGCGCCGCTGATCTCCGCCATCGGCATGTCGCTTATCCTGCAAAATTACGCGCAACTGAGCCAGGGGCCGCGTCAGCAAGGGGTTCCCACCATGCTGGACGGCGTGATTCGTCTGCATCTGGGAGAGGGGTTCGTGCAGATTACCTATACCAAAGTATTCATTCTGGTCGCCTCCTTCGCCGGGATGCTATTGCTCACCTGGATTATCAGCCATACCCGGCTGGGACGCATGTGTCGTGCGGTACAACAGGATCGAAAAATGGCCTCCATTCTGGGGATAAATACCGACAGGATTATTTCTCTGGTATTTGTCATCGGCGCGGCAATGGCCGGTCTGGCCGGGGTGCTCATTACCATGAATTACGGCACCTTTGATTTCTACGTCGGGTTTGTGATTGGTATCAAAGCCTTTACCGCCGCGGTGCTCGGGGGGATCGGCTCTTTGCCCGGCGCGATGCTCGGCGGGCTGATTCTGGGGGTGGCCGAGGCTCAGTTTTCCGGCATGGTGAACTCGGACTACAAAGATGTGTTCTCGTTTGGGCTGCTGGTCATGATCCTGATTTTCCGCCCTCAGGGACTGCTCGGCCGCCCTGTCGTGGCCAAAGTGTGAAGGAGAAAACGATGACATCACACGGTTTCGCCCTCAAGCGCTGCCTGCTGGACGCGATGTTTTCCGGGCTGATCGCATTGATTATTTTTGGCCCGATTGCGGGCGTGGTGCTGGACGGATATAGCTTTAACTTTGCCGGACAGCGCCTGGCCTGGATGGTCGGCACAGTGATGGTTGGGCGTTTTCTGCTGAGCGCTTTTTTAAGTACCGCTGTCGGGGCCCGTTTTCAGGCGCGGTTCGAAGCCAACAGCGCGGGGGTATATGTTCGCCCGCCGGAATACAAAAGCCGTCTGCGCTGGGTTATTCCTCTGGCGA
Source organism: Enterobacter sp. Lyrl_3 (assembly GCF_051948675.1). Lineage (NCBI taxonomy): Bacteria > Pseudomonadati > Pseudomonadota > Gammaproteobacteria > Enterobacterales > Enterobacteriaceae > Enterobacter > Enterobacter sp. Lyrl_3. The sequence continues at coordinate 397,306 of NZ_JAYJLI010000001.1, forward strand.
TCGCCCTTGCGATCTGCTTCCCGTTTGTCGCCACCAAATACCTGCTGACGGTTGCTATCCTCGGGCTGATTTACGTCCTGCTCGGCCTCGGCCTGAATATCGTCGTGGGTCTGGCCGGACTGCTGGATCTGGGGTATGTCGCCTTCTACGCCATCGGCGCTTACGGGCTGGCGTTGGGGTATCAATATCTGGGACTCGGATTCTGGAGCATGCTGCCGCTGGCGGCAATTATGGCTGCGGCTGCCGGTGCCCTGCTCGGCTTCCCGGTGCTGCGCATGCACGGCGACTACCTGGCGATTGTGACGCTCGGGTTCGGGGAAATTATCCGTCTGGTGCTGAACAACTGGCTAACTTTCACCGGCGGGCCTAATGGCGTGTCAGCGCCGCCGCCTACGTTTTTCGGACTGGAGTTTGGTCGACGCGCCAAAGAAGGTGGCGTGCCATTTCATGAATTTTTCCATCTGACGTACAACCCGAATATGAAGTTTATCTTTATTTACGCGGTGCTGTTTCTGGTGGTGCTGCTGGTGCTTTATGTCAAGCATCGCCTGACGCGAATGCCAATTGGCCGGGCATGGGAAGCCCTGCGGGAAGATGAAATCGCCTGCCGCTCCATGGGCCTCAACCATGTGCTGGTTAAGCTTTCGGCCTTTACGCTGGGCGCGTCAACGGCCGGGATTGCGGGCGTGTTCTTTGCCACCTATCAGGGTTTTGTGAATCCAACCTCATTCACCTTTTTTGAATCTGCGCTGATCCTCGCCATCGTGGTACTGGGCGGCATGGGCTCCACGCTCGGAGTCGTGCTGGCAGCCTTTGTGCTCACCGTGACACCCGAGTTGTTGCGCAGCTTTGCTGAGTATCGCGTCCTGCTGTTTGGCATGCTGATGGTGGTGATGATGATCTGGCGTCCGCGCGGGTTGATCCGCATTAACCGCAGCGGGTTTGCCGTGCGTAAGGGCGTGGCGCCATGAACGGAACGATTTTAAGCGTAGAGCACCTGATGATGCATTTTGGCGGGATCAAGGCGCTTAATGACGTCAATCTCGACGTGCAGCGCGGTTCAATTACCGCCCTTATCGGCCCAAACGGCGCTGGCAAAACCACCGTCTTTAACTGCCTGACCGGCTTCTATAAAGCGTCCGGCGGGAACATTCTGTTTAATGCACGCAACAGAACGACCAACGTCATTCAGGTACTCGGGCAAAAATTCCAGCCGGACGACTGGATTCACCCTGCACAGTTGGGGCAGCGCCTTTTCTATAAGATGTTTGGCGGGACGCATCTGGTTAACCGCGCCGGGCTGGCACGCACCTTCCAGAACATTCGTCTGTTCCGCGAGATGTCGGTCGTGGAAAACCTGCTGGTCGCACAGCATATGCGCGTTAACCGTAATTTGCTCGCCGGGATCCTCAATACCCCCGCTTACCGACGGGCAGAGAGCGACGCCCTGGACAGGGCCTTCTACTGGCTTGAGGTGGTGGATCTTGTGGAGTGTGCCAATCGCCTGGCGGGCGAGATGTCCTACGGCCAGCAGCGGCGTCTGGAAATCGCGCGCGCCATGTGCACCGGACCAGAGATGATCTGTCTGGATGAACCCGCCGCCGGGCTCAACCCGGTTGAAACGCACAAGCTGAGCAACATCATCCGTTTTCTGCGCGACCACCACGGCATTACGGTACTGTTGATTGAACACGATATGGGAATGGTGATGGAGATTTCGGACGACATCATTGTGCTCGACCATGGAGACGTCATCGCGAGGGGAAAACCCGAGCAGATCCAGCATGATGAAAAAGTGATCGCCGCATATCTGGGCACCGATGAAAGCGAGGTCAATCTATGAGCGAACCGATGCTGGCCTTTCGCGAGGTGGACGTGTTTTACGGCGTGATCCAGGCGCTGAAACAGGTAACCCTTGAAGTAAACAAAGGGGAAACCGTGGCGCTGATAGGCGCTAACGGCGCGGGTAAATCGACATTACTGATGTCTATCTTCGGCCAGCCGCGTATTCGCAGCGGGCAGATCGTGTTTTGCGGAGAGGACATTAGCCATAAATCGACCCACTATGTCGCCTCCGAAGGCATTGCCCAGGCGCCAGAAGGACGACGTATTTTTCCCGATATGACCGTGGAGGAGAACCTGCTGATGGGGACCATCCCCATTGGCAGCCAGTTTGCAACGGAAGATATGCACACCATGTTTGACCTCTTCCCTCGCCTTAAAGAACGGCGTAAACAGCGGGCGATGACCATGTCCGGCGGGGAACAGCAGATGCTGGCCATCGCCCGGGCGCTGATGAGCCGCCCTAAACTCCTGCTTCTGGATGAACCCAGCCTCGGCCTGGCGCCGATTGTGGTGAAACAGATCTTCCAGACGCTGCGCGAACTGACCCGCAACGGGATGACCATTTTTCTGGTGGAGCAGAATGCGCACCACGCGCTGAAGCTTTCTGACCGCGGCTACGTGATGGTTAACGGGCAGATCCGCCTGAGCGGCAGCGGAGAGGAGTTATTGGGGGATCAGGAGGTGAGGAAGGCGTATTTGGGCGGGGTGTGATTTGATATGAAAGGAATCATTAAAAGTAATTTCATATAAATAACAATGAGATATTCACGACAGGTATAGCACGCAATGCCTTGAGACGGCCTGAGTTTGTTGATTTATTAGTCTCTGACAATCACGTCAAACTCACTGAAAAGGAGCTTTCAGAATGGCTATACCCGCATATCTTTGGCTTAAAGATGACGGCGGTGCAAACATTACAGGTTCTGTAGATGTTCAGCACCGTGAAGGTAGTATTGAAGTTCTTGGATTTGGACATGGTTTGCACCTTCCTACTGATAGCGCAACCGGAAAAATCACAGGTACACGAGTTCACTCCGCATTAAATTTTGAAAAAGAATTCGATTCATCAAGCCCATATCTTTATAAAGCTGTGGCGCATGGGCAAACGTTACAATCAGCGGAATTTAAGTGGTACAGAATTAACGACGCTGGGCAGGAAGTTGAATACTTCAATATGTATCTTGAAGGGGTAAAGGTAGTGTCTGTATGCCCCGTCATGCACGATGTGAAAGATCCTACGACTGAAAAGCACAACCATCTTGAAAGCATATCTTTGCGTTATGAACGCATAACCTGGAAGCACTGCGACGGCAATATTATTTTTACTGATTCTTGGGCAGACAGATGATCCGTTGCTATTTTCATATGAATAATGGGCAGCTATCGTCACTAAGTTGTCCTGGTGTGGGTTTTTTCGCCGCCTATTCAGGCAATAAAGGGAAGCACAGAAACAACCCAGATTCTATAGCAATCGCCAAAAGGGGGCCTCTTCCTCCGGGTAATTATTACATTGTTGTAAGATCTCGGGGTAATCTTAAAAACCGTACCAGCAATTGGATGAAATCAATTCGAAGCGGATCGGACCGTGACTTATGGTTTGCACTCTTGCGTGAAGATGAACGGATTGATGACACTACTTTTATAAATAAAGTTGAGCGAGGATCATTTCGTCTACACCCGGCAGGAAGCAGTGGCAACAGTGATGGGTGTATAACGCTTGTCTCTCTCAATGATTATATGGTGCTTTGGAGAGCGCTTGTCAGAACCCCATCAACGATGATCACCCCTCAACTACGTGCATTTGGCACTATACAGGTCTACTGATGAAACCCGTTCACTCAGTGCTTATCTGGCTTGCCGAATTGAGCTTCTTAAGCATTCTTTACTGTATATTCTGTTACTTCACGCCTGATTTGGAGCTATATGACTGGTATGTAGAAAAGTATGGGTTTGTTATCGAAGAGGATTTTCTGGATTACTACACATTAATTCTCTATTTGATAGCGATTGCAGTAACTACTGCATGTATATGGCTGATCGCCATCATACGAACAAAGAGATATTGATTAGCGCATTGTGAAAGAAATAAAAAAACCGCCTTAAGGGGCGGTTTCACGACACTGCTTATTGCTTTGATTATTCTTTGTTTCCCATGGTACCCGGAGTGGGACTTGAACCCACACAGCGCGAACGCCGAGGGATTTTAAATTCTACGCAGGATCAATGAGTTACATAGCAGTGCATTGCGAAACTTTGCTGTAATTGCTTACTCATTTTACTGTAATTGGCAGTAAATAGATAGACTTGGATAACTTTGAGCACAGAATCTGCACAGGTAAGTCCCCCTCTCACGGAGGCCTACCTGTCCTTTGCTATATCTATATGACTGCAAAGTTACGAGTTTGACTGGAAATCTTCAATTATCTTCTGATTGTAATCATCCAGATACTTTTGCAGTTCATCCCTGTCGATCAAACGTACCAAGGCTGACTCAGCTAATTCTTTGGCAGAGCGTGTGAAGTAGGAATTAGTCACAACCATCGCCTCATCACAACCATAGAACGTTTTAGCCGAGATCACCTGCTGCACCGCCGAGTTACCTACAGAACCAGAATAATTTTTCGCCTGAATAACCATATCCTTACCAAATCGAGTGACGAAAAGATCTGCACCCTGATCTTGCGTTCTCTTGGTTTCTTTGACGTCATAACCCATAGTCTGGAATATTTCTACAAGGAAATCTTCGAACTGGAAACCATCCATTGCATCAACTAAATACATGGTGACGAATTTATTAGGGTTAAAATGCTCAAGGCGTGTAGCTAATCTATCAACCAGAATGTCAAAATAAATACGTTCGCACACTGCCAAGTATTTTTTAACTTCCTCAAATAAAACCAAAGGGACACCAGGCGTGGCCTCTGCTTTTTCATTGAATTCTACTGATGAGAACTCTATATTATTACTCCATATATAGAATAGAAATAATGAAAGATCTGCCCGAAAAGTGGTGCCTGCTTCCTCAATCCATGACTTCAAGGATTCAGTAAGTGTAAATTTAATATGCCGTTTAACTTCCTTAGCGAAACCATAATAAAGAGCGTTAAATGACGTGGTAAGGAGTAATTTATCTAATAGCTCAGGTAACTCCTCAAGCTCATTGAACCCTTTTCTGACCAACACCTCACGGAAAAGTTGTAATTCGGAGTATGTGCCATTATCTGTTGAGAAATCTGCTTCAGATTTATTATTATGTGAGAATCTGGAAGTGTAAATGAAGTTAGTAAAATATGGATCTTTTAAATTGGAGTATTTTTCGAGAACATTTTCAAGCAATTGATTAAGCTGAGTTTGTTCTTTCTTTTTCCCAAATAGATCTTTAAGAACACCCTTTGAACGATACTGAAATTCGGGATAAAACGATGGATTCAATGGTGTCATACGTTGTATATCTATTGCTTGTGAGGTCGATGATGCTGAACCCCATGCAGACGTTTTTACAGGCGAAACTCCACTACACCATGGACAATTAATCTCAAAAGTCGTTCTACTGCAAGTATCACACTGATAAATCATTTGAATATTCTCCTTTTATTCCAATATCTGTCTATTCGGCGCTTCAATTACCAGCCTAATAATCCACAATTTAAAAAAGATCGTCATCACTCAGTCATATTACTTTATGTTCTTATTTTTGAGTCCATCCACTTAGTCATATCCTTAAGAAGAACCAGTGCATCTTTTTTGCTTCTCGTATTCCCCCAAAAACTCAGTTCAAGCACTTTCCCCTTCCCAGTAATTGATACTTCATAGTCCTCAGGGCTAGCTGTTGGAATGAAATCTCCAGCACTTAAAGCAACTCTTATTTCTTCTTTTAGTGCATTAACTTCAGGGTAATCATCTGAATGTATCCATCCATATACGTAGAACTCAGCTTCATCTCGACCATCCTCTGAAGGGCGATAAACTAACGTAATTCCTGTTTTACCTTGCCCCCAGCATCCCGGCATCAGATGAATTGCTTTATAGTAACCCTTCCAGTTATTAATACCTGTTGCAATATGAATATCAGGCAATACCTCTGAGACAACCGATTTAGCTTCCTCGGTGATAGCATTTTGGTACATTTCCAGCAATTGAACCGATTTTATCAAAGCTGTGAAATTTTCAGTGACAAACTCCACATTTTTATCAGATACTTTATCCATACTAACCTCACTCAATTTTTTAAGATGACTTAAAAACTCCTGATAAAAAAAAGTCCACTTGCTGAACTCTTGATTCATCATCTCTAACCCCAGACGTCGAATGGCGGTTTTCAGCAGCAGTGAATAATTGATCAGTTGCCAACCGTCTACGCCTTTAGCGCTGTTACCGTCAGGCTTTAATATACAGCGAAATAGTTTTTGATTGTTGCCGCCGTAACTATCAATGAGACTTACATAGCTGGGAAAAGGATTATATGTATCAGCCAGAACTTTATGCTCAATACCTATAATGAATTCATCATGTCTGATAAGAATATCAATATATTTCCCATCTTCTGTTCGGGCCTCTCTCATTAGCTCCAGAGAAGTGAAATCAATTTCATCAACATCGAGGGAATCATCCAGGCAACATAGCAATGCTTTGAGCAACCATGGCGGCACCATTTTCTGGGCTCCCATAAACAAAGCCATCAAATCCGTAGTTGGATTTTCGAGATATCCGGAACCACCCAATTCAAAAAAATTGAATTCAACATCATCCTCAACCGAAATACCTTTCAGTTGTTCAATAAATTTGACAAAAAACGTTTCAGAACGCAATTCAACCTCCTTTTAAAAATCATGATGCCATTACAGATTAAATAACACCCTAACTTTGCTATAAATTATGGTCCCAAATATTCTCACAAATTATTTTATACAAAGACTGTCGTTCATCGACATCTTGTTTTTTAAATGAATCATGTGGTTTGAAAGGCAATCCGAATACATTTCTCAACTGATTGAAATTAGGGTTATTCATATATGCCAATGGGCATAACGATTTAGCCAGGAGATTCTCTTTGATGTAATGAGGTTGCTTTTGATCGTAACACAAATCACCATATGACTGGTTTGAGCCTCTAGGTAATAAAACCAAATCACCTAAGCGATTTCTGTAATTGTTAAATTCGTGCTCTTGTTCAAACTCATCAGAGTAACGTTCATATTTATCTGCCCAAATATGCTCGACTTCAAATGGCTTACCGTGTTCTGGCTGATAATATGTAATGAAGGTTGTACTCATTCCGGCTTGCTGCTCAACCCACGCAGTTATACGAGAAAGCAAAAACTTCACAAAACGATAGTTTTGACCATGGAGACGAAACTCTTCCATTCCTGCAAAAGTATCTGGCATTTCGGATAACTTCTTAGATAACAAATCTTTTAATTCTTCAATACTTTTACCACGAATTTCTTTAACAAGACTGTACATTGTGTAACGAATAGAACTGGCAGAGAATTTTCGGAAATTAACAGAACGACGAACAACAAATGTTTCAATATAGCGCGCCACCAGGTTTATTTTGGCTATCACAGCCTCAGGACTGTCACCTACATTTAATGGAGCCAACATCAAAGGGAAACTTAAAGTAGGTGCAATACCCCAATGGTGGATATAAAATACATATTCCAGTTGGTGCGTTAATGCTCTCTCAGCATTCAGTATTTGTGTATAGGCATTCAAATAAAACAAAAAGTTATTTTGTATAAATCGTTCGAATGTCTCACCATTATCTGGGTCCAATCCCACCGCCTGAAGATTATCTCTAACCCAGCTATGAAAACGCGTACCTATTTTTTCAAAGTCTTCATTTTTTGAACCAGCTTTACCCGGGCGTATTGTATCAGCATATTGAGCTCGCAACCATGACTGGAAAAAACGTTGGTCTTCATCTTTGTCATAGTTTTTTAAATCCATCATCGCTTTTTTCCAGAGTTCATTTGCCTTTTGGCGTTTATCTCCCTGATGAAAACGTGAAAGTAAAAAACCTTTAAGCATTTCGGACGGAGTAAGATTCAATCCTCGGTCATTCATAGTCTCAAAGATGGTATATGCGTTTTCATCTGAATAGGCAACTATCTCAACCATAATAACGTTATACTTAAGCCAGTCGATAAAAAAAGGAAAAGCCTGACCTTTTAACTCATCAGGAAAAGCATCTGTGATATTCTGATATCTCTCCACCATGTTATGGGTTGACTCATCATCCCCATCAACTAAACTATAGCTACCAAAATTAAACAATGCTTCCATGCAAGGAATTCTGTCTTCAACTACTATATTGAATGATTTACTGCCACGTAGCTCGGAGAAAATCATTGATTCTATTTTCTCTTCATATTTAAGTTCTTTCTGAAGGTTATGGAGGTAAATTAGAAATAAAGTTAATGAAGTCAGTCGTTGCTGACCATCAATAATACTCCGTTTCCCATCTTTACTACTCACAACAAATGGTCCTAAGTAATAATTATTGTAGTTTTCACCCTGCTCCCGAGAATCACCGACGGTGTATTCATTGAGAAACGCAGATGTTAAGTCTGTAACCAACTCTTCAATATGTTTCTCACCCCAGCTATACTCGCGCTGAAAGTAATCAACGGTATATTTTTGCGCATTTAGAACATCAAACAAATTACGATGGCGTGCTTCAATTTTATTATCTAACTTACTCATTTTTATACTCCCTGCATTAACGAGACTGACCAAACCCTTAAGAACTCATATTGATAAGTTACATATCAGCCAACAACATCCCAGCCATCCCATCCAGTCGCTTCTTGACCTTTTCCCACCCCGGCATAACCTGCCCCATCAAGCGGTAAAACTCCTCACTATGGTTGTGCTCAGCAACATGACATAACTCATGTAGCAAGACATAATCGATACATTCTGAGGATGCCTTAACCAGCCATGGATTCAGTGTCAGACAACCTTTCGCAGAACAGTTTCCCCATTGCGTTTGCATCGCTCGCAAACGTATCGGCGGACGCTCACTAACCCAAAGGGTCTGCGGTATTAGTGAATCAAGCCTGCGTTGAAAGACATCTCTGGCACGTTCCCGATACCATTCGGTCAGCAACGCTTTTACTTTTTCTGCCGATTTGTGTCTGACAGTAACTTCCAGCCGCCCACGCAACATTTTCACTCGTTGCGGAACAGTAGCGTCTTCTGTCACTTTCAACTGATACTGCTTACCAAGATAGTAATGGCTTTCTCCACTGACATACTGACGCGGCACAATGTGTGTCTGTTGCTCCCTGAAATCACGCAGTTGCTGATATATCCAGCGCCCTCGTTTTTTCAGCGCAGACAGCACTTCGTGCTCCGGTGTTCCTGGCGGTACAGAGGCAATAACCCGGCAGTCCGGATGCACCTTGATGAGCACCCTGCCCTTAACGACCTGACGCGGAACACACTGTACGACGATGACCTCATCACAATAAACAATGCGTAACGCTTTCATTGCTGGCGATTCTTGTTCACTCATGATTTCATCAAACCAACGCGCAGGATCTGGATAATGGTTTCCACGATACGGTTAACCTGATTCATTCCGGCACCAATTTCCCGGCAGGCCGTAAACAGCAGTGGTAACAAACTTGTCTTAACGGCCTTCTCAATATCCTGAGGGTTCAGGGAATTTTCTGCCACTGCTTTGACGATAATGCTGTCCACCTCAAAGGCCAGCTTCGTCCACTTCTCCTGCACCTGAACGTCGTTTACCGCAAAAACCTCCGGTAGCTCTTTTTTAAAAACACCGTAATACGCCTGAGCATGCTTGTTTACCGCCAGTGCATCCGGGATATCGCTGAGCTTACGGGCTTCAACCTGTTCTTCAAATTCACGGAATAAGAGGTACTGTTTCAGTGGATGGTCGAACAGTTTTTCAGCCTCTTCGATAGCCATACGCAGGAGTTTTGAAAAGGCCTCCTGAGCATACGGGTCATCACGCAGCTCCTGCTCAATCATCTTCGTCACGCGGGTTTTAATGATGTCGGTTTCATTGCGGGTTTTGTTGCTGTCCCACTCTTCGGGCTTTTCACTTTTCCCCATTTTACCGACTTCATACACGCCATCCGGTTCACGAACCTCAACGCCGGTGACATGCTTATCCAGTAGTTTTTTCACCTGCTCAGCGTAGTTGTCATAATTGACCTGCTCTCCGCTGACCTGCATTGCCCACTGGCGCAGGCTGGACATCTGTTTTACGGTTTCTTTATAGAGATTTCGGTCTTGTTCCGTAAAGCTCTTGTCTGTGAAGAAGGTAGCGGACTGCAGTGCCACTTTCAGGCATCCGGCAAAGGCCGTTAATGCCTCGAAGAAATCATCACGGGTTTTCTGATGGATATCGACCATCTCTCCGTTACGTTCTTCCATTTTAGGCACCAGAACTGCACGCAACTGCTCAGTATCATTCTTGTTTTTAACACCGGCAAATATGGCCCACAACTGGTTATACAGATGCGGCAGACGCTTGTATTCAGAGCTCATGGCGCTGTACAGCCCGTCAATATCCTTGATGTCATATCCTCCCTGAGTTCGGGAGGCGAGATCCTGATATTTACCGATCGTCGTGTCCAGTTCAGCCAGAATGCCGCGATAATCAATCAGCAGGCCAAACTTTTTCAGTGGATGCAGTCGGTTTACCCGGGCAATCGCCTGGATTAGGTTGTGGGACTTAAGCGGTTTGTCGATATACAGCACGGTATTTTTCGGTTCATCAAACCCGGTGAGCAGTTTGTCAACGACGATCAACAATTTTAGCTTATCATCGGTATCGAAACGGCTAATGATATTGCGGGTATAAACGGACTCATCCTGTGTGCCAACGTTATCCTTCCACCATTTTGTCACTTCCGGCAGTTTGCTTTCATCCACCTCGGTATTCCCTTCCCGGGTATCCGGCGGGCTGATAACTACAGCTGACTCAAACAACCCGGCTTCATCAAGATACTTTTTATATTTGATGGCGGAAATCTTGCTGTCGCAGGCAAGTTGGCCTTTCAGCCCCTCATCAATATTCTTCGAGAAGTGCGTGGCGATATCTAATGCAATCAGCCGGATGCGGTCATCTGCACTATAAACCTCACCTTTACGGGCATATTTACGCTTAAGGTCGGCTTTTTGCGCTTCGCTTAACCCATCGGTAATACGATCAAACCAGGCATCTATTGCCCGATCGTTAACCTCAAGGTCGGGAATACGTTCTTCATACAGCAAAGGTGTAACGGCTTTATCTTCTACCGCTCGCTGCATGGTATAAGCGTGGACAATCGGTCCGAATTTATTGGTGGTTTTATCTTCTTTCAGCAATGGCGTACCGGTAAACGCCACAAAGGCGGCGTTAGGCAGGGCCAGTTTCATTCGCACATGGTTCTCGCCACCCTGGCTGCGGTGTCCTTCATCAATCAGAACGATGATGTCGGGGCTGGTATTGACGCATTCAGGCAATTTTGTCGCTGAGTTAAATTTCTGGATAAGGGTAAAGATTATACGTTCTTTACCAGAGCCAATCTGCTGTGCCAGCTTCTGACCTGAGGTCGCCATCGCTTTGGCCTTATCATCCTTCCCGGCCAGTTCTCCACCAGAAGCGAAAGTACCGCTGAGCTGCCCTTCAAGATCGACACGGTCCGTCACCACCACAATGCGACATTCCTTCAGGCTGTCATGAAGGATCAGCGCCTTGCTGAGGAAAACCATGGTGTACGATTTACCTGACCCCGTGGTATGCCAGATCACCCCACCTTCCCTGCCCCCATCCGGTCTGCGAGTACTGATGCGTTCCAGCAGTCTTTTAATCCCGAAAACCTGTTGATAGCGGGCGACAATCTTTCCGGTCTTTTTATCAAACAGGGTGAAGAAGCGGGTCATCTCCAGCAGACGTTCCGGCGAAAGCAGGCTGATAAGCATCTTATCCTGTCCACTGACAGCCAGTTCACCAGCGGCGATTAGCTGTTGATACCAGTCGAGATCGGCTGAAAGACGATGATCAAACAACGCATGAATTTGTTCAGTCGATAACTGATGGTTGCGCAGCGCATACATCTGTGCTTCAGTAATATCTTCTTCGCGCCATGCCGCCCAGAATTTCATTGGTGTATGACAGGTACCGTAGCGCCCGTCATGCCCGTTAATCGACAATAATATCTGGCTGTAGGCAAACAGCTGCGGGATTTCATCGTTGAGCTGATTACGGATACTCTGAGATATCCCCTCGTCAATGGTTGGCCCTTTCTTGCCATGACCAGCCGGGCTTTTCGCTTCAATAACAGCCAGCGGGATACCATTAACAAAGCAGACAATATCTGGCCTCCGGGTTTCAACACCACCTGACCGCAATACCGTAAATTCTTCAGTAAAATGGAACTGGTTATTTTCCGGATGTTCCCAGTCGATCAGCGCAATGGTGGGGTTGACCTTCTTGCCATCGACAAACTCCGTGACGGCGATACCGTAGAGCAGATGGTTATACATCCGTTCATTGGCTTTGAGCAGCCCTTCATTGAGCGCCGGAGAACAGACCTGTGATATCAGGTTATCCAGTGCTTTTTCCGATAACTGGCAGGTTTTGCCACCCGCCATAAAGGAACGCTTCGACAGCTCTTCACGCAGAACCGGACGCAGCACCACCTCATCCTGTTTATAGCCCCGGTAATCCATAATCTGTTTCGGAGATAAAAACGTCCAGCCGAGGCTGGTCAGTAACGTCAGTGCCGGAATTTTGGCGCTGTATTCTTCCTGGAATTTAGGTTGGTAGTGCTTATCCACCCGGTAATCCTTCTTGGCTAAGAGGTGAAACTGTATGTCCTTACGGACATACTCAAAATGAACGAAGACTTATGATGAAAAGAACGGCGAGTCCCGATAAAGGCGATTGTACTTGACCTGTTCTGTTTCGCCCTTGTTTACATTACCAAATTTCTCCTGATGCGTCGTACAGCAGGAACCACAGGATGCACAAATAAATCGTCCTTCTGAACATTTTTCATGCAAATCCCTGGCGTCAATTATTTCGCTGCATTTGTAACCAATACAGTGATTAATGTAATGCCCGATACCAAACTGTTCGCACGAATGACTGGCACATTTAAAGACGGTCAGGCGATACGCGGCCTGGAAAGGTTTTTTCACAAATCCTTTCGACTTTGTATCCCAGACGCTGACTTCCACACGAGCATATTTCATATCTGGAACCATCAGCACCCCACAACTTCGGCAATGCAAGCGGGAATGTAATTCTCTGATACGATTGAAATACCCAGCCAGTTTAATTGGGAAATCCCGCTTAGAAGGTTCGCCTGCAATCAGATAGGTCATGCCATAGTGGGCAAGCCAGTCATAAATAGTGAAGTCGATGTAATCCCGACTGAGATCGGGTAGTACCTGCGGATCATGGCAGATTTTCGAACGACAAAGGAATTTTTTCTCTATCGTTCCGTCAGGTTGTTTTGCATTCCAGTGAAACGCCTCACAGGATAATTCTAAACTTGGGAAACGAATTTGTAATGAACTACATTGTGGGAACAATTTGAAAACAGAAGGATGATTTACCGGAATTTTACCCGACAAGACTCCGTGCCATATCTCATGCAGAATAATACTCAGAACGGACTGTTCATCGTTGCGCCCAAGCAACGGTAACAATTTACTCAGAATGAAGTATTCAGGATCAGAAGCAATTTCAGTATTCGACTCGACATCATTAACAAAACTGAAATCTTTTCTGAACATCTTCTGTTTAATCAAATACGTATTGATAAAAGGACTAATCACGGAATGTTTATAAAATTGCTTTCTCGATGAGAATTTCTGCTGATAGGCATCACGGACAAATGGTTGTATATCCATTTTATTTTTCGTGAAACTACGTCGAACAAAATTCTCTATATCATCATGCCGATGCTCAAGAATCCGCTCACTACTTATACAATCGTAAAAAGCCAGGTAGAGAATAGCACTTATAGATATATGGCTGAGTAATTCATTGATGATGTCCGATGTTGAAGCCCCCTGGCAATCCGTAGCCGCAGAACATCCTTTCACCCAAACAGCGAATTGTTCAATGTTATTATCGATAAATGACGAGGGCATGACCGCAGGAGATATTTGTTGTGCGGTCAAATCATCAAAATTCTTATCAGAGGCGAAAAGTGCAAACTGGTTATCGTAGTTACGTGATTTTAAAAATAGCGGTAAGACTTTTGTAACAGCTATATCACTGGTAACTAACCGAATTATAGCCCTTTCGCCAAAGGACTGAGTGAGGAAATTAATAACGCAGTCACGATAACGCCAACGAGCGAAATCAACGCCCTCCTCAATAATAGCCCGGAGATATTCAATGAGGAGCTCAGCCGTCTCCTCATCTGTTTTATCAAGAATGTGAACGTTAAAAGCCGTAGGCTTACCATTTTTACCTATACCTTCCCTGAACAGCACCGGTGTATTGTCAGCGGGTGTATAGTTCCGGCTTATCTCATTCTTATGAAAAAACAGCTCATTACCATTCTCTGATAAGAGAAAGCCAAAGTTATTCTCTCGATCCGTTTTGCTGTTGTAGCCTCCGAACCAGAGAACATTTCCCATGTACCACCGGGAACGATCCAGATTGTTCACTGCCATGAGCAAGCCCCCTTCCGCTTTGTCAGTGCAGGCAGCACTTTTTAAATTTTTTACCACTGCCACACTGACACGGGTCATTACGACCGGGCAGTTTTTCTGCCCCCTTCACGGGAACAGGCCGGGATGATGCCTCTGACATTCTCACCGACAACCAGTGCTGGTAAAGCGCCAGTGCCACAGGCTGAATTAGAGTAATACTCTGTTCAAATTGAACAGGTGACATTTTCTCAACCACTGGGAAGTTCTTTTCGATACCATGAAGGGCTATCGCCTCCAGCGAGGGACGTAAGGCCTCTGGCAAGGCTGACCAGTCATCCAGAGACCGGCCTTTCATATACCCGAAACACCACTCTTCGACGATTGTATATGTCTTCCCCTTCACCTCACGTCTATTGAAAATCGGTTCAAACTGTTCAGGGGCCTCATACAGGCAGCCAGCGATATCGTTCATATGCTGAAAACACAGCCCCACAAAACGCGTCATCTCTTTTTCAGTGGTCCAGTGAGGGTGATAGTCACCACGACCCCAGATAGCACTAAGCCAGGTATTAGGGGGGATCATATTCGGGCCAGAGACAACCGCCGTCAGGAAGCCATCCAGCTCAGAGAAACAGAGTACAGAGTCATCATTGCCGTATTTCAGCAACACCTCTTCCAGCCAGCCGATTTCCCGGTCAATCAGCGGCCCGCTTTTCGTCAGTTTCATTCGGCAACCGCCTCATCGACCTTAACACGACGTTTGCCAGTCAGTAGCTGTTGCATCAGGGCTTTTTTCTCATCTCTCAGGCAGGCGAGTTTTTTCTCCAGCGTGGATATTTCAGCATCGGCTGCGGACAGAACGGCGGCGATTTTTTGTTGTTCTTCAAAATTGGGCACTGATAATTTTAATGTCTTTATATCATCACTATTAATTGATTCAAATGTGCTACCTTGTGATAGGCAACACCATTTTGGTTCAAACCAAAGAAACCATTGATAAAGAAATGATTGACTCATTTTTCTCTTGGATTTTATAGCCGATATACCACGCCCTATACATGCTTTATGTTGAGAAAGTGCAACAGTACCTACAGGTGCCCTGACACTTAGAAGAATATCTCCAGGAGAACATTCTTTCGTAATGTCAGACGTATAAACTCTGGGACATGAAACTCGGCACTTTATATCGGCATTACCCTGTATTAATGGCAAACCTAAGCCAATATCGTTGTAGGCTTCGGATTTAGGTGATGATCCCATAATAATATGTGCTACTTCAGACAAAGTGCACGTACACCACTCCCCAATAAATCTGCCCCCATTCTCATTCAGCAAGCGTTTCTTCCCGGTGAGCAATTGCTGCATCAGGGCTTTTTTCTGCTGCTGACTGTTGGTGAGAAGCTTTTCAGTCACTGAAATCGTCTTATCCCAAGTTGACAGGATTTTGGCGATTTTCTTTTGCTCTACTAAAGGAGGCGCAGGAATGATCAAACTATTTAGCAACTGTATCGTTAACTGCGGTTGTGCGCTTCCGAACATAAAACTTAAAAACTGTTTCTGAATAAAAGATGACTGCATTAATTGATGCAAGAAATTCACATCAGTAAACTCAGGGGTATTTCTGATAATAACCAACCCGGAATTTATTCGAGCCGCCTGATGTTTCATTCTATTTATATATATGCATGAGCGGCCGGTGCCATTACCACGCATAACAAGAAGTATATCTTCATCTTTTACAATCCCCTTATTCATTGCGTCATGTTTTTCTTTAGAAATGAAAATACATTTATCCAGGGTTAGTGAGCCACTATTTATATTATCGGCCCCTAAAAACAAAGCGTATCCATTGGTTAAATAATCATCTTTTTTAGGATAATTTTTCCCTCGGTCCCCATCGATAGTAGATATTCTAAGGCTCCGAAAATTACCTAAACACCATCCCTTAGGCACCATATTCCAACTCCTTCAGATACTCAGCCATCTCCGTTTCCAGCTTCGCCAGTTCCACTTTCAATTGCTCACGTTCGGCATGTACGGCACGTAAATCAATCTCGTCCTCTTCCTCAAAGGTATCGACATAACGCGGGATATTGAGGTTATAGTCGTTGTCCTGAATCTCCTTCAGGCTGGCGAGATAGGCGTATTTCTCGACGTTATCGCCATCACGGTAGGTCCTGACGATTTTCTCAATGTTTTCTTCGCTGAGCTGATTCTGGTTTTTACCTGCCTTGAATTCGCGGCTGGCATCGATAAATAGCACCTTGTCATCCACTTTCTGTTTTTTGAAAATCAGAATCGCAGCCGGAATCCCCGTACCGTAAAACAGTTTTTCCGGCAGGCCAATCACCGAATCCAGCAGGTTTTCATCAATCAGTTTCTGGCGAATTTTACCTTCGCTGGAGCCACGGAACAGCACACCGTGTGGCACCACCACGCCCATACGACCAGTCCCCGGTTTTAGGGTTTCTATCATGTGTGAGATAAAGGCGTAATCTCCTTTAGTCTTCGGCGGTACACCGCGACGGAAACGACCAAACTTATCATTCTCGGCCTCGTCATGCCCCCACTTATCCAGGCTGAACGGCGGGTTAGCGGTCACGATATCAAACAGCATCAGATCGCCATTTTTATCGAGCAGCTTCGGGTTACGAATGGTATCGCCCCACTCGATTTTATGGTTGTCTTCGCCGTGAAGGAACATGTTCATTTTCGCCAGCGACCATGTAGATCCAATCGCCTCCTGACCGAACAAGGCATAGTTACGACTATCATGCCCGGAGACAATTTTACGCCCACACTTCATCAATAATGAACCGGAACCACAGGCTGGATCGCAGATGGTATCACCCGGTTGCGGATCGAGCAGTTCAGCAATCAGGTCCGAGACTTCCGGCGGGGTATAGAACTCCCCGGCTTTCTGCCCACCGCTGGCGGCAAAGTTTTTGATCAGATATTCATAGGCATTACCGATGACGTCCAGCTTACCTACACGGCTTGGCTTGAGGTTAAGATCTTCACCGGCAAAGTCTTCCAGCAGCTGACGCAGGATGGTGTTCTTCTGTTTTTCTTCACCCAGACGGTCGGCGTTAAACGAAATATCCTGGAACACGCTTTTCCCGGCATCTTTCAGTTTAGCGCCGTTGGCTTCTTCAATCGCATGCAGCGCCTGATCGATACGCTCACCGTTACCCGGCTCATGACGGCGCTCATAAAGTGCGTAAAAACTGGCGCTTTTCGGCAACACGAAGCGTTCATTCGCCATCATGGCTTCAATCAGTTCCGGCGCATCACCATATTGCTCTTTATAATCGTCATAGTGATCCTGCCAGACATCTGAAATGTACTTGAGGAACAGCATGGTAAGGATAAAGTCTTTATAGGTATCAGCACTGATGGTGCCACGGAACGTATCACACGCGGCCCACAGGGCTTTGTTGATCGTGTCCTGACTGATTTTGTCGTTCATGAATCATCCTGGTCTGAAGAAAAAGCTAGCGATGCAGGGCTTTGCATCTTAAAAATTGCGGTAAATGATACCGTAAGATGCCTCCCCTGACACGCCAATATCGCAGCATTCAGGTTTGCATCATCCCCGTAATATCGACATGAGACAGACTGACACAACCTGGCTCGTCACTCGCTAAAAACCAATTATCTTAGTAAGATAGCATCCATATTAGCCATGGTGTAAAACTGCCGTTGGGGTAATGATGATCCATATATCACCCGTTCTGGTGTGTGGGGCTGACATGATCCATAATCGGCAACGTTGATGCCCTTTGATTGTAATGGTGGCCGTCAATGTGATTCCCCTGTTGACTGGAGGTCTCCGGATAGTATGAGTATTGCTAATTGCGTTATCGGCCCACTTTACGATGAGCAAATAAAAAAAACACTTATGTATGCTGACCATAAATTCAAGCGGCTAGTGAATACACGAATCTCGTTACTCGAACATTTATCACCCCACTATGACTTATCTTCCATGTTCAGCTATGAGTTGGAGGGAAGAGTTTTCCGGATTAAATTGATCAAGCCTGAGATTAAATTATCTCACCAGCAGTTAATCTTCTCCTCACATTTTTTAGAGCCAGCTTTTCTAAAAGAATATAAAAAACACATCTCAAACACCCTACAAACAATAATTAAACAGTGCATTAAAAAATACAAACAAAAGATCAAAGTCGAGCATTCCATTTTAGATTACATATCAGCATCGCCACGCAATACTTCGAGTTATGTATTACATGAGATAGTTTCTCAATGTGAACATTGCGATGAAATTCGCAATATTAAAAATGATATATTGCTTGATGAACTAACGTTGAATGGCCGGATCACTAACATTTCAAAATACATTAAAAACAGTCAAGATAAAATCGTCGAACATATAGAGTTCTGCACTCATAAACTTGTCAATATAAGTCGTAAGAATCGTCACATTTTCAACAGCACCACAATCTCTGGCAGAAAACCCAACATCACTGGTGTTTTACTTTGCCTTTCAGAATTGATAAGCAACCTGCATATTTACCCAACTGCAATTAATAATATAAGTAACGCCATAATTTTAAGCATTGTATACTCTGTACTTCAACATCTTCAATCCGGAAGAAAAACAGAAAAAACAAAAACTTCTCCAGCACTAGATTTCATCCCCACCATCATCGCACCTCATGTTTTCTACCTGGCGAAACGCGAAAAATCCTCTCAATATAAATACATTGAAAAAGAATATCTTCTCGGCCAGTTACTTATATTTTTGATGTATAAAACAGTTTACTACTCGATTCATAACATCAGGGTAAGCCGTAAGCATTTCTATAACGATATAAAACCAAAATTAATGACACTAAAAAAAGAAAGCTTATTAAGCACCAATTTCATGAAAAATCGAAGAGAGATTAGTGGTGAAGTCTTTGGTGATGTTGGTAGTATTGAGGCTGATTTTCGAGAAATCAGCACATTGATTCATCGGCGAAAGGCTCTGTTTATTTCCTTTTAATCTTTAGAGAACACTATATCATCGTGAAGCAGGGCTAATTTCAGCCTTGCATAGATCATTATCAATGCCATAGACAGTGTTAATCATATGACATCGTTCCGGTATTGATACTGATTATCAGGCCTTGGTTTTATGTAATTTAAACACCACCATCTCTGAAACCCCATAACGCTCACAATTTAACCATAAAAACTAACCGGTTTATACCCGCTAACAAAATCAATAACATATTGAATTTAAATAACTATAACCATTACAACTACAGATGACTGGCTTTTATTTATGGTATATGTCCCGGCAGAATCAAGCTTGCGCCCTCTACCACTCACGATTTAGGATTTCCTCGCTAACACAGCATGTTTCATTATAAATCAATGTATTAATTTAAACGAGGATAAACCATGTTCGAGAAAATGAAAAACAATGTAACCCGTGTACCGGGGAATTTAACCATACTTAATCAATACCAAAAAGACATTGATCACCTGTCTAAATTATTTTCTGAACAGCTATTACTGGATCTAATGACGACTACCAACCCTAATCAAACATTGCAAATGAAACCTTCTGTAGATATTCTTCATGTACTATCTCCTTCAGCATCCACTGCTAACCATATCAATTTTTTTCAGCACGTCCCAGTGATCGAACTATGGTTAAAAAAGGAGTGCACTGCCTTTAATTCACTTGCTATTTATTTCTATGCACAGCAATCCCGTAAAAATGTCATTCCGAAAAAAATCTGTAGACAACTGGACGTATTTATTAATACTGAACTTGCATCTGCGGTTAATGGCAATAGTAATTCTAAACCCCTTTTTCATTTTCTAAATACCTTGAAAAAGATGTGCAATCCTTTAACATTTATTGCCCACGCAGTTACGGAACAATCTGGTCAAGTTGCAATGCTTGATTTCAGCGCAAAAATGCATGAATATACTGTTGAAATCAGGACCTTTTTGAAGTCTGAATACTGGCTAAACAAACTACCTAAGGATATTAACATTCCAGCCATTGACCTATCCTGGCTTGTGTTTTGTTACTTTTGCTCTGAATATCTTTTTGTATTTATTCAAACAACGCTCAATACAATGAAAGCAGGAAAAATCATTCGTGATAACTACCTTTATCATCCTAAAATGATTGCATTGATCATTTTATCTATGCTGCCTTATGAAGTCATTCGTAACGATGAATCACTGAGTGAGTTTAAAACACCATTAACCACACCCGATGAGTTTATTATCAAAGCATTTTGCATTAAAGGTAAGCAAAACACCACGGGACATAAAAAAGATATCGAACAATTGCTTCGAAAGACATATATCTACATTGCATTACTTTTGAACCCTGAGTGGGTACCATCATCCAAGGATTTGATTTCCTTTTTATCAGGAGAGTCCACCGAGATAAGTGGTTCAATGAATTTCCAGTCAACGTCCAGTGGTCTGGGTGTTCAAACTAACAATATCACTCTTCTTAAGAATGAGGTTTACTTCGAAAAAATAGCGAACAAGATCATGAAACTGTAGTTTCTTAATATAATGGCGACATGGAATTGTGTTGCCATTATATCCGAATCAGCATTTTTCACCTGATGAACTGTGAAAACTGAGACTGGCAGACAGTAATCTCGCACCGTATTTTTTCTGTGTTATTTTACAGGAGAAATACGATGCCCATTCTGGATCTGCGTTTCAGCAACAAATCACTTAACCAACTTCCCCATCCCCTCACGGGCTGTCAGGAATACCGTGATATTCACTGCCAAAACCTGCGTGCTCTGGTGTATCCCAATCGGATCACGCTGGCCTTTCGTGCCACTATAAACAATCAGCGTATATATGAAACCCTGGGTCAGTTCCCTCAGCTCTGCGTTGAGGATGCCCGTCAGCATGTGATGAAACTGCTTGCTGATAAAAATCGTCTTGCGGTTCAGTCCCGTCGATTCACTGTGGAACAGGCCATCAATGACCTGTGGCTACCGGATTTGCAGTTGTATAAAAAGAGTCCTCAGTCGGAGTTGTCAAAACTCAACCTCTACGTTCGCCCGTTCTGGGGCAAGCGGCAACTTCGCGACATCACGGCAGGAGAACTAGAACAATATGCTGCTGGCTTACGGGAAAAATTACGTCCGTCAACAGTAAACCGTATCCTCGCAATATTGTCCAAAATATGCTCTCTGGCAGTACGTGCTGGATGGATCACACATTCCCCGATGTCACATGTCCGCTATCTGAAAGAAAATAACATTCGCTATCGCACACTGTCAGCGACAGAAATCCCGCGCTTTATTGACGCGGCAACAGCGCTGCAAACACCGGCAGCTGATTCTATATTGCTTGCTCTTTATACGGGGATGCGTATTGGTGAGGTATGTACCCTGAAATGGGAGTACTGGCACCCGGATATGCATCAACTCATACTGCCTGATACAAAGTCCGGACACCCTTTCACCTGCCCACTTGCACCTCCAGCCATTGCAGTTGTCCAGTGCCAGCAGGACCTGATGCTCAGCAAAACTTACATTTTTCCACAACTAACCGACAATGCCCGCCCTCTGGCATATCCGCGTGCAACCTTTGCCCGTATTTGTCGGGATGCCAACATTGATAACCTGAGGATGCATGACCTGCGCCGTACTTTTGCCACCCGGGTACTACAGGCGACCGGGGATATTGCAATCGCTTCCCATCTGCTAAATCACCATTCACTCACGGCGACCCGTCGCTACGCTTTTCACAATGCAGCGACATCACACGCAGTGGTTTCTCAGGTCATAGAAAGTTATGACACAAAATGAACCTATGATCTGTGATTCGTGATTGATGCAACACTCGTTTAAGGACGGTATTGTCATTGCATGCTTCTGCAGGGCCCTGCATTAAGTCATCACAGAATGTGGATTGATATTAAATCCGCGTGGCTTCTTATTCTCTGAAACCGGAGGTTTATGTATTTAACCATTAAGCAGTTCGCAGAAAGATTTAATCTTTCTGCATCCACGGTTGCGTCAGATATATCGCGCAACCCCGGAAAACTCCCGCCCTTCATCAGAATTGGGCGGGCTATACGATTCTCTCTTGAAGATATTGTTGAGTGGGAAAATGCACATCGTCAAAACAAACTTAAAGGTGATATAAATGGTTACTAAGAAAACGGAAAATAACGCTAATAATGCACTGAACATTATTCCCGAATCAGCAAGCACAGCTGTAGACAACGATGAAAAATATCTGTCCTTTGCATTAGTTCTCGCTATCACGATTATGGGCAACTTAGTAAAGCTCATCGGCACAGATGGCTTCGTACTTTATACCTACACCCTGCAAGACACGGCTACTGTTCGTGCTGTTTTTAATGAATTAGCCAGGCGTCTCAAAAATTTCAGTTGTCAGGAGGAGATCTACACCACCGACGCCCTCACCTTTCGAATGAAATACATTTACGGTGTTACCTTGTTCGAACATGATGGTAAATCTATCCTCAGCCTTTTTGATAAGAAGGGCTATCCGGTATTGAGTGAATCAGGAGAACCAGGTTCTCTTGATGATATGTATAATGAAATTAAAGCCCGACTGCATGGCGGCTACGCCTCAAAAAAGTTTCTTCAGTTACATGAAAATTGTCTGTTATCAGCACGCGTCACCCCATCTGTGGAAAAGACGCAACGTGGCATCCTGATTAAAGCAGGCAGGAACCTTGTTTCATTTATCCATGCAGATGATGAATCACACAAAACCGATATTTTCAAATCTGTAGTAAATGTTATTAAATCTTGATTCTTTATGCCGGGACACAGCTCCCGGCATTTTTTCGGAGTTAACTATGAGCCATAATTTGCAGGATATCCTCGCTGCCGCCTCGGGGTATCAGTCCGTGACTTCAGAGCCAGAGCTCAATCTTAAAAGACCTAAAACGCTTGATGATTATCCTGTGATGCCACCTGCATCAAAAAACGTGTCTGTGATTTCAAACGACCTGACGCTCCATATCGGTTTTGATACCGAATATGTTTTCAACCCTGAAACACGACAGAATGATATTCTGTCATATCAGAGTTATGTCGTCTTACCCGATAACACTGGTATATCGAATATTATCTATCCACCTGACTCACAGAAAAAATCCCGACTGTCTTTTAAGGACTTTCTCTTTCAAACGATTACACCGCTTCTTGAAACGGGTGTGATTACAAAATGGCCCGGTATTATTAATATATATGCGCATTTCATTCGTGCGGATATCACCTCCTTTGCCAATTTCTGGTCAGACTACAAAATTCTTCTGAAAGGAATACGCGGTACTGTCAGCAGCTTCAAAAATCGTTACGGCATCGATTTTGATGAACAGCAGGAACGTCGCGTAAAGACTGAACAGATAATGTTTGACAAACGAACTTCCCCTCCGCGTTGCAGTAACGTAGCTTTCATCGATACACTGCTTATCACTCCTGGGGGTATGGGTCTGGCTGAATGTGGTGAATTACTGGGTCTTCCCAAACTCACCATTCCTGCACCTTATTCCATAACCAATATGCGTGAATATCTTCTGGGCGACAGAGCAGGGTTTGAAGCCTATGCTCTGCGGGATGCCGAGATTGCGGTTCGTTATGCTTTACAGGTTCGCAATTTTTGCGCCCGGGAGCTGATGATTGATCGTGTCCCCGCCACCATCGGGGCGATGGCAGTTTCACGGTTCACCAAAACACTTAAAGAAAACAATATGTCTCCTGAAGTCTGCCTTGGGACACACATTAAAACCCGTGAACTCTGGCTCACGGAGAAACAGGCATTCCGGACGATTAAAAACCCCGCCAGTGTTCCTTCAAGAGAGCTGTTTGAAACGTTCCCGATCAACTGTTACCACGGCGGACGCAATGAGTGTTTTATGATGGGGGTTACACCGTCTGATCACTGGTATGACTACGATCTGGCTGGAGCGTATACCACCGGGCTATTAGATATCCTCACACCCGATTACGGGAACATCCGCCTCAGTAAAAATCCGGACGATTACTGTGGGCATGTGATGGGATTTGCGCTTGTCAAATTTCGGTTCCCGGAATCAGTTCCCTATCCCAGCCTGCCGGTTCGGACCGATCAATATGGGTTATTCTTTCCATTAAGTGGCGAATCATGGGCAACGGCACCTGAAATCGAACTTGCTCTGTCGCTCGGGGCAGATATGACGATCCATAATGGGATCATCGTCCCCTGGATCTGTGCCACCTCTGCACATAACAGCAAATCAACATCGGTGTTTCTTCCCTTTGTTCAACAGGTCCGTGAGAACCGTAATCGCCATATCAAAGGTTCTCTGGAGGAGAAATTCTGGAAAGAAATTGGCAACTCGCTTTATGGCAAACTTGCTCAAGGCCTTCGCGCCAAAACCGCCTTTGATACTGCCCGTGGATTAAACAGATCCCTCCCACCATCATCGGTTACTCAGCCATTCTTTGCTGCGCATGTGACGGGATTTATCCGCGCCGTTGTCGGGGAACTCATGAATGCTTTGCCTTCTGATTCCTCGGTTGTCAGCGTCACAACCGATGGCTTTTTGACAAATTGCCCACTTAACAAGATAAACATGAGCGGTCCACTGTCTTCCCGCTTCCAGTCGCTGTGCGATATTGTTGATCCGGGTTCATCAATGTTGACATGTAAGCATGAGGTCAGCCAGCTTATCGCCATGAAAACCCGGGGGCAGTTAACCTATAGAGCTATTCAGGGAAAACCGGTTGTTCATGCCAGGGCTGGCGTTAAACCTCCTGCCGATATTCCACGCAGTGACTATAACGACTATATGGTAGATCTTTACCTTAATCGTTTACCCGGCCAGACGTTATCCCGAAGTACGTTGATATCAACGCGTGAGATGTGGCTGTCGGAAAGCGATCTGATATCCCGTGAACAGGATATCCGTCTTAATCTGGAATTCGATTTCAAACGCCACCCCGTACAGCCCGCCATGAATGAAGGGCATTTACTGATGTTTTCCCGCCCGTGGGATAATATGGAAGAAGCTCTGCAGCAACGCTCCCTTTTCGACGACTGGCGGCAAACGCATACACTGAAGACTCTGGCTGACTGGGATGACTGGTGTGATTTTCTCTATTGCCGGACGGTGTTTTCTGATATGAAACTAAAAGTCGGAAGCAAACGTAGTGATGATATTTTAGTCAGACTATTTCTCCGGGCGCTGACTCAGTGCCAATGGGGGCTTATGCTGAAAGATAAAAAAAGTTATTCCTGTAAAGAGGTTGCTGAATGGCTGACGTCAGAAGGCTATTCAGTAACGGTGACTGATGTAAAAAATGCGGTAAGAGCAAAAATACCCCAAATGAAATTTAGTTCTGTAACACCGCGAATGAAGTCACTGATGGATATCATAGCCCGTAAATATCCGACATTCTGTCTTCCAGTCTGATAACCGTTAAATCTCCCCCAACTCCTTTAACAGAAGTTGGGGGCTTAATCACAGGCAATCGGCATCAAAACAGTGAAATAACTGCCGCGCGTCAGGATGGCCATTTACATGATAGATCCGCATGGCATGACAGGTGATACTCTGGAGATTAGCCGCCAGCCTTTTCCCCATATTCACCAGTATGCCGTGTGGTATTTTACTGCTTGTACTGTTTACTGTCAGAGTAAAACAATTTGTTTCAACGCTGACCTCAATAAAATCATTTCCAAATAATGTACCGACAACCTGCCTGATTGTTTCTTCACAATCTGTCAGATCAATAACATCACGCCATCTCGCATTTACGAGTTGATACTTTCTGATATGTAAATACATAGAACCACCTTTATGTTATTTCAACTAATATGATGTTCTCCGATATTATGAAAATATTAATCATCATTGTAATTGCTGATAACCTCTCTAACCTTCGTATCTTACGTTCCCCCCAGCCTCTCCGACTTGATGGCAAAAGTACATGGTCAAATATGCAGCAAAAACAGGTCATGTACAGGTCAGGATGATAATTATCACCCTGAACGTAAAAATACACATGGACAGGATGAGTCCACATGTTATTCGATGATTCCAGCAATGTTTTAATATATTGATAATTAATGAGTTAATTTTTTTCTCCGTCACAGTAAAAGTGGACTCATCCTGTCCGTTACTTTGCTGAAAATATCCTCTTCGCTGGCATTAACCGGATAAACGAATGGGTAAGCACGATAAACTTGGATATCGACTCGGATTGATATTAACTCGCCTGAACAATGGTGAGTCACTAGCCGTCCGGGAGTTATCTGAGGAATTTAACGTTTGCGAAAAAACTATCCGTCGTGATCTTACTCAGCGCCTGTCCTATCTTAATCTGATTCGACAAAATGGTCGTTATCGCCTGTCTGACGGTGTTCTCGGTCAACGCAGCAATGCTGATTTACGTCATTTCACGCGCATCCTGGGTATTGAAGGGCTGTTCCCTCGCTGGGATGACAGACTACTGAGTATTTTGTTAGGTAACACGAAAAACAACCCGTTTCTGATAAAACAACGTCCATACGAAAACTGCGGATCATTCATGTCAATTCTGAATGTATTATCCGATGCCATCCTGTCACAGAAGAAAGTAAATTTTAATTACAAAGATAAAGAGTTTCGGGCTGTTGAGCCATACAGGCTGGTTAATGACAACGGATTGTGGTATCTCGCTGCCGCCCATGACAGTACATTAAAAAGCTTTGTTATCTCATCTGTCAAAGACGTTTGCATGAGTAATATCGCTTTCAGGATAATCCCCGAAATTAATGAAAAAATAGAAAAGACAGATGGTATCTGGTATAGCGAAGACCTTATCGAAGTTCTCATTTCAGTTTCCGCACATGTTGCTCCGTGGTTTACCCACCGTCATCTATTGCCAGGACAGGAAATAATTCATACTTCCCGGTCTGGCGATTTACTGGTGATATCACGTGTAACACACACAGATCAGATAATGCCTTTAATGAAATACTGGATACCGGATGTCGAAGTAATACAACCGGCCTCAATCCGTCAACAACTTGCTGAAGATATACAATCCGCACTGAAACGTTACACCCAGCCAAGTAACGCCCCGTAATGACACGGATAATATAATTTTCATTGAGTGCTATTTTTGTAAGCTAAAAAATGGAGTTACCATGAAAAAATGCCCGGTTCTTCTTGTTGTATCAGGGTTTCTGACCGAAAATGATATATCATGGTTTAACCGAATTAAAGCAGGGTGTGGCCTTGATGTCAGACACTATAAATGGGAATCGGCAAATCTACTATCCATATTAAGTTCTGACATAGCGAACAAGTGGGGGTTATATACTCTCTTCCCCCTGAGAACATCTCCTTTATTGTCATCAATCTCCATCCCATTTAAAGCGCGTCAGGCCTGGTATAATGCAACGAAAGCAGCAGTTAATAACAGAGAAAAATTAGCACGCGTAATAAACGAGATATACGTTAAAGAAAAGCGTAATGTGATCATAATGGGTCATTCTTTAGGGACTCGATTAATAAACAATACATTACCCTATATTAAAAATGATAATATTCTCTTAACAATCTCTATGGCCGGAGCCACCCCAATAACAAGTTATACAGAGAACATAATGAAAATGGCTTACGGTTCAAAAATGGGGCATTTAAATATCTACAGTGAACATGATAAAGTACTTAACACGATATACCCTCTCGTTGAGTCAGTAACACCAATTGGGGTTCGGGAGGTGAGATTCAGACCTGCTCGGATAATCAACTGGAAGTGGAATATTGGTCACACTGAATATATTACTTCAAACAGGATTGATTCATTAACACACTGGTTAAATGTTACCTGTGCCGATTTAGCTGATCCAGCCGTAGAAATCACTGACGACGACATGAAATCATTTCATGATATTATTAATCTTGCAAATTCAACACATCATAAAAACACTGTCGCACCTAAATTAATATCATTTGAGTAGTTAAAAAAAGGTTGCATTATAACGGGAGTATATATTTACTCCCGTTAATTTTCATATTTTATAGTATTGATATGGATTCGATTAAAAATTTCGTCTAACTCGTTCCCTTATCAAACTTGCCAGCCTTACCCTTCCAGGTGAAATAGTTTCCGTTACAGTTTCAACTCTCAACAAATCACGCTGTCCGGTTCGGCGACTGACCGCGAAACGCTGACATATATCATTAACCGATACCGTATTACCGGTATACAGTTGAAGTAATATCCAGCACAGCCTTTCTGCGATCCTTTCACCGCGAGTTTTATACATCTGTAAAACCTTCATTTATCGTCAACGATGACATAGCCCACCTCAAAACCCACATAACTGACTGTATTCATGAACATTTATTACCGGTGTAATACTGTCGTTGGGGTAATGGATTAACCGTTATCACCCTGCTACAGGAGAATGCTCCATAGGGGGCAAAAACCACGAGGGATCTGAGATCCCCCGTGTCTGCACATGTTTATGCGAACAGCCAGGAAAAAGAGACATCATCCCCATGCTATGATGCACGCCACATGCAGAAGTTTACAAAGCCGCCCGCTTCCTTCCTGTTCATAACGGGTCAACAACTTTCCACAGTTACCGTTACCCGGTAAATCCCCATAGAGAGATATTCCATAAAATTACGCTCCCACAGGGACCAGAGTTCATTCTTCTCAGATACCAATGAAATATCTCCAAACAGATAATGGAAGACGTAATGACCCGACCAGCAAAAATCTATTTCCTTTTCCAGTTCCGGGTAGACTCGTCCCATGTAACTAAAGTCTGTGACATAATCGAAATACCATTCGTTATCCTGACGGATGAACCGCATTTCAACCGGATGAAATCCGCCGGATTCTGCACTGTAGTCCGGGTCACGAAAATTAATGACTACTGCCCTGACCGACGTTTGCTGAGATTGTTCTGCCAGAAGCGTAGCGATGTGCTGCTGAAATAATTTGGTGACAGGCAGCGTTAATCCTGCCTGTTTTAAGGCATACTGTGTTTGCATAATAGATTTTCCTTTAAAAGGTGAGTAGAGATGTGTAGTAGTTTCTGGTTGTATAACAGTTCTGGTAAAGAATTAATTCTTCGCAATCCTTTCTCAATCGCCAACCTTACTGAGTGTTTTAAGACGCGCCCGCCAGTCAGCATATAAAACATGCGTAAACAACTTCTCAGGGTGCGCCTCAAGCAGACATATCTCCGGTGAGCGTAAAACAGCGGCCAGGAAACCGGCATTATTGGCACTTGCCCCTTTAAAAAGGGTTCTGAATACACCAGATTTGAAGCCCGTTGTCGGTTGTACTTCGAGCACACTTTCAATCTTAGAAAGAGGGATCCAGTCTTTAGAAAACAATCCGCCGCTGCCATTTGCCAGGAGGCGCAGATAGAGATCATTATCTTTTTCAGACATTGCCAGTTGCCATGTCAGCATGCCACTGGCTTTAGGGCTGATTTTTTCCGCCTGTCCTGATTCAATGAGCAGCTTATAACTCTCTTCAGGTAATATTTGCCCGTTTTCAGTGATACCTTTTTCAATATCACTTAAATCATTATTTAACTCCAGCCCCTCGTGTTCATTATTATTTTTTCCTGACTTTGACTTTCTCATTTTCATCTCCTGATTTTAATCTGATTTACAGACGGGATTCCGCCATAGACATTAATTTATCAATCCCGCCCAGAGGACAATTGGGATGAAACAACAGATAAATACCATTTCCATTATCTTCTGTAATTGATAGCATCAAGTAATATTCATCTGTCAGACGGACCACGAACTCGGGGTTAGCAATTAAATGATGAATTACATTCAGTACGTGTCGTTTAATATCTTCGAGAACATCTCCGGGTTCAATGTACATTAATGTTACACCCACCTCTCCCCAAAAATTCATTGCGGAAAGTTCATCATCAAATGGGAGTATCAGTTCTTTTCTCAAAACAGACATAACTGAATCGGGAAGAAGGAGCGACGGCAGGTCTTGCCAGTTCGAGACAAATTTCATTGAATAATCCTCATAAACAAAAAACCCGATACGTTTTAAGTATCGGGGTTACATAGACAGGGTAAATAATCTGGAATTGCCTTCAGTGGTCATCTATATTCTTTCATAATATCCACAATCCTTGCAGATCAGCACTGGCGCATTATTCCTTTCACGCTGTTCAAGGAATCTAAAGAGACGTTGTATCGCCCTGATGATTTCTTTAAGCAATTCTGGTAATTGGTCCGGGCTAATATATCCGGATGTCGATGTCAGGAACCGGTCATCGCGAGTCACCTCTGCTATCTTTCCGGCAGTTTCTGTCACTGTGTTTCGGCTACCACACTTAGGACATTTTAACGGCATACTCATTCTCCACGTTTAAGGGGTGCTAAAATCATCATTGTTACCGGCAGTAACGGTGTTCAAAAGAAGGTCAGTTACGCCCTGCCCGGTCTGACGCATACGCTCTGGTGTCAATTTCGCGTAGCGCTCCGTACTTTGAATACTCGCATGCGCCAGTTGGGCTTTAACGTCATACAGACTGTACTGACCACTGGAGACAAGTAATGATGCGACAGAATGGCGCGTGGTGTGGAAACAGACTTCACTTTTATCTATCCCGCACTCTGCCAGTATTTTTTCATAGGCCCATCGGGGTTCAGATATCGGTTTTCCATTGTCCTTTATGGCGAACAGATAGGGATTACTGCCAACCCGTGGGATCGAATCAATAATTGATAATGCGGCTTCGCTAAGATATACAGTCCGGCTGCGACCATTCTTTGTATAAGGAATAAACAAGGACCTGTTATCTCGATCAACATGTTTGTGCATGACGTTAAGCATTTCTGATTTGCGGGTACCGGTTAACAACAGCATCGCTATCAGTCCCCCAGCAGCCTTATTGGGATATCGTGCCGCAGCGTCGAGGATCCTCCTGATCTCATCAGCGTCAAAAAAGCGCGTCCGCTGATTATTCTCCTTCAGCAAAGGGATCTTATCGGCTTCATTCTTCTCCAGGACATCCTGTCGTAGCGCATAACGCCCCATAGTTTTCAGAATAGCCAGTGCCCTGTTACAGGTAGACGGTGCATACTGCTGGCCGTGAATACGGCCCTCAAGCATGTCAAAAAGCACCTGCTGGATCTCCCGGGCCCGAAGGTCACAGTAACGTATCTTCCCCAGACGAGGTTCAATGTATTGCGTGAAACGCTGAACATCCTTATCCCAGGACTTTTTATGGCGTTTGATGAACGGAACATAGGTCTGGTGAAAAAACTCACTAAGTGTTGGCATCGCACGATAATTATCGCGTTCTGCTTTAGGGTCATTTCCCAGTGCAATCGCCTCCTTGTGACGACGAGCTATCTGACGGGCTGTCCCCACATCGATTTCAGGGAATCTGCCAATACTGATACTTTTTTTGGTACCGTGGAATGTGTAGCGCAGGAGGAAACGTTTGTTACCCGTTCGACCTGAGAGACATTTGAGGCCAATAACTTCGGTATCAGATACCTCAAGCTCTGTAGATCTGGTATCTGTGTTTGCCGGAAGGGCTTTGATGGACGAATTGGTGAATCGGAAGGATTTTTGCATATTTATCCTCATGTATCTGATTGATATCATGAAAATAATATATATCTGAAGGTGTTTTTATTACGGGGCAGGATTGAAGAATGGAAAGGCTATTAGACGCGTACAAACGGATATTACAGGAAGTTGACGCCCAGTCATTTAACCTGAATGAAGATAAATACTCAGGCGTCTTTTTACCCGTGCCGTTTGAAGAATACTGGCACTCACCGATAAAAATCATGCTGGTTGGACGTGAAACCGCAGGCTGGAATACGCTGAATGGTAAGAATACGATATCACGGATACTGGGACTTATACCTGACGTCACCATCGCGCAGGTGGTTGAAGAAGCTGTAGATCGTTACAGGAAACATCTTCCGGTACAAAGTGATGGCACCACCAACCTCAAATCGCGTAGCCGCTTCACGCAATATCATTTCAGGCTGGCCCGGGAGCTTAATATTCCTCCCCAGGCAATCGTGTATGCCAATCTACTGGCGTGGGATTACGACGGACTGACCCCTCTCAATCGCCCTCAAAATGAAGTGCAGGAAGTCATATTAGCCTCGCTGAAGCTACTGGCGGTACAAATTAAACACCTTGAGCCTGATTTCATCATCTTTGCATCTGGAGCCCGGAGAACAGACTACATCATAAAACAGGTGCTTACTGAGCTGGGCGGCTATGAGACTTCTGCAGTCATTCCGGGGAAGCTATGGGAGTTCAAAACAGGTAATGCAATCTGTTTCAGAATTGCCCATCCAAGGGCTATGCGCGGACACCAGAAGTACAGAGATGAGGTGATTGCACGAATTAAGCAACTTTGTACTCAGGGTGGCTAGAGCATTACAGTTTGCTCAGCAGGCCCCCCTTCCCGGAAGAGTACCGGAAAACAGGCAAAGCGGCCTGGTTCTCTATGCAGGAGGCGACACGTTCAATTCGGCATTGCCAGGCTGTAGATTGCAGCTCATTGCACCCCGTGAGCACAGGATATGCACAGGGCGTGAATTGCATGCACAAAAAAACCACCCGTAGGTGGTTTCACGACACTGCTTATTGCTTTGATTATTCTTTACTTTCCCATGGTACCCGGAGTGGGACTTGAACCCACACAGCGCGAACGCCGAGGGATTTTAAATCCCTTGTGTCTACCGATTCCACCATCCGGGCTCGGGAAGAAAGTGGAGGCGCGTTCCGGAGTCGAACCGGACTAGACGGATTTGCAATCCGCTACATAACCGCTTTGCTAACGCGCCGTTAAACTTTTTAAACTGACACCCGCTATTGCGCATGTCTTTAATCTGGAGCGGGAAACGAGACTCGAACTCGCGACCCCGACCTTGGCAAGGTCGTGCTCTACCAACTGAGCTATTCCCGCATGTCATCAAGTTAACTGCTAACCACTTGATTTCATTATCGTCCGGCTAACTGTGCCGCCGTTCGATGCGTTGCATTCTACTGATATGACGTGATGAGTCAACGTTATTTTTTGCATCCCCGGATCGTTTGCTGAAAATTACGGCGAAACGATCACTGTTCAAGCAAATCTCCGCGCGCCGCGTTCAAATATTGCAGCATTGACCACAGGGTCAGCACCGCGGCAACCCACAGCAGGCCGATTCCCGCCCACTCTACCCAGGCGTTCGGACGCCACAGCATCCAGACCAGCGCCGCCATTTGCGCGGTGGTTTTCACTTTACCGATCCAGGATACCGCCACGCTGCTGCGTTTACCCAGTTCAGCCATCCATTCACGCAGTGCAGAGATGATGATCTCGCGTCCAATCATGGTGGCGGCTGGCAGTGTCACCCACCAGGTGTGGTAATGTTCAGCCACCAGCACCATGGCAATAGCCACCATCACTTTATCGGCCACCGGATCGAGGAAAGCACCAAAACGGGTGCTTTGGTTCCAGCGGCGCGCCAGATAACCATCAAACCAGTCGGTGACCGCGGCAACCAGGAAAATCAGCGCACAGGCAAAAGGGGCCCAGACAAACGGCAGATAAAACGCGAGTACAAAGAACGGGATAAGCACGACGCGAAAGAGAGTGAGCAACGTAGGGATGTTATATTGCATAATGACGGTAACTATTTGTTGTCAGTAAAATTTAGCTCTATGTTGCTACAGAGCCCTCAATGTTTCAACGAGTAGTAGATCTTTTCTGCCAGCCCTTGCGAAATACCCGGCACTTTTGCAATTTCCTCCATGCTGGCGTTGAGTAATCCTTGCAATCCGCCCATATACTTCAGCAGCATCTGGCGACGTTTTGGCCCAACGCCTTCAATGGTCTCCAGCGTGCTGGTGTTTTTCACCTTCGCCCGTTTTTTACGGTGACCGCTAATGGCGTGATCGTGTGACTCATCGCGAATATGCTGAATAACATGCAGCGCCGGGGAATCCGGCGGCAGGCTAAAGCCTTCACCTTCCGGCTCGAAGAACAACGTCTCCAGCCCGGCTTTACGATCGGCCCCTTTTGCCACCCCCAACAGCAGGGGATGGTTTTTATCCCAGCTGACATCCAGGGATTCAAAGACCGCCTTCGCCTGGCCGAGTTGCCCTTTCCCGCCGTCAATCAGGATCACATCCGGGATCTTGCTCTCTTCAATGGCTTTACCATAGCGACGACGCAGCACCTGATTCATTGCCGCATAGTCATCCCCCGGGGTGATGCCGGTGATGTTGTAGCGACGATACTCAGCACGCAGCGGACCGTTCGCATCGAACACCACGCAGGAAGCAACGGTCTGCTCCCCCATGGTATGGCTGATGTCGAAACACTCCATGCGTTTCACTTCCGGCAATTTCAGAAGCGTCGCCAGAGCCGTTAAACGCTGGCTCACCGTCGACTGCTGGGAAAGTTTGGTGCTGAGCGCTGTCGCGGCATTGGTACGCGCCAGCTTCAGATAACGCGCACGGTCGCCGCGCGGTTTGGTCTGGACATTCACCCGGCGTCCCGCCAGCTCGGATAAAGAATCGGCCAGCAGGGTTTTATCGGCAAGGTTAAAATCAAGCAGGATCTCCGACGGCAGCGTACGCATCTGGCTCCCCTGCAGATAAAACTGGCCGACAAAAGTTTCAACCACTTCACCCAGCTCCGTACCGCCTGGTACTTTAGGGAAATAGCTGCGGCTGCCGAGCACTTTGCCCTGACGAATAAACAGCACATGCACACAGGCCAGACCGGCATCAAAGGCAACGCCGATCACGTCGAGATCGTCACCGGTGTTCGAAACAAACTGTTTCTCCGTCACCCGGCGCACCGCCTGAATCTGGTCACGTATGCGCGCGGCCTCTTCAAACTCCAGCGCGGCGCTGGCTTTCTCCATACGGGCAATCAGTTGGGTCAGGACCTGATCGTCTTTACCGGCTAAAAACAGGCGCACGTACTCAACCTGCTGCGCGTACTCTTCTTCACTCACCAGCCCGGCGACGCAGGGCCCCAGGCAGCGGCCAATCTGGTACTGCAGGCACGGACGCGAGCGGTTACGGTAGACACTGTTTTCGCACTGACGAACAGGAAAGATTTTTTGCAGCAGCGCCAGCGTCTCACGCACGGCATAGCCGTTAGGAAACGGCCCAAAGTATTCACCCTTCGCATGTTTCGCACCACGGTGCATCGCGAGCCGGGGATGGGTATCGCCGCTCAGAAAAATAAACGGGTAGGATTTATCATCCCGGAGCAGAACGTTATAGCGCGGCTGATAGAGCTTAATATAGTTGTGCTCAAGCAGGAGTGCTTCTGTCTCCGTATGGGTGACGGTGACATCAATATTCTGGATGAGCGCGACCAGCGCTTCAGTCTTACGGGAGGCTAGGTTGCTGCGAAAATAGCTGGAGAGGCGTTTCTTGAGATCTTTCGCCTTCCCCACGTAGATAACCGTACCGCCAGCGTCATACATGCGATAAACGCCAGGCTGGCTGGTCACGGTTTTCAGAAATGCTTTTGAATCAAATACATCACTCACTGACTTAATAACGTCTCCGCATTACACAGACCATGACGGATGGCAAGATGAGTCAGTTCAACATCACCGTGGATGTTCAGTTTACTGAACATCCGATAACGATAGCTGTTCACCGTTTTCGGGCTGAGATTCAGTTGCTCCGAGATCTCATTTACCTTCTGGCCTTTGGTGATCATCAGCATAATCTGCAATTCACGCTCAGACAAACTGGCAAACGGAGATTCGGTTTTCTCCGGCTCAATCTGGCTCAGCGCCATTTGTTGCGCAATATCGGAAGCAATGTAACGCTGGCCGGCAAAGACGGAACGAATCGCATTCACCACTTCCTGCGGCGCGGCGCCTTTACTGAGGTAACCTGCCGCCCCTGCCTGCATCACCTTCGCAGGAAGCGGGTTTTCGGTATGTACGGTCAGCATGATGACTTTTGTGTCAACAAAGGTACGCGCGATTTTGCGTGTTGCTTCAAGCCCACCGATACCGGGCATGTTCATATCCATCAGCACCACATCGGCTGAATTGGTGCGGCACCATTTAACGGCATCTTCGCCACAGCACGCCTCACCGGCAACTTTAATACCTTTTATATCTTCAAGAATGCGTCGTATCCCTGCGCGCACCAGTTCGTGGTCATCAACAAGAAGGACGTTGATCAAAGGGAATGTCTCCAGAATAGGGATAACGCTACTGAGTGATAATTGGCTTTATATTAACGTTTTTCCTCACAAGATTAAAACGTTAAAAAACCGGCTATTCGATTTCGCTCGCGTTTTTGGAAATTAGCCTGTACAGATGCTGGAAAGAAAGCCCGCGCGGTGAGCGCTTGTACGGCTTTTTTTAAGCATCTGTATTCAAAAAGTTACAAAAATCGCTGCCCCGTCACGGTCAAAAAAACAGTTCTCAAATTTTTGTAACAATAATTAACGGCAAGCGAACCGGCCATAAACAATTAATAATCTTCGACCCTGTACAGTTTACTGGCACGCGGTGTTTATGCCAATAAACACCCTGCGGAAAAGTATGAAAAACAACCGCTGCATTTTTTGGAACAGCTTGTGGTATACTCCGCCGCCTTGACTTGCATCATCGCGCGCGAGCGCTGTTTTATAACGAGGAAAATAAATGAGCACACCTGAATTTGCAACTGCGGAGAATAGCCAGGAACTGGCCCAGGAAGTCAACTGCCTGAAAGCCCTGCTGACGCTGATGTTACAGGCAATGGGTCAGGCTGACGCCGGACGTGTGATCATTAAAATGGAAAAGCAAATCGCGCAGATGGAAAACCAGGCTGAGTCAGCGGTATTTGCCAATACCGTTAAGCAAATTAAACAAGCCTACCGTCAGTAAAAAAAACGGCTGAATGTGTTGCATTCAGCCGTTATCTCGTCTGGCACGCAGAACGTTCTCTCTGCTCAGATTAACCCTGTTGCCGCCGCGTAACACGCAATCTGCGTCTTGTTTGGCGCGTTGAATTTCTTCTGCATATTCTTCTGATGGAAGTTAACGGTATTCTCCGAGATAGAGAGAATGATCGCTATTTCCGCTGATGTCTTCCCTTCCGCAGTCCATTTCAGAATTTCCCGCTCACGTTTGCTGAATTTCATTTCGGGTGGCATCACCATCTCATCTTCAAAACGCAGCAGGCTGGTTAACGCCATTTGCAGCAGCATCTGCAACCGCAGCTCTAATTCTTCGCTGGTGACCGCGCCCGCCTGAACGCTGGTACACGAAACGGACAGGAAACCGAGCGCGTGATTTGGCAGCATCAGGCACTGTGTTATTCCCTTACGCAAGCCATGGTCGCGTGCGCCATTCCATAATGCCTCAGCGTCCGCGAATAATTCATCCGTCCAGGGTAAATGGCCCTGAATGAAATTCTCTGGTTTGAGCACCGGATCAATGGCGAAATAATTCTCTGACTGATATTGCGCCATCCACTGTTGTGGATACGTGGCGTGCACAGATATCCTGGGGCGCGTAAATGGCACAGGATGGCGCACACAGAGTGCGTAATAATCAAATTCGAGCGCCTGAGTTTGTCGCTGCAGTTCCTGATATACCTCACTGGCACAGGTCAGTGCCTGAAACCGGAGGAAGCAATCCTGTCGCCAGGAGAAAAAGTCTGAATCCTTCATACTTACTAAATGAAGCCTCTGAAATGATATTCATTATTAAGGTGAATATAACCTAACACATAAAACTTATTTCTAACCACAAAATATCGGCAATAGCACAATTAACTTTAGTTTTGATAAGGTTTATCTGTACTGAGCGGAATAAAAAAACATGGCAGACGAAACCGCGAGAGAATAATTTGCTCCAGAAGAAAAATCTGGAGCAAATGCGTGCAAAAATGCTACTGCATAAGGAATTTTTCAAGGAATTGACGGGTTCGCGGCTGCTGCGGGTTGGCAAATAAACTTTTTGCCGGCCCCTGCTCCACAATCCGTCCTTGATCCATGAAAATAGCCCGGTCGGCGACGTCACGGGCAAAGCTCATTTCGTGAGTCACAATGACCATGGTGCGTTTTTCCTGTGCCAGCTGACGAATAGTGTTAAGCACCTCGCCCACCAGCTCAGGATCGAGCGCAGAAGTGGGTTCGTCAAAGAGGATCACATCCGGGCGCATTGCCAGCGCGCGGGCTATCGCCACACGCTGCTGTTGCCCGCCCGAAAGACGACGCGGATAGCTGGTCTCTTTCCCTGCCAGCCCCACTTTGGCAAGCAGTTCACGCGCGCGTGCCGTGGCTTCCTCTTTTGGTTCACCTTTCACAATCACCGGACCTTCAATAATGTTCTCCAGCACCGTCCGGTGAGGGAACAGATTGAAGCTCTGGAAAACAAACCCCACGTGCTGGCGCAGCTGGCGGATCAGGCCTTTTTGCTGGCTGATGGATTTACCGGTATCAATGGTGATCTCCCCAACCCGAATGGTGCCTCCCTCCGGCTGTTCAAGCAGGTTAATGCTGCGCAGCAGCGTGGTTTTTCCTGAGCCGCTCGGGCCGATAATCGCCACCACTTCACCCTGCTCCACCTCCAGATCGATCCCGTGGAGCACCGTTTGCCCGTGGAATTTCTTCACCAGGTTTTTAACGTCGATAGCACTCATTTTGGATCACGCTCCTGGCGGTTAAGCTGGTTTTCAAAATAGTTTTGCAGGGCAGACAGCACCGTCGCCATCACCCAGTAGATCAGCGAGGCAGCAAGATACATGGTAAACACTTCAAGCGTGCGCGAGGTGATAAGCTGCGCCTGACGGAACAACTCCGGCACCTGAATCGTCGCCGCCAGCGAGGTGTCTTTCACCAGGCTGATAAAGCTGTTGCTGAGCGGCGGCAACGCCACCCGCGCCGCCTGCGGCAGAATGGCCCGGCGCAAGGTTTGCCACGGTGTCATACCGATACTGGCTGCGGCTTCCCACTGCCCTTTATCAATCGACGAAATTGCCGCACGCAGGGTTTCCGAGGTATACGCCGCCGTATTAAGCGACAGGCCAATCATCGCTGCCGGGATCGGGTCCAGTTCAATCCCGAACTGTGGTAAACCGTAGTAGATCATAAAGAGCTGCGCGATAAGCGGCGTACCGCGAAACACAGAGATATAAAAGCGAGCCAGCCAGCGCACCGGCCAGACGGGCGACATACGCATTAAGGCCAGCACAAACCCGAGGACCAGGCCGAAGAACATGCCACCAATACTGAGCTGTAAGGTGAACACCGCGCCTTTCAGCAGGAACGGCAGCGAATCGATAACCAGTTGAATACTTTCTTGCATTATTATTTTTCGACCTGATTTTTAGACATTAGGATGATAGGCAAACAGCGCGGGCGCGCCGCCGGTGTGCACAAATAAAATCGGCCCTTCATCCTTAAAGCGTTTCTGCGCAATGCCATCAATAAGCCCGGCCATCGCTTTGCCCGTATAGACCGGATCCAGCAGTATGCCCTCAAGGCGCGCCAGCAGTTTAACCGCTTCCATTCCCTCTTCGTTCGGCGTACCGTAACCCGGCGCAAAATAGTCGTCCCAGAGCAGAATATCGGCCTTTGCCTTCAGCTCGAGCTGGTCTGCCACCGCCTGCTGCAAGCTCACCACTTTGGGTTTTTGATCCGCAACGCTGCGCGATACCGTCACACCAATCAGCTCAACGTCCGGCAGCAGGTGCTCCAGCCCGACGGCCAGCCCCGCGTGCGTGCCCGCACTGCCAGAGGCAACCACCACTGACGAGAGGCTCACCGCCCCTTCGCACTGCTGAGCAATCTCCAGCGCGCTTTCCACATACCCCAGCGCACCCAGCGCATTCGAGCCGCCCACCGGAATGACATACGGACGAAAGCCCTGTGCTTCAAGGCGTGTGGCCAGCTCATCGAGCTGTGCGGTCGGGTCGGTCAACGCATCGACCATTTCAACCTGCACGTTAAAGAGATCCAACAGCAGACGGTTACCGTTGGTCAGGTAGTTCTCTGCCCGTGTACCGATTGGGTTTTCCAGCAACGCCACGCAGTGCAGCCCAAGTTTTGCCGCCACCGCCGCCGTCTGGCGAACGTGGTTGGACTGAATCGCCCCTGCGGTGACGAGCGTATCCGCCCCTTCACGCAGCGCGTCAGCCGCCAGAAACTCCAGTTTGCGCAGCTTATTGCCCCCCATCGCCATTGGCGTCACGTCATCACGCTTAATAAAAATATCGCGTCCTAAATAGTCAGAAAATCGCGGCAGATACTCCA
The DNA here is from genome assembly GCF_051948675.1 of Enterobacter sp. Lyrl_3. NCBI lineage: Bacteria > Pseudomonadati > Pseudomonadota > Gammaproteobacteria > Enterobacterales > Enterobacteriaceae > Enterobacter > Enterobacter sp. Lyrl_3. Next base: position 438,046 of record NZ_JAYJLI010000001.1, read on the forward strand.
GCGGCGTCGGCGCGCCGATAAACTCCAGGCGGGGAAAGCGCGTTAAATTCTGTAGTGACATGGGTTCTCCGGTAACTCAGACAAAATGTGATATTTTTCATTATGCACGCAGACGCGTAAGAAATAAAAAAGGCGCTTTTAAAAGCGCCTTTTTTTAACGTCAAAGACTTATTTGGTGACGTCTGCCCCAAACCACTTCTCAGAAAGTGCTTTCAGGCTGCCGTCTTTTTGCATATCCGCAATGGCGGAGTCGATCGCCTTGACCAGGTCTTTGTTACCTTTACGGACAGCAACCCCGGATTCCTGACGAGAGAACGCATCACCGGCGACCGCCAGGGTATTGTTGGTTTTCTTCACCAGATCCAGCGCCGCCAGACGGTCAACCAGGATAGCATCGATACGGCCAACGCGGAGATCCTGGTATTTTGTCGGGTCATCATCATAGGTGCGGATATCCACACCCTGAACGTTCTGGCGCAGCCACTCTTCGTAGTTGGTTCCCAGACCGACACCGACTTTTTTACCTTTCAGATCCGCGGCCGTTTTGATTGAGCCTTCGTTGCCTTTCTTCACCAGCGCCTGGATACCGGACACGGTGTACGGCGTGGAGAAGTCATACTTCTTCTTACGCTCGTCAGAAATGGTCACCTGGTTAATCACCACATCAATACGTTTGGAATCCAGCGACGCCAGCATACCGTCCCATTTGGTCGGTTTCAGGGACGCTTTCACCCCAAGGTGTTTCGCCAGTTCTTCCGCAAATTCCACTTCGAAACCGGTCAGTTTACCGTCATCACCCTGGAAGCTGAACGGAGGATAGGTTCCTTCCAGCCCGACCAACAGCGTACCGCGCTCTTTCACTTTGTTAAGCAGGTTCTCTGCGGCGAAGGTTTTCACGCTCATTCCCGCGACCAGCGCAACGGCCATAACGCCCATCAGCGCCTGACGACCCAGAAGTGCTAATTTCATAAGTACCCCGATATAGTGGAATTTTTGTGTAGTGTAGAGAAATCGCCTGCAAGGTCAAAGGCGACTGCGCTACATCTTATTCTTTTTTAATATATATCAGAAGTTGTCCCGGCGTGGGCTTTCTGCTTTACCGCCGCCGGCATTTGGACCTTATATTGTGCGTACTTGCGCAGCGCAATACGGTAGTTATTAGTACTGGTCGCAGGCAGCCACGGCTCCAGGTTTTCATCCAGATAGCCGGTCTTGAGCAGATCGCGGGAAATGTTATTCACGGTCAGATGCTGTCCCAGGCGACGCAGGCGAACCACGTATTCGCGAACGGTCCCGTGACTCATCTCGGTCTGTTCAAACAGGAACTGTTTGAAACCGATAATATCGAAGAAGTCGCTTTGCTCTTTGCAGTGGAGATCGCCACAGAAACGGCAAAGCGCCACCCACTCTTTCTGCTCTTCGAGCCACGCGGCTTCGTCCATCAACGTGTCGAGACGAGAAATCGCAATTTTATTGACGATTTCGCCACGACGAACCAGCGTGATACGATCGAGTAACTTGTTACAGTGGGCGCAATGCGTCTGGCTGTGTTTAAAGTCTTTCAGGTAGCGGCTTAAAGGCCGTCTTTTAGATTGCTGCACCGTCATGATAACTCCTGGTTGTCAATACGTTGTGCGGCATTTTTCAGGTGAATCAATCACCTATAACTTACCCAGCTTGGTTCGTAAGCGTTTGATGGCCTGGCTGTGCAGCTGGCTTACCCGCGACTCTCCCACTTCCAGAACAGCGCCAATCTCTTTGAGATTAAGCTCTTCCTGATAATAGAGGGTTAACACCAGCTGTTCGCGCTCTGGCAAAGCTTCAATGGCTTCCATCACGCGCTGGCGTAAATTACCTTCCATTAAATGGTGTAACGGGTTTTCTTGCTGATGCTCATCCGTCACCAGCTCGATGCTATCGCCATGCTCTTCGCGCCACTCGTCATAAGAGAAGAGTTGGCTATTATTGGTATCGAGCAACATCTGACGATACTCTTCAACAGGAATACCAAGCCGTTCCGCCACTTCCGTTTCCGTCGCGTTGCGTCCCAGTTCCTGTTCCAGCTGCCCCATCGCATGCGCCACTTCGCGCGCGTTGCGGCGAACACTGCGCGGCACCCAGTCCCGGCTGCGCAGCTCGTCCAGCATCGCACCACGAATACGCTGAACTGCGTAAGTGGTAAATGCCGTTCCTTGCAGAGCGTCGTATCGGTCAACTGCATTCAATAACCCGATACCGCCCGCCTGTAGCAGATCGTCCAGTTCCACGCTCGCCGGCAAACGCACCTGGAGGCGCAATGCTTCGTGACGCACCAGCGGGACATAACGCTGCCACAGCGAGTGTTTATCCATTACACCTTCAGCGGTATAGAGTGAATTCACGATAAACAGCCCTGCGTTAGTTGAGTTATCGGCATGATTATCCGATTCTGCAGGGCGTTCAATTGGATGAATAGTGGGTAAAATAAGGGGTTATTTGGGGGTTACCGATGCATGTCGGGATAACATGCATCCTGCAGCAGGAATAACGTCAGCCTTTTTTACACAGCAAGAATATGCTTGAACATAAATCAGGGTATTGATGGCCTAACTCGTAGCAGCCCTCAAGATATTGCGTCGAGATGATATCCGTTTGTAAAAGTTTATCCCACTGGAAATTAGCCAGCGCTTTGAAAAAAATACCTGTGCGATAAACCACATTCAGTCCGGCAAGACGGGCATCTCTCTCAAGCGTATCCAGAGAATAAGTGCAACGATGGCCATGGAGAAACTCGGCCTCCGTCACCGCACTATTATGCGAGATTAATCCCATTTTGACCGCAATCTGTCGGGAAGCGGCATGCGCATTGGGACACACCAGAAAAAGGTGTCCGTCATCCGTTAGCCATTCATCATTAATGCGTTTTAAGAGGTTAACGGGATCGTCAATATGCTCCAGCACATGGGTGAGAACAATATTGTCATAACGCTCAGGAAGTTGAACATCCTCAAAGCGGGAATGGACAAACGAGACATTTTTTCCCAGGCGCTCACGGGCGATGGTCATCGCCTCTTCGGAAGCTTCCACGCAGGTGATGGCGTTAAATTTTTCAGCCAGGCGTGCGGTGAAATCACCTTTAAAACTACCCAGTTCAAGTAAATTACCCGGCTTAAAGAACGGTGTGAACGCACGAATCATAAAAGGGTGCATCACATCAAAATCAAAGTTATAGGCGTACTGATGATCGGCAGTATCCTTGATTTCCAGATTGTAATCACGAAGGGTCATGTTGTTTTCTCTCTCTGTAAAGTCATGGTTATCTTTGAACCGTTTGCTATTCCAAAGGTAAAACCATGCTTTAGATATAAACGTTGTGCCGACACGTTATTCTTATCGACTTCAAGATTAATTTCAGTCACACCCTGGGAGTGTAAATGTGCAATGCTTTGAATTAACAGCTGACTACCCATGCCGCAATGCTGAGCGTCCGGCAAAACGGAAACATTCGTAATAAATCCCTGCTGACACTGCGCGTTATAATAGGCAGCCACCAGTCCTCTGAGGGTGTTGTTTTGCCAGGCTTCGCTTCGCCATGCCCGCGCCACTATTTTTTGGGCATAGTCCTGTAACGCTATTCTTTCGCTGATTGACGCAATAAATAGCGGGTCACACCGGTTAAAATGTTCGACTATCTCCTCCCGAGAGGCGCGGTTTTGACAAAACACCCAGCGATTCATAACACCAGTTCCGCAAGGCCGAAGCCCGCTTTGCCAAACGCATTACCGTTATAAAGCAAATAGACTTTTTCATCGCAGCGGAAAAGATGGGGATAGCACTGCATTTCGCTGTCCCAGTCATCCACGGACGCGAGCGACGCCATCTGGCTATCATCACGATGCCAGTGGTGTAAATCATCAGACCAGGCATAGCCCAGACGATAACCGCGCCCCTGCCCAGTACGGAAATCGAAACACTCCCGGAAGCAAAAGACCATATGATACCGGCCATTGATTTCAATCACCGTCGGCAGCGCCTGGCATTCGTCTTCCCCCAGCACCGAAGGAATGATTTGCTGGCTGTCACGCTGCCAGTTGATGCCATCGTCTGATTCCGCATGGGCAATTTTATAAATGCGATCCGGCACCGATTCCGGCGTCCGCTTTTTCCAGCCCGTGCCAAAGATGTACCACATGTGGAAACGTTCACGGGTATGGATAACAAAGGCATCCCCCACTAAGTGCGGCTCGTGCAATGAGGGGCCCATCACCGGCCCGGTTCCGACACGGGTGAAGTGTTCGCCATTGTCTGTGCTTACTGCCAGACCAATAGCCGTATCAACCGAGACCGAAACGCGACGGTTCCACCCGGTTGTCCATGCCATGATTTTGCCGTCGTGACGCAAAACGTTGCAGGGGAAGATACCGTGCTCGTCGAATGTGCCCAGTTCAGCAGGAGCAAGCACCGGCTCGGGACTGATGCGAAGCACCTCCCGCAGAGATTTATCCATATCCACATAGCAGACGCGGCTGATGAACTTTGCTGAGTGCTTTTCTTGCTCACGCGTGGAGAAGTAGATACGGACAAAGTCATCAAACACCAGCGCTTGCGGAGACTGGGCAAACCCTACCCCATTTGCCAGTGGGGGAAACTGTGACGGCGAATAGATTAGTCCGTGCTTACGCCAGTTCAGGGTTAGCATAATTTGCCCTCAAGTTGTGCCAGGCCAAAGCCATAGCGGCCCACCTGATCCCCCAGATAAGCCATGTAAATAGTGCCATCCAGTTCAAATACGTGGGGGTAGCTGATCATCTCGGCATCCCACCCGGAGGCAGACACATCAATGCCAGCTTTACTGTCATCCCGATGCCACGTGATCATATCCAGACTCCACGCGTAGCCGATGCGGTAACCGTTCTGCTTTCCGCGATAATGGGCGCTGTAGCGGTAGCAAAAGAACATATGGTATTTGCCGTTGGCGTAAAAGACATCCGGGCTGGCCTGCGCCTCGTCCTCTTCGATACGGCTGGGGATCAGATCTTTATTCAGCTTCGTCCAGTTGATGCCATCGTCAGAGGTCGCCATGCGGATCTTGTAGACCGGCTCTGCGCGGCCATCCACCCACTTCCATTTGCGCCCGGCGATATAAAAAAGCTGCCACTGGTTATTGAATCTGCGAATTTTTGGCCCACTCATCACAAACGGCTCATCCGGTGAGTAGCCAATTGCCGGTCCCGGGCCCGCTTTAACAAAGGTTTCCCCCTGGTCATGGCTCACCGCCATGCCAATCGCCACGTTAAACGGCACCGATTCGCAGCGGGTCCAGCCTGCATACCAGGCTTTTACCACATCGTTATCGCGCATTACGGAGACGGGATAGGTTCCAAATTCGTCGAACTCTCCGTATCCGCCCAACGGGAGAATCGGTTCGCGGGCGACGCGCAACACGTGGAAGAGATCGTCACGTGCCAAATCGACCCAGGCGGAGTAGCTGACATATTTTCCCTGTTCATCGGCGGGTGGACGGCAGGAGAAATAGACGCGTACGAAATCATCAAAGATCAGCGTCGCAGGGGCCTGCGCAAACTCTTTAAGCCAGGGGAGATGGGTCACTTCCTGCGGGGTAAAGACCTTACCCAATTTTTTCCATGTAAACATATTAAATTAACTCATAACCATGCTGGAGGCGACGAACCACCTCATTGCGAGGGTTAAACATCATGACGTCAATAATCGACAGCCACGGAATAAACGCCGCGTCAGAATGCGGGTAGTGCCACGGCTGCGGCTGGATAAATTTCAGCTCAAGCCCGCGGTCGACAAAATCCTCCCGGGAATAGAGCGCCATGCCCCCCGGGGGATTAATATACGTACGGACGTTCATCACCTGACAAATATCGATGACGCGATCCTGAGACTTTAACGCGTGATTCGCCGGTAATGAGGACGAGACAATCAGCTCGCAGGAGAAGCCAAAATAGTCCCGCAGCCGGTTCAGCCCCTGCCACAGATAATTAAACAGGTTTTCGTCCGGGTTCTGAATAATCTCCTCAACAACCGGCATTACCGCAGAAAATGAGGGGGCGTGGCGATACGCCCCGATTATCTGATTGCACAGCTTGTTGCGGTCAAATGTGGCTGAGAGCTGCCGCTCCCTGATATCCAGAAAGTCCGAGTCTTTTTTTAGCGGCAGCGAGATTAACGACTCCGCACCGCGAACCTGAATACGGTTACGGTTAATCCACCCTTTTTTCGTGTATTTGATGTTGTCATACACCACGAAAGCATCAACGGCCGCCATGAGCTGAAAATAGCCGCAATACGGGAAAAAATAGGGTTGCATGATCGCCAGCTTCATCGGTTTCCTTTCCTATCCATTGACCACCAGCGCTGGCTCTGCCGCATGAGCAGCATCGATAAACAAGCCCTGAATAATCTCAATAATACGACGCTGATCGGCCACCGGCAGTCCGGGATAGATAGGCAGGCAAAGCACCGCATGAGAAATTTCATCGGCAACCGGGAGATGTTGTACATTCGCCGTCGGGAAGTGGCGATACATCGGGAAGGCGCTGATAAGCGGGTAGAAATAACGGCGGGCATAGATATTATGCTTACGTAATTCCGCATAAATCGCATCCCGGCTGACCGCCGAATCTGCGCGAATAAGTACCGGGAAGTAAGAATAATTCCATTCAATATTACTGGCCGGTTTAATGTATTCCAGCGCCGGAAGCGCGGCATCGAGCAGTTCAACGTAACGCTGATAAATCACCGCGCGCTCCTGCAGCGCACCGTCAATATACTTTAATTGCAGCAGTCCCATGGCCGCCTGCACTTCATTCATTTTGGCGTTAATACCCGGCGCCATCACGATGGTTTCATCGGCAAAACCAAAGTTTTTAAGATAATCGATGCGCTGTTTGGTTTTGGCGTCGTGGCAAATAATGGCGCCCCCTTCGAAGGTATTAAATACCTTCGTGGCGTGGAAGCTCAGCACGGAGAGATCGCCATAATTGAGAATGCTGGCGTTATCCTGTTTGACGCCGAAACAGTGGGCCGCATCGTAAATCACCTTCAGCCCATAGGTATCGGCAATCTTCTGGATGCGTTCCATATCGCACGGAATACCGTAGCAGTGAACCGGCATGATGGCCGTTGTTTTAGGCGTAATCAGTTCTTCAATGCGATCCGGATCGATATTAAACGTGACAGGGTCAATATCGGCAAACACCGGCGTTAAATCATTCCACAGCAGGCTGTGAGAGGTGGCGACAAAGGAGTATGGCGTGGTGATCACTTCGCCCGTAATACGCAATGTCTGCAGCGCCGTCAGCAGCGCGAGCGTACCGTTAGAGAACAGGCAGACATGCTTTACGCCAAGATAGGCCGCCAGCGCCTCTTCCAGTTGCTGATGGAATTGCCCGCTGTTGGTCAAAATTTTACTTTCCCACAAGGTCTCCAGGTAAGGGATAAACTCCTCAAGTGGCGGAAGAAGTGGACTGGTAACGTAGACATTTCTCATAAGTTAATCCTCAGTACCTGTTACCCGGAAACTGTGAGGTGCTTCGTCAGCACACCATTTACGCCAGGCCTGACGTAGGGCCTGCTGGAAAGGAATCGCCACATTGCTCTGCCCCTGCGTCGGGATCGTGCTCCGCATGTTCTGGCGCAAGGCGTTAAGGGTTTCCAGTTGGGTTTGCCAGCGCACGGCTTTATCGAAATAGTCCTGCTGACTTTCCGCAACAAATTCATCCAGCCCGTAGATATGCATAATCTCCAGCCCCTGACGGGCAGGATAGGTCGCCCCTGCCAGGGTGAGCGTCGGGACGCCCATCCAGATGCCATGGCTGGTGGTGGTGCCTCCGTTGTATGGGAAGGAGTCAAGGAGCATGTCCACCTCGTGATGCATCTGCAGGTAGGCCTCCATTCCCGTGGTTTTACGGAAGATGAGCTGTTCATCCTCCACGCCCAGCGCATTGAGCTTTTTGCGGTAGCGGGCGATCATCGCGTCATCATCCATAAAACCAATCAGCAGCCTTGACGTGGCGTTATGCTGGAGAATGCGCGCCCACAGCGCGAAGACCCGATCGTTCAATTTTTTAGGACGGTTAAAGCTACCGTAGGTAAACCAGCCGTTCGTCAGGGCTGGCAGCGTATTGACGTCAGGACTGGACGCATCCGGCTCGAAGAAATTATCAAGCGGGATCGCAATCAGCTTCTCCGTGAACTGCGCGTCTATCGCCGCATTTCTGACAAACCCGGTACTGATAATGCGGTAATCCATCTGCGTCATCCCGGTTGTGCCCGGGTAGCCCAGCCAGGTGATTTGCACTGGCGCAGGCTTAAAGGCAAACGCAGGTAACCGCGTTCCGGTGGTATGGCCCGAGAGGTCAAAAAGAATATCGATCCCGTCACTGTGGATCTGTTTTGCCAGCTCAACGTTATTGAGATCGGTAACGGATAACCACTTCGTCGAGGTGTTACGGAAGTGCTCCGTGACGGCATCATCTTTATCGAGCGTGCTATAGCCGTAGAGGGAGAACTGTTCCCGGTCCATACCATCCCAGAACGGCCGCAGGAAGCGGCTTACCGGGTGGTTGCGGAAATCGCCGGAGACAAAGCCGACGCGCAGCGGCCGCTCAGGATCCTTGCTACCCTGCCACGGCAGCGCCAGGTCGAATTTTTTCGCCCATGCGCTCACCAGCTCGCCATAAGCAAGATGGCGCTCGAAGAGCACCTCCGGCGAGACGGAAAAATCGTGGGTCAGAACAAACAGCAGGCTGGTGAAACAGTCAAAATCACCCGGCGCAAACTCGAGCGATTTCTCAAGGAAATAGCGTGCTTCCGTCAGTTTCTGGTTATCACTCAGAATGATGCCCATCATCGCGAGATGCAGCGGGTTCGTGGCGTTATAGCGCAAAGACTCTCTGGCACAGCGTTCAGCCATGGCCATGTTGCGGCGCGAGTGATACACCACCGCCAGCGTATTCCAGAATGACGCGTTGTTTTTATTCAACCGCAGCAGCGCCTGGAGGATGCGGGCTGAATAATGCAACTCACCCTTTTTCTGCAGCACCGTGGCCAGGTCGAACCAGATATCCTGCCCGGCAGAGTAGCGGCTCATCAGTTGACCGAGTGCCGATAAGGCCTCATCCCAGTCCCCCATCAGCAGGCTGGCGCGGGAATAGCAGCGAAGCATATGCAGGTTATGGGGATCGTTTTCAATCTGTCCCCGGATATAATCACGCGCGTCTTTAGCCAGCCCCGCAGCAATCAGGGCATTGACGTTTTTGTAGATGAGATCGATAGCAGGATCCTGTTCATCCTTCTCCCCTGCCATTATCTGTCCGTCAGCCAGTAAACCGCCCTGCTGCGACCCGACGTTAAGCAGCAACAGCGTATCGATGCTACGTTTGAGATAGTCGACATCCCCCGGGCGTAAATAATGCTGCTGTGCTCTGCGCCACGCTTCAGGGGTGCCTTTCAACAGACCTTTCGCTTTCAGTGCCGAAAAAAGCTCGCTGCTTTTGGCCTGATTGACATCCATGCCTGCAAGTGCAAATTCACGCTCTTCCTGACTAAGCGTGACGCGCGCGCCCCACAGATTAAACGTGACGTCGGCGTCATCGCCTGCCTGAAGAGGTGAAATGAAGGCAAGTTCACGTTCCGGTTGAACATTGTATGGCCCCGGTGAACCGGCCCAGTAGAGTCCCGGAATTTGATTGAGAAACAGATCTTTCAGTGACTCAAGTACCTGCTGGGCGACATCCTCCTCCTTTTCAGGAAGACGGGTGTTGAACACCAGCTGTTCAAACGACAGGCTCAGCGGCCATGCGCCGCCAAGCAGATCGAGAATGTGCAGGGTCGTAGTATTAAGCGTTGAGAAAAACTTCCCTTCCGCGTTGGTGTGAGCATTAACAATCTCACCCCGTTCGTTGCGGTAACGCCTGAAATCACCGGCCCAGTGCAGCGTGTTCAGGCGGGTAAAATCCAGCGCCGCCGCGTTGACGGCATCATCACGGGAAAGCAGGCTGACGCGCTCGCGACGGTTGACGGCAAAATCGAGATATTGCTGCGCGGCAATCGACGTCTGTCCGGATGAGACCAGAGCGTGCAGCTGATGAATTTGCTCGCTAACGCTTTCACCCGTTTCGTACTGCGGCAGCGCATCTCCCACGTAGCGTAACCCGCAGGCGGAAAGGCTATCGTTGAAGTGAATAAACTGACCGGAGGTATGGGTGGCGCTTGCCAGCATCTCACTAAGAGTGGCGTCATCAACGTGCTCCATCGTGAGCACATGGTGTTTGATCTCACCTTCCGGCTGAGTCATGGCCAGATAGCTGAGCATGCCGCGAGCAAACGCCACCTGCTCTTCTGGCCGGCCCGCCAGACGTGCATGGAAAGCCAGCGCATCCTGGACATACTGCGCCGCGGACTCAGGCGGGGTAAAGGTTTGATGAATGGCAATCATGCCGCGCGCCGCCAAATGACGGCGACACCACTGCAACAGCGCGTCACGCTCTGGCATGCCAGCAGGAATAAAGTCCCCGCGGATCAGAATGTAATCGAATTCACCCGGCGACACGCTCAGCACATCGTTAAGACCCGCCGCAACCAGTTCGATATTGGCGATACCCAGACGCTGCGCCTGCCTCTGCCCCGCTGAAACAGCCTCTTCGTTACTATCTATCCCTATCCCGACACAATCCGGCCAGGCCAGCGCAGCGGATAACAACACATCTCCCTGTCCGCCGCCTAAATCCAGGACGCGCGCATTTTCAGGCGCCCCGGCAGGAAACTGATACAGAGCAGCGGCAGCCTGCAGACTGGATAGCGTGAATCGATTATCTGGATACAACATACAGAGAAAGTTCCATGAGTTCAGTGGTTAGCCAAAATAGGTTTGTTGCATCGCAGCTTTATAGTTCTGGTACGCTTCGCCGCCTGATTTTTGCGTGGTCACGGTCCAGCTGAACGTGTCGTCGGTGTAACGAATGTCGATCAGTTTCTCCAGCGGCTCGCGATGAATGGCCATCTGTTCTATCGCCGGAAGGGCATCCAGTGAGACCGACAGCGCGACCTGATCAAGGAACCACTCCGCATTACCGCGGCGTAAGTTCCAGTCAATAAAGGTGGCGACAAGCGAAAGGTATTTACGCGAAAGCGTGCCAGGGACCGTATAGACAAAGCCCGCAGGCACCTGCTCCCACGGCGGCGCGCCGTTGCTGTAAGAGAGGACAATCTCACTCTTCGGGAGATGTGGCTCAATATCCGACCAGTTCTTACGCACCAGACAATCCGCATCAAGCACCATGATCGGTGACGTGAATACGCTCAGCGCATAGCTAAGGAAGACAAAGCGTCTTGAGGCATACCAGACGTTGATACCAAAAACAGGCGTAATGGTTTCGGCCGTCGCGGATATCACCATGCCCGGAAAACGCTGGTGCAGGGCATTAACGTGCGCCTTTGTCTCATCATCCGGGTTATAAAGATGCAGGTGAACGTTAAGCCCATCGCCGTTGGTGTGGTAGACAGACCCTAACAGCGTCAGGGCATGATCGAAGTAATAACGTTTGTCGCACGCCACCAGAACCGTGGTTTTTCCGTTTTCTTCCGCCGGAAGAAGCCACTCGTAGTGCGAAAAATCAGGCTCATAATCAGGCATTTTCAGGGCGGAAAAATCGATGAACGATTCGGGACAGCCACCCAGCTTATGAATGCCCGTGACGATCATCAGCATCGTTAACGCGTCTTCACCAATATGTTCAGGATTGGCGGTCAGCTGCTGGATAAGCGTCTGCATCTGATTAAAATCATCTTCCATCAGACAAACCAACAACAATATTTTCATCACGGTTGGGGATGGACTCACCACCGCGTAGTAGTTAGAAATCAGGAATAAGGCGGCGTCAATTTCGTTAATGCGGAAGAAGACCTGAATACCCGCCACCAGTAGATTAATGCTGTTGTCGTGTTGAAGCGCCTCTACCACCCAGCCGGTAATGGTGTCGCTCATCTCTTTTGAAAATGGCGTGGGCTTCCCTTCATTTTTAAAATCAAACGCGGCGTTTGCAGCAGCAATCGCGCACAGCATGCGCTTCACGGCGAGTTCTTTGTCTGCATCCAGATCGGTCATGGCTTCCATGATCTGGGGTTCGAGCGTGGCAATATCGGAATTTTTATAATGCAGGATTTCGGTAACGATATGCGCAGGCAATGCATCCGTTTCCGGCAGGAAAATTAACCGTGAAAATTCGTCACGGTAAAACTGATGCAGCGATCGTGTACGCTCGAACTTGTTCATCCCGATTCTCTTAGTAAGATTGCGATTCTTACCCATCGTACAAGGGAATATCCGGGATAATGGAAGGAACACCCCCGGGAATAATGGCTTATTTCGGAGATTGTCTGACGGGCAAAAAAAAAGGTTGCTGTTTCCAGCAACCTTTTGTGAAACAGGCGCGGCGATTAACGCAGCAGAGACAGCATTGCCTGTGGAACCTGGTTTGCCTGAGACAGTACAGAAGTACCAGCCTGCTGCAGGATCTGCGCGCGAGACATGTTGGAAACTTCGGTAGCGTAGTCAGCGTCCTGGATACGGGACTGAGCAGCAGACAGGTTGTTGATAGAGTTGTTCAGGTTGTTGATGGTAGATTCGAAACGGTTCTGAATCGCACCCATGTTAGAACGCGCGGTATCGATTTTCGCGATTGCAGCGTCAGCAGCAGAGATAACAGCCTGTGCAGAGGCGTTATCGGAGATTGCAGTGCTCAGGCCAGCGCTCAGGGTACCAGAGGTGGCGTTGATCAGCGCGTTGCTGTCGATGGAGATGGTGTCGTTAGAAGAAGTACCTGCACCAACCTGAATTTTCAGCGCGGTAGATACGGAACCGTCCAGCAGTTTCTTACCGTTGAAGTTAGCTGCGCCCGCGATACGGTCGATTTCAGCCAGACGCTGTTTGATTTCAGTGTTGATAGAAGTCAGGTCAGAAGAACCGTTAGTGTCGGTAGCAGCCTGAACAGACAGCTCACGAATACGCTGTAAGTTGGTGTTGATTTCGTTCAGGTTACCTTCAGCAGTCTGAACCAGGGAGATACCGTCGTTGGCGTTACGCGCCGCCTGGGTCATACCTTTAACCTGGGAGGTCATGCGGTTAGCAATCGCCTGGCCAGCAGCGTCATCTTTCGCGCTGTTGATACGCAGACCAGAGGACAGACGCTCGATAGCAGTGCCCAGAGAAGACTGAGATTTGTTCAGGTTGTTCTGAGTGGTCAGGGACAACAGGTTAGTATTGATAACTGCCATAATTTAATTCCTTCAAAAATGGTTTCTAGGGTCGGTGCCTTAACACTCACGGCGTCTCTCACCGTCATGAAAGTTATCGACGGGTCTGAATAAGACTTTAGAAATTTCGTCAAAAAATTATTAATACATTGATTTTAATGAATTTATAGTTATTAAAGTCTATTCAGAACGCCATCAGAAACGCACTTTTTCAGGAAACGTTTTCACATTTTATTCTTCCCGCGTTTTTCTTTTATATATGTCTCTCACGCGCCAATAGTGCTATATGGCCGTAAGGTTGAGCGCTATTCAGCCGATAATTTTTTTACCTGAAACGTAAACTATCTGCATAAGTCGCCGATAACTACCTGAAACTACCATTGGCTAAAGGAAATAAAAAAATGGCGAGTAGCTCAATCACTCTCTCTTCAGGCGCGACTATTACGAGTCTGGGCGTAGGTTCAGGTCTGGATCTGGCAACACTGTATAACAACCTCGAAACGGCTGAAAAAACCAAGCTGAACACCATCACCAATCAGCAGACATCCTATAATGCCCAGCTGAGCGCGTTCAGTAAGCTGCAAAGTGCAATGACGTCGCTGAATACCGCCACTGCAGCCCTGGGAAAAACGGACACCTGGAACGCGGCGTCTATTGGCTCAACCAACACCGCCTTCAGCGCCACGACCACGGCCGGTGCAGCGGTTGGTTCCTATAGCGTACAGGTTAAATCGCTGGCGAAAGCTCAGGTATTAACCTCTGCCGTCCAGACCAGTGCCACCGCGCAGCTGGGAGCGACTACCGGTACCACGCGTACCATCACCATCAGTCAGCCAGGCACCACCAAACCGCTGACCGTCGATCTTTCTGACGGCGACACCAGCCTGAACGGTATTGCCAGCGCGATTAACAAGGCTAACGGCAACGTCACGGCAACGGTAGTGAAGTCGAAGGACAACGAGTACACCCTGATGCTGTCCTCGAAAACCACCGGCACGGCCAATGACATGACGGTGACGGTGACCGGTGACGACACCTTAAAAGGCATTATCAGCTACGACTCATCCACGAATACCGGCGCGATGAATCAGCAAACCGCGTCACAAAATGCGTTGGTTACCATCAACGACATCGACATTGAGCGTTCGACCAACACAATTAATGACGCGCTGCCGGGCGTAACCCTCACCCTGAAGGCAGAAAGCACCAAGAGCGAAAATTTAGATGTTACCCGCTCTACCGATGCCACCAAAAAAGCCGTCACGGATTGGGTTACCGCCTACAACTCCCTGCAATCGACCATCGCCAGCATCACCAAGTATGTGAAAGTGGAAGCCGGTGCCGATCAGTCCGCCAGCAACGGTGCGCTGCTGGGTGACAACACCGTGCGTTCTGTACAGTCACAGCTGCGCGATATGTTGACCGTGGTCCAGTCTGGCTCCTACGCGATTATGGCCCAGCTCGGTATCACCCAGGATCCTACCGTGGGCGCTGACGGCTCAATGGGTAACCTGAAAATCGACGATGCCAAACTGACAAAAGCACTCACCGACAGCCCGGAAGCGGTGCAGGCCTACTTTATTGGCGATGGCAAAACAACCGGTCTGGCCACGCAGATGGGCAATACCCTGACCGCCATGCTGAGCACGACCACCGGTAAAGAAGGGATCATCAAAAGCGCGACTGACGGTATCAACAGCACGTTGAAAACCCTGGATAAGCGCTACGACGCAATGGAAGCGAGCATCGAAGCCACGATGGCCCGTTATAAAGCACAGTTCAACAGTCTTGATACCATGATGAGTAAACTGAATAACACGGCCACCTACCTGAAACAGCAGTTCAGTTCTTAGTCGTAAGGAACGTATATGTATGCACAAAATGGCGCCCGAGCTTATCAGCAGGTCGGGCTGGAAAGCGCGGTGCTGAGTGCCAGTCCGCATCAACTTGTCGTAATGCTGTTTGACGGGGCACTGAGTGCCCTTGTCCGCGCCCGTCTTTTCCTGGACGAAGGAAAAATCACCGAAAAAGGCGAAGCCTTATCGAAGGCGATCAATATTATCGATAACGGGTTAAAAGCCGGTCTGAATATGGAGATCGACAGTGAACTGCCGGGCAACCTTGCTGCGCTGTACGAGTACATGGTCAGACGTTTGTTGCATGCAAATCTGCGTAACGACGTGGAGGCGATTGTAGAGGTCGAAGCGCTGCTCAATAACATTGCGGATGCGTGGAAACAAATTGGTCCCAATGGTCCTTCTTCTCAGGATATCTATTGATGAATAATCCAGCGTCCGCTCTTGATAACTGGCAGGCCCTCTATAACCTCAGCCTTACCATGTTAAAACATGCTCGTTCCGGTCTCTGGGACGAGCTCATTACCCTTGAGATATCTTATGTTCAGCTGGTAGAGAATATCTCCAAAAACCCTATTTCGGAGGCACATCCGTCCCAGATTGAGCAGGCACGTTTTCTACTCGAGAAGGTTCTGCAAAACGAGACCGAGCTCAAAATGCTGCTTGCCACACGCATGGACGAACTGCGCAGCCTCATTGATCAAACCGGTAAACAGCAATCCATCACATCAACCTATGGAAAGCTGTCAGGGAATATTCTTTATCCAGAAAGTTTGACCCGCGACACACAATTATGATTTCTTCATCCATACTCCAGAAGTCAGCCAAACGGCTTCTGGAGCACGGACGATGAAAAACCCCACCCTGTTACAATGCTTTCACTGGTATTACCCTGCAGGCGGTGAATTGTGGCGAGAGGTCACGGCATTAGCCCCCAATCTTAACGAAATCGGCATCAATATGATCTGGCTGCCGCCAGCCTATAAAGGCGCATCGGGCGGTTACTCGGTCGGGTATGATTCTTACGATCTGTTTGATCTCGGCGAGTTTGACCAGAAAGGCAGTGTTGCCACCAAATACGGTGATAAAGCCCAGCTTCTGGAAGCCATTGATGCGCTCAAAAGTAATAACATCGCGGTGCTGCTGGATGTGGTGGTTAACCACAAAATGGGCGCCGATGAGAAAGAGCACGTTCGCGTTCAGCGCGTGAACGAACAGGACCGAACGCAAATCGATGATGAGATCATCGAGTGTGAAGCCTGGACCCGTTACACCTTCCCTGCCCGCGCCGGACAGTATTCGCAGTTCGTCTGGGATTACAAATGCTTTAGCGGCATCGACCACATCGAAAACCCCGATGAGGATGGCATCTTCAAAATCGTCAATGACTACACCGGCGAAGGCTGGAACGATCAGGTCGATGACGAAATGGGTAATTTCGACTATCTGATGGGCGAAAATATCGATTTCCGTAACCATGCCGTGACGGAGGAGATCAAGTACTGGGCGCGCTGGGTCATGGAACAAACCGGCTGCGACGGATTCCGCCTGGATGCGGTCAAACACATCCCCGCCTGGTTCTATAAGGAGTGGATTGAACACGTTCAGGAAGTGGCGACGCAGCCGCTGTTTATCGTCGCGGAATACTGGTCGCACGAGGTGGATAAACTGCAGGCCTATATTAATCAGGTCGAGGGTAAAACAATGCTGTTTGATGCCCCCCTGCAGATGAAATTCCACGAGGCCTCGCGTCAGGGGCGGGACTACGACATGAGCCAGATTTTCACCGGCACGCTGGTGGAGGCCGATCCGTTCCATGCGGTGACGCTGGTTGCCAACCATGACACCCAGCCGTTGCAGGCGCTTGAAGCCCCGGTGGAAGCCTGGTTTAAACCGCTGGCGTATGCGCTGATCCTGCTGCGGGAAAATGGCGTGCCGAGCGTGTTTTATCCCGACCTCTTTGGCGCCAGCTATGACGATACCGGGGGAGACGGTGAAACTTACCACATTGATATGCCGGTGATTGAGCAACTGCACGAGCTGATCCTCGCCCGTCAGCGCTTTGCCCACGGCGTGCAGACACTGTTTTTTGACCACCCTAACTGCATCGCATTCAGCCGCAGTGGCACGGAAGAGGATCCCGGTTGCGTGGTGGTGATGTCCAACGGTGATGATGGCGAGAAGGTAATCTGCCTTGGGGAAAACTACGGGAACAAAACCTGGCGTGATTTTCTCGGCAATCGTGAAGAAACGGTCACCACCGCAGCGGATGGCGAAGGGACATTTACCTGCAAAGGCGGAAGCGTGAGCGTGTGGGTGATTGAGGATGCATTGTAGAAACAATGCCGGGTGGCGGCTTCGCCTTACCCGGCCTACAAAAGCACCGTCCCGTAGGCCGGGTAAGCGTCAGCGCCACCCGGCAACAAACAGCTACGGTAGCTTACTTTCCAGCGGATTTTTGCTCAGGTAATCGGCACACTCCACCGTTGGGCGATCGACCTTCTGCAGCTCCATGCCATCATACTCCAGCACCGAGCCATCGCGCTCCAGCGGGTAGATATCCAGCTTGCTGGTCACGTTGTAATAGCTGTCTGAACGCAGCATGATTTTTCCCGGCACGGCAATTACGCGCTGCCATTGACGGCAGTCCAGCGTATCGCCCTCCTCCGTCACCACCAGCGTGGCAATCGCCTCCGGGCTGACCATTTTGCTCTGCGGCCCCTTTGACTGCCAGTATCCCGCCAGATGTGCCGGAACAGGATGTTTGATCACATCCTTGTAGCTATCTACCTGTACGCACCCGGTGAGTGCCAGCAGCGCGCCAGCAATTGCTATTTTTTTCATCATCTTTCCTGCATTCGAAGAAAAAAATATTGTGGCATTAAAGCGCTAAGGCTGCCAGCGAAGATCGTCCAGGTCTTAGACCTGCATCCCCATCACTTCCTGATACGCAGACACCAGCTTATTACGCACCTGGATCCCCATCTGCAGAGAGACCGAGGCTTTTTGCAAATCGGTCATCACATCGTTCAGCGCCACGCCAGGTTCACCGAGGGTGAACTTCTCGGCCTGGGTACGCGCGGCGGTCTGGGTATCGCTGATACGGTCGAGCGCAGCATGCAGTTGCCCGGCAAAGCTAATGGTCGGCTGCTGTTCTGCCACATTCTGATTACGGGCCGTCATCGCGGTTGCCTGCAGCTGACTGATAACCCCTTCAATACCCTGTATAGCCATGACTCTCCCCTGGATGGTTTTTTACGCGGTCAAGACTAACAGCTTGTCAATAAGATAATGGCGGTAAATAGCGATAAAAAACCAGGTTATTTGGCCCATAGAAAATCACGAATCATCAAATAATGGCTGGGCCATCAATATGGAACTTTTGTCGTGTTTGCCGACCCGGGAGTCAGTTTTGTTTCTCTACACGAATAACGTAAACCACCAGGATTTAAGAGGTGCGCAATGAGTGCAGCAGCATCGACAGCGCCGCAGAATAAATCACTCGAGTGGATGAACCGCCTTCGCGCGAATCCTAAAATCCCGTTGATCGTGGCAGGCGCTGCCGCAATTGCGATCCTTGTAGCGATGGTGTTGTGGGCGAAAAGTCCTGATTACCGCACGCTTTACAGCAACCTTTCCGATCAGGATGGCGGCGCCATCGTCACCCAACTGACTCAAATGAACATCCCTTATCGCTTCGCCGATAACGGGGGTGCGCTTGAGGTACCGGCAGATAAAGTCCATGAACTCCGTCTGCGTCTGGCGCAGCAGGGCCTGCCGAAGGGCGGCGCGGTGGGTTTTGAACTGCTGGATCAGGAAAAGTTCGGTATCAGCCAGTTCAGCGAGCAGGTGAACTACCAGCGTGCGCTGGAAGGTGAGCTGGCCCGCACGATTGAAACATTAGGCCCGGTGAAGAGCGCCCGCGTGCACCTTGCCATGCCTAAACCGTCCCTGTTTGTCCGCGAACAGAAATCCCCGTCGGCTTCCGTCACCGTCAACCTTGAACCCGGCCGGGCGCTGGATGAAGGGCAAATCAGTGCGGTCACGCATTTAGTCTCCAGCGCCGTCGCCGGTTTACCGCCGGGTAACGTCACGCTGGTTGACCAGAGTGGTCACTTGCTGACCCAAAGCAATACCGCCGGGCGCGATCTGAATGACGCGCAGCTGAAATATGCCGCCGATGTGGAAGCGCGCCTCCAGCGCCGCATCGAAGCGATCCTCGGCCCGGTTGTGGGTAACAGCAACGTCCATGCCCAGGTTACCGCGCAGATCGACTTCTCTAATAAAGAACAGACCGAAGAGCAGTACCGCCCGAACGGTGATCCGGCTCAGGCAGTGATGCGCTCTCGCCAGGTTAACGAAAACGAACAGGTTGGCGGTGCATACCCAGGCGGCGTGCCGGGCGCACTCTCTAACCAGCCTGCCCCGGCTAACGCGGCCCCTATTTCTACGCCGCCGGCTAATCAGCAGAACGGTCAGCAAAATCAGCAGACCACAACCTCGACGGCCAGCAATGCCGGTCCACGTACCAGCAGCCGTAACGAAACCACCAACTACGAAGTGGATCGGACTATCCGCCACACAAAACTGAACGTGGGTGATATTCAGCGTCTGTCGGTGGCCGTCGTGGTGAACTACAAAACGCTGCCGAATGGCAAACCGCTGCCGCTGACGGCAGAGCAGATGAAGCAGATCGAAGACCTGACCCGTGAAGCGATGGGTTACTCCGAGAAGCGTGGCGATAGCCTCAACGTGGTGAATTCACCGTTTAACCCGGTAGATGAGACCGGCGGTGAGCTGCCGTTCTGGCAACAGCAGGCGTTTATCGATCAGCTGATGTCTGCAGGACGCTGGCTGCTGGTGCTGATTGTCGCCTGGCTGCTGTGGCGTAAGGGCGTTCGTCCTCAGTTGCAACGTCGTGCAGAAGCCGAGAAAGCGGCTCGCGAACAGATTAACGCGCGTCAGGAAGTGGAAGAAGCGGTGGAAGTCCGCCTCAGCAAAGACGAACAGATGCAGCAGCGTCGTGCTAACCAGCGCATGGGTGCTGAGGTCATGAGCCAGCGCATTCGCGAAATGTCAGATAACGATCCGCGCGTCGTGGCGCTGGTCATCCGCCAGTGGATGGGTAACGAACATGAGTAATACGCTTACGGGCACCGATAAAAGCGTCATCCTGCTGATGACCATTGGCGAAGATCGTGCGGCAGAGGTGTTTAAACACCTCTCCCAGCGAGAAGTACAAATTCTGAGTGCGGCCATGGCCAACGTGCGTCAGATCTCCAACAAACAGCTGACCGAAGTGTTGTCGGAATTTGAGCAGGAAGCCGAACAGTTTGCAGCGCTCAACGTCAACGCCAACGACTACCTGCGCTCCGTGCTGGTCAAGGCGCTGGGCGAAGAGCGTGCCGCCAGCCTGCTGGAGGATATTCTCGAAACGCGCGATACCGCCAGCGGGATCGAAACGCTCAACTTTATGGAGCCGCAGAGTGCCGCCGACCTTATTCGCGACGAGCACCCGCAGATTATCGCCACCATCCTGGTTCACCTCAAACGTGGTCAGGCGGCCGATATTCTGGCGCTGTTCGAAGAGCGCCTGCGTCACGATGTGATGCTGCGTATCGCCACCTTCGGCGGTGTCCAGCCAGCGGCGCTGGCGGAGCTGACCGAAGTGCTGAACAACCTGCTCGACGGCCAGAACCTCAAGCGCAGCAAAATGGGCGGCGTGAGAACGGCGGCGGAAATCATCAACCTGATGAAAACGCAGCAGGAAGAAGCCGTTATTACGGCGGTTCGCGAATTCGACGGCGAGCTGGCGCAGAAAATTATCGACGAGATGTTCCTGTTCGAAAACCTGGTCGAAGTGGACGACCGCAGCATCCAGCGCCTGCTCCAGGAAGTGGACTCCGAGTCGCTGCTCATCGCCCTCAAAGGTGCCGAACAGCCGCTGCGCGAGAAGTTCCTGCGCAACATGTCCCAGCGTGCGGCAGATATCCTGCGCGACGACCTTGCCAACCGTGGCCCGGTGCGTCTGTCTCAGGTGGAAAACGAACAGAAAGCGATCCTGCTCATCGTTCGTCGTCTGGCAGAAACCGGCGAGATGGTAATTGGCAGCGGAGACGACACCTATGTCTAATGAGCTACCGTGGAAGCGCTGGACGCCTGACGATCTGGCCCCTGCCCTCTCTGAATTCACCCCGGCTGTCGTAGCGTCGCCCGAGGAGGGCGACACCGACGTCGAGGCGCCTGAACTGAGCGAAGAAGAACAGCGCACACAGATGCTGGCGCAGTTACAAATGCAGGCGCATGAGCAAGGTTTTAATGCAGGTCTGAACGAAGGCCGACAGAAGGGCCATGACCAGGGTTATCAGGAAGGTCTGGCGAAAGGGTTAGAACAGGGTATTGAGCAGGCGCGCCAGCAGCAGGCGCCTCTCCATGCCCGTATGCAGCAGCTGGTCAGCGAGTTCCAGCACACCCTGGATGCGCTGGACAGCGTGATTGCTTCCCGGTTGATGCAGATGGCGCTGGAAGCGGCCCGTCAGGTAATTGGCCAGACCCCGGCGGTCGATAATTCAGCGCTGATCAAACAAATTCAGGGCCTGCTGCAGCAAGAGCCGTTGTTCAGCGGAAAACCGCAACTGCGCGTTCATCCGGACGATCTCCAGCGCGTGGAAGAGAGTCTCGGTGCCACGCTGAGCCTGCACGGCTGGCGTCTGCGCGGTGACCCGTCGTTACATCACGGCGGATGCAAAGTCTCCGCCGATGAAGGCGATCTGGATGCCAGCGTCGCCACCCGCTGGCAGGAACTGTGCCGCCTGGCGGCTCCGGGAGTCGTCTGATGACCGCACGCCTCACTCGCTGGCTCAACACGCTCGATAACTTTGAAACGAAGATGGCGCAACTGCCATCTGTTCGTCGTTATGGGCGCCTGACCCGCGCCACCGGTCTGGTGCTGGAAGCCACCGGCCTGCAGTTGCCTCTGGGGGCCACCTGCGTGATCGAGCGTCAGGATGGGCAGGAAACGCGAGAAGTGGAAAGCGAAGTGGTGGGCTTTAACGGCCAGCGTCTTTTCCTGATGCCGCTTGAAGAGGTGGAAGGCATTCTGCCCGGCGCGCGCGTCTATGCGAAAAACATCATCGGCGATGGTCTGCAAAGCGGTAAGCAGCTCCCGCTCGGCCCTGCCCTGCTGGGCCGCGTGCTGGACGGTAGCGGTAAACCGCTCGACGGCCTTCCCGCCCCGGATACCACCGAAACCGGCGCGCTGATCACCCAACCGTTTAACCCCCTGCAGCGTACCCCGATCGAACATGTTCTTGATACCGGCGTGCGCCCGATCAACGCCCTGCTGACCGTCGGTCGCGGCCAGCGTATGGGTCTGTTCGCCGGTTCAGGGGTGGGTAAATCGGTCCTGCTCGGCATGATGGCCCGTTACACCCAGGCCGATGTGATCGTCGTGGGGCTAATCGGTGAACGTGGCCGCGAAGTTAAAGACTTCATTGAAAACATTCTGGGTGCGGAAGGCCGCGCCCGTTCGGTGGTCATCGCCGCCCCGGCGGATGTCTCCCCGTTGCTGCGTATGCAGGGTGCCGCGTATGCCACCCGCATCGCCGAAGATTTCCGTGACCGCGGCCAGCACGTGCTGCTGATCATGGACTCCCTGACCCGTTACGCGATGGCGCAGCGTGAAATCGCGCTGGCCATCGGTGAGCCACCGGCCACCAAAGGCTATCCGCCGTCGGTCTTTGCCAAACTCCCGGCGCTGGTTGAACGCGCAGGGAACGGCATTAGCGGCGGTGGCTCCATTACCGCGTTTTATACAGTGCTGACCGAAGGCGACGACCAGCAGGACCCGATTGCCGACTCTGCGCGGGCGATCCTCGACGGTCATATTGTGTTATCGCGTCGCCTGGCCGAAGCCGGACACTATCCGGCCATTGATATTGAAGCATCCATCAGCCGCGCAATGACTGCGCTGATTACCGAGAAGCACTACGCCCGCGTGCGTAACTTCAAACAACTGCTCTCCAGCTTCCAGCGCAACCGCGATCTGGTGAGCGTGGGGGCGTATGCCAAAGGTAGCGATCCCATGCTCGACAAAGCGATTAGTCTGTGGCCGCAGCTGGAGGCATTTTTGCAACAAGGCATATTTGAACGTGCCGACTGGGAAGATTCGATTCAGGCTCTGGAGCTGATTTTCCCGCAGGTGTAACACAGGTGGAGGGCGACGATCATGGCGCAAAACAGCGCGTTATCAACGCTGAAAGATCTGGCTGAAAAAGAAGTTGATGATGCCGCATTGCAGCTTGGCGCAATGCGACGCGGGTGCCAGCAGGCTGAAGAGCAGTTGAAGATGTTAATCGACTATCAGCATGAGTATCGCACCAACCTCAATACCGATATGACACAGGGCATTGGAAGCCAGCGCTGGATTAACTATCAGCAGTTTATTCAGACGCTGGAGAAGGCGATAGAACAGCATCGCCAGCAGCTTCAGCAATGGACCCAAAAAGTCGACACCGCGCTGAATTTCTGGCGCGAGAAGAAGCAGCGACTGCAGGCCTGGCAGACCTTACAGGACCGGCAGATTGCCGCGGCGACGCTGGCGGAAAACCGCCAGGATCAGAAAAAAATGGATGAGTTTGCCCAGCGCGCATCAATGAGGAAACCGGAATGATCACACTGCAACAACTGCTGATGACCGACAGCGACCTGTCAGGCGGCATGCAAACGGGGAAAGGCACCGACGGTGCGCAAGACTTTCTTTCTCTGCTGGCGGGCGCGTTAACGGACGCCAGCGGTCAGGGCAAAGATGCGCCGCTGACGCTGGCCGACCTGAAGGCGGCTGGCAGCAAGCTGTCAAAGGTCGCGAAGGACGCCGGGGGAGAGTCCACCCTGCAGGCGAAAATTGCCGATCTGCTCGCGCGTCAATCCACGCAGGCTGGCGATGAAACGGCGCAGACGACGCCGCTACAAACGCTGGTCTCCGGGCTGATGCCTGCCGCTAAGGGCGATGCCCTGAAGACGTTGACCACGGCGAATAGTGCCGATAACAGCAAAACCGAACTGAGCGAAGAAGAGCTGGCGGGCTTAAGCGCGCTGATGGCCATGCTGCCGCACCAGCAGACCTCCACGCCGGTCACGGCGAAAGGCGCGGGCAGTGAGGGGCTCAAAGCAACGTCTGCCCTGACCGCCACGACGTTTACGCAAAACGGCACGTCTGCACACGCACTGGGCAGCGCCCTGACGGGCAAGGATAACGCGCAGCCGTCTTTCGCCGGGCAGGCGCAAAACGTTGATCCGTCCCTGCCGGCCAACGCACCGGTGACGCCAGCGCTCGCCGTCGCGGCCGAGAAACAGGATCTTGCCAGCGCGTCTTCGTCTTCAACACCAACCGCCACCCTGGCGCCGATTGTCTCCAGCCACGCCACCGCGCAGCCTGCCGCAACCGTTGCCACCGCACCGGTGTTGAGTCAGCCTCTCGGTACCCACGAATGGCAACAGAACCTGAGCCAGCACATCACGCTGTTTGCGAAGCAAGGACAGCAAACCGCAGAGTTGCGCCTGAACCCGGAAGATCTGGGCCAGGTGCACATTTCGCTGAAGCTGGATAATGACCAGGCGCAGCTGCAGATGGTCTCTGCGCACGGCCACGTGCGTGCTGCACTGGAAGCCGCCCTGCCGGTACTGCGTACGTCACTGGCGGAAAACGGCATTCAGCTTACGCAGAGTAGCGTCAGCAGCGAGAGCTTTGCCGGGCAGCAGCAGTCTTCGTCCCAGCAGCAACAGCAGGCGTCGCGTTCCGGCCAACATGGCGGATTTACTGAAGAGAGCGATGAGTTACTGCCGACCCCGGCAGCCCTGCAATCCGCTGCGAGCGGCAACCGCGCCGTAGACATCTTCGCCTAAACGCCAGAGGTAGCGTGATTATCCCCGTCTTTTCCACGCTTTGACGTCAGCCGGACACGGGATAATCACCATATTAAGCTGTACCGAAACAGGAAGCTCGTATCAGATGACTGACTCCGCGATCACCAAAAAAAGTAAGCGTTCCATCTGGATCCCGCTGCTGGTGTTAATCACGCTCGCCGCCTGCGCTACCGCGGGCTATAGTTACTGGCGCATGCAGCAGAAACCTTCTACTGCTGCGGCCAAAGCCGAACTGCCACCTCCGCCGGCACCGGTGTTCTTCCCGCTGGATACCTTCACCGTCAACCTCGGTGATGCGGATCGTGTGCTGTATGTCGGCATCACGCTGCGCCTGAAAGATGAAGCCACCCGTTCCCGACTGAACGATTACCTTCCGGAAGTGCGCAGCCGTCTGCTGCTGCTGTTCTCTCGTCAGGACGCTTCAACGCTTGCCACCGATGAAGGCAAGCAAAAGCTGGTCGACGCCATTAAGCAAACGCTGGCGACCCCGCTGGTGAACGGCCAACCTAAGCAGGAAGTCACTGACGTTCTGTATACAGCCTTTATTCTGCGGTAACGACATGGGCGACAGTATTCTTTCTCAGGCAGAAATCGATGCGCTGCTCAACGGCGACAGCGATAAGAGTGATGATCCGCAACCGGGCATTGGCGGCGATAGCGATATTCGTCCCTATGACCCGAATACCCAGCGTCGCGTGGTACGTGAACGTCTGCAGGCGCTGGAGATCATTAACGAACGTTTTGCACGTCAGTTCCGTATGGGGCTGTTTAACCTGCTGCGTCGTAGCCCGGATATCACGGTCGGTGCGATCCGCATTCAGCCGTATCATGAGTTTGCCCGCAACCTGCCGGTGCCAACCAACCTTAACCTGATCCATCTGAAACCGCTGCGCGGCACAGGTCTGGTGGTGTTTTCCCCAAGCCTGGTGTTCATTGCGGTGGATAACCTGTTCGGCGGCGACGGGCGCTTCCCGACCAAAGTAGAAGGTCGTGAATTCACCCACACCGAACAGCGCGTCATTAACCGCATGCTGAAGCTGGCGCTGGAGTCATACAGCGACGCGTGGAAGGCCATTAACCCGCTGGAAGTGGAGTATGTGCGTTCTGAGATGCAGGTGAAATTTACCAACATCACCACCTCTCCGAACGACATCGTCGTCAACACGCCATTCCACGTGGAGATCGGTAACCTGACCGGCGAGTTCAACATCTGCCTGCCGTTCAGCATGATCGAACCGCTGCGCGAGCTGCTGGTCAACCCGCCGCTGGAGAACTCACGTCATGAAGATCAGAACTGGCGTGAAAACCTGGTGCGCCAGGTCCAGCACTCACAGCTTGAGCTGGTGGCGAGCTTTGCCGATATTCCGCTGCGGTTATCCCAGATCCTGAAATTACAACCCGGTGACGTTTTGCCGATAGAAAAACCCGACCGCATTATTGCCCATGTGGATGGTGTCCCCGTGCTGACAAGTCAGTACGGCACAATTAACGGCCAGTATGCGTTACGCGTTGAGCACTTGATCAACCCGATTTTGAATTCGCTGAATGAGGAACAGCCCAAATGAGTGACATGAACAATCCGTCCGATGAAAACAGCGGAGCACTGGACGATCTGTGGGCTGACGCGTTAAACGAGCAAAAAGCGACCCCGGCCAAAAGTGCAGCGGATGCCGTCTTCCAGCAGTTAGGCGGCGGTGATGTCAGCGGTACGCTGCAGGACATCGACCTGATTATGGATATCCCGGTTAAGCTGACCGTTGAGCTGGGCCGCACCCGCATGACCATTAAAGAGCTGCTGCGTCTGACGCAGGGTTCCGTCGTGGCCCTCGACGGTCTGGCCGGTGAGCCGCTGGATATCCTGATCAACGGGTATCTGATTGCTCAGGGTGAAGTGGTGGTCGTGGCCGATAAATACGGCGTGCGTATCACCGACATCATTACCCCGTCTGAGCGCATGCGTCGTCTGAGCCGTTAAGAATGAAAACCCAGGCAACAGTATCACAACCTTCCGCCGTTCCCGGCTCACCGCTGCTCCAGGTGAGCGGCGCGTTGCTCGGTATTATTGCCTTTATTCTTATCGCCGCCTGGCTGGCGAAGCGTTTTGGCCTGGCGGGTAAAACCGCCGGGACGCGCGGTCTGAAGGTCAGCGCCAGTACAACACTGGGTCCACGCGAGCGCGTGGTCATCGTAGACGTTGAGGACGCACGGCTGGTGCTGGGCGTCACCGCGTCAAACGTCAACGTTTTACATAAACTGCCGCCCGACCCTGCTATCAGTGATGAGCGTGCAGAAACCCCTGCGGATTTCCAGTCCGTCATGAAGAGTTTGCTTAAGCGTTCCGGGAGATCCTGATGCGCCGTTTGTTATCCCTGACGCTCGCGGGCGTTGGCCTGTTTGCTCCTGCGGTTTATGCGCAACTGCCCGGTCTGGTTTCAACCCCTCTGGCGGGCGGCGGACAAAGCTGGTCGCTCCCGGTTCAGACGCTGGTGTTCATCACCTCGCTGACCTTTATTCCGGCGATCCTGCTGATGATGACCAGCTTTACCCGCATCATCATTGTCTTTGGCCTGCTGCGAAACGCGCTGGGTACCCCTTCCGCGCCGCCGAACCAGGTGCTGCTGGGCCTGGCCCTGTTTTTGACCTTTTTTATTATGTCGCCGGTGATCGATAAGATTTATACCGACGCCTACCAGCCGTTCAGTGAAGATAAAATCTCCATGCAGGAGGCGCTGGAGAAAGGCGCGCAGCCGCTGCGTGAATTCATGCTGCGCCAGACGCGCGAAGCGGATCTGGCCCTCTTTGCCCGCCTTTCCAACACCGGGGAGCTGCAGGGCCCGGAAGCCGTGCCGATGCGCATACTGCTGCCTGCGTACGTCACCAGCGAGCTGAAAACCGCCTTCCAGATTGGCTTTACCATCTTTATTCCGTTCCTGATTATCGACCTGGTGATCGCCAGCGTACTGATGGCGCTCGGTATGATGATGGTACCACCAGCCACCATTGCCCTGCCCTTTAAGATCATGCTCTTTGTGCTGGTCGACGGCTGGCAGCTGCTGGTTAGTTCGCTGGCGCAGAGTTTCTACAGTTGAGGAGCGCGCAATGACGCCAGAATCGGTCATGATGATGGGCACGGAAGCGATGAAAATCGCGATTGCCGTTGCCGCGCCGCTGCTGCTTGTCGCCCTGGTGACCGGTCTGATCATCAGTATTCTGCAGGCCGCCACGCAGATTAACGAAATGACGCTCTCGTTCATTCCGAAAATCATCGCCGTGTTCGTGGCAATCATTGTTGCCGGGCCGTGGATGCTCAATCTACTGCTGGACTACATGCGTAACCTGTTTACCAATCTGCCGTACATCATCGGCTGACGCGACGATGCTCCATTTTACCAGCGACCAGTGGATTCAGTGGCTTGGGGTCTATTTCTGGCCCATGCTGCGCATCCTGGCGCTGATCACCACCGCCCCGATTCTGAGCGAGAAAGCGATCCCGAAGCGGGTCAAAGTGGGGCTGGGCATCATCATCACCATCATCGTTGCCCCTTCCCTGCCTCCGGTGAATATTCCGATCTTCTCGGCCAATGCGGTATGGGTGGCGTTGCAGCAAATTCTGATTGGCGTCGCGGTGGGTTTTACCATGCAGCTGGCCTTTGCGGCCGTGCGCACCGCCGGGGAACTGATCGGCCTGCAGATGGGGCTATCGTTCGCCACGTTTGTCGACCCCGGCAGCCACCTCAACATGCCGGTGCTGGCGCGCATTATCGATATGCTGGCGATGCTGCTTTTCCTGTCATTTAACGGCCATCTGTGGCTCATCTCCATGCTGGTGGACACCTTCCACACGCTGCCCATTGGGGAAAACCCGGTTAACAGCAATGCGTTCCTGGCACTCACCCGCGCCGCAGGGCTGGTGTTCCTCAACGGATTGATGCTGGCACTGCCGATCATCACCCTGCTCCTGACCGTGAACCTGGCGTTGGGTTTACTCAACCGCATGGCCCCGCAACTGTCGGTGTTCGTCATTGGTTTTCCGCTGACGCTGACGGTGGGAATTTTATTAATGTCATTGCTAATGCCACTTATCGCCCCCTTCTGTGAGCATTTATTCGGCGAGATATTCAACCTCTTAGCGGATATTGTCAGCGAGCTGCCACGTAAATAATAGTCCTCACAGTTGATATTGTCTTTCTGAGGATATTCCTAAAATAAAACACGAAAAACATCTTCCAGGATATATCTGACGCGGTTTAATTGTTTCTAACCACCTCACAATACTTAATATTTACTTTACTTTAAGATGATTCCTGGCAAATTATACGTAACTTTACGGGATAGTGAGTCCGCCTGAAAGTCTTTGTCATGCTCACAGGTTTATTAATTTTTTCCATCCCGTATGGCTGTTTATGAGCTCTCAGGCAGATGGTGAATTATCGTTACGCATTGAGTGAGGGTATGCCATGTCAACGATCATTATGGATTTATGCAGCTACACCCGGCTAGGGTTAACCGGGTATCTGGCAAGCAGAGGGGTAAGAAAGAGAGACATCAACGACGCACACACCGTTGAGGAGCTCGCAGCCGCTTGTGATGAACTCAAACCAGGCGTGGTGTTTATTAATGAGGACTGTTTCATTCACGATCCAGCCAACAGTCAGCACATTAAGCAAATCATTAATCAGCATCCTAAAACCCTGTTTATTGTTTTTATGGCGATCGCAAATATCCATTTCGATGAGTATTTGTTGGTCCGTAAAAATTTATTGATCAGTTCTAAATCGATAAAACCAGAGTCGCTGGATGACATTCTGGGGGATTATTTGAATAAGGAAGTTAAGAATGTAGGAGCGGTTAACTTACCCACCCTATCATTAAGCAGAACTGAATCAAGCATGCTGCGAATGTGGATGGCCGGGCAAGGAACGATTCAAATTTCAGACCAGATGAATATTAAAGCGAAAACCGTTTCGTCACATAAAGGAAATATTAAAAGGAAGATTAAAACCCATAATAAGCAAGTGATCTACCACGTTGTCCGCCTGACCGATAATGTGACGAACGGGATTTTCGTCAACATGCGTTAGTTGCATAAGACCTTGAGTACCCTACACGATCTCTGGCCTGGCCAGAGATTTTTGCTTTTACGGGCGCTGTCGGGCACGCACCCGGGCACCCGACGCCGTATTACTCCGCTTTTTCCACAAAGATGCCATCCGGATGCCCCAGTTCGTTAAAGAACCAGATGCCGAGCGGGTAGTCTTCCAGTGATACCAGATACATTGTACCTTCACTAAACTCTTCAATTGCCAGTACCACCCCCGGGCGGCGCGGTCCACCGTCCGTTTTGACAGTAACCCGATCGTTAACCTTCATACGTTCCTCCTGTGGTTTTGAGCCAGTGTAGAACAAAACGCAAAATCACACATCGCCACGGCGCGCGAATGGCGTTTTTGTGTTCAGTCTATAATCAATGTTGGACACGGTTGAATGAGGACCCCGAAATGAAGACCGATAAAGAGTACAGCGACACCATCAAACGCGAGGTCGAAGTGGATGTCGATGCCCTGTTGGCCGCCATCAATGAGATCAGTGAGTCAGAAGTTCGTCGTACGGATGACAACTCTGACCGGGTCATCGTCAACGGAAGGGATTATCACACCTACCGTGAACTGGCCGAGGCCTTCGAGCTTGATATCCATGACTTTAGCGTGTCTGAAGCGAATCGTTAGGACGAAAAAAATCCCGGTCATGGGGATGGCCGGGATCAAACTTGCTTATGCAAGAAGCACTTGAAAATTCGTTACACCAGGAAATCTGATGTAGTCGAAACACTATCCTCAACGATTTTGCCTGACAAGCATATATTCTCGTGGCGAATATTATATTTTTTAAACGTGAATTTTTGTTATGAGCAGCAAGGTACGTCGAATGCGGGTTTGGCGGGATCGGTTCCGCACGTTTCCCTTCCGACAGTCCTATTTTTTTAGGAATATTCTTAGATGAAGCGCTATTCGCAATCGGGAGCTGCACGGCCTTCCCTGCAGGACACCCTGCTGGTTTTTTCCGACCTGGATGGTTCGTTGCTGGATATTCATACCTACGCCTGGCAGCCGGCAATGCCCTGGCTGGATAAGCTGCAGGATTTTCAGGTACCGCTCATTCTGTGCAGCAGCAAAACCGCAGCGGAGATGCAGGATATTCAGCAGGATCTGGGCCTCGAGGGGTTACCCTTTATTGCCGAAAACGGCGCAGTCATCCAGCCCGATGTCCGTTGGGAAAAGGCGCAGCGCCATACTATGGGAATGCTCCACCGCGACATTCGCCCGTACATCGAGCAAATCCGCCTGCAGGCAGGGTATAAATTCACCACCTTTGACGATGTCGATGACCGGGTGATCGGCGAATGGACGGGGCTGAGCCGCTATCGTTCCACGCTTGCGCGTAAACATGAAGCCTCTGTCACGCTCATCTGGCGCGACACCGATGAGAAAATGGTGCAGTTTGAAGAGGAGCTGGCGCAGCGCGGTCTGAAATGCCTGCAGGGTGCCCGCTTCTGGCACATTCTGGACGCCTGCTGCGGGAAGGACGTGGCGGTGAACTGGCTGATTGCGCAGTATCGCGAACAGGAAGGCATCATGCCCACGACGCTCGGGCTGGGCGATGGTCCGAATGATGCGCCCCTGCTCGACAGCGTCGACTTCGCGGTGGTGATCAAGGGCATTAACCGCCAGGGCATCACGCTGCGCGACGATAACCCTGCCCGGGTGTATCACACGCAGCAATCAGGACCGGCGGGCTGGCATGAAGGGCTGGATCACTTCTTGTCCTGATCGTTCCACACCACCTGGTTGCGGCCGCGCTGTTTTGCCAGATACAGCCGGGCATCCGCTATCGACTGCAGTTGTTCGAAGTCATAATTCCCCTTCTCCTGCGCGCAGCTGACCCCCATCGACGCGCTGATACGCAACGTCGTACTCTTTTTCACCAGGAGCTCTTTGCTGTCGATGCGTGAGCGTATGCGTTCCGCCACCGCTCTCGCCTCCTCCAGCCCGATACCCGGCAGGACCACGCAAAACTCTTCCCCGCCCACGCGCCCGGCAACGTCGTTCTTACGCAGGGCGCTGGCAATCAGCCCCGCCGCATGGGACAGCACCTTATCTCCGGCCTGATGGCCGAAGCGGTCGTTGATGCTTTTAAAATAATCGAGATCGATCTGCACCACCGAGAACGGCAGCGACTGCGCCTGACATTGCCCGGCCAGCGCTTTTGCCCGCTCGAACAGCGCCCCACGGTTATGGAGGCGGGTGAGCGGATCGTGCCAGGCCTGCCACTGCAACGAGTGCTGGAGCGTGTACATGTTGCTGACCATCCGGCGGATCACCAGCCAGGAGATCAGCAGCATGGCGGTGAAGAGCGCCCACAGGAGCGCCAGCACGATACTGATGCTGCCGAAGTCGCCTTTTACCCCTTCATGCAGGGTATGCACCCGCAGGATAACCCCGTCAAAATGGTCGAGCCGCTCCCAGCTGACAAAACGGCTGCCGAGCCGGATCCCGCCGCCGGTATTGTTCTCAATAGCATGCGCAATCTGTGCCGTTTCACGCTCATCAAAATGGTTGGCCTCGCTTGTAGACGCTTCAGAAGAGGCAATCATATTGAGCCGGGTATCATACAGCTGATATTCACCCTCGGCGTGGTCATCCGTCGCGTCGGCCAGCATCCGTTTCATGGTATTGAGAGAAAAATCCATCGCCACCACGCCGTACCAGTAATGGTCAAAATAGATGGGTACGCTTGCGGTGATCATGCGCTCGTTGCCCGTCCAGGTTGACGGCGAAGTGATAAACCACAACACCGCGCGCGCACGGTTGTTACGTTCCGTTTGCTGCGTAAACCAGGGCTGGGTCACCAGATGGTAATAGCGCGGGATAATATCGGCAGTCTTTGTCGCTGTCTCCGTGGAGAGGTAAAACCCGGCGCGGGAGACATAGACCACCCGTTCTTCGCTGCGCATGACCGGTGAGGCCAGCCTGAGCAAATAGCCCACTTCAAGCGCAGCAGACACTTCATTATCGAGAAGTTCATCGTCGCGATTAAGCAGCGTGGTCTTTTCAACAAAGGCATCCGATACGCCGTTGATGGGCAGCGTACGTTTTGTATCCACGGCAAGTTGCCAGAAAGGACGAGACCGGTCTGCATTGAAGCGTGTCACCGCTGCACGCAGGACATCAAACGCCAGCGGCGTCTGGAGCGCATCGCGCATGCTCTGGCGAAAAAAAAGCAGTTTGTCCACGCTGAACTGAAGCTGTCTGTCCAGCGACGTGGCCACCGTTTCCAGATGGTTACGCTGGCTTGAGATATAGGCATCTTCCAGCACCACCACTTCACGCCAGGTGAGGAGGGTCGAAAAAACCAGTACCACCAGAAAACAGAGATTAACAATCGCACCTGGATTGCTACGCTTATGCAGCCATTGCAGAAAAGTTCGTCTTACAACAAAGGTATCACGCTGCACACATACTCCCTGATCGCTTCCTTACACCCGATACTTGATATAAAAACGCCCGGCAAGGCCGGGCGTTAAGTGATTAAGCCTTGTCACGCTTTTGCCGCCCGTCACCCGGCTGAAGCTCATCTTCACGAAACGCTTCCCGCTTGATGCTGTAACCGTCATGCCACCGACACTCCACCATTCCGCTGGAATAGCCGGTGACAATCATACGTGGGCCGCCCTTCTTAGGCTTAACTTCATCACTGACCAAAAAGACCATACCTGCCTCCTGTATCAGGGTGAAACTGTTTCAATTTAGACGAGGAATGGCCTTTTTGCATCCTGGCGCGGGTAACAATTAGTGCGCCGTACCGCGCAGCTTTTCAACCAGCTTCACTGCGGCGACCACGATACTGCCCACAATTAAGCCCAGCACCAGATTAAGCAGCGTAGGCAAAATGGCCGCCACCACGGCGCCCTGCTGTGCAGCAAAATGTTCTATCGCATGGTGCAGCGGCGCAATACCGTGTACCACAATCCCACCGCCGACAAGGAACATCGCCAGCGTCCCCACCACGGAAAGACTCTTCATCAACCACGGGGCGAGCACCAGCAGGCTTTTACCAATCCCTTTCGCTACCGCGCTCGATTTCGCTTCCAGCCAGAGGCCAATGTCGTCGAGTTTAACGATAAGCCCCACCAGGCCGTAAACCCCCACCGTCACGAGAATGGCGATCCCGGAGAGGATCAGCACCTGATTCAGCAGCGGCGATTCAGACACGATACCCAGGGTAATAGCCACAATCTCCGCCGACAGAATAAAGTCGGTACGAACGGCGCCCTTGATTTTATCGCGTTCGAAAGTTTTTGGATCCTGTGCCGCCAGCGCTTCCAGACGCTGCTGGCGCATTTCTGGCGTGTCGTGCTTCTTCCTCGCGGCGAAGGAGTGCAGCACCTTCTCTACCCCTTCAAAGCATAAAAATGCGCCGCCAATCATCAGCAGCGGCGTAATCGCCCAAGGGATAAAGGCGCTGATCAGCAGCGCCAGCGGCACCAGAATCACCTTGTTGAGGAATGAGCCTTTCGCCACGCCCCATACTACCGGCAACTCGCGGTTAGCCCGCACCCCGCTTACCTGTTGCGCATTTAACGATAAATCATCCCCCAGAACCCCTGCTGTTTTCTTCGCCGCCAGTTTTCCCATAACGGAAATATCGTCCAGCAAGGTGGCAATATCGTCCAGCAATGTTAATAAGCTACTTCCCGCCAAAATGACTATCCTTCTTTTTTTGCTAATTAAGTGAATAGTATGGAACAAAACCGCACACCCGGAAACAGGCACATTGCGTCAACAAAAATTTCACAGCAACTACACAATTAAAGGGCTCGCCAGCCCGGTAGTTTTGGCGTTTACTATGAGCGAACTTTTTATTTCGTCGTGAGGGACTATGCGTTTTCGGCACTTACTACCGCTCATGGGGGCGCTCTTTTCGCTGTATATCATCTGGGGGTCAACCTACTTCGTCATTCGCATTGGGGTGGAAAGCTGGCCTCCGCTGATGATGGCGGGTATCCGTTTTCTCTCGGCTGGCGTCCTGCTGATGGCCTTCCTGCTGCTGCGCGGACATAAACTCCCTCCGCTGCGCCCGATGCTGAATGCGGCGCTGATTGGCCTGCTGCTGCTGGCCGTGGGCAACGGCTTTGTCACGGTTGCTGAACATCAGAACGTGCCCTCCGGCATCGCGGCGGTGGTGGTCGCCACCGTCCCGCTGTTCACGCTCTGCTTTAGCCGTCTTTTCGGCATTCGCACCCGCAAGCTGGAATGGCTGGGGATTGGAATTGGGCTCGCCGGGATCATTCTGCTCAACAGCGGCGGTAACCTGAGCGGTAACCCGTGGGGGGCCGTCATTATCCTTATCGGATCCATGAGCTGGGCGTTTGGCTCCGTCTACGGTTCGCGTATTGAGCTGCCGTCCGGCATGATGGCAGGCGCCATTGAGATGCTTGCCGCAGGCATTGTGCTGCTGATTGCCTCCACGCTGACGGGCGAAACGCTGACAACCATGCCGGATCTGTCTGGCTTCCTCGCCGTGGGTTATCTGGCGCTGTTTGGCTCCATCATTGCCATTAATGCGTACATGTTCCTCATCCGCAACGTCTCTCCGGCGGTCGCCACCAGTTACGCCTACGTTAACCCGGTGGTTGCCGTGCTGCTGGGTACGGGACTCGGCGGTGAAACGCTGTCGCCGGTTGAATGGCTGGCGCTGGGCGTAATTGTGTTTGCCGTGGTGCTGGTCACGCTGGGGAAATACCTGCTGCCCGCTAAGCCTGAGGTGGTGCCGTGTCAGGTGGAGAAACCGTAAACGGATGAATACCCTGAGTGTCGATCTGCGCGGTCTGACCGCCGCCGCAGATCCACTCTTCCAGCCGTTCGGTCAGATCCCGATCGTTCAGCTTCAGTCTGCCGCGTAGCGCACACTCCCACACCACCAGCACCCGCCATCCCTGTTCGACAAGCGTTCCGATATCCCGCCGATCGCGCTGGACGTTTTTGCCAATCTTCTCCAGCCAGAAATCGGTGCGCGTCGCCGGGACTTTAAACAGATAGCAGTCGTGACGGTGCCAGAAGCAGCCGTGGGTAAAGATAATGCACTCATAGGCATCAATGACGAAATCAGGACGCCCGGCAAGTGCGGCATCCTGCACCCGAAAGTCAAAGCCTGCCTCGGTCAGTAGCCCGGCGAGGCGTTTCTCAATCGCCGTATCACGCGTGCCGATGGCACGCATGTTTTTACTGCGCGTCGCCTTATTGTGCACATCCGTCATTGACGGCCTCACTCTGGCGCAGGGCAACCGCCTGTTTAATGCGTGAGGACAGCAGTTTCGCCACCGCCGCAAAGGCGGGCACCACCACCGAGTTGCCAAACTGTCGGTAGGCCTGCGTATCAGAGACCGGAATGCGGAAGCTGTACTCCTGCGGCGTCTCAAACCCCATAAGCCGCGCGCACTCGCGTGGGGTTAAGCGACGAGGACGATGACGCTGGTTCTCAGGGTTATCAAAGTCTTTCTCGCCCAGCGCTTTGTCCCAGCCACGATCGATCAGGATCTCCGCACCGTCTTTGTAATAGCGCGCGGACAAGGTGCGGGTGACACAGTGCGGATCGTTCGGGTTGACCAGGCCAAAACCAAAACCGTTGCCTTTTGCCTGATGCTTTTTGGCATAGCGATAGAGGTACTTCCACAGCACCGGGGTGAGGATAAATTTCGCGTCGACGGCGGGCTCAAGAAGATCGGCGACGGACGGACGGCGCGCCGGATAGAGCGACGGGATATCCCGCAGGGTAAAATCACCTTTCAGGTTGAGATCGCGGCGGAACCCGACCAGCACAATACGTTCCCGGTGCTGGGGCAGGAAGTGTTTCCCGTCAATGATTTTCGGATCATCGGCACCCATATCCTGGGAGTCCGCCACGTCGTA
This sequence comes from Enterobacter sp. Lyrl_3, assembly GCF_051948675.1. Lineage (NCBI taxonomy): Bacteria > Pseudomonadati > Pseudomonadota > Gammaproteobacteria > Enterobacterales > Enterobacteriaceae > Enterobacter > Enterobacter sp. Lyrl_3. Next base: position 475,058 of record NZ_JAYJLI010000001.1, read on the forward strand.
GCCCAGCTCATCCAGCGTCTGCATAATAATGCGGAAGGTTTTGCCGCCGTCATGACTCTTTAAATTCTTGACGTTTTCCAGCACAAAAATGGCCGGACGGCGGGCATCGATAATACGGGCGACATCAAAAAACAGGGTTCCCTGCGTATCGCAGGCAAAACCGTGGGCACGTCCGAGGGCATTTTTCTTCGATACCCCGGCGAGCGAGAATGGCTGACACGGGAAGCCCGCCAGCAGTACGTCATGCGCCGGGATGTTCTGGCGAATATGCTCTGCCGCCTCTTCATCGCTCACGCCGCTTTTATGGCTCAGCGTGACATCGCGGATATCCGCGTTGAACTGATGCGCGTCCGGGTCACAATACCAGTTGGCTTTATAGGTGCGGACCGCGTGTTTGTTCCACTCGCTGGTGAAGACGCACTGTCCGCCGATGGCTTCAAATCCGTGTCGAATGCCCCCGATACCGGCAAACAGATCGATAAAGCGGAAGGCATAATGGGGATGGGCGGCGGAAGGACGCGGAAGCAATGTTTGCAGATAACGAAACTCGCCGTCGCTCAGGCGATGCCCTGCCCGCTCGCTGGTGATAAGTCTCTTAATGATTGCCGGGCTCCAGTGGCCCTCACCGTGTGCCATGAGCTGGCTGGCGAGGGTTTTGGCATCATAGATATCCAGCAGCTGGCGCAGCAGCGCCTGCACCGTTGCCGTTGATTTCTCAGCCTGCTCAGGTGCGGGCTCACTCACTGATCGATTTTCCTGCATTCTTTTAACCGGACAATAAAGACTGGAAACAGATTACCACAGTTCAACGGTGCAAACTGCGACGGAAGCGGCTCAGTACCTGGCTATCCAGCCCCAGGCAGTCACCCTGTAATTCGGCACTCAGTTTTGCCATAAACTGGATGAGAAAATCGGCGTTGTGGCGTGCCAGCTCGCGCCCCATTTCTGTTTGCATTGTATCAGGCAGGCGCAGCAGCTTGGTCTGAAAATGGTCGAGGGCAAACGCCCGGTCATCAGGGGTTCGCGCGTCAGCAAAGGGATCGTGTGCGTCAAAAAGCGGCACGCCCAGCGCCCCCGAAACGGCAAACACGCGCGCCAGGCCAATTGCCCCTAACGCTTCCAGCCGGTCAGCGTCCTGCACAATTTTCGCTTCCAGACTCTGCGGCGCGATCCCGGCGCTGAAGCTGTGCGCCTCAATAGCATGCGCCACGGCGTCATAATGCGCGGGGGGAAAGTCCGGGAAGTCGCGATGCAGGATCTCACGCGTTTTACGCGCTGCCAGCCGGGATGACTGGCCGCGTTCAGGATGGTTTTTCGGCAGGCTGACAATATCGTGGAAATAGCAGGCGGTCAGGATCACCAGCGGCTCGACCGCCTGGTTAGCCATGATTTTTTGCGCCGTCATCCAGACGCGACGAAAGTGCGAAATATCATGCGCGGTGTCGTCGGTGGTGTGGTTTTCCCCGAGCCAGCGCTCAAAACGTTGCTGCCACTGCGTAAGTTCCATCATCACGTCCTGTTGTTAAAATGGTTACAATAGCAACTTTCCCGGACGCTATCACGAGTTGTCCTGACGGGGACGGGTGTACCACGCAATCCCGCCCAGGATCAGGCCGACCGTGCCCAGCACCAGAAACCCCAGCAATGCCCCAAGCCATTTGCCGCTGGTCGACCCCAAATCCCCCTCCACTGCCGCATTCGGCAGCGACGGTATTTTACTGATGACCCAAACATACCGGGCCATCGCCCAGACAAAGTAACCGCAAAAAGCGTAAAACACCCACAGGGCCAGTTTGCCTCCCAGGCTGCGTTCGATTTTTCGTTCCATCTTACACTCCACGGTCACTGCCGTACCGTTTGCACATGCTTACTCTGGTTTTGTGATAATCGTCACATTTTGGCATTAAACCCTGTGCTGTGTGAAGGTTTCTGACGCTCAGTTTGCCTTAAGTTGATCCTGGGCAAGGTTACAGAAGAGGACGACTGGTGAGTGTTTAATTCGGAGAAATATAATTAATGCTAATAATAGAATTTATAAAATAACCACGAAAAATACTTAACAATAATTAACCAATATATATTTCAAACTATAATTCACGAGAAAAATAAAGCGACACTTAGAAATATTTAGTAATATTTTTACCCATTTAATTACATTTATTATTGAACTTAAACCCCCTTTCCTGGAATAGTATCGACGCTGTAGTTGCGGAGCGTGATTACATATATTCATATAAATTATCTCTAAAGGGAATATATAATGAAAAGAAAAGTATTGGCCATTCTTGTACCCGCGTTATTAATGGCTGGCGCAGCAAATGCCGCTGAGATGTACAATAAAGACGGTAATAAAGTTGACCTGTACGGTAAAGTCGATGCACGTCATACCTTCTCTGACAACCCTGGCGACGATGGCGATGAAACCTATGTGCAGGTTGGCTTCAAAGGTGAAACCCAGATCACCAACGATCTGATCGGTTACGGCCAGTGGGAATATAAAACCTACGCAAATAATACTGAGTCCGCCGGTGATAAATCCTTTAACCGTCTGGCCTATGCGGGTCTGAAATATGGCGAATACGGTTCATTTGATTATGGCCGTAATTATGGTGTCGTCTATGATGTAGAAGCCTGGACCGATATGCTGCCGGTATTTGGTGGTGATTCCTACACCTGGACTGATAACTTTATGAATGGCCGTGCTAACGGTCTGGCGACCTACCGTAATACGGATTTCTTTGGTCTGGTTGAAGGTCTGAATTTTGCGCTGCAATATCAAGGCGCGAATGAAGGTCAGGACGCGACAGAAGATCAGGAAGGAACCAAAAATGGTCATGACGACGTGCGTTTCCAGAATGGCGACGGCTTCGGTATGTCTACCACCTATGATTTCGATTTCGGCCTGAGCCTGGGTGCGGCATATTCTTCCTCTGATCGTAGCAACAAACAAGAAGGTTACGGTGAGAAATACAGCGCTCGTTACGCGGGCGGTAAAACAGCAGAAGCATGGACTCTGGGTGCGAAATATGATGCTAACAACATCTATCTGGCGATGATGTATGCTGAAACTCGCAATATGACGCCATATGGTGATTATGGAATCGCGGATCAAACTCAGAACTTCGAAGCAGTAGCACAATATCAGTTCGACTTCGGTCTGCGTCCATCCCTGGCATGGGTTTACTCTAAGGGTAAAGACATGACTTACCCAGGTAACCGCAGTAATCCTCAGGGCCAGCACGGTGATGTTGATCTCGTGAACTATATCGATGTTGGCATGACCTACACTTTCAATAAAAACTTCTCCACCTATGTTGATTACAAAATCAACCTGCTGGATAACGATGATCGCTTCTACGAAGCCAATGGCATCTCCACCGATGACATCGTTGGCGTAGGCATGACCTACCAGTTCTAATCCCCCAAAACACCAAAGGCCGCAATCGCGGCCTTTTTTTATTCCTGCGCTCTCTATTACGGCGCTTCCTGCAACGCCACCCGAATGAACCCGTTGTTCTGCGCAAGCAACTCATGCGCTTTCCAGGCATCCAGCCCGGTCAGCACCATCAGCACCGCCGTTTTGCAGTTATGGTTACAGCTCTCCAGCGCGGCTTTTGCTACCGCTCGGGTGCATCCCCCCGCTTCCATCACTATCGCGATTTGCCGTTCAGCCCACTGGGTGCTGCTCGCCTCCAAATCCACGCGCAGGTTGCTGTAAACCCGCCCGGTGCGGACGGCCAGCCCGGTGGTCACCATAGAGAGGATCATTTTCTGCGCAATGGCCGCTTTGGTATTCAGATACCCGGCAACCACATCCGGGCCCAGCTCTGGCGCAATCACCATACTTGCCAGCTGAGCCGCTTCGCTTTGCGCATTATCGGTAATCACCGCCACCGGTGAACCGAGCGACCACGCATGCCGCATGGCGCCCCAGACCCACGGCGTTTTTCCGCTTACGGTGACCGCCAGCATCATATCGTGCTCGCCAAAGTTAATCGCCTGCAGGTCGGCAACGCCGCGCTCGTAGCTTGTCGCATCGTCGTCCGCCGTGATGGCAATCACCGGGGTTTTACCCGGGGCATACTCATCCGCCGCCTGTTTCGCCACACAGCCGGACGACCCCGCGCCAACCATAACCAGACGCCCCCCGTGGCTCAGGGTCGCGGCGGCGTTATCCACCACACGGGCAATAATGGGTAAAAAAGGGGTGATTGCAGCGGAGATAAGTGCATCATCCTGGTGAATGACTTTCAGCATGTCCAGCGTGGACAATCTATCGATATTCATCGTGCTGGCGTGCCGTCTTTCCTTGACCGAACCGGTAAGCATAATGCTCATAAACAGCCTCCTTATTATGAGTACCCACACACTATAAAGTGTTTTATATGGATGACATGCGAGGAGGGTCACGAAAAGCGGAGCAAATGCATGCTTTTACACAGCTTTAAGAAAAGCGCGTCATCGGCGATAATTACCCCTTTCTTCTTCATCGCGGAGTGTTGATGAGCGATTTGCAGCCCTTTCCCCAGACGCGCAAGCGCCCCATGAAACTGAACACGCTGGTCACGTTGATGGTGTGCGCGATCATCGCCTCTGTGCTGCTGCTGGTCTTTGCGCTCTATTCAGTGCAGATCACCCGGGCAACCCGCGATGACGTCAAAGATACGGCGCTGGGTATTGCCCGAACGCTGGCGAACAGCCCGGAGATCCAGCGCGGCCTGATGCAACCGCCGCAAGCCGATATCATCCAGCCCATCGCCCAGGGCGTTACAAAACGCAACGACCTGCTGCTGACCGTGGTCACCGACATGCGCGGTATTCGCTATTCGCACCCGAACGAAGCGCTGATTGGCCTGCATTTTATCGGCGACGATCTGAACCCGGCGCTGGAAGGGAAAGAGAACGTCTCCGTTAACCGGGGCGCGCTCGCGGAAGCCCTTCGCGTATTTACGCCCGTGTATGACAGCCAGAACGAGCAGATCGGCGTGGTGGTGGTCGGCATCTCGCTAAAAAAAGTGGAAGACCAGATCGCCCGCGGGCGACTCAACGCCGTCTGGACCATTTTGTTCAGTATCTTTATGAGCTCCATGGCGATCTGGGGACTGGTTCGCGTTCTGAAACGCATCCTGTTCGGGCTGGAGCCGTATGAAATCTCCGCGCTTTTTGAGCAACGGCAGGCGATGCTGCAGTCGCTGCGCGAAGGAGTGTTAGCGGTCGATATTCATGGCCGCGTGACGATGATAAACCACACCGCCAGAGAGATATTGCTCCTGCCCTCCGGCAAGCAGACCGAAAACGCCAGCGCGCCCCTGCTGGCCAGCCTGCGTGAGGTGTCAAAGACGGGCATCGCGCGTCAGGATCAGGAGATCAGCTGCAACGGACGGCTGCTGCTGTGCAACATGGTGCCGGTGAAAAGCCAGGAGCGGGTGATAGGTGCCATCACCACCTTCCGCGATAAAACCGAAATCAGCCAGCTAATGCAGCGCATCGACGGCATGGTGAATTACGTCGACGCCCTGCGCGCCCACACGCACGAGTTTATGAACAAACTGCACGTGATCCTGGGCCTGCTGCATATCAAGCGCTACGACAAGCTGGAAGAGTACATCCTGCAGACCGCGCACAATTATCAGACGGACATTGGCGCCATCCAGAGCAAGGTGAAATCCCCGGTGATTGCCGGGTTCCTGCTGGGTAAAATCAACCGGGCGAAAGAAGCGGGGATCACCCTCACCCTGGCGGATGAGTGCCAGATACCGGATACCGCCAACGAAGAGCAGGTCGCGGTGCTGGTCACCGTGCTCGGAAACTTGATTGAAAACGCACTGGACGCAATGGAGGGCCAGCCGGAAGGCGAAATCACCCTGCTGCTGCACTATCAGAATGGCTGGCTCAGCTGTGAAGTCAGCGATGACGGCCCGGGAATTGATCCCGCCCAGCTGGAGACTATTTTTACTAAAGGCTTCTCAACAAAAGGTGAAAACCGGGGCGTTGGGCTGTTCCTTGCCCGCCAGCAAATTCAGAACCTGGGCGGTGATATCACCGTCGAATCTGAACCTGGCGTATTTACCCAATTTTTTGTTCACATCCCCTGGGATAGCGAGAGGAATATCGCGTGATAAATGTATTAATTGTCGATGATGACGCCATGGTAGCCGACCTCAACCGTCTGTATGTTAACCGTGTTGAAGGCTTTAGCTGCTGCGGCGTCGCCTCCACGCTGAACCAGGCCGAGGCCATTATTAACAACCCTGCCCAGCCGGTTGATCTGGTGCTGCTGGATGTCTACATGCAGCAGGATAACGGGCTGGATCTGCTGCCGGTGATCCGCGCCTCCGGTCGCCCGATCGATGTCATTATGATCTCTTCGGCTGCGGACGCCGCGACAATCCAGACCTCTATCCATTACGGCGTGGTGGATTATCTGATTAAACCGTTCCAGTTCCCGCGCTTTGAAGAGGCGCTGAACGGCTGGAAGGCAAAGCACAGCCTGATGGGCTCGCACCAGTATTATGAGCAGGCGGACGTCGACAGGCTGATCCACGGCGGGGCGCCGGAGCTGGCAGACAGCAAAAAGCTGCCAAAAGGGTTAACGCCGCAAACGCTGCGCACTATCTGCCAGTGGATTGACGCTCACCCGGAGACCGAGTTTTCTACCGATGACCTGGCCAGTGCGGTGAATATCTCGCGCGTCTCCTGCCGCAAATATCTGATCTGGCTGGCGCAAATCAATATTCTGTTCACCAGCATTCACTATGGCGCTACCGGGCGCCCGGTATATCGTTACCGTCTCCAGCCCGAGCAGACAGGCCTGCTCAAACAGTACTGTCAGTAATGCGGTAACTATTATCCAGTAAAGTAAAGCGGAAGTGGTGCGCTGAAGAGAGCACCACTTCTTTTGTTTTGGTCACAAAGATCGCTTCAATATCAGGTCGCGCACGCAGTACCGCACAGCCTTTCTCCACGCCCATGCCGTACATCAGCGTGGTCCAGATATCCCCGTCGATGGAATCGTTTGAAATGATGGTCACGCTGTCCAGTTCGTTATCCAGCGGATACCCGGTACGCGGGTCAAGGATATGGTGGTAGCGCCTGCCGTTTTGTTCAAAGTAGCGTTCATAGGTTCCCGACGTCACCACGGAGCGGTTCTCTACCGTCATCGCGCCAATCAGCCCATCACCCGCAAACGGTTTTTTAAGCCCCACGCTCCAGCCCCCCTCCGGCGAGCCCAGCGTCTGGATATTGCCCCCGAGGTTGATCAGCCCGAGTTCAGCGCCCTCTTTGCGCAGATAATCCCGCACCCTGTCGGCGATATAGCCTTTGGCGATGGCGCCCAGGTCGATCTCCATCCCTTTTTGGATCAAAAAGACGCTACTGCTGGCCTCATCCAGCAGCACATCCTCAGGACGGGTAATCGCCAGCAAGGCGGCGATGTCTTCGGCGGGCGGCACGCTGTCGCCGCGAAAGCCGATTTTCCACCGTTTCACCAGCGGGCCAATCGCCAGGTTAAACGCGCTGTCCTTGAGCAGACTCGCCGCTTTTGCGCAGCGGATCAGCTCGAACACCGGACGGCTGACGCTGACGGGCCGCTGCCCCGCCGCATGGTTGATTTCCATAACTTCAGAGTGCGCGCGGTTAACGGTAAGCAGATCTTCGTACTGTTTGATTAAGCGAAATACGCGGGACGCGAGGGCTTCGTCATGGGAAAAGAGTTTGAGGAGAATGGGCGATCCCATCAGGACGGCGGAATAATTGTAAACGCGATGGTCATCAGGCATAGCATGAGTCCTCAGATGTAGCCCCGGCAAGCACCGCGCCGCCGGGGAAAATGCCGGATAACGCTGCGCGTATCCGGCATACAACACAGGGGTCTTACTGCTTTTTCGAACGCATAGCCGCCTGATGTCCTGCAAGCGTACCAAAAATAATGATATCTGCCACCGCGTTACCGCCGATACGGTTACCGCCGTGGATCCCGCCGACCACTTCACCGGCCGCAAACGCCCCTGGCAGCACGTTGTGGTTGCTGTCCAGCACGCAGGTTTCGGTGTTGATGGTCACGCCGCCCATGGTGTGGTGCACGCCCGGCGCAATCTGAATGGCATAGAACGGCCCTTCGTTGATGGGCGCACGCAGCGCGGTGGTACGGCCAAAATCATCGTCATGCTGTTTTTCAACAAAGCCGTTGTAGCGCTCAAGGGTCGCCAGGAAAGCGTGGTAATCCATACCCAGCGCCTCGGCCAGGGCTTTTGGCGAGCTGGCGCTGGTCACAAAGCCTTTGGCGATGTACTCATCCGCCGCTTTGTTTTTGGCACGAACGTGCTCGTCAAAGACGATATACGCGTATTTCTCCGGCAGTGCGATGATTGACGCCGAGACTTTATCGCGAGTTTCCATCTCATTGAAGAAACGGTTCCCCTGCTGGTTCACCAGAATCGCTCCGCCGCCGCGAATGGATTCGGAAATCAGGTACGAGGTTTTCTGCTCAACGGTTGGGTGGATCTGGATCTCGCCCATATCTACCGTACCGGCACCGATGCGTTCCAGCAGCCCGATACCGCCGCCGGTTGCCCCTTTGTGGTTGGTGGTGACAAAACCTTCCAGGTCAGGGCGGTATTTCACCACCATCTGGCTGTTGGCGCTGAAGCCACCGGTGGCGACAATGACGCTTTTAGTGGTCACGGTGAGGGTTTCGTTCTCTTCTGTGGTCAGACGCACGCCGGTGACTTCGCCGTTTTCGAACAGGATCTCGCTGACGGACGTATCAAGCATTACGTCGATGTTGCGTTTGTTGACGTTACGCACCAGGCCGCTGATCAGATAGCCGCCTACCGCAGAGCCGTCTTTTGGACGGTGCGTACGGTCAATGCTCATCCCGCCGGTGGTGGTGATGTCATTCAGCATAATGCCGCGGGTTGCCAGCCATTCAATCGCCTGAGGCGCATTCTCCACGAAGCGGCGCAGCAGTTCCGGGTTGTTCTTGTTACCGCCCCCTTTCAGGCTCTCCTGGTAGAACAGCTCTTTGCTGTCCTGGATCCCTTTCACCCGCTGGAAGCGCGTCTCGGCGGCATTCATCCCGGCAGAAGCTTTGATGGTGTTCCCGCCGATGGTTGGCATCTTCTCAACGATCAGCACGCTCGCGCCTTCATCGTGGGCCTGAATGGCTGCGGCCAGACCGGCACCGCCGCTACCCACTACCACCACATCCACGCTGCGGGTCGCGTTCGGGTCAGCGCCCTCTTCTGCCGCCAGCGCTTTGCTGGATTTCAGCATCGCTTTAGAGACCGCTTTTTTCACCGCTTCACTCTGGCTGGTTGCACCCGTGATGGCATCCACGTGCGGGGTGTTGGCGTCCAGAATGCGGGTGCGGATCTCTTCAAAGCTGGTGACAAACTCAACGTCTTCGCTCGGGCCAGACGCCAGCGCAATATCGGCGATGCGATCGGTTTCCAGACTGACGTTGATTACCAGTTCGTTAACATCGTCCTGCACCTTCTCAGTGAACATGCCTGGCTTGAATTTTGATTCGCCCATGCTCATATCGCGGATCATCGCTTCCACCAGCGAGAAGCGCCACAGTGGTTCAGGAATGCTCAGCTCTTCGCGTTTGGTGCTGTCCATAAACAGCTCCAGGCTTTCACCGGCTGCGATCCGGTCAGTCCAGTCCGGGTAAGCGATGGTAGCGCGCCCCACGGCAATCAGGTCGTAACCGCTATCCAGCGCCTCGTTAACGTCTGCGGCATTCACCACGCCGCCGACACCCATCACCGGAACCTGAGCCAGGGTTTCAGAGCGCATGGCGCAATATTTTTTGATGAGCGGGGTTGGGTCCTGCGTGTCGACAATGGAAGGACGCAGGGTCGCCCCTACGGAGAAGTGCAGATAATCCACACCGCGCGCCGCCAGTTTTTCCAGCAGGTACATGGTGTCTTCAAAGCGGATACCCGGGACTTCCAGCTCTTCAGGGGAGAAACGGTAGCCAATAATGAACGCGTCGTCCGCGTACTGGCGCACCATTTTGTGCGTGATATCCAGCACCGCCAGCGGGAATTTAGCGCGGTTATCGCGGCTGCCGCCCCACTCGTCGTCGCGCTGGTTAGAGTTCGGGGAGTAGAACTGCTGAATCAGGTAGGTATTTGCGCCGTGAATTTCAACCCCGTCGAAACCAGCCTGGATAGCGCGGCGAACGGCTTCACCAAACTTGCCGATCATGCCTTCCACTTCTTCACCGGTCAGGGCAACCGGCGTGGCGGCCCCATCACGCGGCGCGGCAACGGCGCTTGGGCCAACCGGCATGCGGCCACCGATCAGTTTTGGATCGACCATACGGCCGCCGTGGTAGATCTGCAGCAGGGCTTTCGAGCCTTTGGATTTAATGGCGTCCGCGATTTTCGCCAGCCCGGCGATTTTCTCGTCGTTATCGATACCAATCGCGCCGGGGAACGCAAGGCCGAGATCATCGATAAAGCAGCATTCAACAATAATGGTACCAATGCTGCCGGAACGGGCCCGATAGTACTCCACCAGCTCGCTGGTGACCGTGCCGTCGTAATAGCCGGTACAGGTGGTCATGGGTGCCATTAACAAACGGTTTTTCAGCTCAGTGCCATTCGGTAATGTGAAGGGGCTCAGAATACGTTCGTTAGTGCTCATAATTGAAACTCCAAACTTTAAAAATTAAGAATTCGTTATCGGATTGATTTTTTATTTCGTCGTTATTTGCCGATGTCATGATATTAATATAATGATTTTTTTAGTTTCTAAAGTTATTACGTTAGTTAAAAAACTATTTAATCCCTGCGATAACACAAATAACACATTGGTGTTAGCGATTGTAATTTAGCCATTCACAATAATTTAAAATTCGTTAAATAACCAATGGTAAAACCATTTCTCCAAAAACCAATAAAACCCATACAAATCAATCATATAAAAATTATCAAAATTCGACATTGTTACAGAAATGATAAATTGAACTCATAATATACGTAATACCCACATACGCCAGAGTGGTTATTAATAAAAGCATAAAAATACCGCTGCAATTCTCTTTTTTTGATCGCGATCAATAGTTATGGCATCCAAAAGCGCAATATAAAAACATCATCAATTTTTAATTTAGCGCAAACCAAAATGCGTTAAATCGCTATTACTGAAAATACAAATCAGCACCTTTAATAACTAAAAAAAGCAAAGAAACTTAAGAAAGCAATTTTGTTTTTCAGTGCGACCGAATTTTTGACAACTTAAGACGTGAAACTATGAATACAAAAACTGCTGTAACGCCCCCTGTGGCGAACCAGGCATCAAATGGGAAAGCAAAACGACTGCTGATGATGGCATTGCCCGTTATCGTCGCCGTCCTGCTGCTGTTTGTTCCGGTACCAGAAGGACTGCCGCCTTATGCGTGGCACTACTTCGCGATCTTTGTCGGCGTGATCGTCGGCTTAATCTTCGAACCGCTGCCGGGCGCGGTGATCGGTCTGACTGGCGTGGTGGCGATTGCGCTGTGCAGCCAGTGGGTGCTGTTCAGCCCTGAACAGCTGGCCGACCCGAAATTCAAGCTGGCGGGTGCCTCCTTTAAGTGGGCCGTGAGCGGGTTTGGTAACTCGACTGTGTGGCTGATCTTCGGCGCCTTCATGTTCGCCGCGGGCTATGATAAAACCCGCTTCGGCCACCGTCTGGCGCTGATTCTGGTGAAATATCTCGGCCGTCGCAGCCTGACGCTCGGTTATGCCATCACCTTCGCGGACCTGCTGCTGGCACCGTTTACGCCGTCCAACACCGCACGTAGCGGCGGGACCATCTACCCGATCATCGCTAACCTGCCGCCGCTGTATGGCTCAAAACCAAACGACCCAAGCGCGCGTAAAATTGGTTCGTACCTGATGTGGGTGGCGATCACCGCGGCCTGTATCACCAGCTCGATGTTCCTCTCCGCCCTGGCGCCGAACCTGCTGGCACTGGCGCTGGTGAAAAGCACGGTAGGGATTGATATCTCCTGGGGTACCTGGTTCCTCGCCTTCCTGCCGCTGGGCATCCTGCTGATTCTGACCATGCCGCTGCTGGCCTACTGGTTCTACCCACCAGAAGTCAAAGTGAATAATGAAGTACCGCTGTGGGCAACCCGTGAACTGGAAAAACTGGGCAAACTGTCCCGCAATGAAATTCTGCTGCTGGTGTTCGTGTGCTGTGCGCTGCTGATGTGGATCTTCGCCGCCGCGTGGATTGAACCAGCCATGGCTGCCCTGCTGATTGTGGGTCTGATGCTGTGGACCGGCGTGCTGGAGTGGAACGATATCACCGGCAACAAAGCCGCGTGGAACACCTTTGTCTGGTTCGCCACCCTGGTCGCGCTGGCAGATGCCCTCTCCTCTACCGGCTTTATCAACTGGCTGGGTAAAGAAGGCGGTCTGTTAATGAGCGGTATCTCGCCGGGCGTTGCCACCATCGTGCTGCTGCTGGCGTTCTACCTGCTGCACTACCTGTTTGCCAGCACCACCGCGCACACCACCGCGCTGCTGCCGGCGATGCTGACCATCGCCTCCACCATTCCGGGCATGAATATGGAAGTCTTCGTCCTGCTGATGGTGACCTCGCTGGGTGTGATGGGGATCATCACCCCGTACGGTACCGGCCCAAGCCCGATTTACTACGGTAGTGGCTACCTGCCAACCAAAGACTACTGGCGCCTGGGCACTATCTTCGGTGCCATCTTCCTGGCGGCCCTGCTGCTGATTGGTTATCCGTGGATGTCCATGATGTTCTGATTCCTGACCGCCGGACTTCTCCTCCGGCGGTTTTATTTTTCTGGAGCAAGCTATGTCAAACAAACCGTTTTTTTATCAAAACCCCTTCCCACTCGCGCACGACGACACCGAATATTATCTGCTGACCAAAGAGCACGTCTCCGTTGCCGAGTTCGACGGTCAGGAAGTCCTGAAAGTCGAGCCAGAGGCGCTGACGCTGCTGGCGCAGCAGGCGTTCCACGATGCTGCGTTTATGCTGCGTCCTTCCCATCAGAAGCAGGTCGCCGCCATTCTTAACGATCCGGAAGCGAGCCAGAACGATAAGTACGTTGCCCTGCAGTTCCTGCGTAACTCTGAAATCGCCGCTAAAGGCGTGCTGCCAACCTGCCAGGATACCGGCACAGCGATCATCATGGGTAAAAAAGGCCAGCGCGTCTGGACCGGCGGTGGCGATGAAGCCGCGCTGAGTCAGGGGGTGTACAACACCTACATCGAAGACAACCTGCGCTACTCCCAGAACGCGGCGCTGGATATGTATAAAGAGGTGAACACCGGCACCAACCTGCCTGCGCAGATCGACCTCTACAGCGTCGACGGCGACGAGTACAAATTCCTCTGCATGGCGAAAGGCGGCGGTTCAGCCAACAAAACCTACCTCTATCAGGAAACCAAAGCGCTGATCACCCCGGCGAAGCTGAAAAACTATCTGGTGGAGAAAATGCGTACCCTGGGTACCGCGGCCTGTCCGCCTTACCATATTGCCTTCGTGATTGGCGGAACCTCCGCGGAAGCGACGCTGAAAACGGTGAAGCTGGCCTCCACCCGCTACTACGACGCCCTGCCTACCGAGGGGAACGAGCACGGCCAGGCGTTCCGCGATGTTCAGCTCGAACAGGAACTGCTCCAGGAAGCGCAGAACCTGGGTCTGGGTGCGCAGTTTGGTGGTAAATACTTCGCTCACGATATCCGCGTGATCCGCCTGCCGCGCCACGGTGCCTCCTGCCCAATCGGCATGGGTGTCTCCTGCTCCGCAGACCGTAACATCAAAGCGAAAATCAACCGCGACGGGATCTGGATTGAAAAACTGGAACACAACCCGGGTCAGTACATTCCTGAATCGCTGCGCCAGCAGGGCGAAGGCGACGTGGTCAGCATCAACCTCAACAAGCCGATGAACGAGATCCTGGCGCAGCTTTCCGCGCACCCGGTCTCTACCCGCCTGTCGCTGAACGGCACCATCATCGTGGCGCGTGATATCGCCCACGCGAAGCTGAAAGAGCTGCTCGACAACGGCGAGGAACTGCCGCAGTACGTTAAAGACCATCCGATTTACTACGCGGGCCCGGCCAAAACACCGGAAGGTTATGCCTCCGGCTCCCTCGGCCCAACCACTGCGGGCCGCATGGACTCGTATGTGGATTTACTGCAGTCCCACGGCGCGAGCATGATCATGCTGGCCAAAGGCAACCGCAGCCAGCAGGTGACGGATGCCTGCCACAAACACGGCGGCTTCTACCTGGGCAGCATCGGCGGCCCGGCGGCGGTACTGGCGCAAAACAGCATCAAGAGCCTGGAGTGCGTGGCGTACCCGGAACTGGGAATGGAAGCCATCTGGAAAATCGAAGTGGAGAACTTCCCGGCGTTTATCCTGGTGGATGACAAAGGTAACGACTTCTTCCAGCAGATCCAGAACAAACAGTGCCAGGGATGTTCACAGCGCTGAGCGTTTCCATAGTGCCGGCAGCCGCGACAACGTTTGATTGATCCTCTCACGCTTGTCGCTGCCCGGCTTCCAGATAGTGACCATCGTCTGACTTATCCCCTGGCTGCCCACTTCGGTGGGCAGCCTTTTTACGTTTTTCCACTGCGTCGCATGAAGATGGGTCGGCAAAAAGCCCCAGCCACAGCCCTGTTCCAGCAGGCCGCGCAGCATCTCAATTTCATTAGTGAAAAGGGTATGCCCGGCAATTTGCAGACGACGGGCAACCGGTTCATCTGACGCGGCATGCATAACCACCTGCGGAACCAGAGAGAGATCGAGCAGCGAAACCGGCGTGGCAACCTTCGCAAAAAGCGCGTCTGCGGCGTAAAAATCCATGTCGATGGCTCCCAGAGCCCGCCACTCCATCTCATTACCCACGCTGCGGTTGCGCGCCTGGCAGATACCTAAATCCGCCTCTCCGCTCGCCAGCAGGGCTTCGGCCTCGTCACGCGACGCGCTGGTCAGGCTCAGGCGTATTTTTTGTGCCGCCATCTCTGCAATCAGCGCCTGCAGAAAAGCCCGGGGAGTGAACGGATCGTAAACAAGAGCAATGTCCTGCGTCGCGCTGTCCGGCACCGCTCTGGCAAAGGCCTCAAAGGCTTTCACCTGACGCATCAGCAGGTGCGCCTGTCGCTGAAGCTGTTCCCCTTCAGGCGTTAGCCGCACGCTGCGTCCCTCGCGCAGGAACAGGGCATAACCCAGCCCGTCCTCAAGAAAATCGATCAGATCGCGCAGGGTCGTACGGTCTTTACCGAGCTTAATGGCCGCCTTCATCAGGCTGCCGTGCTCTGCCACCGCGGTAAACGCCTCCAGCTGGGCAAATGAATAGACCATCGCCTGCTCTCCCTTCATTCCGTTTTTCGGGGGAATTTCCCCCATAACCCGTTTTTTATTATAGGGCGCGGCTTCTTAAACTGAAGTCCTTCCTGAACCAAACGAGATAAACATGAAAAACAAAACGTTAAACCGCAGCCTGCTCGCCGCACTGGTGGTCAGCAGCCTCTTATCCCCTGCCGTTATGGCTGCCTGTCATGGCACCGACCTCAACCAGTGTCCTGCACCGTTTGACGCAACCCTTCCCGACACGCACAGCATGCTCACCTGGAGTCAGGCGGATCGCGTGGTGGGCTTTCGTAACGACTATCGCAACTACGCGGGCGATGTTTTCCGCCACGGAAAGGCCACACCGCTGCTGGCAGCAGAGAAACCGCTTACCGACGCCCGGTATCAGGTTAATGGCAAGACCTATACCCTCCAGGATTACGTGAAGCGCCAGAACGTCAGCGGCATGCTGGTGCTGAAGGACGGCAAAATTGCATGGAAATATCTGGGTGAAGGCAATACCGATTCCACGCTCTGGACATCACGTTCGGTGGGGAAATCCGTGGTCTCTGCGCTGGTCGGGGTCGCCCTTAAAGAGGGCAAAATCCACTCCCTTGACGATCTTATCACCCGCTACGAACCCGATTTAAAAGGCACGGCGTGGGATGGCGTGACGCTGAGACAGCTGATCACTCACACCTCTGGCGTGGCGTGGAACGAAGACTACACCAACCCACAGTCTGATTTCGCACAGCTTACCGAATGCGAAGCGAAGCCGGGCACCTACGACTGCGTGCGTAAGCTGGTGAAGGGGTTACATCGGGAACACCCGGCCGGAGAGAACTGGTCCTATTCATCGGGTGGCGCGTGGCTGCTGGGTGACGTGCTGGAGCGCGCCACCGGTATGACGCTGGCGGCGTACCTGGAGAAAAGCATCTGGCAGCCGTACGGGATGGCGAACGACGGCGTATGGCATGCCTACCGTAAAGGTGAGCACGATGTCGGCGCGCACGGCTTTAACGCCACGCTGGAAGACTGGGGCCGCTTCGGCGAATTTATCCTGCATAACGGTACGCTCCCTTCGGGCAAACAGATCCTGCCTGACGGCTGGGTAAAAGAGTCGTCAGACTGGACGCAGGCGAAAGGTTCCGTCTCAGACGCGCATCCGAAAGGGTTGTACGGCTATCAGTGGTGGAATAACGAGGTGCCCGCCACGGCAAAAGACGTTAAGCCCGCGCCAGAGGATTCCCTGAAAGATTCACTCTGGGCGCTGGGGATTTTTGGCCAGATGATTATGGTGAATCAAAAGGAAAACCTGGTGATCGTCCAGTGGTCCACCTGGCCGCAGGCGGAGCCGTCTTTCAGCGCCCAGCCGCTGGAAGCGTCGCTGATGTTTAGCGCGATTGCACAGGCGCTGCGCTGAATAGAGCGCTCTGCCAGTTTTGCCCGGCGGCGCTACGCTTGCACGGGCCTAAAAAATTCACAGGTCGGGTAAGCGAAGCGCCACCCGACAAGAGCAGCGGCTATTCTGCCCTTCTGCGCGATATCACAAAATGGCGATATCAGCCACTTAGCGAATTATGGTGAATGAAAAATCAATGAATTGTTAAGTTATTGTTAGGCATGTAAATCCCGGTCAACGTCCTGTCATTGATGTGCAGCACGCATCAGTCCATGCGTGATTTGCGCTTATTAATTTCCGTTTAATGCGCCAGTTTTCAGAAACAGACGGACAACACGTCAATAAAAAACTGGAGACGACCATGATTTCCTCAACCCCACCTGCAACCGTTCGCGCAAGAGCGGGCGCGATACTTCGCGTCACCTCGGGCAATTTCCTTGAGCAATTCGACTTCTTCCTGTTCGGGTTCTATGCCACCTACATCGCGCATACCTTCTTCCCGGCGAGCAGTGAGTTTGCCTCGCTGATGATGACCTTCGCCGTCTTTGGCGCTGGCTTCTTAATGCGCCCCATTGGCGCGATTGTCCTCGGGGCTTACATCGACAAGGTGGGTCGCCGTAAAGGGTTAATCACCACCCTGTCGATTATGGCGGCCGGAACCTTCCTGATTGTGCTGATCCCCTCTTATGAGAGCATCGGCCTGTGGGCGCCACTGCTGGTGCTGGCTGGACGCTTGCTGCAGGGCTTTTCCGCCGGGGCGGAGCTTGGCGGGGTGTCGGTCTACCTGGCTGAAATTGCCACGCCGGGTCGCAAAGGCTTCTTTACCAGCTGGCAATCCGGCAGCCAGCAGGTGGCGATTATGGTGGCCGCCGCAATGGGCTTTGCGCTGAACGCGATGCTGGAAGAGAGCGCCATCCGTGAATGGGGCTGGCGGATCCCGTTCCTGTTCGGCTGCCTGATTGTGCCGTTTATCTTCTTCCTGCGCCGCAAGCTGGAAGAGACCGAAGAGTTTCGCACCCGCCGTCACACGCTGGCGATGCGTCAGGTCTTTACCACCCTGCTGGCGAACTGGCCGGTTGTGGTCGCGGGCATGCTGATGGTCGCCATGACCACCACCGCGTTCTACCTGATCACCGTCTATGCGCCTACCTTCGGCAAAAAAGTGTTAATGCTCAGCGCCTCCGACAGCCTGCTGGTGACGCTGCTGGTGGCCATCTCCAACTTTATCTGGCTGCCGGTGGGCGGAGCCCTGTCGGACCGCTTCGGCCGTAAACCGGTGCTGGTTGCCATGACGCTGCTGGCGCTGGCAACCAGCTATCCGGCCCTGACGCTGCTGGCGCAGGCACCGAGCTTCTCCATGATGCTGAGCGTATTGCTGTGGCTCTCCTTCCTCTATGGCCTCTATAACGGCGCGATGATCCCGGCGCTGACGGAGATCATGCCGGTTGAAGTGCGTGTTGCCGGTTTCTCACTGGCGTATAGCCTTGCTACCGCGATCTTCGGCGGGTTTACACCGGTCATTTCAACGGCCCTGATTGAGTACACCGGTGATAAAGCCTCCCCGGGCTACTGGATGAGCTTCGCGGCGATCTGCGCGTTGCTGGCAACGCTTTATCTCTACCGTCGCAGCGCGATGAGTCTGCAAGTACAGAGAGGATAATATGCGCATATTTGTACGTTCAGGTCTGACCGGGCTGGTAATACTGGCGACCAGCGCAGGCGCGCTGGCCCAGGAGGTGACGGTCATGATTTCAGGCGGTTTTAAGGCCGCGCTGGAAAAACTCGCCCCCCAGTATGAAGCCCGGACGGGCGACCATATCGTGCTGATCCCGGGGCCGTCGATGGGACAGACGCCGCAGGCGATCCCCAACCGACTGGCGCGCGGTGAAAAAGCAGACGTGGTGATTATGGTGGGTGATGCACTGGCGCACCTGGCGAATGACCGGATGGTCAAAGAAGGCTCGCGCGTTGAACTGGCGGATTCGCCCATCGGCGTGGTGGTGAAAGCCGGCTCGCCGGTACCGGATATCGCGACCGATAGCGCGCTCAAACAGACTCTGCTTAGGGCCAGCACCATCGCCTATTCCGACAGCGCCAGCGGCCGGTATGTGCAAACAGAGCTCTTCAAAAAGCTGGGGATTGAAGCACAGGTAGAGGGCAAAGCGCATAAGGTGGAGCGCATACCGGTCGCCTCCGAGGTGGCAAAAGGGAAATACGCCGTGGGTTTCCAGCAGGTCAGCGAGTTGTTACCCGTGCCCGGCGTAACCTTTGTCGGCAAACTGCCGGATAACCTGCAGTACATCACCCGTTTTGCCGGCGCGGTCACCGCTCACGCGGAGCATCCTTCCGAAGGTAAAGCGCTGCTGGATTACCTCGCATCAGCAAACGCGCAGGAGACCATCACCGCCACCGGGATGATCCCCGTCACTCCGCCGCGCGATAACGCGCAGTAATGAGTGTTTCCAGCTCAGCGGCAATCCACGACTGAATACGCCCGCTGCGCCGGATCAGCCCGACAGTGCGTTTGACCTCGGGCTCGGTCAGCGGAATGTGCGTCAGGAAGGAGTGCTCAGAGTGTGGCATTGACATGGCGGGGACGGCAGCAATGCCAATCCCCGCCTCTACCATTCCCAGCATCGTGGTGACGTGGCGCGTCTCGCAGATCCCCGAGCGCTCCGGCTTAATATGGCCGAGCATCTGATCGAGCAGATTCCGGTTCCCCGATGTAATGTCCAGGCTGATGTAATCCTGCTGATAAAACGCCTGCCAGGTCAGACTCTTGCGTCCCGCCAGCGGATGATCGCGACGACACGCGGCGACGTATACATCCTCCACCAGAGGAATAAAGGTGAGATCTGGCTGCAGGCTCCTCGCAAAACAGATGCCAAAATCCGCCTGCCCGCTGGCCACCGCGTCAATGACGTTGCCCGCGCTGCTGTCGATAAGCTTGATGCGCACGCGCGGATAGCGGCGATGAAACTGGCGGATCACCTCCGGCATAAAATGGCAGGCCGCCGAAGGCACGGTGGCAACGGTAATTAGCCCGGTGCGCTCCTCGCTCACCTTGTCGATATCCGCCAGCATCGTTTCCACGTTTTCCAGAAGCTGCCCGCAGCGGTCGGCAAAGGTCTGCCCGAAGAGCGTCAGCGTCACGCGCCGGGTGGTTCTGTCGAACAGTTTCGCGCCGACGGCGGTCTCCAGCTTTTCAATGCGGCGGCTTAAGGCGGACTGGGAGAGGCAGATAGATTCTGCGGCAATACGGAAGTTACCGTACTCCACCAGCGCTCTGAAGGCATAAAGATCGTTGAGGTCGAAATTGACGGGCATAGATTCTGGCAATCCTTAGCGCTTTCTGGAAACTCGAATATTCATAATAGCGACTTATGAATCAGCGGCAACCTCCACCGCTGATGCGGATCCAGAAAGCGCGATGCGCCTTAGTGAGAGTCGATGTATGACTCGGTCACCGAATCCACCAGCGCCATCTCTTCACGGCTCAGCAGCATCTCAATATTCACCAGAATAATCATTCGACTGTCGAGCACGCCCAGCCCAAGCAGGTAGCGGCCAGAGAGCACCGAGGCCACGTCCGGGGTCGGCTTGATGTTATCCACATCGATCGACAGCACGTCCGCCACGCCGTCAACCACGATACCCACCACGCGATCGTTCAGATTGAGCACGATGACCACCGTTTTGTCGTCCTGTGACGGGTCGGGCAGATCAAAGCGCACGCGCAGATCGACAATCGGCACAATCACGCCGCGCAGGTTGGTTACGCCGGTAATAAAGTTCGGCGCGTTCGGAATGCGCGTGAGGCGATCGCAGCCACGGATCTCCTGCACTTTAAGGATATCAATGCCGAACTCTTCGTCGCCCAGGCGGAATACGAGGTACTCCTGGGCGATGGCGTCGGTTGCGGCGGGTTTACTGGCGGTTGCTACAGTCATGCGTTTACCCCCTCCCTCTGGGGTTGTGGAGCGTTGAGCGTTGAAAGCTCAACCACATCAAGGATCAGCGCCACGCTGCCATCCCCGAGGATGGTCGCTGCAGAGACGCCAGGCACTTTGCGATAGTTATGTTCAAGGTTCTTAACCACCACCTGCTGCTGGCCGATAAGCTGATCGACCCACAACGCATAGCGGCAGCCCGCGCTTTGCACAATAACCACAATGCCGTCATCGGCAGGCGCCTCGCCCGCCACCGAGAGGCGCTGGCGCAGCAGCACCAGCGGCAGATATTCGCCGCGCACCTGCAGCAGACGCTCTTCGCCGACAAAGCGGCACAGCATGTTCTCGGTCGGCCGCAGCGACTCCATCACCGCGCCCAGCGGCAGGACGTAAATCTCGTCCCCCACCTTCACCAGCATGCCGTCGAGGATCGCCAGCGTCAGCGGCAGAATAATGCGAATGGTGGTCCCGGCCCCCGGCGTCGAGAGCACGTCCACGTGGCCGCCCATCGCCAGAATGTTGCGTCGCACCACGTCCATGCCGACGCCACGCCCGGAGACATCCGTCACGCTCTCGGCGGTAGAGAAACCGGCGGCGAAGATCAGCATCCACACGTCGTCATCACTCATGGTGTCGCTGATGGTCATCCCCTGAGAGCGGGCTTTGGCGAGAATTTTCTCCCGGTTCAGCCCCGCACCGTCGTCGCTGACCTCAATCACGATATTGCCGCCGTGGTGTTCGGCTGAAAGCGTCAGGTTCCCGGTCACCGGTTTGCCTTTTGCGGCGCGCACCTCTTTCTCTTCAATGCCGTGGTCGAGGCTGTTACGCACCAGGTGGGTAAGCGGGTCGATAATGCGCTCAATCAGGCTCTTATCCAGCTCGGCGGAACCGCCTTTCAGGGTCAGTTCTACCTCTTTATTCAGGCGAGCGCCCAGGTCGTGCACCAGACGCGGGAAGCGGCTAAAGACGTAGTCCATCGGCATCATACGGATCGACATCACCGACTCCTGCAGCTCGCGGGTGTTGCGCTCCATCTGCGCCACGCAGCCGGACAGCAAATCGTAGCTGGCCGGATCGAGGGTTTTCGACAGCTGGGAGAGCATTGCCTGGGTGATAATCAGCTCCCCGACCTGGTTGATGATCTGGTCGACTTTACTCACCGCCACGCGAATGCTGCCCGACTCCTGACTGGCTGCGCGCGGTGCAGGAGGCGCTTTTTTGATAACGGTTTGAGGTAGCGCAGCAGGCGTTGGTACCGGCGGAGTGGCTTGTGCAGAACGGACCTCGATCTGCTTGCTGTCGAGCACAAAACAGAGCACGGCGGTGATATCCTCCGCCGAGGCAGTGGTCTGTAGCGTGACCGTCATGCTGTCTGACGTCGCCTCAACGTCTGTCACCTCGCCCATGTTGGTCAGCTCGTCGCGCAGCGTCGTCTGTTCGCGCGCCCCGACGTTACGCAGGGTCACCACCAGTGTGGTTTCCGTTTCCTGCATCGTACTGGCCGACGCTGGCGCGGGTTCGGCTGGCGTCACAGGCTGCTGGCCTTCAAGGGCAATCTCCCTCAGGGCTTCACAGATATAGCGATAACGGGCTTCATCAGGCTCCTGCGAAGACTGATAGGCTTCCAGCTGCGCTTGCATAATGTCCTTACATTCCAGAAAAAGGTTGATGATTGAGCGACTGAGCGTTCTCTCCCCTGCCCGCGCCTGGTCAAGGAGGTTCTCCAGCAGGTGGGTCGTCTCCTGTAATGCGGTAAAGCCAAAGGTGGCTGCACCCCCTTTCAGCGAGTGCGCCGCACGAAAGATGGCGTTCAGTTGCTCCTGGTCCGGTGCTTCTATGTCAAGCTGCAGCAAAAGCTGCTCCATCTCAGTCAGCAGTTCTTCCGCCTCGGTAAAGAAAATCTGCGAAAAATCATTCATGTCCATCGGTATAGCCCTGCACATTTTGCAGATTGATATCGCTCAGCACGCTATCTGCACGCTGAGCCTGCGTATCTTCCAGACGGATCTCCTGCTCTTTCGAGCGGCTGAGCACCAGGATGCTGATGCGGCGGTTCACCGCACTGTCCGGGGATGTGTTCTCCAGCGGCATTCGGCTGGCGGTGCCAATCACGCGTAAGAAGCGTTCATCGTTAAGGCCGCCCCGGACCAACACCCGGCGGGCGGCATTTGCGCGCCCGGCGGATAGCTCCCAGTTGCTGTATCCGCCGTCGCCACCGGCATACGGCAGCGAATCGGTGTGCCCCGTCAGGCTCAACGCGTTTGGCAACTCCTGCAGCAGCGGCACCAGCGCCTGCAGAATGCCGTTCATGTAGGATTCCGGCAGTTCGCTGCCGACGCGGAACATCGGGCGGTCCTGCGAGTCGGTGATCTGGATCAGCAGACCGTCGTTGGTGAGGTTGAGCAGAATGTTGGATTTAAAGTTATTCAGCCGCGGATCGGTTTCGATCATCTTCTGCAGCTTCTCTTTCGCCTGCTTCAGGCTTTCGAAGCGCTTGTGCTTATCGATACTGGCAATTTGTCCTTTAAACACCTCACCCTGCCGCTTGAGAATGTCATCCCCTCCCCCGGGAATGACGCTGTCGCTCAGGCTGGTTTTATCGCCGTTGGCCATCGAGGGCTTCAGCGGCATACGGAAGTAATCGGCAATGAGCTCCCTTTCCATGTCCGTGGACTGCGACAGCAGCCACATCACCAGAAAGAACGCCATCATCGCGGTCATAAAATCGGCATAGGCAATCTTCCATGTCCCACCGTGGTGGGCATGTTTCTTTTTCTTACGCTTACGTGAAATGATGACAGGCGTGACGTTCTTCATGCGGCGCCGTCCGAGGTTTTGGTTTTCAGCGTGGCGTTAGATTTGACTTCACGCACGTGCTCTTCAAGCTCTTCAAACGACGGGCGTTCGCTGGTAAAGATGGTTTTACGACCAAACTCAACCGCAATCTGCGGGGCATAACCATTCAGGCTGGAGAGCAGCGTTACCTTAATGCACTGCAAAATTTTGACCTGGTCAGAACTCTTCTGGCGCAGCAATGTCGCCAGCGGTAAGACAAAACCATAAGCGATAAGGATCCCGAGGAAGGTGCCCACCAGCGCGTGGCCAATCAGCATACCCAGCTCCGCCGCCGGGCGATCCGCCGACCCCAGCGCGTTAACCACCCCCATTACCGCCGCTACAATACCGAATGCCGGAAACGCATCGCCAACCGTGTTCAGGCTGTGGGCGGGCACTTCCAGCTCTTCTTCACAGGTTTCGATCTCCTCGTCCATCAGGGCTTCGATTTCATGGGAATTCATGCTGCCGCCAATCATCAGACGGAAGTAGTCGAGGATAAAGTTGGCGAGCATTGGGTCGCTCATCAGGCGGGGATAGGCGCTGAAAATATCGCTGTTCTGCGGGTCTTCAATGTCCTTTTCCAGAGACATCAGCCCGTGAACGCGGCTCTGGGAGAGCAGCAGAAACATCAGCGCCATCAAATCCATATACACCGCTTTGTTGTAGCGCTTACCGACAAAGATTTTAACCAGCGCCTTCCCCGTCGACTTCAGGGATTTAATATTGTTGCCGACAATAAACGCCCCGACCCCGGCACCGCCGATAATCAGCAATTCCAGCGGCTGAAACAGCGCCATCAGGTTACCGCCGGACAGAAGAAAACCACCAAAAACGGTCAATATGACAACAAGATAGCCAACAATAACTAACACACTCTCTCCTTTTACTTTTTTGACCGATGCCGGTTTTCCCGGCATCAGGTATACCCGTCATACTTCAAGTTGCATGTGCGTTGGCTGCACTCGCTCACCCCAGTCACTTACTTATGTAAGCTCCTGGGGATTCACTCCTTTGCCGCCTTCCTGCAACTCGAATTATTTAGGGTATAAACGCCATCTTGCGCACAGCCGTCTGGGGTTACGCCGTCATGATTTCCGGCGCGGCAAACGAGCCCAGAAGCCCGGTATTGCTCACCTGGGATTTTTTAAGCGCGCGCGACGGCGGGCTGCACAAGCTGCAGGTAAATGGGTTTTTAATAAATTCGGTGGTGACGATAAAACCACCACCACACACGCTACAGGCTTTACGCGAAATAATGCCGCAGTCGATAAAGCGTAATAATGTCCAGGCTCGGGTCAGCCCCAGCACCGGCTTCTCATCAGAACAGGTACTGCACTGTTCCAGATAAAGACGATAGGTCTTCATCAGCATTTCAATGGAGCGGCCCTGCTCGGTCTTTTTCAAATAGAGGTAAATGTTGTAGAACATGGAAGAGTGAATATTCTGCTCCCACGACATAAACCAGTCTTCGGAAAAGGGCAGCATCCCTTTTGGCGGCGGACAGCCGCGCAACTCTTTATATAAACGAAGCAGGCGACGGCGGCTGAGTGATGTTTCCGATTCCAGCACCTGCATTCTCGCCCCGAGAGAAATTAACCCCATGGCGATATTTACTTCGTCAATTTCCTGCAGCAGACTCTTTTCACCACACATGATTATGCCTCCTCCGCGGTAATGGCATCTTCTTCGCTTAAGGCATTAAGAAGATTGGTCGACAAAATAATGCCGGTGTGAATTTGCTGCAGCGCTTCAATACGCGAATCCTTGGTCAGATTTTCAATCACAACTTCATCGTCAACCCGCAGACGACAGATAAGCTGATTAGTGGTGGCCAGCTTCATTAATTGTGGCAGCGAAAGTTCTTTCAGGTTATCAATTGTGCCTTCAGACAATCCAAGGCGAAAACCCGCCGCAAATTTATCCTGACGGATCAGCTGCTGCGCCAGCAGAAGATAGGACAGGTTAATATCGTGAATATTTTGCAGATACTCGTCAAAATTGGACACAGGCGAAAACTCCCAATGTTATTCAGCCAAAAGCTGGCATGTCAGTTAAGATAGATAACGTTTCCGAACTGATGCAGAGAGTCTTTTGGTATTGATATTCACCAAGGTAAGTCATTCTTCCTCAGTAAATGAGTCAATGCCAAAGGAGGCTGCATCTCAAAACTGGCAAAATCATAAACACTAAGTATTTTCCGAACAAGCGACAGAAATTTCCTCAAATCCACAAATTGATGTTAACTCGTTGATTTTATAAGTTAATAAAGCATTATTAAACGTTATTAAACCTTGATTTTAATGATTAATCCTGCAGAGAAACCAGTATTAACAATATAAATGTTAATATCCTGTAATTCACGTTAAGCTGATTCCATACGGCTTCTTAACCTTTTCACGGCCAGACTATGTAACTGACTCACGCGTGTTTCCGTAATCCCCAGCACCAGCCCAATCTCTTTCATATTCAAATCCTGCAGATAATAGAGCTGTAAAAGCACTTGTTCCCTTTCGGGTATATACTGAATATGCTCAGCGATCCGTTCTATCAAATTTTCTTTGATAGCGTCATTCAGTGGATTAAGCTGTTCATTCTCATCGCCGTTTGTCTCCCAGCTGTCGGCATAATTCTCCTGCAGCTCATCAACCGAGTACATCTGGCTGGCGTTATTATCTGCCAGCATCTGCTGAAATTCCTGCAACGAGACGCCCATGCGTTCGGCGATTTCAGCTTCAGTAGCTTCGCCCCCTTTTTCCTGCTCGATTTGCTGAATAAGCGCGACAATTTCACGCGTATGGGTGCGTACCCGACGTGGAACCCAGTCACTTTCTCTCAGCTCATCTAATAATGCCCATTTCACCCGCTGGGCGATCCACGCCGTAAGCGTTACCCCTTTTTTGGGGTCAAAACTCTCGACTGCACTTAAAAAACCGATTGAGCCCGCCTGAATTAAATCATCCAGCTCGACGCTGGCAGGAAGTCGCTTATGTAAACGCAATGCCTCCTGCCGCACCAGATAGTGATATTTAGACCAGACTACCGATTTATTTTCCAGCCCTTCGGCCGTGTAAATACCATCCACGATTGCATTCCACCTGCTATTCTCTTAAAGAATTATCCGGTGAAATGGCGCATTCAAATAGTGCGATAAGCCTTTATAAAAATGCGCATTCTGTTACTTCGTCTGTATTAACAGGCTATTTTATAAAATAGCGAGATTAATGGCGGTATTTAATAAAATTAAAAGGTTTCCCACTGGGCCAGGTCGGGCTCTTTTTGACGCTGCGGTTTATTCACTTCCACAGGCACCTTCGCCATCGCGCTCTCATGGTTCAACCTGAATTGCGCCACCAGTTTCTCCAGCGCATCGGACTGCGCTTCCAGTTCGCCCGCCGCCATTGCCGCCTCTTCCACCATCGCCGCATTCTGCTGGGTCACTAGATCCATTTCGTTGACCGCCTGGGAAATCTGATTGATACCCGCGCTCTGCTCGTCAGACGCCGAGGTGATTTCGCCCATGATCTGCGTTACCTGCGCAACAGAGGTCACAATCTCCTGCATCACGGTGCTGGCCTGCCCGACCTGACGTGAACCGACATCGATATTGTTCACGCTGGTATTGATCAGCTGGTTGATCTCTTTGGCCGCATCGGCGCTGCGTTTTGCCAGGTTACGCACCTCTTCTGCCACTACCGCAAAGCCACGCCCCTGCTCACCTGCTCGTGCCGCTTCCACCGCTGCGTTCAGGGCCAGAATGTTAGTCTGGTTGGCAATGCTGTCGATCACGCCGTTAATGTCGGCAATCTGGCGCGAGCTGGTGGTGATCTGCGCCATGATCTGCTCCAGGCTCTGCATCACTTCCCCGCCGTTATGGGCATTGTTGCTGGCGCTTTCCGCCAGCTCACGCGCCGCATGGGCGTTATCGGCATTCTGGCGCACGGTGGTTTTGATCTGTTCCATGCTGGCCGCCGTCTCCTGCAGCGCCGCCGCCTGCTCTTCCGTACGGGAAGAGAGATCGTTATTGCCGTGGGCAATTTCCTGGGCGTTGGTGTGAATACGCTGCACGCTGTCACGGATGCCGAGGATCGTACTGGTCAGGGAAGTACGCATGGTCTCCAGTTCAGTCAACATGTGGCCAATTTCATTCTGGCTGCCAGCGTCAATGGGCTGACTCAGATCGCCCGCCGCCACGCGACGCAGCATTTCAACCGTGGTCTCCATACGACGCACCAGGGTATGACGCAGCCAGTAACGCACGGCAAGCAGCAACCCGACGGCCAGAATGAGTACAACAATCCCCACGCCCAGCATAATCTGGTAGCCGCGCTCGGAAGCATGAATATAGCTTTCGCTCATGCGGGCGCTGGCATCGGTATACTGATCGACCTTATTACGCAGCGCGGTGCGCAGCTCCATATCGTGTTCCAGCGACCCGGAATACCCTGCCGGGTTATGCAGGTAGCCCAGCTTAATTTCGGCAACCTTGTACACTTCGTTGAAAGCCGCATTGACCTCAGCCGCCAGACGACTCTCCTCCGGGGTGTTAAACGGCGAGGCCATAAACGCATCCATATTACGACGCGCAAGTTTCACCACATTCACCGTGTGTTTGGCAACATTCTCAGAAACCGGGTTACCCAGCGCTGCCTGCAGCATCAGGCCGTTGGTATTGGCCATTACCGCGCTGATGTTATAGGCGGCATCGCGCATCTGATCGTTATTTTCAGAGGCCACGACAATACGTTTGAAATTGGTATTATTTGAGACTGTGTCATAGACAGAATAGGCGGTTACGCCGAACAGCATCACCGCAAACAGGCCAATAATAAGGCTGATTGCGCTATAAATTTTGAGTTTCGTTAACATAGATTTTCACCGGCCGCAGACGGCCGGTGCCTGTGGGAGTCAATTAAACGGTCAACTGGGGGACATATTAAAGAGGTTCATCGACTGCATTTTTTTGTAGACGAACATCGACGCATTAAAAGCCAGCTCCGACATCTGAGATTCAGAGACCAATGTCACCAGCTTGCTGGTATCGGAGCCGATAGCGTTTTGCACTTTTACAATGGTGTCGTTGATCAGCACGTCTCCGGAGAGATCCAACGCATCAAGCTGCTGCAGGTTGGTGCCCAGCTCGGCCTGGGCTTTACCCAGACGGTTGATGCCTTCATCAACCTCAACCATGGCTGCGCTGAGCGCGGCTTCCAGGTTAGCGTCATAATCAGCGTCGCCAGGATCCGCGGTTAATGCCGCCACGGCGTCTTCCAGCACCGTGAAAATATCACCAAAAATGTCCCTACCCAGATGGCTGACCTGCATCCCGGTACCGTCTGCCACCGTTAGCCTGCGAACATGGTCAGCATTCGTACTGCCCTGATAAACGCCATCTTCATCAAACGCAGGCGTATCGGTTTTAAAACCCGAAAAAATATAGTTCCCGCTGGCGTCGCGGTTATTGGCCAAATCCATCAGATTGGCGCGGATGCCTTTGATCTCCTCCCCTAGCGCCCGACGATCCTCCGGCGAGTAAGAACCCGTTTTCGCCGCAACAATTTTTTCCTTCAGGGTGGTGGTTAATAAATTCCCCACGCCGTTGAGAATATTGTCTTGGTACTCCAGCGCGCCGCGGGCGCGGGAACGCACGTTGCTATACATCTCCAGCTTCGCCAGCGCGTCCTGGTGCTTCACCGCATCGGTTGCCGCCGCCGGGTCATCCGACGCTTTCAGCAGCGTCTTGCCCGCCGACATCCGCAGATAGACGTCGTTGCTCTGGCTCATGCGCTTCGTCATGGTCTCCGCGCTATTTTTATACATATACAGCGTACTTAATCGCATCATCGGTTCCTTATCGGATTGACAGCAGGGCGTCGAACATATCGGTCGCGGTTTTCAGCAGCTGCGCGTTGGCGTTGTAATACTGCTTAAACATATCCAGGTTGATGTACTCTTCGTCCATATTGACGCCGGAGAGGGCCTGTTTGGTGTCGTACTTGGTCCTGAGGTCGGTTTCGGCGCTGACCAGCGCGGATTTCACGCCGCGCGCGCGGTCACCGATGGTGCCCACCAGGCTGGCGTAGGCTTCGGTCAGCGTGTCGTCACCGATGAGCTTCTGATCCTGGATTTTCAGCATCTCTTCCAGGTTAGTGTTGTCGCCAGGGCCGCCGTCTTTATCCCCCGCTGCTGCAAACTCCTGCGCGCTGCCTAAGCTGCGGGCCATCCCTTCAGCGGCACCCGCTATGGGGTTAAGGGTAAAGCTGTCGCCATCGTCAAAGCCGCCCCCCGAAACATCGATCTCAATCCCGTCAAAGGTCAGGTTATCGCCAACGAGGGTGGCCGGTACGGTGCGTCCATCTTCGCCCGTGACCGTCCATCCCCCTGCGCCATCACTGGTGACGGTGTAGTTTTCCGATTTCACATCTGTATAGTTGGTAACGTTAATCGCCCCCAGCTTGCCGGTCCCGGTGTTCTTCGCATTGGCGTAAGCTTTAATATCCGCCAGGGAGAACAGGTCACCGCCTTTATCGCCATCAGGCGTATAACCTTCCGCATGCTGCTCGTTCATACGGTTCGCCATCGTAAAGGCGATCTGATCCAGCTCCTGACGGGCAATGGTCAGGTCTTCATTACGGAACTTGAACAGCCCGCCCAGGCGGCCTTTGGTGATACTGCTTTCATCCAGCGGCGAGGCGTTCTCGTTCGCATCCACGTAGGAGACGATGGTTTTGTTCGGATCGGCATCCGACGGCGAGGTTTGCAGTTTATACGCGCGATCCCCGGAGACCAGCGGACGTCCGTCGGACAGAAGCACGTCAACCCGCCCCGTGGTTTTGTCTTCCGTAACGGTGATGCCAATATGCTCGCTCATCTTTTCCAGCAGCGCATCGCGCTGGTCGAGCAGATCCGCCGGCGGGGCGCCATTCCCCTGGGCGCGCTCCAGCTGTTTATTGACCTCTGCCAGCTGCTGGGTATAGCTGTTGATGTCTTTGGCGCTCTGCTCAATCTGCGTATTGGTGCTCTTCTCAAGCGCGGTCAGGCGTTTGGCGCTGGCGTTGAAACGGTTCGCCAGCGTACCGAGGGCGTTAAATACCGCCGCGCGCGCCGGGCCGTCCGCCGCATCGCCGCTCAGCGTCGCCATGGCCTTGAACATATCGTTCAGCGAGACCGAGACGTTATCGGATTCGTCGGCCAGCATGTTGTCGATATCGCTCAGCTGTTCCATCCGCCCATTGAGAGAGGCGTAATGCGACAGCGAGCCGCGCAGCTCATTGTTGGCAAAGGCGTCATAGGCGCGCTCTACGCCACCGGCGCGCGCGCCGTAGCCGAAAAAGCCCTGCCCGGTAGTCATACCGCCCAGTTCGCCAATGATCAGGCTGCGGCGGCTGTAGGTGCCGGACATGCCGTTGGTCAGGTTATCGCCCGTCACGCGCAGTGCCGCCTGCGCAACGCTCAGGCCGCCTCTCGCCAGGTTAAATAAGTTATTCATAAGATCCGGATATTCCCTGTTTGCGGGCCCGGCATTCGCAACCGGGCCAGAAAGTTCATGGCTCTGTCTATTTCATCGGTGATTCAAAAAATCACTAAAAAATTTTGTCGATATCATTTTTGTAAGCATTCACGCCCTGCTGAATATCGCCTTTCACTTTCTGAATAATGGTGATGAGCTTTTTGGCGTAGGCCGGATCGGTCGCATAACCGCCTGCCTGCAGCGCCCTCGCCCCCTGCTCCGGTGAACCGGACTGCACCACGCCGCGATAGCGCGGATTGTTGGTCAGCAGCTTCGCGTAATCCGCGAGGGCGTGTTCGTACGAGTCGTAAACGCGGAACGCCGCTTTCACCTTCTGCTTTACGCCGTTGATGTATTCGGTGGTGGTGATTTCGGTGGTTTTGCCGCGCCAGTCGCTGGTGGCCTTGATGCCAAAGAGGTTGTGGCTCGGGCGGCCGTCTGCGGCCGGGATTTCACGTTTCCCCCAGCCGGACTCCAGCGCCGCCTGGGCGAGGATCAGATGCGGATGCAGCCCGCTCTGCTGCGCGGCCGCCTGGGCCGGGCGCAGCAGACGGGCAATAAACGGATGCGCCCCTTCCGCCGGTTTGGCGAACGATACGGGCGCAGGCAGACGCAGTGGGCCGGTGGCGGGAGCCGGAGAAAGGCCCGGGGGCAGGAAATCACGTCCTGGTGCGCTCACCACGGGTTCATCAGCCTCCCCGCCCAGCTGGCGGACGATAAGATCGGCAAAGCCGAGCTGACCACTCCCGGCAATGTTTTGTGCGACCTGCTGATCGTGCATCGCGGTGTACATCTCGGAAGACTGGCTGCTCAGCAGATCGTCCTTAAAGGTGGCATCGCGCATGCTCTTCATCATCATCTGCACGAAAATGCCCTCCATCTGCTTTGCCGCCGCTTTCAGTGCGCCGGGCGTTTGCCGCCCGGCCTCCCGTTTCAGCGTATCCAGCGAACGAATGTCAAACGCCGGCTGGTCGAATTTATCGAAGGCGTTCATCAGTTCACCTCCAGCTTCGCTCGCAGACAGCCAGCGTTTTTCATCGCCTGCAGGACCGACATCAGCTCGTTTGGCGTGGCGCCCAGGCTGTTGAGGGCGCGGATCACCGCGTTCAGATCGGTGCTGCTACGCACGTGCTGCAGCGAGCCGCCGCTGTCGCGCACCGAGATATCGGTCTGCGGCACCACTACCGTTTCGCCGCCGCCAAACGGCGTATCCGGCTGGCTGATGATGTTGTTCTGCATCACCTCCACCGTCAGCGAGCCGTGCGCCACCGCGCAGGCGTCGAGCGAGACGTGCCGGTTCATCACCACCGAGCCGGTGCGTGAGTTCACAATCACCTTCGCGTCCTGCACGTTCACCCGTAGCGGAATGTCCTGAATGTCGGCCAGAAAACGTACGCGGGACGGACCGTCCGGCGGTGCGAACAGGCGCACGGTGCGGGCATCTTCTGGCAACGCCGCCCCGCCGCTGTAGCGCTGGTTAATGGCGTCGCTGATCTGCTGCGCCAGCGAGAAATCGGTCTCGTTCAATTGCAGGCGCACAATGCTCTGGGTGGCAAAATCGTTCGGCACTTCCCGCTCCACGGTCGCCCCGCCGCTGATACGCCCGCCGTTAAGCTGGTTCACCTGCACGCGGCTGCCGCCCGCCTGCGCCCCCGCGCCGGAGATCAAAATGTTGCCCTGGGCGATGGCGTAGATCTGGTTATCGGCCCCTTTCAGCGGGGTCATCAGCAGCGTGCCACCGCGCAGGCTTTTAGCGTTGCCCACCGAGGAGACCACGATGTCCAGCTTGTCGCCGGGGCGGGCAAACGGCGGCAGCTCGGCGGTGACCATCACCGCCGCGATGTTTTTCAGCTGCATATTGGTGCCCGGCGGGACGGTGATCCCCAGCTGCGAGAGCATGTTGTTCAGGCTTTGGCCGGTGAACGGGGCCTGCATGGTCTGGTCGCCGGTCCCGTCAAGGCCGACGATCAGCCCGTAGCCCATCAGGGAGTTGGAACGCACACCCTGCACCGTCGCCAGATCGCGGATACGTTCCGCGTGGACCACTTTGGGTACCGCCAGCGTCATGCCGTAGAGCAGGATGCTGAGAAAAAACAGGATAGATTCTTTTTTCATGGTCATATCAGAAAGGAGAGAGGTTCAGGAACAGGCGTTGCAGCCAGCCCATGTTCTGCGCTTCGTTGATGTAGCCGTTGCCGACGTACTCGATGCGCGCGTCCGCCACCTGGGTGGACGGCACGGTGTTGCTGCCGCTGATGGTGCGCGGGTTCACCACGCCGGAGAAGCGGATAAATTCGGTGCCCTGGTTGATGGCGATCTGCTTCTCGCCCACCACGCCGAGGTTGCCGTTGGGCAGCAGCTCTTTCACGGTGACGGTGATGGTGCCGGTAAAGGTATTGCGCGCCGCCGCGCCGCCCTTACCGGCGAAATCGTTTTTACCTTCGGCTTCAAAATCCGCTTTGCCATCACCCAGCCAGCTGTTGAGTTTCGAGGGCACCGCGATCAGCCCCATACCGGCCGATCCATTACGGTTGGCACTGGCGGAGGAACTTTTGCTGGCGCTCACGTTCTCCTGCAGCAGGATCGTCAGCGTATCGCCCACGTTACGCGGGCGGCGGTCTTCGAACATCGGCTGATAGCCGTAGTTCATCCCCTGCCCTGCCTGAAACAGTGAACCGCCGGTCGCTGCCGGTGCCATCGGTAATGGTGTTGCCGTGGTAGGACCCTCGACGAGGGGCTTTTGCATAATGTGCGCGCAGCCACTGAGCAGCAGTGTGCTTGCCAGCAGCGCGGCCGCCGGAATGTGCATAGACAATATTTTCATTTCAGTGTCGATAAAATGTCTGGCCGCTCGCGCGGCCAGAGAAGATTAAAGCTGGGAAAGACGCTGCAGCATCTGGTCAGAAGCAGAGACCGCTTTACTGTTGATTTCGTAGGCGCGCTGCACCTGAATCATGGTCACCAGCTCTTCCGCCACGTTGACGTTAGAAATTTCCACGTAGCTCTGCTTCAGCGTGCCCGCGCTCTCCATGCCGGGGTTCAGCTCGTTCGGCGCGCCGGACGACTGGGTCTCTTTGTAGAGATTGCCGCCGATGCTTTCGAGCCCTGCGTTGTTGACGAAGGTGGTCAGCGTCAGCTGGCCGATCTGCTGCTCTTCCGCCTGACCGGGCACCTTCACGCTGACGATACCGTCGCTGCCGATGTTCAGTTTGGTGGCATCCTGCGGGATGACGATCCCCGGCTGAATCGGATAGCCTTCGGCATTCACCAGCTGCCCGTCCGGGCTTTTGGAGAAATGGCCGTCGCGGGTGTAGGCAGTGCTGCCGTCCGGCATCTGCACCTGGAAGAACCCTTCCCCTTCAATGGCCACGTCGTACTCATCACCGGTCTGGTTCATGCCGCCCTGGGTATGCACGCGTTGAGTGGAAACCGGACGCACGCCGGTACCCAGCTGCAGGCCGCTCGGCAGGGTATTTTGCTCGGTCGACTGGGCGCCAGGCTGGCGCATGTTCTGATAGAGCAGATCCTGAAACACAGCACGCTGACGCTTAAAGCCGTTAGTGTTGACGTTCGCCAGGTTGTTGGAGATAACGTCCATATTGAGCTGCTGTGCTTCCAGCCCGGTTTTTGCGATCCATAAAGAACGAATCATTGTGACTCCTTGCGCGGGCTTAGCTCACGCTTAATAGCTGATTGGCTTTCTGGGCGTTCTCGTCGGCGGTACGGATCACCTTCATGTTCATGTCGAACCCGCGGGAGTTGGCGATCATCTGCGTCATGGCCTGTACCGGGCTGACGTTGCTGCCCTCGATGGCCTCTGGCGTCAGACGCAGGGTTTCATCCTGGGCCAGCATCTCGCCGCCTGCGGTGCGGAACAGGCCGTCGTCGCCGTGAACCAGGCTGTTCATGTCGGCGTTGACCAGCTTCAGACGGCCAACCGGCACTAGCGCCGTCGGGTCATCGCCCATGCCGAGTGCCGAGATGGTGCCATCGCTACCGATGGTGACGTGGGACTGCGGCGGCACTTCCAGCGGTCCGCCGTCGCCCATCAGCGGACGGCCGTTGACGCTGAGCGCCCCGTCCTGATCCACTTCAATAGCGCCGTTGCGGGTATAGCCTTCACTGCCGTCGTCCAGCGCCACTGCCAGCCAGCCGTCCTGCGGCAATGCCACGTCCAGGCTGCGCCCGGTGTGGGTGATTGGTCCCATGGTGGTGTCGTGAAACGGGGTGGACTCCGCCACCAGCGCGCGGGTGCGCAGGGTTTCCCCTTCAATGGGCACCGAGCGAAAGGCCGCCAGCTGGGCGCGAAAGCCTGCGGTGGAGCTGTTCGCCAGATTGTTTGAGGTGACCGCCTGGCGGTTGAGCGCCGCGTTAGCGGCACTCATGGCGGTATAAATAGCGCGATCCATTACTCAGCCTTAACGCAGGTTAACCAGCGTCTGCAGTACTTCAGACTGGGTTTTGATGGTTTGTGAGTTGGACTGATAGTTGCGCTGATAGACGATCATGTTGACCATCTCATCGCCCAGGTTGACGTTGGAGGATTCAAGCATATTGCCGCTAATATCACCGAAGCTACCCGAACCAGAGGTGCCGAGGAACGGCTGGCCAGACTGTGAAGTCTCCGCCCACAGGTTGTTGCCCTGCTGCTCAAGACCGCCCGCGTTGGCGAAATCGGCCAGCACCACCTGCGCCACGGTTTGACGTTTGCCGTTGCTGTAGATGGCGATCACTTCGCCAGTGTCACTGACCTGATAGCTGTTAAATTTACCCGGCGCCTGGCCGTCAATCTCGTCGAGCTTGACCTGAGTATCGCTGGCGTTTTGGGTGATATTCAGATCGAGATTCAAATCCAGCGCAGCTGAGCCGTTGTAAGCCGCACCCTTGATATTCAATGTCACCGGCGCGGTAAGCTTGCCGTCGGTGCCAAACTTAAGCGTCTGCTCGCTCCATCCGCCAGCAGCACCAGGCGCAGTGGAGTCCTGAGCGTGCGCTTTCCACTCACCTTCTGCGGTATGCACGTAATACACTTTAATGGCGTGCTTATTCCCCAGACTGTCGGTGGCGGTCACTTCACTGACATAGTTGTAGGTATCAGCGTTGTCAGGATCAAAGGCTGGCGTCGCCGGGATAATTTTATCATCAGACTTCAGGTTGCCAGCTACCGAGCCTTTGGTGGACGCCGCCGGTGGCATATCGTCCGTTGGGATGCGAATCGGCCCTACCTGCGCACCAGGGTTAATTACCCCGTCCGTCGCCTGGTAACCGGTTAAAAATAGTCCGTTGGTTTTGTTAACGATAAAACCGTTCTGGTCCTGCTCAAACTGTCCGTTACGGCCGTAGAAAACGCTGCCCGCTTCGTCAACCATGCGGAAAAAGCCGCGACCAGAAATCCCCATATCCAGCGCGGAGGCACCGTTCATCAACGCGCCGTCGCCAAAGTTCTGACTCACGCCAGCGACCTGCACCCCCATCCCGGTTGAACCGGCAAAGATATCGGCAAAGGAAACGGAGCCTGCTTTAAACCCCACTGTCTGGGAGTTGGCGATATTGTTACCCACCACATCCAGCGCTTTTGCTGCGGCACTCAGGCCGCTAAGACCTTGTGAAAAACCCATAATTTATTTCCAGATTATTTTTGAATGACAAAGACTTTGTTCATGCCAATCGGATCGTTATTCAGCAGATGCAGAATCGGCCCGCTCGGATCCATCGTGACGCCCTGCACCTGATCCTGAACCAGCCCAATCACTTCCGGGTTTTCACCCTCTGGATTGCTGGCCTCAAAGGAGAGGGTGTATTCCCTGTCGCGCGGCGGTCCCGGCTCCGGCTTGAAGTTTTCCAGGTCGTCGAGGTTGAAGGTATTCATCCCCTGCTTCACGTTCTTCAGCTCTGCGGTATAGGCCTTATCTCCGTCGTGCAGCGTGACGGTGACCGTTTCGGCATCGGCCGTCAGCGCGAAGTGGAAGTCGTCCGAATTGCCCGGGATCTCCACGCCCTCCTGCATGATGCCGATCCCCGGTTCGCCAAAGGAAACCTTTGCCTCCCCTTCTATCAGCACGCTACGCCCCACCCAGGCGGAGGCGCTCATGCTGCCGAGCTGGATCATCATCGCCTCAACCCCCGCCACCGAGCTGTTGAGCTTCTCAACCCCCGCCGCCATGTTGAACTGCGCCAGCTGCGAGGTGAGCTGGTTGTTATCCATCGGATTGGTGGGATCCTGGTTTTTCATCTGCGCGACCAGCAGGGTCATAAACTGGTTCGACAGATCCGCCGCGCTGCTGCCGGTACCGGTGCCACCTGCGCCGCTGTTGTTGTTAATCGAAGAGACCGCCATATGCGTCCTTACTGACCAAGCGTTAATGTTTTCAGCATCAGGCTTTTGGCGGAATTCATCACTTCCACGTTGGCCTGGTAGCTGCGGGAGGCCGAAATGGTGTTCACCATCTCGTTCATGACGTTGACGTTGGGCATGCGCACGTAGCCCTGTTCATCCGCCAGCGGATTACCCGGCTCATAGACCAGGCGGTCCGGCGCGCTGCTCTCCACCACGTCGCTAACCTGCACGCCACCAATCTCCTGGCCGGCAGACGCGTCAACGGAAAACACCACCTGACGCGCGCGGTACGGCTGCCCGTCCGGGCCCGCCACGCTGTCGGCGTTGGCCATATTGCTGGCGCTGACGTTAAGGCGACGGGACTGGGCGGCCATCGCCGAGCCCGAAATATCAAATACGCTAAAGAGCGACATCGTTGATTACCCCTGACTGAGCACAGTCATCATTTTTTTAATATCCGCGCCAAGGAACGTCAGTCCCGACTGGTATTTCACGGCGTTATCCGCAAAATTGACGCGCTCACGATCCATATCCACGGTATTACCGTCGGCACTCGGTTGATCCGGTACGCGATACAGCAACTGACTGTCGTCAAACGGCCTCGCTTTACCTTCAATATGCTTATTTGACGTTAATGACAGTGACACGGGTGATTTCGCCATGCCGTTATTTTCCATGGCGGTTTTTAGCTGCTGAGTAAAATCAATATCTCGCGCCTTGTAGCCCGGCGTATCAGCATTCGCAATATTTGAAGCCAATATATCCTGCCGGCGCGACAGCAAACCTAACGCCTGCTGTTGAAAGCGAAAGGCGTCATCAAGTTTATTCATGACAACAGGACTCCTGTCTCGCGTTATTTAAACTGCGATAGTGTAGTCAGCACGGGTGAAATATCACACCGCGAAGACCCGACAGAAATAAGCCTATTTAGAGAAATAGAAATAATGAGAGAAACGTTAAAACATCGAAGAATTTAAATAGCGACAAAAGTGTCATTGTTTAAGGCAATAAAACCCGTGTCTCTGCGTATATAATTTCGCCACGTTTTATAGAGTAAATTCGTTATTAAGGCAATAAGATGAAGCTCCGATTATTGAGCACGGCGGTGGCCGTCTTGCTCTGTTCTGCCTCCGCTGCAGCCAGCGTGCCATCTGACCAGATGGCGAAGCAACGTCTGATGCTCAAACTGGACGCCCTGATCAAACAGCCCGAGAACGGCAGCGAGATCGTGCGCACCGCGACCCTGCTCGCCACCCCGGCACAGCTGGCCGCTGTGTGCGAGAACCCCACGCTGAGCCTGGTGGGACGCGACAGCCGTCTCACTGGCAAACGCACCGTGCTCGCGCAGTGTGGCCCGCGCCGCCATTTCCTGCCGGTACGCATTAGCGCCGAAGGTACCTGGTGGGTGGCAAGCCAGAGCCTGCCCGGTGGGGCGATTGTCCAGCGCAGCGATATCGAACCGGTCACCGGCAGTCTCGACCACCAGCCTGGCGGTTTAATCTTTAACGCCGACGAGATTATCGGCCAGCGCCTGACCCGCGCAATTGATGCCGGTAAACCGCTGTTAGAAAACCAGCTGCGTCAGCAGTGGCGACTGCGGGCCGGGCAGACGGTGGACCTGGTCACCACCGGTGCAGGCTTTCGTATTCGCAGCCAGGGCAAGGCGTTGAACAACGCGGCGGTGGATGACGTGCTGAAGGTGAAAACCGTAAGCGGGCGCACCGTGAGCGGAAAAGTGGGGGCTGACGGTCAGGTGATGATTATTTCGCAACAATAAATTTTAGGTTTTCTGTGAATCACCGATGAAAGCAGTATTGAGTAGATAAATTGATTTGCGAGGACACCCATGAGCATTAATAGCAGTCAGACCACCGCGCCGATTGCGAAAATCGCCCCAACGCAGGAACTGCGCGCCCGTACGCAGTCTCAGGAACATGACGCTGCGGCAAAACGCCCGGAAAAGAGCGACAAAACCAACGTCACCCTGAGCGAATTGACCAAAAAAATCCAGACCGACGACAGCCGCGACGTGGATTACGCGCGTGTCGCCGAACTGCGCGACGCGCTGGCAGCAGGTACCCTGCGCATTGAGCCTGAGAAAATTGCTCAGGCCATGGTGCAAGACATGTTTCAGTTTTAACCGTTTACAGGCCCCTTATGGACAAGCTTTACCCGATACTCGCGCAGATGAAAACGTCTCTGGATGAACTGGAGGCGATCATGATTGAAGAGGTGAATCAGCTCAACCGCACGCAGATCAACCCGGTGTCGCTGCAGGTGCTGGCGGATAACAAAAACCAGCTGCTGACCACGCTCCAGTATTACGACGACATGCGCCGCCAGCAGGAGCAGAGCTGTGGCACAGAAGCCCCCTACCCGGGGCTCGGTAAGCTCTTTGCCAGTTGGCAGCAGGTGCATGAGAAGGTGCGCAGCACCAAGGCGCTGAATCAAAAAGTGGAATCACTGCTGCAAAGTCATATGAAGAAAAATCAGCATATCCGCAAGGCTATCGACCATGTGGGTCATGCAAACGCGCTCTATGGCCCGGCGGGAGAATCCAGCCAGCTGCCTTCTGGCCACAAGTACAACATCAGTATCTGATCGTTCCTGTCTGCGTTGTCCTCTTTTGCCCGCCTCTGGTGGGCTTTTTTTTGCACGGGCCTGCGGGTTTCATCGTTGAGTAGGCCGGGTAAGCGCAGCGCCACCCGGCAATCAGGGAGGGAACTAAACAGCCGTGTAGGCTTTATTCATCGTGCGGGATTTACGCATGGCGGAGAGTTCGGTGCTGATGGTGGTCAGACGCCCCTGAATAGCCTGCGTTAACAGGGCGTCGTGCTCCAGAAGCGTCGCCAGTTGAGCACTGACGGGCGCTTTGTTGTGCTGTGCCAGCTGGGTTAAATCGATATCACACAGCGTTCTCATTCCCACGGTGTACGCCACAGACTCGTCAAGAAACAGATCCCATTCGCCAGCCTCAGCCTGCTGGCGCAGCTTCGTGTTGCTGATAAGCAGTTCTTCAATCAGCGCAATAACATCCTTATCCATGTTTCACCTGCTTTTGCTGTGGCGCAATGGCCTGCCAGGTTTCAGCCATGCCTGTCATCAGGGCGATAAGGTGCGGCAGCTTTTCGCCGGATTTGTTGAGATTCGCCTCCAGCAGCGTGCGCGAAATATACTCGTACAGACTCTCCAGCTCTTCGGCGATTTTCCCGCCCTTCTCGTGGTCCAGCCCGGCGCGCAGGCCGTTGTCGATAATATTGATAGCACGGGAAATCATCTCACCGCGACGGGCAATGTTCCCGGACTGGAAGTAGATTTCTGCGCGCTTCATGGCGTTGATCGCCCCGTCGTAGAGCAGAACGATCAGCTGGTGCGGCGTGGCGCCGGTGATCTGGCTGTCGAGTGAGACAGCGGTGTAGGCACTGTTGCCCGTTTTGGTGTACATCGTCAAATCCTGCCGGGCAGCGGCCTGCCCGGATTGTTAATAGTTAAATTAACCCTGCCAGCGACTGCTGCAGCCGGGTGCTCATGCTGTTCATATCACTCATTGCTTTATCGAGGCGTTGATACTCTTTTTCGCTGCGCAGCATGGCTTCATCGATACGTCTCTGCACTGCCGTGATCTGTTTACCAACGCGCTTTTCCTGCTCGCGCAGGGACTGCAGCGTGGTTTCGATCGCACCCTCTTTCTTATCAATGGAGTCTTTATCGCCAAGATAAGTATTGAAGATCCCTTCCATGCGATCCTTAATCCCCTCCTTTCCCCCTTTGCCGAGGAACAGCGCCTCGACCTCTTTCGGATTGTCCTTCAGGGCGGCATCGAGCTTTTTGCTGTCGATGGTCAGGGTGCCAAGCGTGCCGCTACGATCCTCACCGGTTTTGCCGTCGAAGGTGACGGTGATCCCAAGACGCCCAAGGGAAGTGATCACATCCCCGGCATCACGGTACTCACCGCCTACGGTGGCCTTCAGCTGGCTGGTGAGACGACGCAGGGAGCCGTCGCTGAACAGCGCGCCGTTGTCGGCGTCAGGCAGCGGGATTTCGCCCTCCGCGAGCTTGTCGCGATCGGGCGCCGTGTATTTGGTGGCACTGGCGACGGTGCTGAGGTAACTGTTGTAGTTCTTCACGAACTCCTCAATCAGTGATTTCACCTTCGAGGTGTCTTCGGTGATGGTGAGGGATTCGGTTTTGAAGGGGTGTGGATCTAATGGTTCGGCATCAGGGTCTTTCTCCGACACTTCGCGCAGTTCAAGGGTTACGCCGGTAATCAAATCTTTTATGGTATTCGAGCTGCGCTCAACCATATCGCCGTTGAGCCAGACAATGGCATTTTGAGGTTTAGTGACGTCATTAGCCCCCTCAAGCGCCTTTTCGACTTCGGTATCCCCCGTGACCTTTATCGTCATCTCACCGTCTGTACCGGTTTTTTTTGAGGTCAGGACGAGTTTGTGCTCCCCCTCTTTAACGGTGACCACTTCAGCCGCAACGTCGCCCTTCTGCGCATTGATTTTTTTAGCAATATCATCGAGGGACGTTTCGTCTGGCTTGAGTTCCACCACCAGCGGTTTGTCACTGCCTTTCATCTCGATGGTGACCGTCGCGGCGCTCTTACCAATATCCTTATCTCGTGAATCTCGCGTCACCCCAAGCTGATGCGCTTTCGCCAGCTGCTCCACGGCCATGGAGTAGCTGTTGGGGATTGCCCCTTTACCCGCCGTGGCCTTAAAGGTTTTGTTATCGCTGACGCTGACGCCGTTAAAGCCCTCATCTTCCAGCTTGCCAAGATTATCCTTCAGGGTGCTCAGCGCGCTGGAAATAGAGCCCCACGCGGAGATTTGTCCGTTATAGGTTTTCTGTTTTTGCAGATAGGGGTTCAGCTTGACTGAACTGGCCTCACGCTCCTTTGCCAGCAGTTCTTCAAACGGCAGGCCCGAGCCCATGCCTAAAAAATTGGTTGTTACCATAATAAAGTCTCCTGTTGTAAAGGGATGTCCTGTTACTTTTCTATCGGGAAATAAAGAAGGAAGTTTAATTTTTCATATATGCGTGAACAACGCGCAGGCGTGCGGATAACAGAGATGCGCGTTTATTGGTTAATTGCTTTTGACTATCCCGATAATTAATGTCAACTCTGTCGCCATTTCCGGTAATGACAAAAAAATCGAAAAAATAATTCAGTCATTTTAATTTCCCCCGATGAATTCAGTATGCGAAGCAATTAACGCATATCTCATATTTCGTTATTACTTAGAAGGATATAACAATGGCACAGGTCATTAATACCAACGCGCTGAGCCTGATGGCTCAGAATAACCTGAACAAATCCCAGACTCAGCTGGGTACCGCAATTCAGCGCCTCTCTTCAGGTATGCGTATTAACAGCGCCAAAGACGATGCGGCAGGTCTGGCAATTTCTAACCGCTTCACCTCTTCTATCCGCGGTATGACCCAGGCGGCGCGTAACGCCAACGACGGTATTTCCCTGGCGCAGACCACCGAAGGCGCGCTGGAAGAAGTGACGGAAAACATGCAGCGTATTCGCGAGCTGACCGTACAGGCGAAAAACGGCACCAACTCCGCCAGCGACCTGGACTCTATCAAGAAAGAGATCACCACCCGTCTGGAAGAGATTGGCCGCGTAGCGGAAACCACCAACTTCAACGGCGTGAAGGTCTTTGACGGTTCTAAAGAGAAAATCACTATTCAGATCGGCGATAAAGACGAAGACACCATCGATATCAAGCTGAGCAAGCTGGACATGGAAACCCTGGGTCTGGATAAATTTATGGATGATTTCGCGGATATC
Organism: Enterobacter sp. Lyrl_3; assembly: GCF_051948675.1. Taxonomy (NCBI): domain Bacteria; kingdom Pseudomonadati; phylum Pseudomonadota; class Gammaproteobacteria; order Enterobacterales; family Enterobacteriaceae; genus Enterobacter; species Enterobacter sp. Lyrl_3. The sequence continues at coordinate 518,231 of NZ_JAYJLI010000001.1, forward strand.
GGGATTACTCTGAATGGTGCAGGTACGCTGGAAAGCCAGTTTGAAGGCATAGCAAATGAACTCACTAACGGTGATATTGATGTTGGGCAAGCTCAAGACTGGGTACTTGACGCTGGACAAAGGGATGTACTGAAAACCGCACTGGGGGCAGCTGATGCAGGTGACGTTAAGGTATTAAGCTATGATGATAATGGTACTACACGCCTTTTCGCATATGATGACAAGAAAGATAAAATGCTTGAGATTACCGACCCCAAATGGGAGGCAATTGGTGGTGGCAATGACAAGTTAAAACTGGGAACGAATCCAGCTACTTCTGAAATCACCGACGCAGCCGATAAAGACATGCTGCTGAATGGACCGAGCAAACTGACTTCGCCGACACTGGTGAAGGAAGGCGACACGGTTAGTGCTGGTGGCGGCAATCCAGCGATGACTAACGAAAAGCTGAAAGCTATCTCGCAGGCTGCATTCGGTAGTGACAATTTAGATACTACCAAGATGAAGTTATTCTCTGCTGGTGGTGCTGCTACAGATACCTTCTATGCTATTAACGCAGCGGGTGAAGTTAAAAGTGTCGTATTGGATGATCAAGGCGACGTGGTAGGCACTCCGGCTGAAGCTCGTTTCCATGACGCAGAAGTCATTCAGAAGGCTGCGGGTGGTGCTATCGCTGACGGCTTACTGGCCAAGCTGGATGAAGCTCTGACCACGGTTGCCGACTTCCGCGCCGATCTCGGTGCCGTTCAGAACCGCTTCAGCTCCATCATTGCGAACCTGAACACCAATATCATCAATACCACCGAAGCGCGCTCCCGTATTCAGGACGCTGACTTCTCCGTGGAAGTGTCTGCCATGAGCCGCGCGAACATTCTGCAGCAGGCAGGTGTCTCCGTGCTGGCCCAGGCCAACCAGGTTCCGCAGAACGTGCTGTCCCTGCTGCGTTAATCTGCGATACCACCTCACTATTATTACGCGCGTGCCTCACGCGCGGTTTGCCCTCCCTGGTGGAGGGCTTTTTTGTTTTTGTGCTCTGTGCGCATTGCCCGGCGGCGCTGCGCTTGCACGGGCCTGCAAGGATCAACGCAAACGTAGGTCGGGTCAGCCGCCACCGCCACCCGACAAGGGTTTTAAGACGGGAGATAAGGCTCCTTCACATAATCCGCCAGCAGGTACACCATATCGTGCAGTCATCCCGTCAACGCCATGCTTACCTCCCGCGGCAGGGTATTTCCCAGTATTGCCTGTGCCAGCGCTTGCGCATAGTGAACCGGCATAAGCGTGTCCTGCCAGCCGTCCGGCATGCACAACGGCGTGGCGTCATGGGCAATGAGTTGCTGGAGAAATCGTTGCGAGAGAAAGAAGAAAGTGCGGACAGAATCGTCATATGAAAGCCTCCGGAGAGATGAGAAATGAATAACAAAGAGCAAACCAGCAGGTCGCTTCGGTACCGCCTTGTATTTTCAGGTTCTCACGCCCGGCTGCGGGTATTGCCGCAACGCGGGCACTTTAGTTGGGATAGAAACGAATAACAGGATAAATCGCGTATTACAGAGAGTTACTTATGGGATTGCGAGGCGGCTTCCAGATTTGTGCCGGGTGTCGGCTACGCCTTACCCGGCCTACAAAATCTCCGAAAGTAGGCTGGGTAAGCGCAGCGTCACCCGGCTAGCTGCCTGTGCGCTGAAGCAGGGCATTCGCCACCGTATAAACCTCTTCAATCAGCACGCTATTATTCTGCGTCACCGACGGTGCCCCGCTTTGCGCCTGCATCATCGCGTCGTCAATCAGCGCCCGGAGTTCTTTCGAGGAACGCGCACAGCGGCTGGCCAGATTGCGAGACTCGACGGCAAAAACACCCTCTTCGTTATGCAGCGAATAGCTGTAAGCACGGCTAGCCAGTTGCACCAGCGTGCCGCTACTGTCGGCAATCTGCAGCGCGGCGTCATGCAGGGCGTTCATCGCCTGAACCACGCCCGAGGTGCTTTCACTCAGCATGGCGAGGAGATTACCGTTCGCTTCAGGTACCCGCAGCAGACGCTCGTTCTCCTCAGCAATCGTGCTGGCTGCTTGCGCAATCACCCTCACCTGTTCGCCAATCTCCTGCATCAGCGGCGGCAAGTGCGCACCCTGCTCGGTTTTCAGCTGTGACGGAAGTTCTTCGTTAAGGCGGGAAAGGTGCAGGTTAACGCTGCGCAGAAGAGTCAACGTGGAGACCAGCAGCAAGGCCGCCAGCGGCCACGGTTTATGCAGGAGTATGCCCGGGCGTTCGCCCAGCCTACGGGTGGGAACATCAATGGCCAGCAGCCATGGTGTCTCAGCAATGGGCGTCACCACCAGCGTATGTTCGCCGCTGGCGCTGCGAAAACGGGTATGCCGTAACCCTTCGCCCGGCTGGGCCAGCAGCCCACGCAGCGGAACCGCCATCGGCAGGCTGGCATCGTTGAGAGATTGCACCGTCGGCGCGCCGGCGGCATCACCGATGATGCGCCCGGTGTCATCCACCATCCAGGCGCGACCGCCAAGACGCTCGCCGATCTCTTTGACCAGTGAATTGAAGAATTGACGGCTGGTACCCGTCTCTTCGGCGATATCGGTATCGCCTGGGGCTCCTTTATCCAGCGCAAAGCTTTTCAGGGTGACCACACTTTCGGTCATTGAACGCTGCTGCGCTTCAACCCTGTCGAGTTGCTCACGTAACTGGGTGGCCAGGGCATCAACCTGCGTGCGCAGACGCTGTCCCTCGGTACGAATAAACCAGGGCATAACCCCAGCCTGCACCAGAATCACCAGGGTAATAAAAATAACGACTAAAATAACGATAAAAACCATGACAACAGCCCTGTTCTTTTAATGGCAGCACAACGCTACCTCTACAGGGCTATTTTATTATGCAGGCGTCAGTAAATATGCTCTTCAAACCGTTGATAACCGCACACTTGTGTTACCCCTCCACAAAAACAATTTTGCGCACGTTATCCCAGCGTTTCACCAGCCAGCCGTCGAGACTGCAAAACGTGCCGCCCCAGGTCAACGGGAACAGGCAGAGCACGATATACAGCGTTTCAGGCAGATAAAAGAGCCAGCTCAGCCATGCAATCAGATTAAGCCCGCGTGGAATGGTATAGATGCCAATGGTGGCCAGCGCTACGGTACTAATAATTATCAGTACCAGCGCGCTAAAACGGCTGAATAGCCCCAGCGTCAACAGCAGGCCCATACTGCATTCCAGGAAAGCAACAACAATCGCCATCACGGCCGGAAACGGGATCCCCGCATCGTGCATCGTATCGACCATCAGCAGCTGGTTTTCCGTCACAAATAATTTATTAAACCCGGCGGTAAAGAAAAATACCCCCACCACCAGACGGCAAATAAATACGGGAAACATCGCTGGCAGCTCGGACGTTTGCATAAAACTTTTCAGAGAGAACATCATCCATCCTTGTAAAGAAAATTCATACTGTGTAATAAATTCAATAATCTGTCTTTGCGCAGTATAAATTCGCAGACCTCATTAGCAACCGCTCCCGTTCCCTTCCCGACACAATTAATAATTATATACAGATTAAAAATTGTTAATTCGAAATAATAACAGCGTCTCATTATCACTGCGACAGATGACCCATCCGCGACATCAATTCCGCAAGTATTTGGTTTTAATATAATTAAAGTAAAACCGCCTAAGGCATTACTTTTAATGCGGTTAATATCCCCCTATTTAATAACCTTAAAAGTATTAAGGCTGTTATTACGTAGTGGTTGCAAAAATATGACGTAAGACATAAAAAGCATGTCGCTCTGGCCTTCGGCTAGCAATAAGGGGCATTCATTACTATTAATTACAGTAACCAGAAGCGATACCTAATACACCAGAAGAATCAAATAACTATGCTAAACCATATCGCGATTGGAACGTCCGTCACGCTGGATTTACAGACCCGCATGCTTACCCGGACGGATACGCAACAGACCGTTACCCTTCCTCAAAGCGCGTGCCTGTGTCTCGCCGCGCTGGCCGAGGCGCAGGGCGAGGTACTTTCCCAGGAACAGCTGATGGAGATCGGCTGGCGTAGCGCCGGGGTAGAAGTCACGGACAACAGCGTGCGGGTGATGATCACCAAACTGCGCCGCGCGTTTACTCAACTGAACCTGCAGGAAGCGATCACGCTCATCGCCGTGACGCGCAGCGGCTACCGCCTGCTGGTGCGGGAGGCAAACAGCGAACTGCCACAAGCGGAACCCCTGCCCCTGCAGGATGAACCGGTACAGGCAGACACAGCAGAAGCACAGCCGGTGGTCACCCACGCGCCTGCCCGTGGGGGCAACACGCTTAAGCAAAAGCTCTGCGTCACGCTTAGCGGCGTGCTCGTCGGGCTGGTGATTGCGCTCCTCCTGCGCGGCGTTGTCGACTTTAGCCCGCAGCCGGTTCACTTTGTGCGCTGGAATGGCCCTGGCGTGCCGCCGGGCTCAATGGTGATGGTTCAGGAGGATAAACAGTCGCAGCAAGCGCTGATTGAATCCACGCTGCAAACCTATACCCGTCATGTGCTGGACCGCCGCCCCAACGAAAAACCGGCCGCCGTGCTGTACGTCACCACCGGCTCTGAAAAAATGAGCCAGTTCCAGGGGCTTATTGCCTGCCAACAACCCTTTAAGGATTCAGGGAATGACTGCGAATCGTTCTATTTTCGCCTTTATTAAATCCCCGCTCGCGCTGCTGTTTCTGGGCGGGATGGTCGTCGGGCTGGGCGGTATGGCGCTGTACGGGTTTCAGACCTCGCCGTACGCATCGCAGTGTATCGCCCCCACCTCCTACTACGTGATTGAGGACGACAACAACGCGACGCTGGCACGCGGTATCTACCGCTCCTACCGCGACGGTCTGTTTAGCGGGCATACCACCTATATCGGCACTATCAGCCACTTCAGGGACGGCAAGCGCGACGGACTGCCCAAAGCGGTGAACCGTGAAGTGCGTTACGATGTTGAACTGTCGGGCAAACGGATCCATCTGACTGTCACCAGCCAACACCGCAAACTTGGCGGCCAGGCCCCGGATCAAGACGTGACGGATTATATTTTCCCGCAGATTAAACCGGGTGAAGTCGCCACCAGCACCGCCTACCTGCTGGATGACAAAGTGCTCGCCTCCGGTACAGAAACCGTCGCCCGCATCGCCTGCATGAACTAAGGGTTATACCAGCGCCTGAATCAGCCCGGCAAGGATATCAAACCCGGTAGCCATAAGGCGCTCAAAGAATGGGGCCAGCGTTTCGGCAATCAGAAACAGCGCCAGCATGCCGAAGGTGAGCGTCAGCGGGAAGCCAATCACAAAGATAGAGAGCTGTGGCGTCAGGCGGTTTAACAGTCCGAGGATAAAGTTGATGCACAGCAGAAGCGCAATGACGGGCAGCCCCAGCATCAGCCCCTGGCTGAAGATCATCCCCGCATGGGTGACCAGGTACATAAACCCGCCCGCGTGCAGCGGCGTGGCGTCTATCGGCAGCGTCTGGAAGGTGTCCGCCAGCAGCGCCAGCAACCAGAGATGACCGTTAAAAGCGAGAAACAGCAGCGTCACCAGCAGGTTGAGAAAGCGTGAGATTACCGGGCTGTTCCCGGCGCCGGGATCAAAGAAGGTGGCAAACGATAGCCCCATCTGCATACCGATGATCTCACCGGCCATGCGCACGGCAGCAAACAGCAGTTGTAGCGTCAGCCCCATTGCCGCACCGATAATCACCTGCTTCGCCAGCACCCAAACGCCTTCCCAGGCGTAAAGGCCCACCTGCGCATCGGGCAGCGTGCCGCCAATCAAAATGGCGATCAACAGCGCCAGACCGGCACGCAGCCGGGCACTGACCGCCTTCTCACCAAACACCGGGGCAACGTGCAGCAGCGCGGCAATGCGCACCATAATGAAAAAATAGTGGCTGACCAGCCCGTAGAGCTGGTCGAGAGGAAGTCCGAAGGCCATCAGCCGATCACGAACGGAATGCTGGCGAACACCGCGCGGGTGTATTCAATAAAGATTTTCATCATCCACGGGCCAAGCGCCACCGCGACGCCGACAATCATCAGGATTTTCGGGATAAAGGTCATGGTCATTTCGTTGACCTGGGTGGCGGCCTGCAAAATACTGATGATAAGACCGGTGACCAGCGCGGCCACCAGCAGCGGGGCTGACACCATCAGTCCCACCTTAATCGCCAGCATGCCAATCACCATTACGCTTTCCGGGGTCATGGGTCTCTCCTAACTGTAAAAGCTCTGGGCCAGCGAACCCACCAGCAGCTGCCAGCCGTCGACCAGCACAAACAGCATCAGCTTGAACGGCAGGGCAATGGTGGTCGGCGGAACCATCATCATCCCCAGCGCCATCAGGATACTGGCGACCACCAGATCGATAATCAGAAACGGAATAAAGATGGTGAAGCCAATCTGGAAGGCGGTTTTCAGCTCGCTGGTAATAAATGCCGGCACCAGAATGCTGAGCGGCACCTCTTCCGGCGAGGCGATATCCGGGGTTTTGGCGATACGGGCAAACATCGCCAGATCGCTTTCACGGGTCTGGTCGAGCATAAACGCGCGCAGCGGTTTTACCCCTTCCGTCAGGGCCACCTCCATGGTGATTTTGTTTTCCTGCAGCGGTTGCCAGGCTTTTTCGTAGATCTGGCTGAACACCGGCGACATAACGAAAAAGGTCAAAAACAGCGACAGCCCCACCAGCACCTGGTTTGGCGGCGCGGTAGGCGTGCCCAGCGCGTTACGCATTAACCCCAGCACAATAATGATGCGGGTAAACCCGGTCATCATCAGCAGTACGGCGGGGATAAAGGTAAAGCCGCTCAGCAGCAGCAGGGTTTGTACCGGCAGCGTCCAGCCCCCTTCCCCGGAAGGCTGGCCGAGGGTGATGTCACCGTTGGCCGCCAGCGCACCGGCGGCGGGTAACATCAGGCCGAGCGCCAGCAGCAGACGAGGTTTCACTGCTCACCTCCCGGACGGTATTTCTGACGCAGCTTTTCCAGCATCAGCGGGAACGTCGCGGGCGCGGAGGCCTGTGGGGCGTTTTCCGGGCGCGCCTGCGTGGCGAGGCAGGTAATCTGCGAGGCGGTGACGCCCAGCACCAGACGCTGTTCACCCACGTCAACCAGCACCAGGCGCTCACGCGGCCCCAGCGACTGGGTCGCCACCAGGGTCATGTTGCCCTGGGCGTCGTTAAGCCGACGCGCCAGTCCGCTACGGCGGGCAGCCCAGGCCATCACCACCATCAGCAGGATAATCAACGCCAGCGCGCCGGTAACCGTCATCAGCATCGAGCCAGTGGCCGGAAGGGAATCAGTGGCGTTCATTAGCGGCTCAGACGGTGCATGCGCTCGGACGGGGTAATAATGTCCGTAATGCGGATACCGAACTTATCGGAGACCACCACCACTTCACCCTGCGCAATCAGGTAACCGTTGATCAGAATATCCAGCGGTTCCCCCGCCAGACCATCCAGCGAGACCACCGAGCCCTGGCTTAAGCGCAGCAGCTCTTTAATGGTCATTTTGGTGCGTCCCAGTTCCACGGTCATTTTTACCGGGATATCCAGGATCAGGTTCATCTCGTCAGAAAATTGCGGTGCAGCCATGGTGTCGGTAATTCCCGCCGCGTGCTGTTCGGTCATGGCCTCACCCCAAAGATTATCGATGGACTGATCGTCAGTACCCGATGAGGTGTTCATATCGCTCATGGGGAAATTACTCCTTGTTTAATGAAAGTAATGAAGGCTGAATCATCTGCTCGACCTTCAGGGCATATTGATTGTTCACGGCGCCGTAGCGGGCCGTGAAGACCGGCACACCGCCGACGCTGGCTTCGATAAACTCCTGCTTATCCAGCGCGATAATGTCGCCTTTTTTCATCTGCATCACGCGGGAGAGCCGGGTGCCGATGTCCGCGAAACGCGCCGTAAGCTCCAGCTCCGTTTCCCGCATCTGGCTGGCCAGCAGGCCGCGCCAGTGGGAGTCCTCGTGCCGGGAGTTGTCCATTGGCGGGTTACTCAGCAGCTCGCGCAGCGGCTCGATGGTGCTGAAGGGAATACAGATATTGAACTCCCCGCGATGCGAGCCGATCTCCACCGAAAACGGCGTAGTGACCACCACGTCATTCGGCGATGAGGTGATATTGGTGAACTTCACCTGGATTTCGGAACGGATATACTCCGTTTTGATTTTATAGATTGAGCTCCAGGCAAATTCGTAGGCCTCGCGCGCCATCGACAGCATGCGGTGGATCACGCGCTGCTCGGTGGGCGTAAACTCGCGCCCGTCGGCCTTGGTCGGGAAACGACCGTCGCCGCCAAACAGGTTATCCACGGCCATAAACACCAGCCCCGGCGAGAACGCCATCAGCGAGGTGCCGCGCAGCGGGTTAAGGTGCAGCAGGTTCAGGTTTGTCGGCACCGGCAGGTTGCGGGCAAACTCGTGATACGGCTGGATCTTAATGTTCCCAGCGGTAATGTCCGGGCTACGGCGCAGCAGGTTAAACAACCCCATACGGAACTGACGGGCAAAACGCTCGTTAATAATTTCCAGCGAATGCAGTCGCTCGCGAATGACCCGGCGCTGGGTGTGCGGATCGTAAGGTTTAATCCCTGCGTCGGCGCCGTTTTTATGATGTTCACTGTTGCTTTCCGCATCGGCGTTTAGCAAACGGTCGATCTCATCCTGAGATAAAAAGCTGTCAGCCATAATAATTACCGCAGAATAAATTCGTTAATAAGCACGTCGGTGACGCGAATGGACTGGTTAAAAGCCAGCGGTTTATCCAGCTCACTCTTAATATTGGTCATCAGACGGCGTTTACCTTCATCGGTGGCTAAATCTTCATAAGTCTGATGGGTTAACAACATAAATAAGCGGCTACGATATTCCGGCAAATATTTTTCCAGCACCGCCAGCGATTTTTGTTCTGCCACGCGAATGGACAAGCCCAGGTACAATACCCGATCCGATTCGTTCGCCGTGGGCTTCAGGCTCACGGTAAAGGTATTCATTGAGGCGTACAGCGGCTCTACCTGCGCGGGTGCCGGTGCTGTTTCCACTTCCCCTTGGGCAACCTCTGCTGCCGGTTTCGCAAATTTCATTTCCCAGAACAGGTAGCCGGAAACGCCGCACGCCGCAACGGCAGTCAAAAACATGAACGTCATCAGAAGCGAGCGAGAGCCTCCGCCGCTGGCGACCTTTTTATTTTTATTACTCATTGAACGTACACCTGAAAATAAGAGAGGGCAGCGTATTGCCCTCGGGTCAATATGGCGGACATTGTAGTCCATATCATCACCCTGATAATCAGGTGATAAAATTTCATTCCTGAAGCTAATTCGCCACTTCAGGCAAAGGTATTTATTCCGTATATATTTCCGGGAGTGGTGGTTAATAAAGTCGGCACGATCTCCTCTTCAAGCGACTGCTCTTCCCCTTCCTGTGCACCGTGCTCGTCACCCGATGCGTTTTGGCCCTGCTCACCGGCGGCAAACTGCTGTCCTTCCGCGCTCACGTTGGCCTGGCCAAGCTGAATACCCGATTCCGCCATCGCGGCACGCAGCTGCGGCATGGCCTGCTCCATGGCGTGACGAATGTGGGCATGCTCGCTGACGATATGGATCTGCGCCTGATCCTGCTGCACGCGCAGGGAAATCTGCAGCGATCCCAGCTCTTCCGGGTGCAGGCGGATCTCCGCGCTGTGCAGCCCGTTACGGCTAAAGATGGCGATATGCTGGCTGACCGACTGCTTCCACTCCGGCGTTTCTGGCGGATGGCTGACGGTGACCACCTGCTGCGGGGCGTGCGCGACGCTGGTGCGTACGGCGGCAGGCAGCGCCACGGCGTTCGCCGATGTGGCCGCTGGCATCTCTGGCGTGACCACCATCTCACTGGTGAGCGGTGCAGGCTGGGCCGTCAGCGGCGTGGCATTGGCCGCAGGGGTTTTATCGGCAGCGGTCATGAGCGGAGAAACGGTTTTGCCCTCAGGCTCAGGAGCCTTCCCGTTTGCTACGCCCTTCGCAGGGTTGACCGTTTCTGTCCCCGTGACGCTGCGGGTCACCAGCTGTTGTAGCTGCCACTGCGGGCTCTCTTCCCCCTCACCGTTGGTGAGCGAAACCCCGTTCAGGACCTCTGCCAGCCCCGGCGGCGCGGCGAGCAGCATACCGTCGGCATCCGTTACCGGCGCGTCGTCGGCAAGCTGTTGCGGCAGTAAATCTGCGGACAACCCCGCCAGCGCGGCTTCCGGCATGGCTGCCAGCGCCTGCGGGTCGAGTCCCGGGAAAAGCTGCACCAGTTCAGCCAGCTTGTCATCCAGCGCCAGGCTGAAGCCGTCGTCAGCCAGTAAACCGCCCTTCGGTTTGCCCTGTGCTCCCCCACCCAGTAACAGGGCGGCAATATCTATGTTCATAGCCTTTCTCTCTTTTGTCCGGCACGCTGAGCAAATTCATCCATCAGCTTTTGTTCATGTCGGCTCTGAACTAACGCCTGCGCCGTCGCCCGGCGTTCAATCAGCGTTTCAAACGCGTTCAGGCGCTGCTTGTTTTGCACCCAGTTCTTTTTCACCTCGTCTACCGCCTTTTCGCAGGCGTTCACGTGGCCAGCCTGCTGCTTTACCACCTGCTTCAGCGACAAAATAAACGACTGGTGATTCACCAGATCCGCCACCGACATACCGCCGCCCATCATCCCCTGACGCAGGGACTGCTGGTACTCCTGCTCGTAGTGCTGAAGCTGTTCGTGCTGGGTCATCGCCTGCTGGAGCTGCTGCTGCGCACCGCCCAGCGCGCGGGTAGTCTGCGTTAGCGTCTCCTGCGCCTTGTCGCGCAGCAGAACCATGGGGTTATGTGCTTTCATCACACCTCCGGCTTAGTCTTTAATATCCGGGAAAAGCCCGGACAGGGCGCGAATGGCGTCGTCATAGCCGCTGCGCTCGTGGATCGCCTGGTGGAGGAACGCCTCCAGCGAGGGATATTTGTCGATAGCCTGATCCAGCATCGCATCGCTCCCTTTGACGTACGCCCCCACGCTCACCAGGTCGCGGTTGCGCTGATACGCGGATAGCAACTGTTTAAAGCGTTGCACCTTGCGGTACTGGGCATGGGGGATAAGCTCGGTCATGGCACGGCTGATCGAGGCTTCAATATCAATCGCCGGATAGTGCCCCGCCTCGGCAAGACGACGCGACAGCACGATGTGGCCGTCGAGGATTGCGCGCGCGGAGTCGGCAATCGGATCCTGCTGGTCATCCCCCTCCGTCAGCACCGTATAAAACGCGGTGATTGAGCCGCCCCCTTTCACGCCGTTACCGGTTCGTTCGACCAGCGCAGGCAGACGGGCAAAGACAGACGGCGGATAGCCTTTGGTCGCGGGCGGTTCACCAATCGCCAGAGCCACTTCACGCTGCGCCATGGCGTAGCGGGTCAGGGAGTCCATGATCAGCAGCACATTGAGGCCGCGCTCACGGAAATCTTCCGCAATGCGCGTGGCGTAAACGGCGCCCTGCATACGCAAAATCGGCGAAACATCAGCCGGGGCGGCAACCACTACCGCACGCGCCAGCCCCTGCTCGCCAAGGATATTCTCGATAAAATCTTTTACCTCGCGGCCACGCTCGCCAATCAGCCCCACCACGATGACGTCCGCAGTGGTAAAGCGGGCCATCATGCCGAGCAGCACGCTTTTGCCGACGCCGGAACCGGCGAACAGGCCCATACGCTGACCACGGCCCACCGTCAGCAGGCCATTGATGGCGCGCACACCAACGTCGAGCACGTTTTTGATCGGATCGCGGTGCAGGGGATTGAGCGTTGGGGTAAACAGCCCCGCCGCCGGTTTCCCCGGCGCGGGGCGGCCATCCAGCGGTCGACCCTGCGCATCCAGCACGCGGCCCAGCAGATGCGGCCCCACGGGCAATTGTTTACCGGCGTGGCTGTCGCTTTGCAGGGCATAAATGCGCGCCCCGGGCAGGATGCCGTCGACATGCTCCAGCGGCATCAGAAACAGCGTCTGGCCGTTAAAGCCCACCACTTCGCTCTCAACCGGGATAATGCCCTGCTCCGTCTGACGCTCAACGATGCACAGCGCACCAATAGGCAGCTTGAGCCCCACGGCCTCCATTACCAGCCCGGTGGCGCGCGTCAGTTTGCCGTACTGGCGAAAATCGGGCACCTGGGTGAGTTTTTCCTCCACCCGGTCAAGGGCGCAGAGCCACTTTTTTAGCTGCTGGCTCATTGCGAGAGCTCCTCGCGCGCCAACTGACACAGCGCCTGCCAGCGGGTTTCCATACTGGCGTCCACTTCCACATCCGGGGAGACCACCCGGCATCCCCCGGCGGCCAGGCTGGCGTCGCGGTGCAGCTCCCAGCCCATCGCGGTCAGCGTTTCACCCAGCGCCGCCTGCACCGAAGCAAACGCCTCCGGACTGACATAGAGCTGAATGGTGCCGTGCAGCAGCGCGTCCTGCTGCATCAGGCTGCGGATCTGCGTCACCAGAGCATGGTTATCTGCTATTCGCGAGGTGCCATAAAGCTGCTGCACCGCCGTCAGCGACAGCTGCACCAGACGAGCCGGGATCAGCCCTTCGAGGTTTTCCAGCGCCAGCTTAAAGTTGCTGACCCAGGTTTCTGCCTCGCGCAGCAGCGCCTGCTGCTCCACGCGTGCCTGCTCCACGCCCTGGGCATACCCGGCGTCGCGGCCCTCTTTCAACCCGGCCTCATAGCCCTGTTTGCGGCCCTCTTCCTGGCCCTGCTGCTGCCCCTGGGCAAACCCCTGCTGCTCCGCCTGCTTGCGCAGACGCGCCAGTTCGGCTTTCAGCTGCGCCTCAGACTGGGTATTGTCCAGCGTGGGCAGCGGGGTATCCTGCGGCTCACCCAGCAGGTTTTCAGGCTGCCAGGCGCGCCACCCGGTGGCGTTATGTTCATCAAACGTAGGCATCGTCGCTGCCTCCAATCAGGATCTCGCCAGCCTCGGCCAGACGACGCACCACGTTGAGGATGGTCTTCTGTTCGGCTTCCACCTGGGACAGACGCACCGGGCCACGGGAGGCCAGATCGTCGGTCATCAGCTCGGCCTGACGGCGCGACATATTGTGGAAGAACTTCATGCGCAGCGGCTCGTCGGCCCCTTTCAGTGCGATGATCAGCGTTTCGCTCTCGATCTCCTGCAGCAGGCGCTGGATGCTGCGGTCTTCCACCTCCACCAGGTTTTCGAACAGGAACATCTCGTCGATAATTTTTTGCGCCAGCTCGCCGTCGAACTCACGTACCGCCTCAATGGCTGCCTCTTCCTGGTGAGATTTCATCAGGTTAAGGATCTCCGCCGCCGGACGGACACCGCCCATCTTGCTGCGCTTGAGGTTCTGACCGTGCAGCAGGTTGTTCAGAACTTCCGTCAGCTCCTGCAGCGCGGCCGGCTGTACGCCGCCGAAGGTGGCGATACGCAGCATGATGTCGTTACGTTCGCGCTCGTCGAATTTGCCCAGCACGTCCGCCGCCTGGTTACGTTTGAGGTGAACCAGAATGGTGGCGATGATTTGCGGGTGCTCTTCGCGGATAAGGTCGAACACCGCCTGCGGATCCATAAAGTTGAGCGTTTCGATACCATTGGTGCCCTGGTGGGTATCCAGCAGATCCTCCAGCAGCGAGGAGGCACGCTCTTCGCCCAGCGCCTTGACCAGCACGCTGCGCAGATAATCGTTGGTGTTGAGGCTGAGCGCCGCATATTCGCTGGAGTCTTTCTTAAACTCCTCCAGCACCATGGCCATCTGGTCGTGAGTAAAGCCCGCCATGTTGACCATTGAGGCACTGATCTGCTTCACCTCGTGGGCGTTGAGGTGCTTGAACACCTCCGCCGCCAGGACATCTCCCAGCGTCAGCATGACGATGGCGCTTTTTTCTGAGGCATTCATTATTTCGGCTCCTTACTCATCCACTGGCGGATCACCAGGGCAATAACGCGCGGCTCCTGCTCTGCCAGCTCACGCAGCTGTTGACCATTGAGTTCCGTATCCACACGCTGCTGGGCACGGTCGCGGTTGTTTTTCTCCGCTGCACGTTTTTTCGCGGCAATCTCTTCTTCCCGCGCCTCTTTTTCCATCTCCAGACGGCGCAGGGTGGTCTCCTGATGGCGGATCCAGGCAGGCTGCACAAGCTTGCGCCACATGACCCAGGCAATAATGGCGATGACCAGGTAGCGGGCGATAGCCATCAGCAACGCGTAGAAACGATCCTGCTTCCAGAACGGCGGCACCGGCTCTTCCACCACGCCGTTAAAGGCGGAGTTGAGGATATTGACGCTGTCGCCACGGCTGGCGTTAAAGCCAATCGCCTCTTTCACCAGCGCGTTAATACGGGTCAGTTCGGCCTCGCTAATCGGTCCCGGCTTGCCCTCTTCCCCCTGCGGCAGATGGTTAATCACCACCGCCACGGATAAACGTTGAATGCGTCCGGCATTCGATTTGGTATGGATGAGAGTGCGATCGACCTCAAAGTTGGTGGTCTCGTCACTGCGGTTGTTGTACGGCTGTGCAGGCTCACGGTTCGCGCTGTTACTGGTGGTTTTCTCTTTTTTGTCATCCGCCGGGGTATTGAGGGGCTGGGTCAGTGGTGCGGTGGCCGGTGCCGGTGGCGTATTGCTCAACGCCCCCGGCACGCCACTCGCGCCACGGCTATTCCCCTGCTCAGAGAGGCTGGCCTGACGGCTGCGGATGGCCATTTTTTCAGGGTCGCTGTTCGGCTGATACTGCTCCTGAGTTTGTTCCTGCTCGGTGAAATCGATCTGCGCGGTCACCTGGGCGCGGATGTTTTCATCCCCCACCAGCGGGGCCAGAATGCGCTGAATGCGCTGCTGATAGTCGGTTTCAATTTCACTGGTGTATTTCAGGTGCGCCGTCTGCAAACCGCGCAGGCCGCTCTGGGTCAGCAGGTTGCCGCGCTGATCGACAATGGTCACGCTCCCGGCTGCAAGGCCAGTCACTGCGCTGGAAATAAGATGGGTGATCGCCACTACCTGGCTGTCGTCAAGGGTACGGCCCTGCAACAGGTTAACGGTGACGGATGCGGTCGGTTTTTTCTGTTCGCGGACAAACATCGACGGTTTTGGCGTGGCCAGATGTACGCGCGCGCTCTGGATCGGCCCGAGATTTTCAATGGTACGCGCCAGCTCGCCTTCCAGGGCGCGCTGATAGTTCACCTGCTCGGTGAACTGGCTGACGCCAAACTTCTCCTGATCGAGCAGTTCAAAGCCCACGCCGCCACCCTTCGGCAGCCCCTGCTGGGCCAGCTTCATGCGCACCTCATGCACCTGTGAGGCCGGCACCATGATCACGCCCCCTGGCGTGTCGATGCGGTAAGGGATATTGAGCTGCGACAGCTGCGCCACGATGGCGCCGCCTTCTTCATCACTGATATTACTGAACAGCACCCGGTAATCCGGCTCCTTTGCCCAGAACATTAACGCGATGATGACGGAAAGCGCCGCAGCGCCGCAAATCACCAGCAAAAGCTTCGGGCTGCCGCGAAGTGAGGACAGCATCGATTTAATTCGCTCTGCCGGATTGTTGGTTAACTCATTTAGTGTGGCACTCATGCCGTATTCCTGTATGAAATAGCACGCATCAACGATGCGCGTCAGCTCACGAAATTCGCGAGAGTGATGTCGACGATTTCAAAAATATAAGAATTTTTCAGGCGGGCATTATCGTCTGAAAGGCGTTTTTTTTAAGGATAAATAAGCTCAAAGTTCTGTCGGCTTATTGGATTTTCTGAGGTTTTTAAACGCGTGCTAAGCTGTCGACGTTTAAAAGATATGCAACAAACCGCCGTTTTTATCTTAATTACCAGGAATAAAAAGAATGTCAGCGACATTAATGCGTGGCGTACTCGATCAAATTCAGAGCCAGGCGCAGCAGGTCAGCGGTCCGTCTAACCGGCTGCAGACCTCACGCGGCGACGCCCCCTCCTTTTCTGACGTTTTATTTAACAGCATTAATGAAATAAATAAAACTCAGGTTGAAGCGAAGAGCAAAACACAGCAATGGATGTCCGGCAGTGGCGATATTGCCCTGAATGACGTGATGCTGGCGATGCAGAAATCGTCTATTTCATTCAGCTTTGGCATGCAGGCACGAAATAAGATGATTAGCGCGTATCAGGAAATAATGAATACACCGGTTTAAGGTCTGCCCCAATTCTATGAGTGAAATTATCAGCACTTCTGCACGCTTATCCCTGAATACGCTTTCTCTGACTGACAGCGAATTGCAGCGTGTCGGGAAATTAATCTATAAGCGCGCCGGAATTGTCGTTAACGCGCAAAAGCGAGAGATGATTTTTAATCGTCTTTCCCGTCGCGTGCGCACGCTGGGGCTTGCCACGTTCAGCGATTATATCGCCCTGCTTGAGTCACACTCAGAGCATCCGGAATGGCAGAACTTTATCAACGCGCTGACCACCAACCTGACCTCCTTTTTCCGCGAGGCGTATCACTTCCCGATCCTCGCGGAACATGCGCGCCAGCGCGCATCGGGCTACCGCGTCTGGTGTACCGCGGCGTCCACGGGGGAAGAGCCCTGCTCTATCGCCATGACGCTGAATGACCAACTGGGCGCGTCGGTGGCCGGACCGCGGATCTGGGCGTCGGATATCGACACCGAGGTGCTGGCAAAAGCGGAAGCGGGCATCTACCGCCTGAACGATCTGGGCGCGCTGACGCTGGCGCAAAAGCGTCACTATTTTCTGCGCGGGGCGGGTGACAACAGCGAATGGGTGAAAGCCCGCCAGGAGTTGCTGTCCGCCATTCACTACCAGCAGCTGAATTTACTCGATGAAAAGTGGTCCGTTCCCGGGCCGTTCGACGCCATTTTCTGCCGCAACGTGATGATTTATTTCGATGCGCCGACGCAACAGCGCCTGTTGCAGCGCTTTGCGCGTCTGCTCAAGCCGGGCGGCCTGCTGTTTGTCGGCCATTCGGAACATTTTAACCATGCACATATTCCGCTGCGCCTGCGTGGGCAGTCGGTATATGAACTGACGGAGGCCACACGGTGAAGTCGATTCGTGTGCTGGCGGTCGATGATTCCGCCCTGATGCGTAACATGCTCAGCGCGGTCGTCAATCAGCAGCCTGATATGGAAATGGTCGGCACGGCGCCGGATGCGTTTATTGCGCGCGAGCTGATTAAACAGCTCAACCCGGACGTGCTGACGCTGGATATCGACATGCCGCGCATGGACGGGCTGGAGTTTCTCTCCCGCCTGATGCGCCTGCGCCCGATGCCCGTCGTGATGATCTCCTCCCTGACCACCCGCGGCTCGAAAGCCACCCTCACCGCGCTGGAGCACGGTGCGGTCGATTTTCTGCCCAAGCCCGAGCATCGCGGCGCAGAGAATATCGACAGCTGGAGCCAGCTGGTGGTGGAGAAGATCCGCGTCGCCGCCCGCGCGAAGCTGGCGCAGCATGCCCCCGACGCCAGACCGGTGCTCGCCGGGATCCCCGTGCGCCAGCAGAGCCTCATCGCTATCGGATCCTCTACCGGCGGCACGGAGGCATTGCGTCGGGTGCTGATGCCGCTGCCGGTCAGCACGCCGGGGATTGTGATTGCCCAGCACATGCCCGCCGGTTTCACCTACTCCTTCGCCCAACGGCTTGACTCGCTGTGCCAGATTGCCGTGCGTGAAGCGCAGGATGGCGAACCGGTGCGACCAGGAACCGCCCTGATTGCGCCGGGCGATCGTCATATGGAGGTTATCTGTCAGGACAACGGCTACCGGGTCCGGCTCAGCGATGCCCCACCGGTGAATCGTCATCGTCCGTCAGTGGATGTGCTGTTTGACTCCGTGGCGCGTCAGGCCAGCAAGCATGCCAGCGCCGCCCTGCTGACCGGCATGGGCGCGGACGGCGCGCGTGGCCTGCTGCATCTGCGCCAGACCGGAGCGTTTACCCTCGCGCAGAGCGAAGCCACCTGCGTGGTGTTTGGCATGCCGCGCGAGGCGATTGCGCTGGGTGCGGCGAAGAAGGTCGTCGACCTCGACGATATCAGCCAGTGCTTACTGGACAGTTTCCATAAACATAATTCATCCAAAACCGACTCACGTTCAGGAGATAAATCCCATGTCGGATAAAAATTTGCGTTTTCTGGTGGTGGACGACTTCGCCACCATGCGACGCATCGTACGTAACCTGCTGCAGGATCTGGGCTACAAACACATTGACGAGGCCGAAGACGGTCAGGACGCGCTCAACAAGCTGCGTGCCGGAGGTTTTGATTTCGTCGTCAGCGACTGGAACATGCCAAACATCGACGGCCTGGAGCTGCTGAAAACCATTCGCAGCGATGCCACCATGGCAAAGCTGCCGGTGCTTATGGTGACCGCTGAGGCGAAGAAAGAGAACATCATCGCTGCCGCGCAGGCGGGGGCCAATGGTTACATCGTTAAGCCGTTTACCGCCGCCACGCTGGAAGAAAAGCTTGGCAAAATCTTTGAAAAACTCGGGTAACGCTTATGAACTCCCCGTTAAATATGCAGGCGGATAACGCCACAGAGATTTTTGTTCGCATCGGACAACTGACCCGTCTGCTGCGCGACAGCATGGCCAACCTCGGTCTTGAACAGGCGATTATGGAAGTCGCCGACGCTTTCCCAAACACCCGCGACCGCCTGAACTATGTGGTCGGCAAGACCTCGCAGGCTGCCGATCGCGCGCTGACCAGCGTGGAAGTGGCGCGCCCTCTGCAGGAAGGGCTGAGCGATAACGCCACTGCGCTGAGCGCGCGCTGGGACGCCTGGTTTGAACATCCGCAGCCGCTGGAGGATGCCCGCGAGCTGGTCAAAGCCACCCGCGCCTTCCTGCACGGCGTGCCAGCGGTGACCCAGCAAACCAACCGCCAGCTGACCGAAATCATGATGGCGCAGGACTTCCAGGATCTCACCGGACAGGTGCTGCAAAGCCTGATGCATGTGATTGAGACCGTTGAGAAAGAGCTTATCAGCGTGCTGGTGGAAAACATGAGCGAGCGCGACGCCAGCGCCGCCACCGGTGACGCGCATCTGAAGAACGGTCCGCAGATCGATACCCGCGCCGAAGGCGTTGTAGCGTCTCAGGAGCAGGTGGACGACCTGCTGGAGTCACTCGGCTTCTAATCCCGCCGGGCGAACGTCATGTCAGAACAAAACGACAGCGAAAAAACAGAAGACCCTACACCCCACCGAAAGCAAAAAGCGCGAGAAGAGGGACAGGTTCCCCGATCGCGCGAGCTGACGAGCCTCCTGATGCTGCTGGCAGGCTGGGGGTTGCTGCTGGTGGCGGGCGGCTGGCTGGCAAAACAGCTGCAGCATCTGCTGCATAACGGCTTAACGTTTGACCGGCTGTTAGTCAGCGATCCGCAGCAGATGCTGCATCACGCCGGATCGCTTCTTGGGATGGCGTTTCTGGCGCTGCTGCCGTTCGTCGGTGGCCTGTTTCTGACCGCCGTCGCCACGCCGTCGCTGATTGGCGGCCTGAATATGAGCGCTAAGGCTCTCAAATTTAACGTCAAAAAACTCAATCCGATCAGCGGCATCAAACGCCTGTTTTCCGGGCAGATGGTGTCCGAGATGGTGAAAAGCATTCTGAAGGTGACGCTTGCGGGCATCGGCGGCGGGCTGTTTTTGTGGTTCAACAAAGGAAAGTTTATCAGCCTGATGTATGAACCACTGCGCATGGCGCTGGGTGATATCAGTGCCCTGCTGATGGGCTGCATGCTGGTCATTATTTTATCGCTGATCCCGATGGTGGCGTTCGACGTGGTGTACCAGCTCTGGAACAACTTCAAAAAGCTGCGCATGAGCCTGAAGGAAATCAAAGACGAATTCAAAAATCAGGAAGGCGACCCGCTGATTAAAAGTAAGGTTCGCCAACTGCAGCGTCAGATGGCGCAACAGCGAATGATGAGCGACGTCCCCACCGCTGACGTGGTGGTGAATAACCCGACCCACTATTCGGTCGCCCTGAAGTACCAGGAAGGCGCCATGGGCGCGCCGATGGTGGTTGCCAGCGGCAGCGGGCTCATCGCCCTGCGCATCCGCGAACTGGCCGAAGAGAACCGGGTCCCCATGCTTGAGGCGCCGCCGCTGGCGCGCGCCCTGTATCGCCACTGTGACCCCGGCACACCGGTTCCCGCCGAGCTGTACAGCGCGGTGGCAGAAGTGCTGGCCTGGGTTTATGGCCTTAAGCGCTGGCGTAAAGGCTATGGCTTACGTCCGCTGACACCTAAAGATCTTCCCGTTCCGGCGGGGATGGATTTTGCACAAGAGAGTAGAGAGTGATGGCCAATATCGCCACCAAATTACGATTACCCAACATGAAGGAAACCCAGTGGCAGGTACTGGCCGGGCCGGTACTGATCATGACCATCCTCGCGATGATGATCCTGCCGCTGCCGACCTTTGTGCTGGATCTGCTGTTTACCTTCAACATCGTGCTGTCGATCATGATCCTGCTGGTCGCCATGTTTACCCAGAACACGCTGGAGTTCTCGGCGTTCCCGACGGTGCTGCTGTTCTCCACCCTGCTGCGTCTGGCGCTTAACGTCGCCTCCACGCGCGTGATCCTGATGAACGGCCATACCGGTTCGGAAGCGGCGGGACAGGTGGTGGAGGCCTTCGGTCACTTCCTGGTGGGCGGTAATTTCGCCATTGGTATCATCGTGTTCATCATTCTGATCATTATTAACTTTATGGTGATCACCAAGGGTGCCGGACGTATTGCAGAAGTGGGCGCGCGCTTTTCACTCGACGGGATGCCGGGTAAGCAGATGGCGATTGACGCCGATCTCAATGCCGGACTGATCGGCGAAGAAGAGGCAAAACGCCGCCGTAAAGAGGTGACGCAGGAGGCCGACTTCTACGGTTCAATGGACGGTGCGAGTAAGTTTGTGCGTGGCGATGCCATCGCCGGTCTGCTGATTATGGCGATCAACATTATCGGTGGCCTGGTGATCGGCGTGATGCAGCACGACATGTCCGTGGGCGTAGCCGGTGAGACCTATACCCTGCTGACCATCGGTGATGGTCTGGTGGCGCAGATCCCGGGTCTGGTGATCTCTACCGCAGCTGGCGTGGTGGTGACCCGCGTTGCCAACGACCAGGATGTGGGCGAGCAGATGGTGGGCCAGCTGTTTACCTCTCCGCGCGTAATTGTGCTGGCGGCGGGCGTGATTGGTCTGCTGGGCCTGATCCCCGGCATGCCTAACTTCGTCTTCCTGCTGTTTACCGCCACGCTGCTGGGTGTCGCCTGGTGGCTGCGCGGCCGCGAAGGTGAAGCGAAAAAAACTGGCGGCGCACAGGCGGATGCCGATGCGGCGGACGCTGAGGTGGCGCAGGTGAACGAAGCCTCCTGGTCTGATGTTCAGATGGAAGATACTCTGGGTCTGGAAGTGGGCTATCGCCTGATCCCGATGGTGGATCACGAACAGCAGGGTCAGTTGCTGACCCGCGTGCGCGGCATTCGCAAGAAATTTGCCCAGCAGATGGGCTTCCTGCCGCCTGCCGTGCATATCCGTGACAACCTGGATCTGGCGCCAACGCACTATCGCATCCTGCTTAAAGGGGTCACCATTGGTTCCGGGGAAGTGCAGCCGGATCGCTGGATGGCGATCAATCCCGGCTGTGCCGAGGGCGAAGTGCCCGGCACGCCGTGCACCGAACCCACCTTTGGTCTGCCTGCGCTGTGGATTGACGAAGTTCACCGTGAACTGGCGCAGACGCTGGGCTACACGGTGGTGGATCCGAGTTCGGTGGTGGCAACGCACCTTAACCATCTGATTACCACCCATACCGAGGAACTGTTTGGTCGTCAGGAGGCGCAGCAGTTGCTCGACCAGATCACCAAACATTCACCGAAACTGGTGGAAGATTTGATCCCGGCGGTCATCAGCCTGACCACGCTGCATAAGGTGCTGCAGAATCTGCTGGCCGAGCGCGTGCCGATCCGCGATATGCGCACCATCATCGATACGCTGGCGGAGTTTGCCACCGCCCAGAGCGACGCTGATGAGCTGACCACCCGCGTGCGGGCGCGCCTTTCCCGGGCGATAACCCAGCAGTGGTTCCCGGGCGAGGAGGACATTCAGCTGATTGGGCTGGATCTCTCCCTGGAGCAGCTGTTGATCCAGGCGACCCAGAGCGGCAGCGCGATTGAGCCGGGCATAGCTGAAAACCTGATGAAGCAGACCGAAAAGGCACTGCAGCATCAGGAAGGTTTAGGCGCACCGCCGGTGCTGCTGGTGAACCCGGCTCTGCGTCTGATGCTGTCGCGCTACCTGCGCCGCATCTTCCCGCAGCTGGCGGTGCTCTCCAGCCAGGAGATCAATACACAGCGCAACGTGCGGATGACGTATCTGATTGGGGGGAAAGGATGATGAGAGCAGTGCTTGCGCTGCTTCTGGTGTCGCCGCTGGCTGTCGCGGCGGACGGTTCCTGGAGCGGAGAGAGCTTTGGCGGCACGCTGACCCGGGGGCAAATGGTACTGAAAAGCAAACCGGTGCAAAGCCCCTCACCCCTGCCCGCTGGCGCAGTGGCCTCGCGCGTGTACTGGAAGATTCAGACAGACGGCCTGACCCCCGCCGGGTTTCGCATTCGCCTGTGCAGCACCACCCGCTGCCTGAGGCTGCCCGGCTTTGCCGGGGAGCTGCCCCTGCCTGCCGGGATACCAGCCGCCGGGCCGTTTCGTTTTGAGTATTATTCCGTGGCGGGGGGGCGTTTCGACGCGCCGCTGCATGTGCTGAGTAATCAGGTGACGGTGAGTTATCGCAACCGGGGTTAAGCGTATCCCATACGTTGCCATCGGTGATTTGCCTGACTCATTTTTATAAATTTTCATCATTTTCTTCCGAACATAGGGTGGTTATTTTTCATGTTATTTCTGAAATGGGGAATAAGATGTCGCTCGGTAGCATATTCCAGGCATAGCAATTGGAAATGCGAAATTTGGCAATAAGATTAAAGACATTTGCGCTATCGATGACTTTATTCTTCAGGATTTTTTATTTCTATCCATCCCCTGAAATGCTTACAAATATGGCCGTTTATTAACGTTATAAACGATTGCCTGTAATAAACAGGCTGCGATAATAGATGCTCAATTCATCTTTGCGGGAGAATAACCGTGCGCTATTTCGCAGTTGTGGTTTCGTCAATTTTAATGTGTGGTTCATCGCTGGCCGCGTCCGTGAATTCGGCAACCCTTCCTGAGCTGGCTGAGGCATTAAATACACGATTCGAGGTGATGAAGGATGTGGCGGGTTATAAGGCGGCGAACCATCTTCCCGTTGAGGATCTCCCGAGAGAAAAAAATGTTCTGCTGAAAGCACAGGACGCTGCCCGTGACGTCATGCTGGATCCGCAGAGTATCGATGCGTTTGTCCAGACACAGATGGCCGTCAGTAAAAACATCCAGTACCGCTATCTCGATCGATGGCGTTTGCAGCCTGAAAAAGCGTGGCAGCCCCGCCCGCTGGCAGAAGTAAGAGCACAAATTCTTCAACTGGATAACACCATCCTGAACCTGATTAGCCGGCAAATCATGACCGGTGGCGGATTTGGTGAAGAGCAGGACCGCCAGCTCTCCGGGTTGCTGAACGATAAGCAGATCTCAGCGCTGGAGAAGGCGCAACTGATCGACGCGCTCGGGGAAATCAAACGTCGATAAACGCTCTGTATCACCCGTTGTGCCATGTTTTCCGCTGGGGATCGTCTCAATGGGATTTTTGTCACTGAAAGGAAACGGGATAAGTGTTTGAATAATGGCAGAGGGCTGGCCTCTCCTGCCATTCCCACATCTCTACGTTTTATAGTTGCCTTCATGCCGGGTTCTTTGGCATGTTAACGGAACCTGACCTTTCAATTTTGTACACGTGACGAGTTTGCGAGCACAGCGATGATTAAGTGGCCCTGGAAATCAAATGACGCTGGTCAACATGTGGCGCTGCCGTGGGATGACGCGCTGGCGATCCCCGTGCTGGCCAACCTCCAGCCGGATGAACAGTCAAAGCTCATTCAACTGGCGGATCGCTTTTTGCAGCAAAAGCGGCTGGTTCCGCTGCAGGGGTTTGAGCTGGATGCACTTAAAAGCGCGCGTATCGCCCTGCTTTTCTGCCTGCCAGTGCTCGAACTGGGTATCGAGTGGCTGGATGGTTTCCACGAAGTGCTGATCTACCCCGCGCCATTTATCGTTGATGACGAGTGGGAAGATGATATTGGCCTGGTGCATAACCAGCGCGTGGTGCAGTCCGGGCAAAGCTGGCAGCAAGGCCCCATCATCCTCAACTGGCTGGATATTCAGGACTCGTTCGACGCGTCCGGGTTTAACCTGATTGTCCACGAAGTAGCGCATAAGCTTGATACCCGCAACGGCGATCGCGCCAGCGGTGTTCCGCTGATCCCGCTGCGTGAAGTCGCCGGTTGGGAGCACGACCTGCATGCGGCGATGGAAAATATCCAGGATGAGATTGACCTTGTCGGGGAAAGCGCGGCCAGCATTGATGCCTATGCGGCAACCGATCCGGCCGAGTGTTTTGCGGTGCTGTCAGAGTATTTCTTTAGCGCCCCGGAGCTGTTCGCCCCGCGTTTCCCGGCCCTGTGGCAACGTTTTTGTCATTTTTATCAGCAGGATCCCCTGCAGCGTCTGCGCCAAAGTGAGGGTTCCGGCAGCACCGCCTTCCGACACGTCCACTAGGCCCCTGTTTCTGGGGTACGCTCAACCGACCGTACCCCAAAGCTCAAGGCTAAAAACAGTAGCGCCATTGCCCAGGCGGCCACGATTAAAAACGTTTCACCGAATGCGCGCGTCACCAGCGGCACCAGCAACGCGCTGATGCCGTAGCCCAGCGTATGGCTGGTGGCGATCACCCCCGCCCCTTTGCCTGTCGTTAATCTGTCGTTCAGCAGCAGCTGATAGCCGGGCGTTGCCATCGCCGCCCCCAGCGAGGTAATGACGATCCCCACATAGAACAGCGCCACATCCGCGAGACACATCACCCCAAGCCCGACCACCATCAGCACCGCTGCCAGGCAAAGTAACGTCATCGGGCGAAAGTGCTGCGGACGCACCACCAGAAACTGGGCAGCGAGCGTTGCCAGCGCGGCCAGGCTCAGCAGCAGCGCAACGTGATGGCTGATTTGCGCCGCATTGCCGTCCAGCAACGGACTGAGATGGGGTGACAGACCAAGCTGCATCAGGCTCACCAGCGCGGCAAGCAACAGCGCCAGCATAAGATAAGGCAGCATTGATACCTGCAGCCGCGTCGCCTGTTGCGCCACTGGCGGTAAAGGTGGATCGGCCACTTCACGCAGCACCAGCAGCAGGGCGATAAATGGAGCCATAGCCATCAGCCACAGCGGTGCCACCGGGTTAACGCTGAGCATCAGCGCTGCCAGCGGCGGCCCCAGCAGACGCCCGCAGCTGAGGCCCGAGCTTATTGTCGCCAGCGCGGTCATTCTTTTCTCCAGACCCGCACGCTGAATGGCCCACGTCTGGGCCGCCGGCACCAGACCCGAGACCGTCAGGCCGTACAGGGTGCGCGAGAGGATAAGCCCTGCCAGCCCCCAGGCGGCATTGAGCATCCCGTTCGCCATTGCCCAGACCACCAGCGCCATGACGAAGAAACTTGCCAGATAGCCGCTCAGCGAGGCCAGCATCACGCTTTTGCAGCCGTGCCGCTCGCTCTGGCGTCCCCACCAGGGCGAAGCCGGTAAAAAGAGCATCGAACCGAACATCAACAGCCCCGCCCAAACGGAGAGCGATAGCCCGGTCATCGTGACCAGCTGCGGCAGCATGACCAGCAAACCGTTTTGCCCAATCCCCAGTAAACCGGCACACAACGCCAGGGGCCAGTTCGCTTTCGGGGTGAGATTGTCGGTCAGAGTGTCGGAAAGTGAGCGCATAGAATTGTGAACATAGTGTCAATAAATGTGTGGAAATCATGAAGTTTATGAAAACAAATATTGCAAAAATAGTTGCGACTGTAAACAGAATGAATATCATAACGAGAATTATTATCAGTCATGGAATGAGGTACATCTATGCGTACTCTGCCCCGCTCTGCCGGTACAGACGTTGCGGCCCAGTGTTTTTTAAACGCCCTGTTGCGCGAAACGAAGGACTGGCGCTATCTCCCCGCTACCGCTGCGGATGAGCTATCGCAGATCCATATCCCGCTCTCGCAAACCCAGGCCATCCGGGTTTCAGTACACTATTTCTCCCCAACCCAGCATCATCAGTATCGCTTCCCGGCAACGCTCATCCAGACCGACAGCGACCGTAGTGACGCCGTCACTTTCCCTCAACTGGTTGATTTAATTCTTGAAAAACCTGCTGTAAAAGGCTCACTGGATGCCGATACGCTGGCGCGTTTTAAGCAGCGCGCCCTTGAAAGCCATGCCCATACCTGGCAGGCGATAGACTTGCGTCACCGCTGGGCAAACCTGCGCGACACGCCGCTGACGTTCGCCGAGGCGGAACAGGCGCTGCTGGTCGGCCACGCATTCCATCCGGCCCCGAAGTCACACGAGCCGTTTAACGAAGCCGAAGCCCGCCGCTATTTGCCCGATTTCGCCTCCCGCTTTCCGCTGCGCTGGTTTGCGGTTGAGAGTGAACTGATCGCTGGCGAGAGTCTGAACGTCTCCCTGCGTGAACGCCTGCTGCGCTTCGCGGCCCAGAGCGCCCCTGAACTGCTCGGTCATTTCACCGACACCCGCTGGCTGCTGCCGATGCACCCGTGGCAGGCGGAGTACCTGCTCAGTCAGGACTGGTGCCAGCGACTGGTGGCGAAGGGAGCCCTGCAGGATCTGGGCGAAGCGGGCGCGCAGTGGCTGCCCACCAGCTCCTCCCGCTCGCTGTACTGCGAAACCAACAGCGACATGATTAAGTTTTCCCTGAGCGTGCGCCTGACAAACTCCGTGCGCACGCTGTCGGTGAAAGAGGTTAAGCGCGGGATGCGTCTGGCGCGTCTGGCGAAAACGGCGCGCTGGCAGGAGCTCCAGGCGCGCTACCCCACCATGCGCGTGATGCAGGAAGACGGCTGGGCGGGTCTGCGTGACGAAAGCGGCGTCATTCAGGAAGAGAGCCTGATGGCGCTGCGCGTGAACCTGCTGTTTGATACGCCGGATACGCAAACCAACGTGCTGGTGAGCCTGACGCAGGCCGCGCCGGACGGCGGTGACAGCCTGCTGGCGGCTGCGGTCCGCCGTCTGAGCCAGCGTCTGGATCTCCCCCTTGCCCAGGCCGCGCGTTGCTGGCTGGACGCCTATTGCGACCGCGTTCTCCTTCCGCTGTTCAGCGCCGAAGCCGATTACGGTCTGGTCCTGCTGGCACATCAGCAAAACATTCTTGTGGAGATGCAGCAGGACTTCCCGGTCGGGCTTATCTACCGTGATTGCCAGGGCAGCGCCTGGACCGAAGGGGCCGACGCGTGGCTGAAAGAGGCAGGTGAAAGCGAGGTGGAAAACCGCTTCGGCGAGAGCCAGCTGCTGCGCTACTTCCCGTATTACCTGCTGCTGAACTCTACACTCGCCGTCACCGCCGCCCTCGCTGCCGCAGGTTTCGACAGCGAAGAGAGCCTGATGTCACGGGTGCGTGACGCGCTGGCCAGCCTGCGCCAGACCGCGAAGCAGACCCGCTGCCTCGACCACGTGCTCGACAGCCCGACCTGGAACTGTAAAGGCAACTTTTTCTGCTACCTGCACGATCGCAACGAAAACACGATTGCCGATCCGGCAGTGATCTATTTCGACTTTAGCAACCCGTTTTACAAGGAGAAGGCGTGATGGCTAACGCGAATATCGTCCATTCCGGCTACGGCTTTCGTTGCACCGCAACGGACACGTCCTTGCCGCTGACATTAGGCCTCGACGGCAGCGCGGTGCTGGAGCGCCTGCGCGATATCCCGGACGGCTGGCTGGTCGAGGCGCTGGATCAGCTGTTTGTCGCCGCACCGGCACTGACCGGCATCACGCTGCCGTGGGCAGCCTGGCAGGATGAACCACAGGCGCAGGCGTTATTCGCGCTTGCCAGTGGCGATTATCTGGCCCGTGAGACCTTCTGGCAGCTGCCGCTGTGGCTGCAGGGGGAGCGTCCGCAGGCCAGCGGTGGCATGCAATTCGATGAGAGCCGTCAGCTTTACTTCCCGCAGCGCCCTCACCGTCCGCAAGGGGAAGTCTATCGCCGTTACGATGCACAAATTAAACGCACCCTGAGCTTCCGCGTGGCCGACGTGGCGCTGGACGGTGAGCGTTTTACCCAGTGGATGAACAACCCGCGCGTTAATGCGTTCTGGGAGATGGCCGGTCCTCAGGAAGAGCAGGAAAACTACCTGCGCCGTCAGCTCGACTCGACGTACTGCTACCCGGTTATCGGCTGCTTTGACGATCAGCCGTTCGGCTATTTTGAACTCTACTGGGCCGCAGAAGACCGTATCGGACGCCACTATCGCTGGCAGCCGTTTGACCGTGGGCTGCATATGCTGGTCGGCGAAGAGAACTGGCGCGGCGCGCAGTATATCCGTAGCTGGCTGCGCGGTCTGAGCCACTATCTGTGGCTGGATGAACCGCGCACGACGCGCATTGTCGCTGAGCCACGTTTCGACAATCAGCGCCTGTTCCGTCATCTGGCTTCTGCCGGTTTCGACACCGTTAAAGAGTTCGACTTCCCGCATAAACGTTCGCGCCTCATCATGAGCGAGCGTCACCGCTTCTTCAGCGAGGTGGGACTGTGAACGCACTCTGGCAAAAAGTGAACCGCGAGATGGTGGCGAAGATCCTCGCCGAGCTGGAATACGAACGTACCCTGAGCGCCGAGCCGCTGGCCGCTGACCGCTGGCAAATCACCATGGGCAGCGAAACATGGCAGTTTCGCGCCACGCGCGGCATCTGGGGCTGGTTACATATCGATCCCGCCAGTCTGACCACCACCAGCGGTGCCGCCGTGGAAGCGGAAAGCGCATTTTTGCAGCTGGCGACGGTGCTGGAGATGAGCGACGCACAAACGGCAGAGCATCTGGAAGATCTTTACGCCACGCTGCGGGGCGACATGCAGCTGCTGCAGGCGCGAGAGACGCTCGATGCCGACGCGCTTATTCATCTCGACCCGGACGAACTCCAGTGTCTGATGAGCGGCCATCCCAAGTTCATTTTTAACAAGGGACGCCGCGGCTGGGGCCCGGATGCGCTGCGCCAGTACGCGCCGGAATACCGTGGCCGTTTTCTCCTGCACTGGGTTGCCGTGCAGCGCGAGCATCTGGTCTGGAGCAGCGATGTCGATTGCGATATCAACACCCTGCTCGCCAGCACCATGGACAGTGCCGAGCGCGCGCGCTTTGACGCCCGCTGGCATGCGCTGAAGCTTGACGACAGCTGGCTGCCGGTGCCGCTGCACCCGTGGCAGTGGCAGCAAAAAATTGCCGTCCATTTCCTGGCCCAGCTCGCGCGCGGTGAGATGGTAGAGCTGGGGGAATTTGGCGATGAGTATCTGGCCCAACAGTCCCTGCGCACGCTGACCAACGCCAGCCGCCGCGCGCCGTATGACATCAAGCTGCCGCTGACCATCTACAACACCTCCTGCTATCGCGGCATTCCGGGCAAGTACATTGCCGCCGGTCCGCTGGCTTCGCGTTGGTTACAGCAGCAGTTTGCCAGCGACGCCACTCTCACCCGCTCTGGCGCGCAGGTGCTTGGCGAACCCGCCGCCGGATATCTGGCGCATACCGGTTACGCCGCACTACCGAAAGCGCCCTATCGCTATCAGGAGATGCTGGGCGTGATCTGGCGCGAAAACCCGTCCTGCTATCTGCAGGACGGCGAGCAGGCGGTGCTGATGGCGGCGCTGATGGAGACCGACAACGCCGGACGCCCGCTGATTGACGCGTGGATTGCCCATTCCGGATTAACTGCCGAAGCCTGGCTGGAAAAACTGTTCGATGCCACGGTGATCCCGTTCTATCACCTGCTCTGCCGCTACGGCGTGGCGCTCATCGCCCACGGCCAGAACGTGACGCTGGTGATGAAAGACTACGTGCCGCAGCGCATCCTGCTGAAGGATTTCCAGGGTGATATGCGGCTGGTTGATGAAGATTTCCCGCAGGCGGAAAGCCTGCCGCAACAGGTGAAAGCCGTCACGGCGCGCCTGAGCGCGGAGTACATCATCCATGATCTGCAAACCGGCAACTTCGTGACGGTGCTGCGTTTTATCTCGCGTCTCACGCAGCAAAGCGGCGTCAGCGAAACCCGCTTCTACCAGATCCTGGCGCAGGTTTTACGCCGTTATATGGCCGCGCATCCGGAACTTGCAGAACGTTTCGCGAAATTCGACCTGTTTAAGCCGCAGATCATTCGCGTGATCCTCAACCCGGTCAAACTCACCTTCTCCGAACACGACGGTGGCAGCCGCATGCTGCCGAACTACGTCTGCGATCTCGATAACCCCCTTTTTCTGGTCTCCCAGGAGTCAGCGCAATGAAAACGTATGATTTCATCGGCATTGGTATTGGCCCGTTTAACCTCAGCATCGCTGCCCTTGCAGAGGGGCTGGACGGATTCAGTTCACTGTTTCTTGAACGTAAGCCGCATTTCTCCTGGCACCCGGGGATGATGGTGCCGGACTGCCACATGCAAACCAGCTTCCTGAAGGATCTGGTCAGCGCCGTGGAGCCGACCAACCGCCATAGCTTTCTGAACTACCTGGTACAGCGTAAAAAGTTCTACCGTTTTCTGACCACCGAGAAGCGCACCGTCTCCCGCGAGGAGTTTGCTGATTACCTGAGCTGGGCGGCGGATAACCTCACCAACCTCGCCTTCAGCCAGCAGGTGCAGCAGGTGAGTTTTGATGAGGAAAAGGGCCTGTTTGAGGTAGTAACCCAGCGCGATCGCTTCCTGGCGCGCCACGTCTGCGTGGGGATTGGTAAACAGATCAACCTCCCCGACTGTGTGACCGCGCAGGATGACAGCTGCTTCCACGCCAGCGAGATGATGCTGCGCACGCCAGATTTGGCGGGCAAACGGGTGACCGTCGTTGGCGGCGGCCAGAGCGGTGCCGATCTGTTTTTGAATATCTTCCGCGGGGAGTGGGGTCAGCCGCTGAGCCTGAACTGGGTGTCGCGCCGCAACAACTACAACGCCCTGGATGAGGCCGCATTTGCCAACGAGTATTTCACGCCGGAGTACGTGGACAGCTTCTCCACACTTGGTGAAGAGGCCCGTCGGCAGATGCTGCACGAGCAGAAGATGACCTCTGACGGTATCACCACCGAGTCCCTGCTGGCAATTTACCGCGCCATGTATCACCGCTTTGAAGTGCTGCGTGAAAAACCCTGGGCGCACCTGATGCCGTCCCGCTCGGTAACCGCACTCACGCGGCTGCAAAACGGGCAACGCCTGACGCTACAGCATCACCTCGACGGTGGCCGTGAACAGCTGGAGAGCGACGTGGTGATCTTTGCCACGGGCTACCGCGCCGCGCAGCCTGCGTTTCTGGCGCCACTCTCCCATCGTCTGCACCTGGATGCCGACGAAGCTTTTCACATCAACAACGATTTCACCCTTGAATGGGACGGCCCGCAGAGCAACCGCCTGTTTGCCGTGAATGCCGGGATGCACCGTCTCGGTATTGCCGAACCCCAGCTCAGCCTGATGGCCTGGCGCGCCGCGCGAATTCTCAATCGCGCGCACGATGACGAGCCGTTTGAGCTGGCTACTACCCCCGGCGTGATCCACTGGCGTAGCACCACCAGCACGGATAACAGCCAGGTTTTTAAATCATTAGCACAGACCACCGAGTACTGACACACACAATCAGGATCAACATAACAATGAAACGTTCTCATCTTTGGGTTTTAAATCCGTGCTTGCTTGCCATGCTTTCGACCTCTGCGTGGGCAGAAGAACAAAAGGAAGAAAATATCGTTGTCTCCGCAAGCCGCGCACACCGCAGCGTGGCGGAGATGGCGCAGACCACCTGGGTTATCGAGCGTGCGGAAATTGAGCAGCAGGTTCAGGGCGGGAAAGAGATTAAAGACGTGCTGGCGCAGTTGATCCCGGGCATGGACGTCAGCAGCCAGGGGCGCACCAACTACGGTATGAACCTGCGCGGTCGTTCAATGATGGTGATGGTGGACGGCGTGCGTCTGAACTCCTCCCGCAGCGACAGCCGTCAGCTTGACTCTATCGATCCGTTCAACATCGACCGTATAGAAGTGATTTCCGGCGCTACTTCACTGTACGGCGGCGGCAGTACCGGCGGCCTGGTGAACATCGTCACCAAAAAAGGTCAGCCGGAGACGGAAGTCGAATTCCAGACCGGGGCAAAAAGCGGGTTTAACAGCCACAACGACCACGATGAGAACGTGTCGGCGGCGGTCAGCGGCGGCAATGATAATGCGTCTGGTCGCCTGTCCGTTTCTTATCAGCGTTACGGCGGCTGGTATGACGGCAACGGCGACGAGGTGATTATCGATAACACCCAGACCGGGTTACAGTATTCTGACCGTATTGATGTGATGGGCACTGGCACCATCAATATTGACGATCATCAGCAGTTGCAGTTAACCACCCAGTACTACAAGAGCGAATCTGATGGCAAACACGGCCTGTACCTTGGGAAGAATTTCTCGGCGGTTACGGGTGATGCCACCGCGTATAACAAAAACAACCTGGATTCTGACCGTATTCCCGGTACCGAGCGCCATCTGATTAACCTGCAGTACTCTAATACCGATTTCTGGGGTCAGGACCTGGTCGCGCAGATCTACTATCGTGACGAGAGCCTGACCTACTACCCGTTCCCGACCCTGAGCAAAGGGACGGTGACCAGCATCGGTGCCTCCCAGCAGAAAACCGATTTTTACGGCGGTAAGCTGACCCTGAACAGCAAGCCGGTGGATGATTTGACGCTCACCTGGGGTGTGGACGCCGACCATGAAACCTTCGACGCCAACCAGCAGTTCTTCGACCTGAGTAAAGCGGCAGCGAGCGGCGGCATGAAGCTGGACAATGCGTACAACGTGGGGCGTTATCCGGGTTACAGCATTACCAACCTCGCCCCGTTCCTGCAGGCGAGCTACGACATTGACGCCATCACCCTGAGCGGCGGCGTGCGTTACCAGTACACTGAAAACAAGGTGGATGATTTTGTTGGCTACGCCCAGCAGCAGGCCATCGCCACCGGGAAAGCCACCTCAGCAGACGCGGTGCCGGGCGGGAAGACCGATTACAACAACTTCCTGTTTAACGCCGGGATCCTTGGCCGCCTGACCGAACAGCAGCAGCTGTGGTTTAACTTCTCTCAGGGCTTTGAAATTCCGGACCTGGCGAAGTACTACGGCTCCGGCACCTATCAGCTTGTCGACGGGCACTATCGCCTGCTGAATAGCGTGAACGTTAACGACTCGACGCTGGACGGCATTAAAGTTAACGCTTACGAGCTGGGCTGGCGCTACACAGGTGATAACCTGCGCACGCAGGTTGCGGCGTACTACTCGCTCTCGGATAAAACCATCACCATCAACAAAACCGATATGACCATCAACCTGGAAGACGACAAGCGTCGTATCTACGGGGTGGAAGGTCAGGTGGACTATTTCTTCACCGACAGCGACTGGAGCACCGGCGCGAACTTTAACGCCATTAAGTCTGAAACCCGTGAAAACGGTAAATGGGAGAAGCTGACGGTAGACAGCGCCAGCCCGTCGAAAGCCAGCGCCTGGGTCAACTGGGCGCCGGGCGACTGGACCCTGCGCGTGCAGAGTACCCAGACCTTTGACGTCTCTGATGCCGACGGTAAGAAGATCGATGGCTATAACACGGTAGATTTCCTGGGCAGCTACGCCCTGCCGGTGGGTAAAGTGAGTTTCAGCGTGGAAAACGTGCTGGACAAAGACTACACCACCGCCTGGGGACAGCGCGCACCGGGGCTGTATAGCCCAACGTATGGCGCACCGGGTCTGTATACCTATAAAGGCCGTGGCCGCACGTTTGGTCTGAACTACTCCGTTCTATTCTAAACAACTGCGCCGCCTGCCCGTGGGTGGCGCATCCTGCTGTGTAATTTCGCCGCAAATTTGCTATAAAATCAGCGATTTGCTGAAATTGTCGGCAAACGATCAAAAAGGGTGTTTTCACCCTTTGACAAGGCGAACCGAGGTCGCTACTATGCGCCTCGTTCACACGATTCCTCTGTAGTTCAGTCGGTAGAACGGCGGACTGTTAATCCGTATGTCACTGGTTCGAGTCCAGTCAGAGGAGCCAAATTTGAAAAGCCTGCTTTTAAAGCAGGCTTTTTGCTTTTGTGCGTCTCTGGCGATTAACTCAAAATCGCATCCAGTCTGGCAAGCACCTCATTTACGACGGCGTCGGGCACGCGTTCCAGCCTTTTGCCGTTCCGGGCCTCCATATCGATGGTTCTGGGCTGGTCGCAGCGAATAATGCCCATTGTTTTTGTCCCTGCCCCATCCAGTGAAACGGTGAAACCTGCTGTACGAGCAAAGTTACCGCCGCTGGTGACGGGAACCACTACCGGTAGCCGGGTCACCTTGTTAAACGATGCCTTCGATACGATGAGTACCGGACGTTTTCCACTTTGCTCGTGGCCAGCAATCGGATCCAGTGAAACAAGCCAGATTTCCCCTCGGTCCATTTACAGGATCTCCTTTCCTGTTGCAGGCGCATCAATCCATTCCCGATCCTCTTCGCTCATTTCAGCATGCGGATCGCACTGCGCCAGCAGCTCCTCCAGCGAATAATGTGGCCGTTTCTGGGGTTCAATTATCAGGCAGCCATTATCAATCGTCATTCCCACTTCGCTGTCTATCGACAGCTCCAGCGTCTTCAGCACGGCGGGAGGAACCGCCAGCATGATGGAACCGCCAACCTTTTTCAGGCGAGTTGTATACATAGAGCACCTCCGGATATTATATTTTAATATAACATCCACGACAGAATGTGCACAATTATTCATCAGGTTCATGGTGATTTCCTTTGCGTAATAAAATGTGAAGAAAGCAGGCGGGAACGTTGCTCGTGGCAAGAAGGCCGATAATAGAAAATTGTTTATGTGTTTCAAAGGAATATGGCGGATCGGATAAACAAAATGCGAGGCGGTTTCAGAATTGAAGCCGTGTCGGCGAAGTGACAGCGCTCGAGCGATTGAAGGGAACCAAATTTGAAAAGCCTGCTTTTGAAGCAGGCTTTTTGCTTTTGTGCGTTCGGAAAATTTGCCGGGTGGCGGAAAGCCCCTAACGCTCAGGGCAGCCTGGCAATCACCTTAATCTCAAACTGGAATCCGTACAGCCATGTCACGCCGATCCCGGTCAACGTTGGGTAAGGCGCTTCCCCCCAATATTCTGGCAGGATACTCCAGATAGCGTCGAGGTTTGACTCGGGATCGACGACAAAAAGGGTAACGTCAACCACGTCATCGAACGTGCAGCCCGCAGCCGCGAGGACAGCATTAAGATTATTGAATGCCAGCCTGACCTGCGCTTTTAGATCGGGCTCAGGCGAGCCATCCTCACGGCTACCCACCTGCCCCGAAACGAACAGGAAACCGTTAGATTTGATGGCCGGTGAATAGCGATTGCGCTCATAGAGCGCCTGGCGTCCTGAGGGAAAAACTGCTTCGCGTGCTGTCATATTTACACCTTTGCAATGGGGCGAAATCTGCCCAATGAACTTAAAGACACTTTACAGGTGCAGGATCGGGCGGATAAACAAGCGACTTTGTCCATCATTGTTTGTAATATCCAAACAATCGGTGAAAAGAGAGGATAAGGAATGGATCGTTTCGATGCGATGCGCGCCTTTGCTCGCGTGGTAGAGGCAGGTAGCTTCACAAAGGCTGCCCAAACGCTTCATATGAGCAAAACCACGGTGACGCAGCTTATTCAGCAGCTGGAAGCGCGCCTGCGCGTCAGATTGCTCCATCGCACCACCCGCAAGCTCAGCGTCACTCCAGATGGCGCGGTCTACTACGAACGCGTCATCCGCCTGCTGGCGGACATGGAAGATGCTGAAAACAGCCTGTCCAGTGCGGCAATTACGCCCAGGGGACGGCTACGGGTGGATGTGCCCAGTCCGCTGGCCCGCCTCATCCTGGTGCCGGCGCTACCGGCTTTCCATGCACGCTACCCTGACATTCAGTTCGACATGGGCGTGAGCGACCGGGTGGTGGACCTGATTGGCGACAACGTGGATTGCGTGCTACGCGGCGGCGAGATCACCGATCAGTCCCTGATTGCACGCCATGTCGGAGATTTGCAAATCGGCGTCTACGCCGCCCCCAGTTATCTGGAACGCCTTGGCCCCCCTTCGCACCCGCGAGAGCTGGAAAACACCGACCATCGCAGAGTAGGGTTCTTGTCCTCACGCACCGGTAAGATTGATCCTCTGGTACTGCGCAGTGAGAGTGAACGTATTGAAATCACGGGCAGCTATGTACTCGCTGTGGATGATGGCAATGCTTACCTCGAAGCTGGGTTAGCGGGATTAGGCGTGATCGCGCTGCCACTCTATATGGCGGCAGCGCATCAGGCTCGTGGTGCCTTGATTCCGCTATTTGAACACTGGCGTATTGCTCCAATGCCCCTGTACCTGGCGTTTCCGCCAAACCGCCATGTCAACGCCAGACTGCGCGTTTTTATTGACTGGATCGTTGAATTGATGCAGCAGCATGTCACCAACACCAACCGAAAGGGAATTCTGATTTAGCTTGTTTATTCGCTAGTTACTGGCTAAGGCGATCCCGGCCAGAGGAACTAAATCTGATAATCAATCGCCACTTCTTCCGGCTCCATCACCTGGCGTTTGATTTCGTCAACGGACAGCCCGGCGTTGCAGAGTTCGATAAAGCGCCACACGTAGTTGCGCTGGAGCTGTCCGCGCTTGAGGCCAAGCCATACGGTATTGGCGTCAAACAGATGACGTGTATCCAGACGCACGAGGTTCCCGGTATCGCCCTCGCCGCCGGACTGTTCCGCCACCAGGCCAATGCCCAGCCCCAGCTCAACGTAGGTTTTGATCACATCAGAATCCTGTGCGCTCAGCACCACATCCGGCGCTAACCCTTTGCGGTTGAAGGCCTCGTCGATGCGCGAACGCCCGGTAATACCCTGGCGATACGTAATCAGCGGCCATTTCGCGATCGCTTCCAGCGTTAGCGGTGAAACCTGATTCAACGGATGATCGAGCGGGAGCAACAGGCTGTGGTACCAGCGGAACCAGGGGAAAGCCACCAGCAGCGGGTCGTTGCTCAGGCGTTCGCTGGCGATACCAATATCCGCCCCACCGTTTTGCAGCAGCATTTCAATTTCCTGTGGCGTGCCCTGAATAAGCTCCAGGCGAACGTCAGGGAAAATTTCACGAAACGCTTTTATCACTGGCGGCAGGCTGTAACGTGCCTGAGTATGGGTAGTGGCGATGGTGAGCACGCCGGAGGCATCATTGGTAAAGAGATCCGCCAGGCGACGGACATTGCTGGCCTCGTTGAGGATCCGCTCAGCGATGGTCAGCAACGCTTTACCTGGCTCCGTCATGCCAAGCAGGCGCTTGCCGCGACGGATAAAAATCTCAATGCCAAGCTCCTCTTCCAGCTCGCGAATATGGCGGCTGACACCCGACTGGGAGGTGTAAAGCATATTGGCGACTTCGGTCAGGTTATAGTCCCGCCTGGCCGCCTCACGGATAATTTTAAGTTGCTGGAAATTCACGATTCACTCCGGCGCATCTGACATAGCTCTATTGTTAGAGTCAGCTGAGCTGCAGAACAAATAATAAAAACCAGCATCTTATGCTTTTCTGGAATATTAACTCACGAGCTGCAGTTCACGATTCTCCAGCGATGGCTTACTGACCAGTGACATTAAAATTTCTTTCACCGCCTGCGCCTGTGGCGACAGCGAGCCACGGGCGGACATGTTCAGCGACAGCGGTAAACTCATTGATGGCGTGGTGATGCGCGCCATCCAGCCATTTGCTGCGCTGCACAGCGAGCGGGCGGCGGATTCCGGCAGCACCGTGACGCCCATCCCACTGGCGATCGCCGCAGTCAGCGTGGAGATGGAGTCAATTTCACCGATGATTTTCGCCGTCAGGCGGCGCAGGGAGAACGCTTCGTCCACGCGCACGCGCACGGCGCTGTAATCACGCGGCAGGAAAAGATTCATCTCTGCAACCGCAGTGAGGTCAACGCTTTGCCCCGGACAATCGCGGGTGCCCACGAGATACAGATCTTCTTTCAGCAGCGGCTGGCTGGTGATCCCCGCAACCGGAGAGCGATCGTAAAGCACCGCCATATCCAGCTGGCCATTGAGCAGCTTGTCATTCAGGACAGAGCCGCTGTTCTCGTGCAGATAGACCAGCACTTCCGGCAGCTCAGCGCGCACCGCCTGCAGCAGTGGCATGGTGATGGAAGACGCAGCGGTCCCCGGTGCCAGCCCGATGGAAACGTGTCCGCTCAGCGTCTGGCCAACATTATTAACCGCCAGCTGCGCCTGTTCGCACTGACGAAGAATGGTGCGCGCGTGGGTATACAGGATCTTGCCTGCTTCCGTTGGGGTCACGCCGCGTTTGGTGCGGATCAACAGCTGCTGATCCATTTCGCCTTCCAGAGTAGCCACCTGCTGGCTCAGCGCAGGCTGCGCGATATGCAGCACTTCCGCCGCTTGAGTCAGGCTGCCGATATCGACGATTTTTACGAAGTATTTCAGTCGTCTTAAGTTCATTTTGCCCCCTGTTCGAAATGCTGTGCCGGTACTGGCTGTTGTTGTTGAACAGGTTTTGCAATATGAATGCCAGTTTTACCAGCAGGTCTGATTTGTTCGCTAAGCGCCTGAAAATAAGGAAACCTAATCATAGGTGTCGGATTTATTACTGAAACAGCGGTTTATGATCTGCCCCATAAGAGGTATATCCGCACCACAACGGTGCATTACGTTGGCAAAATCGCCACTTTGCTGAAATTGTCAGCAAACAGACGCAAAGCGTGGTTTCACCCTTTGACAAGGCGTACGCAGGCCGTTACTATGCGCCCCGTTCACACGATTCCTCTGTAGTTCAGTCGGTAGAACGGCGGACTGTTAATCCGTATGTCACTGGTTCGAGTCCAGTCAGAGGAGCCAAATTTGAAAAGCCTGCTTTTAAAGCAGGCTTTTTGCTTTTGTGCGTTCTGGAAAACTGCCGGGTGGCGGCTTCGCCTTACCCGGCCTACGGGACTGTAGGCCCGGTAAGCGCAGCGCCACCGGGCAAAGCAAGCTTAACCGGCATCCCGGATCGACGTTCCAGCTCAGCGCCCGCCCCCTCGTTTATTAGCTGTGCCCGCAACGCGGGGGTAATCGGCAGCGGCACTTTATTGGTTGATTCAAATTCTGCGCGGTTGCGCGACAGCGGTTCGTGCACTTCCACCCAGCGGCTGCCGTCCGGCTCCGTCGTCACTTTTACAGGCTGATCGATAAGCTGTACGCGCGTGCCTGGCGACACATTGTCGAAAAGGTATTTGATATCGTTATTACGCAGGCGAATGCACCCCTGACTGACGCGCAGGCCGATGCCGAAATTCGAGTTGGTACCGTGAATGGCATAAAGCCTGCCAATATAGAGCGCATACAACCCCATCGGGTTATCCGGCCCGGCGGGCACGAATGCGGGCAACGTTTTCCCCTCTTTCGCGTATTCACGCCGGGTGTTTGGCGTGGGCGACCAGGTTGGTCCTTCCTGCTTGCGCTCGACGGCTGTCACCCAGTTGCGTGGCGTTTCGCGCCCGGCCTGGCCAATACCAATGGGAAACACCTCAACGGTATTGCTGCCTGGCGGATAATAGTAAAGGCGCATTTCCGCCACGTTCACCACGATGCCTTTGCGAACCGTATCGGGAAGAATGAGCTGCTGAGGTACCACCAGTCGGGTACCGGATTGCGGTAAAAACGGATCAACACCGGGGTTTGCCTCCAGCATGTTGCTCAGCCCCTGCCCGTGCTGCGCGGCAAACGCTTCAAGCGGCAAGGTATTGTGGTCCGGTACGGTAATAACCTGCGCGCTGCCCACCAGCCGACTCCCGGCGGGCGGCAAAGGATAACTCACCGCCTGGACACTCTGGCTTATGAGCAAGGCAGCCAGACAGCCCAGCACATTTCTACGAGGCATATTCCCTTCCTTAGTCGCTTCACTATTTGCTAAGCATAGCGTAGCCGCTTTGCATTACCCATCAGGAAATAAAATCAGTTTCCTCGTGCCGCCCGTCGCGGTAGTCTCATAGATCGCGTCGCTATGACGATGGCTTTGTGAGTAACCTTTTCTTATACCAATAAATAAAAAATCAGTGCAGACAGGACAACTATGGACTCCACCCTCATCTCCACACGTCCCGGCGAGGGGACCCCTTGCCTTAACCGTGCCCGCCGCGCCGCCTTTGGCAGCTTCGCGGGGGCCGTCGTGGACTGGTATGATTTTTTGCTCTACGGCATCACCGCCGCTCTGGTGTTTAACCGCGAATTCTTTCCGCAAATTAGCCCCGCCATGGGCACGCTCGCCGCGTTTGCCACCTTTGGCGTCGGCTTCCTGTTCCGCCCGCTGGGCGGGGTGATCTTCGGCCACTTTGGCGACCGACTTGGCCGCAAACGCATGCTGATGCTCACCGTCTGGATGATGGGGATCGCCACTGCGCTCATCGGTATTTTGCCGTCGTTTGCCACGATTGGCTGGTGGACTCCGGTACTGCTGGTCACCCTGCGCGCCATTCAGGGCTTTGCCGTGGGCGGCGAATGGGGCGGCGCGGCGCTGTTATCGGTCGAAAGCGCACCGAAAAATAAGAAAGCGTTCTACAGCAGCGGCGTGCAGGTTGGGTACGGCGTGGGTCTGTTGCTCTCCACCGGGCTGGTGTCGCTTATCAGTCACTTCACGACCGATGAGCAGTTTCTGAGCTGGGGCTGGCGCATTCCCTTCATCTTCAGCATTGTACTGGTTATCGCCGCGCTGTGGATCCGTAACGGAATGGAAGAGTCCGCCGAGTTTGAACAGCAGCGGGAAAACCCCGTTGCCAGAAAACGGCTGCCGGTGATGGAGGCGCTTGTACGTCATCCTGGCGCTTTTCTGAAAATTATCGCCCTGCGCCTGTGCGAGCTGCTGACGATGTATATCGTCACCGCGTTTGCCCTGAACTATTCCACGCAGAACCTCGGCCTCCCCCGTGAGCTGTTCCTGAATATCGGTCTGCTGGTGGGCGGGATCAGCTGTCTGACAATCCCCTGCTTCGCCTGGCTTGCGGATCGGTTTGGCCGCCGCCGCGTCTATATTACCGGTGCGCTGATTGGCTCCCTCAGCGCCTGGCCGTTCTTTATGGCGCTGGAGGCACAGTCGGTCTTCTGGATAGTCTTCTTTGCCATTATGCTCGCCAACATTGCCCACGACATGGTGGTCTGCGTGCAGCAACCGATGTTTACCGAACTGTTCGGCGCAAGCTACCGCTACAGCGGGGCGGGCGTAGGATACCAGGTGGCGAGCGTCGTGGGCGGCGGATTTACGCCGTTTATTGCCGCCGCGCTGGTGACGTTCTCCGGCGGAAACTGGCACAGCGTGGCAGGCTACCTGCTGGCAGGCTGCCTGCTGTCGGCCGCCACGGCGCTGGTGATGAAAGAGACACACCATCCCTGATCTCCCTTTTGTTTCACAGGCGTGTGACATACTATCGGGTATAGCAGCACACCTGTGGAACAAGGAGACAGACATGAATAATAAGGGCTCCAGCCTGACCCCGGCTCAGGCACTGGAAAAACTCGACGCGCTGTACGAACAGTCCGTCAATGCGCTGCGCAGCGCCATCAGTGAGTACATCGAAACAGGGAAACTTCCCGACGAAAAGGCCAGAACCCAGGGCCTTTTTGTTTATCCATCGCTCTCTGTCACCTGGGACGGCAGCGCCAGTACCACGCCAAAGACCCGTGCCTACGCGCGTTTTACCCACTCCGGCTGCTACAGCACCACCGTGACCCGCCCTGCATTGTTCCGTCCTTATCTTGAGGAGCAACTCACTCTGCTCTATCAGGATTACGGCGCACACATTGCCGTTGAGCCATCACAGCATGAAATCCCCTATCCGTACGTGATTGACGGTTCGGCGTTAACGCTCGATCGCTCCATGAGCGCAGGGCTGACGCGCCATTTCCCGACGACCGAGCTGTCGCAGATTGGCGATGAGACCGCCGACGGCATTTATCACCCGGCAGAGTTCTCCCCCTTGTCGCATTTTGACGCCCGCCGTGTGGATTTCTCCCTGGCGCGCCTGCGTCACTACACAGGGACGCCAGCCGAGCATTTCCAGCCGTTCGTACTGTTTACCAACTACACCCGCTATGTCGACGAATTTGTCCGCTGGGGCTGTAGCCAGATCCTTGACCCGGAGAGCCCTTATATCGCCCTCTCCTGCGCCGGTGGGATCTGGATCACCGCCGAAACCGAAGCGCCTGAGCAGGCTATCTCCGATCTGGCGTGGAAGAAGCACCAGATGCCAGCCTGGCACCTGATCACCGCCGACGGCCAGGGCATTACGCTTATCAACATCGGTGTGGGTCCGTCAAACGCCAAGACCATCTGCGACCATCTGGCGGTGCTGCGCCCGGACGTCTGGCTGATGATTGGTCATTGCGGTGGGTTGCGTGAAAGCCAGCTGATTGGCGACTACGTGCTGGCCCACGCCTACCTGCGTGATGACCACGTGCTTGACGCCGTGCTCCCGCCGGACATCCCGATCCCAAGCATTGCCGAAGTGCAGCGCGCGCTGTACGACGCCACCAAAGAGGTGAGCGGCATGCCGGGTGAAGAGGTCAAACAGCGGCTGCGTACCGGCACGGTAGTCACAACAGATGACCGTAACTGGGAGCTGCGCTATTCCGCCTCTGCCCTGCGCTTCAACCTGAGCCGCGCGGTGGCGATTGACATGGAAAGCGCCACCATTGCCGCTCAGGGTTATCGCTTCCGTGTGCCTTACGGCACGCTGTTATGCGTTTCCGATAAACCGCTGCACGGTGAAATCAAGCTACCGGGACAGGCAAACCGGTTCTACGAAGGGGCTATCTCCGAACACCTGCAAATCGGCATTCGCGCCATTGATTTGCTGCGGGCAGAAGGTGACCGGCTGCACTCACGCAAGCTGCGTACCTTTAACGAACCGCCATTCCGCTGATAACAATAAGGAAAAATAATGCACACCCCATCACCGTTACCGGCCCTGCGTCAGTGGCTACAGGAAAATAAGCTCGACGGGATGATCGTCCCGCGCGCAGATGCCTGGCAGAGCGAATACTGCGCGCCGTATGATGAAAAACTGGCCTGGCTGACTGGCTTCGATGGCTCGGCGGGGCTGGCACTGGTGCTAAAAGACAAGGCTCTGCTCTTTGTCGATGGCCGCTATCAGGTTCAGGCCCGCGTGCAGGTCAATATGGATGAAGTAGAGATCCATCATCTGCACAACGAGCCGCTGGCACAATGGCTGACGGCCAACGTTGAAGCTGGCACCCGTATTGGTTTTGAAGCGCTGCTGATGACCAATGCCGATTATGAGACGCTGTCTGCGACACCGTGCGAAATGGTGCCGCTTAACCAGTCACCGTTTGATACGTTATGGACCGATCGCCCTGCCGCTCCGGCGGGGCTTATCCGCGAGATGCCCGTTGAAATCAGTGGTGAAAGCAGCGCCGATAAACGTCAGCGCGTTGCCGCCGTACTGGCCGAGAACAATGCCGATTATCTGGCCGTGACCCTGCCGGATAACATCGCCTGGCTGCTTAACGTGCGCGGTTCAGATATTCCCACCAGCCCGGTTCCGCTCTCTTTTGCCCTGCTCAGTCGGGACGGTAGCGTTGAGTGGTTCGTTAACGACAATAAGCTAAGCAACCTGCCTGATAGCGTGCGAAACGCTTTTACCATTGCGCCGCAGGATGCCTTTATTGAACGCTGCCAGCGCCTTTCTCACGGTAAACGGGTGATGGTAGATGCCGATTCAGCGCCGGTGGCTCTGCGTTTTGCCATTGAGCCACACGGCGACATTCTCTGGCGCACCGAGCCCATCACGCTGATGAAGGCCAATAAAAATCCGGTAGAACTGGCGGGTTACCGGGAGTCTCATCATCAGGACGGTGCCGCGTGGGTCAATTTCCTGGCCTGGCTGAGCCGTGAAGTGCCCGCACGTGCGGCAGCAGGCCAGCCGCTGACCGAGCTGGAGGCCCAGGCACAGCAACTCGCGTTTCGCGAGTTGCAGCCAGGCTTTATTGAGCAAAGTTTTGCGACCATTTCGGCCTCATCCAGCAATGCGGCGATGTGCCACTACCACTCAAGCGAAGCCAGCAACAAACCCATCGGCCATGACCACTTTTATCTAAATGATTCTGGTGGTCAGTACCATAATGGTACCACTGACGCCACGCGTACCCTGGCGTGGGGCAAGGTCAGCCCACCGCAGCGCTTACACTACACCGCCGTGCTGAAAGGTTTTCTGTCGCTGATTACCTTGCAGTTCCCGTCCGGCACCCAGGGGCATCAGCTGGATGCCTTCGCGCGTCGGCCGCTGTGGGAGATGGGGCTGGATTTCGATCACGGAACGGGCCATGGCGTGGGTCATCAGTTGCTTATCCATGAGAACCCGCATCGCATCGCTAAAAAGGTCAACCCATGGCCGCTGGTGGCGGGCAATATTATGACTATCGAGCCGGGATACTATCTGGCGGATAGCCATGGGATCCGCATTGAAAATCAGGTGGAGATTGTGGAAAGCTCTCCAGGATTCTGCAAATTTGCCTCGTTGACGCTGATCCCAATCGACCTCAGCCAGGTCG
This sequence comes from Enterobacter sp. Lyrl_3, assembly GCF_051948675.1. Lineage (NCBI taxonomy): Bacteria > Pseudomonadati > Pseudomonadota > Gammaproteobacteria > Enterobacterales > Enterobacteriaceae > Enterobacter > Enterobacter sp. Lyrl_3. Next base: position 563,094 of record NZ_JAYJLI010000001.1, read on the forward strand.
AACTCAATCTGTTAAACGAGCAGGAAAAGCAGTGGCTGGATGAGTATCACCAGCAGGTGCGCGAAGCGCTGTCCCCGCTGGTGGAGAGCGACGCGCGTCCGTGGCTGGTGGAGGCGACGGCGCCGATTCGTGTTAACCGGTAGTGCGGTTTATTGCCGGGTGGCGGCTTCGCCTTACCCGGCCTACTCGTCCGTAGGCCCGGTAAGCGCAGCGCCACCGGGCAATTTTTACCTGCTGCACAAAAGCAAAAAGCCTGCTTTAAAAGCAGGCTTTTCAGAATGTGGCTCCTCTGACTGGACTCGAACCAGTGACATACGGATTAACAGTCCGCCGTTCTACCGACTGAACTACAGAGGAATCGTGTGAACGGGGCGCATATTATCGATGCTACCCGGTGTTGTCAAAGGCAGAATGCAGATTTCCGATCGTTTGCCGATTTATTCAACATTTCGCACATTTGTCAGGCATTGTGCCGCGGATATTTCCAGAGCCAGCGCCCACTTACCATACGCCAGTAGAACAATGCCCCACGCACGGCCCAGTCAAGGAACATCCCCAGCCAGACACCGACGACCCCCATACCGAGCATGACCCCCAGCGTATAACCCGCTACCACGCGGCAACCCCACATGCCGAGCATAGAGACCCACATCGCAAAGCGGGCATCGCGTGCCCCTTTTAACCCGGCTGGCAGTACCCAGGACGCCGCCCAGATCGGCATAAATGCCGCGTTGAGCCAAATCAGGATCTTAACGACCTCTTTAACATCATCTTCGTGGGTATAGAACGAGGCCATCAGCCCGGCAAAGGGCGCACTCCCCCACGCAATTATCGTCAGACCAATGGTCGACAGCCAGAAGACATGGCGCAGCTGCCGCTCCGCCTGCCCTATCTGCCCTTTGCCGAGCCGTTTACCGGTGATGATGGTGGAGGCCGACCCTAAGGCGTTACCCGGCAGGTTAATCAGCGAGGCGATGGAGAAGGCAATAAAGTTACCGGCAATCACATCTGTCCCCATACCGGCAACAAACATCTGGGTAAGCAGTTTACCGCCGTTGAACAGTACCGACTCGATACTGGCAGGAATACCAATCCCCATCACTTCCCAGATAATGGCGAAGTTAAAGGGTCGGAAGTAGCTTTTTAACGTGAGGCGCAGCGATGGCGTGATCCCCGCCATCAACACCCCGAGGATGGCTGCCGCACCAATGTAGCGGGAGATAGTCAGCCCCAGCCCTGCACCAACAAACCCCATCCCCTCCCAGGAGAAAACACCGTAGATCAGGACGCTACTGATCATGATATTCAGGATGTTCATTCCGCCGTTGATCAGCAGCGGAATTTTTGTGTTGCCCGCCCCGCGCAGCGCGCCGCTACCGATCAGTGCGATGGCTGCGGCAGGATAGCTTAAGACCGTCATTTCCAGATAGGTCAGCGCCAGATCCTTAACTTCATTCGTCGCTTCACCCGCGACAAAGTCGATAATCTCTTTGCCGAAATAGTGGATCACCGCCGCCAGGATGATCGAAAAGAGGGTCATGATCATCAGCGACTGCCGGGCGGCTTCGCGGGCACGCTTCGGATCCAGCTTGCCCAGGCTAAAGGCCACCACCACCGTGGTACCAAGATCGATTGCGGCAAAGAAAGACATCACCACCATGTTAAAACTGTCCGCCAGCCCGACCCCGGCCATCGCCTCTTTACCCAGCCAGCTCACCAGGAAGGTGCTCAACACCCCCATCAGCAGAACGCAGGTATTCTCCAGAAAAATAGGTACGGCAAGCGGGGTGATTTCACGCCAGAACAGAACACGATAGCTTTTACGTTTTGCATACCATGGCGTGCGCATAATCGCCTGGCGGAGAGTGGCAGTAACGTTCAAAATGGACCTTAGCGAGAAAAGTTGAAACTCCATTTCAAATGATGGGGGAGAAAAGCTCATCCTGCAAAGTATTTTCCATAAAAAGATGTCTGGATTTGCAACAAACTGATGACAGAATCGGCAATCGATCGCTAATCACTAAGATCAGGTTTGACAAAACTTTTTTCGCCGCTAAGATAAGCCTCCACAACGATTCCTCTGTAGTTCAGTCGGTAGAACGGCGGACTGTTAATCCGTATGTCACTGGTTCGAGTCCAGTCAGAGGAGCCAAATTTGAAAAGCCCGCTTTTAAAGCGGGCTTTTTGCTTTTCTGGTGAGGAAAAATGGACTCTTTGTTTGTCTACGGTACGTTACGCCCGGGCCATTCAAATGCACATATTCTCGAAAGCATCGGCGGTGAATGGCAGGCCGGTTTTGTCACCGGGACATTTTATGCGCGTGGCTGGGGCGCTGCGGCAGATTTTCCGGGTATCGTGCTGCACGCCGATGGCCCGCGCGTTGAGGGTTATCTGTTTATCTCCAGTAACCTTGAGGCACACTGGCCGATGCTGGACGAATTTGAAGACGGCTACGATCGGGTCGAGGTCATGGTGACCACCGCCGAAGGTGACCAGGTTAAGGCCTGGATCTACCAGCTTCAGCCGCGCTCTGCGTAATAAAAAAGGCTCTCTGTCACCAGAGAGCCTTTTTTGCAATCAGCAGCGATTATTCGCTTTTGGCTTCAGCGTTTTTGATTTCGCCCATCACTTTCAGCTTTTTGGAGATGTCACGACGCTCTTTAGACAGCTCAGCGTTTTTGATGATGTAGTCATCAACGCGGTCTTCGTAGTCGCTCTTCATGCTGGCGATGATGCCCTGAATAGCTTCAACGCTCATACCTGGCTTAATGTAGTCGCTCAGGTTATCCAGCAGCAGAACACGTTTCTGGTTGTCACGGATCTTCTTCTCAACGTCCTGGATTTCACGCTGCAGTTTGTTTTTGCGGCGGAACAGGCGGACGAATTCCAGAACATCCTGGAACGAAGGCTTGGTAGTTTCCATTTTTACACCCCTGATAATGTGAGATTCGGATTCGTTAAAGCAACCGTTGTACCAATAACCTTACTGACAGCGGCTGCGAATGACAATGAGTATATCGTTTAAAACTATCATAACCCCAATTGATGCTGAATCGAAGCAGCAGCCGTCACATATGGCGATAGCTGCTCTTTATTTGCGCAGTGCGCGGCAAATGAGATGCGACAGCAACTCAAGCTGACGCGCCAGCTCCATGCTCAGCCAGACGTAACCATGGATTGGGGTTTCCGCTACGTTATCGCCCTGTCGCTCGTTGATCAGCTGTTTCAGCTCGGCAACGATCTCATTCAGACGCTCGCTGTTTGCGAGGATGGGCTGCGGGTTACCTTCATAAAGGGCATGAGCGATGGTCAGCAGGGTTTGCTGCGTCATCTGCTGCGTCTCCTTCAGCGTCTGCGCGTTCAGCATTAACAGATGGCTGGGGCGCGAGGCCCAGTGCGCGTTGATTTGCAATTCAAGCATGCAGACCAGATTGCGGCTCACGGTCTGGATAGCTTCGAAAATCGATTTCTGAATATGGGTCTCTTTACTGGCAGGGGTAATCAGACCGCGCATTTTGACCACGTCATTAAGGATCTGCTGAAGGTGCTTCTCCAGCCGGGGACGTTCGACAAGATTAGGTGAAAAACCGGCCTGGTAGACGCGGTTAAAAGCGGTGACGTAATTTGCCATCTGAATGCGCCAGTGCAGGAAAGCGCGCTGCGGCCAGATACCAGTGAAAAGCATCGCCAGCAGTGAACCAAGAATAACATCCCCGCTTCGCCACAGTGCCGTGGTCATATCACCCGCTGGCGCGCCGACCACCACCGCGAGGGTGATACCAATCAGCAGTGCCTGATAGGGCTTTTTACCCAGCGCCAGCCAGCCGCAGAGGAACATGGCGACACCGCACCAGGCCAACATCACCGGAAATGAAATAAGCTCCAGCTTCAGGGCAATCAACCCAAGGGCTGAGCCAAAAACCGTACCGCCAATGCGCTCGAAGGCACGCGGGACAACGTTCCCCCAGAACGAGATAGGCCCCATGACGACCACCAGCGTGATCAGCGGCCACGTTCCTTCAGGAACATCCAGCAAACGGACCAGCACAAACGTCAGAACGAATGCCAGCGCGATACGGCACCCATGAACCACGCGGTAGTGTTTATACAACCGAATTTCGAAAGACGTTAATGATTTGTCGGGACGCACACCCGCTCTCCAGCTACACGGCAAATCACAATTGTACTGTGTTTTCAGCCGGGCGGATCACACCCGGCTAAAAAACCCTGTATTTAACAGGACTACCCCGCTTTATGCTCTACAGCGATAAACATTTCGATGTCCCAGTACCCATCGGCGTTGCCATCATTGAGATAGCGCTCGAAGCACGGTTTCAGAGCCATCTGGAATTTGTTGTCCTGCAAAAGGGAGTTAAAGAACTGGTACCACGGCGTGGCGAAGTCGTAGTTTTCAACACGTGCTTTCGCGACGGCGTAATCTCCGGCCGCAATTTCCGTCATCATCACCCCTTCGCTGTTTTCCGGGATAACAAAATCATCCGGTACCGTAACGGCCGTATCGCAGCGCAATTTTTCTGCCGGGACTTCGTCCGGGTTATCGTAATAAACCGCAACCCACTCCAGCGGCTGAATGTGTCGGCCATCGACCCACATGACCAGCTGTTCAAAGCCCTGTTTTACCGTGTGTTCCCATGGCCCGACCAGGTGAAAACCGGCAATCTTACGTTTCTTTTCCTGCCTGATGCTGTAGTCCATACTGCCTCCGCTTATCACTGTATATTTATACACTATAAAGCAGAATTTCTATAATCGGCAATCAAGGAGTGTTTATTATGTGAGCAGACTCGCAACCCTGCCAGTCTGCCCAGAAAGGTTAGATTTTGTGGTGCAGATAATCACTCAGACGGGAGAAAAGGCCACCTTTATCAACACGCTCCAGCGTCACCAGCGGCCAGTGAGCGACCACTTTATCGCGGTCGTATAACTGGATCTCGCCCACCCGCTGATGGGCGGCTATCGGCGCTTCCAGCTCTTTTGTATCCAGCACGTATTTTGCCTTGATGTTCGGTACTTCTGCTTTCGGTAATGCCAGCCAGAAATCCTGGTCGGTGCCCAGGTTCACCTGTTTCTTATCGCCGTACCAGATCCGCTCGGTGCCCACTTTTTTACCGTTGTGCAGGATCTGCACGGTATCAAAATTCTGTTGTCCCCAGTGCAACAGTTTACGGGCCTGATCCTCACGCCCTTTCGGACTGTCTGCCCCCATCACCACGGCGATCAAGCGACGCTGGCCATCAACGGCGGAAGCAATCAGGTTAAATCCGGCCCCTGACGTGTGCCCCGTTTTCAGACCATCCACGTTCATGGTTTTATCCCAGAGCAGACCGTTACGGTTTTGCTGCGTGATCCCATTCCAGGTCAGGCTCTTTTCACTGTACATATGGTAAAACTCAGGCTCGCCGTGGATGATGGCTCTGGACAGCACGGCCAGATCATACGCAGAGCTGTGCTGGCCTGGGGCATCCAGACCATGAACGGTTTCGAAGTGCGTATCGCGCAGATTCAGCTTTTGCACATAGTCGTTCATCATCTTCACGAACTGCGGCTGGCCACCGGCCACGTGATCCGCCAGCGCCACACAGGCGTCGTTACCAGAATCAACAATCAGACCGCGGCTGAGGTCGCGCACAGAAACGCGGTCACCCTCTTTCAGGAACATCAGTGACGAACCGTCAAAGACAGGGTTACCTTTTGCCCACGCGTCGCGCCCGACGGTGACAATGTCATCCGGGGAAATGCGGTGGCTATCAATAGCGCGGTCAACAACGTAGCCGGTCATCAGCTTGGTGAGACTCGCCGGATTGCGTTGTTGATGTTCGTTGCCCGCCGTTAAGATTTGACCCGTAGTGTAATCCATCAGTACCCAGGAGCCGGCCTGAATGGCCGGAGGCTGCGGCGAAAAATCCAGCGGATCGGCCGCAAAAGCAGATGAGACACTCGAAGCGAGTAAAGAAACAGCAATAAACAGACGGCGTTTCAACGGTATATCCTCAGGTCATTAAAAATCGATGACCTTTTTACGGGAGTTCTGGTGTCGTTACCTGGCTTAATTGCAAAAAAATGTGACAGGAAGCATGTTTTTCCCGGAACCACGCTCGCAAATTTGCGGTATGACGGCGCTTTTTATTCGGTCTGTCCCTCACGATCGTTTACCATAGTGACGTCACTTTTTAACAGGATGGTATTACTGGTGTCTGACTCTGCCGCACGCCCGACTTTTTTATTCCACGACTACGAAACCTTTGGCACCCACCCGGCGCTGGACCGACCGGCGCAGTTTGCCGCCATCCGCACTGACGACGAATTCAATATTATTGGTGAGCCAGAAGTCTTTTACTGCAAACCTGCCGATGACTACCTGCCGCAGCCCGGCGCTGTCATGGTCACGGGGATAACGCCCCAGGAAGCGCGGGAAAAAGGCGTTAACGAGGCAGAGTTCGCCCGCCGTATCCACGATCTGTTCACCGTTCCCCATACCTGCGTGGTCGGGTATAACAATATCCGTTTCGATGATGAAGTGACGCGCAACATCTTCTACCGCAACTTCTACGATCCCTACGCCTGGAGCTGGCAGAACCGCAATTCGCGCTGGGATTTGCTGGATATCATGCGTGCCTGTTATGCCCTGCGTCCGGAGGGGATTAACTGGCCAGAGAACGAAGACGGATTGCCAAGCTTCCGGCTGGAGCACCTGACGCGCGCCAACGGCATTGAGCACAGTAATGCCCACGACGCGATGGCCGACGTCTACGCCACCATTGCCATGGCGAAGCTCGTTAAAACCGCACAACCACGCCTGTTTGAGTATCTTTTGAGTCATCGCAGTAAGCAGAAACTGATGACGCTGATTGATGTGCCGCAGATGAAACCGCTGGTGCATATCTCCGGCATGTTTGGTGCCTGGCGCGGCAACACCAGCTGGGTGGCACCGCTGGCCTGGCACCCGGATAACCGTAACGCGGTCATCATGGTGGATTTAGCCGGGGATATCTCCCCGCTGCTGGAGCTCGACAGCGATACCTTGCGTGAGCGCCTCTATACCCCTAAAGATGCGCTGGGAGACCTGCCCGCGGTGCCGGTCAAACTGGTGCATATCAATAAATGTCCCGTACTGGCGCAGGCCAATACGCTGCGCCCGGAAGATGCTGACAGGCTCGGGATCAACCGCCAGCACTGCCTGGATAACCTTAAAATACTGCGCGAAAATCCGCAGGTGCGCGAGAAAGTCGTCGCCATATTTGCCGAAGCCGAGCCATTCGTGCCGTCCGAAAATGTGGATGCGCAGCTGTATAACGGCTTCTTCAGCGATGCCGACCGTGCTGCGATGAACATCGTCCTGCAAACCGAACCGCGTAACCTGCCCGCGCTGGACATCACCTTTGCGGATAAACGAATTGAGAAGCTGATGTTTAACTACCGCGCGCGTAACTATCCCGGCACGCTGGATGAAGCTGAGCAGGAACGCTGGCTGCAGCATCGTCGTAATGTGTTTACGCCTGAATATCTGCACGGCTATGCGCAGGAGCTGGAGATGCTTTACGGCCAATACGAAGGCAATGAAGAGAAGCAGGCGCTGCTGAAAGCACTGTTCAAGTACGTACAAGAGATAGTCTGAAATTCAACGATAAAAAAACCGGAGGCGATGGTCTCCGGTTTTTTTTGCCCGATGGTGCTGCACTTACGCGGGCCTACGGGTTTTGTCGGTCGGGTAAGCGTAGCCGCCACCCGACACGGTATTACGCAACGTCTTCGTACTGAGGAACCGGGTTACGGAAGCTCTTCGTCACGCAGGCCAGGTAAACCAGACCAATACCACCCCAGATCAGCCCCAGAATCATAGAGCTCTCTTCCAGGTTAATCCACAATGCACCGACCGTCAGCGCACCGCACATTGGCAGAACCAGGTAATTGAAGTGGTCTTTCAGCGTTTTGTTGCGCTTCTCACGGATCCAGAACTGCGAGATCACGGAGAGGTTAACAAAGGTAAAGGCCACCAGCGCACCAAAGTTAATCAGTGCCGTTGCCGTCACCAGGTCAAATTTAATAGCCATCAGGGCGATTGCGCCAACCAACAATACGTTCCACGCCGGTGTACGCCATTTCGGATGAACGTAGCCAAAGAAACGGGTTGGGAACACACCGTCACGACCCATTACATACATCAGGCGAGAAACCCCAGCATGCGCAGCCATACCAGAAGCCAGAACGGTAACGCTGGAGAAGATCAGTACGCCCCACTGGAAGGTTTTCCCTGCTACATACAGCATGATTTCAGGCTGTGAAGCATCCGGCTCTTTGAAACGAGAGATATCCGGGAAGTAGAGCTGCAGGAAGTAGGAGGCACCAATGAAGATCATGCCACCAATCAACGCAGTCAGGAAAATGGCTCGTGGGATCACGCGTTCTGCATCTTTGGTCTCTTCAGACAGAGAAGAGATACCGTCGAAGCCCAGGAATGAGAAGCACAGAATAGTCGCACCGGTGATCATCGGCACCACATGTGCCCCTTCAGACCAGAACGGACGAGAGCTAACCAGCGTGCCCGCGCCTTCACCGTGAGAAACACCGTAAATGATCAAACCCACAATAACCGCAACAATACCCATTTGCAGAATAACAATCAGGGTGTTGAAGTTCGCCACGGTCTTAATGCTGCGCAGGTTAGAGATGGTCATAAAGGCCACTAACGCAACAACAAAGAGCCACGACGGTACGGAAGGTACCAGCGCTTCGAAGTAAATTTTTGCCAGCAGAATGTTGATCATCGGCATGAACAGGTAGTCCAGCAGCGATGACCAGCCCACCATAAAGCCAACCGCCGGGCTAATGGATTTCTGGGCATAGGTGTAGGCAGAGCCTGCAGACGGGAAACGGCGAACCAGTTTACCGTAGCTCAGCGCTGTAAAGAGAATAGCGACCAGTGCAAAGGCATACGCCGTTGCCACATGACCGTCAGTAAGGCCTGATACGATACCGAATGTATCGAACAGCGTCATTGGTTGCATATAGGCAAGGCCCATCATAACAACCGGAATCAACGTAAGTGTTTTACGTAATTCCACGCGAGAGGTGTTTGGAGTTGCGTTATGCGACATAGTTATTCTCCTTTACGGTGATAACCGCCACGTAAGCGAAAAATTGCCCCATTTCTTTCTTCCTCAGCGACAACAACTGTCGGATTTTAGTAAATATCTATCCGGTACGAAGCCCGGCCTCTTGGTTTTTAGTTTCGTTTCATACATGCAAAAAAAAATAACCGACGCCTTTTATATCGTCGATTATTCCTTTGGTTGCTGCGGCGCATTTTGCCCCACATCAGATACAAAACGCAATACTTTACAAAGGCATTGTAAATATTCCTGCGCTAACTGGCTGATTTGTGGACGCTGCTCTGCGTATAGACAGCGGCGATAGCACTATTTGCTAAAATTTCGTCCCGCCACCAGGCGCTGGCTAACCCCGCCGTTTGTTCATTCCAGCCAACCCAGACAGATTCATTACTGCTTTGAGCCAGGACCTGTTTTTCAATCAGCGCGCCGCTATCAAGAAATCGCTGCGCCAGATAGCGAGGTAAATAGCCGCAACCCAGCCCACTGATTTGCAATTCCAGCTTGGTTTTAAAATCAAAAACGGTAATGGCCTCCTGCTCATCAAGCAGCTGCGACGATACGGCACATTCCGGCCGCGAGCTGTCGCCCACCACAATGGCACGGTACCCTTTAATAACGCGCCGGTTAATGGGCTCGGGCTCCCGGGCCAGCGGATGATGCGGAGCAACCGCAAAAACTTGCTCAAGTATTCCGAGGCGGGCAAACCCAAAATCGCTCAGTTGAGGAGGTTCATGTAATGCGCCGACGATGATATCCGCCCTCCCCTGAACCAAGGCCTCCCAGGAGCCGCCCAGTACACCATTAATGAAAATCAGCCGGGTCACGCTGTGGCGCTGATAAAACGCTTCAATCAGCGGCGTCAGAAGGGAAAACGGAAAAGTATCGTCAACGCCAATCACCAGTTCATTTTCCCAGCCCTGATGAAGTTTGATGGCCTGTTTTTCCAGTTCGCGGACGGTGTGCAGCACTTCACGCCCTTTTTCCAGCAGCATTTGTCCGGTGCGGGTAAAGCGGGCCCGGTGGCCAGAGCGATCGAGGATCTGGATATTCAGATCGCTTTCCAGTTTATGAACCGTGTAGCTCAGCGCTGAAGGGGTTTTGTAGAGCTTCGCTGAGGCAGCCGCAAAGCTGCCTTCTTTTTCCAGTGCATCCAGAATAATGAGAACATCCAGCAGCGGTTTCATGTTCGCCCCCTTCCGGTGTGCGATAGATTCCGCCGGAGGACTTATGCCATGGGCATCACCAGCGGATCGGGATACTGATACTCAAAACCCAGTTCATGACAAATGCGGTTGCCATCAACAATTTTGCCTTTGCTTTCGTCCTTTGTCTCACCAAAAACGGGTGGCGCCAGGCCCAACTGACGCGCCATCAGCGGGTAAAATGTGCTTCGCGCAGGATGAGAGGGTGCACATATATTATAGATGTGCCCGCCCTTTGGAGCCTGTAAGAGGAGCTCAATTGCCCCGACAACATCGTCCAGATGCACCAGATTCACCACATGTTGCCCATCGGGGGCAGACTTGCCGGCAAAAAAGCGTCCCGGGTGTCGCCCAGGGCCAACCAGCCCCGCCAGACGCAGGATATCTACCTGCGTTCCCGGCAGGTTGTGCAGCCAGTCTTCCAGCTCTTTCAACACTTTTCCGCTCGCGGTAACAGGACGGCGCTCGGTAGTCTCCTTCACCACACCTTCAACATCACCGTAGACCGAGGTTGAGCTGGTAAAAATAATACGCGGCACATCGTGTGCCAGCGCGCTGTCGACAATCTCCTGCATCGCCTGCAGATAGAACGATTCGCCCGGGCCGCTGCGACGCGCGGGAAGCGTAATGACCAGCGCATCCACATTCATCAGCGTGTCCAGATCGTCAGTATCACATACCAGTTCTGGTTCAAGACGCAGCTCGACGCCATCAATACCGCACATGCGCGCCGCCTCCACGCCATCCGCCGTGGTTTTGCTCCCGGTCACATGCCAGCCTTTCGCGGCTAATGACATCGCCAGCGGCATTCCCAGCCATCCTAAACCGACAATCGCGACCTTTTTCATGTGAATTCTCCTGACTCTCACTCGTCTCTCATAAGGCTACGCCAGCGCAGCAGAACACACAATTCATAGCATCAATATGAAATGAATTAATGATCAAAAAAAGCCCTTGCAATGTGTCACACAACTGGTTTAGGTTAAAAGACATCAAATGAATAAGCATTCATCGAGAATTTATATGACACGCGTTCAATTTAAACACCACCATCATCACCATCATCCTGACTAGTCTTTCAGGCGATGTGTGCTGGAAGACGTTTGGATCTTCCAGTGGTGCATGAACGCATGAAAAAGCCCCCGGAAGATCTTCTTCCGGGGGCTTTTTTTTGGACCAAATTCAGACAGATTAAAACAGGTTAACGAGGAACACAGAATGTTAGATAACTCACGTTTACGCATAGCTATTCAAAAATCAGGCCGTTTGAGTGATGATTCACGCGAACTGCTGGCCCGCTGCGGGATTAAAATCAACCTGCACACCCAGCGCCTGATTGCCCTGGCTGAAAACATGCCCATCGACATTCTGCGCGTGCGTGATGACGATATCCCAGGCCTGGTGATGGACGGTGTCGTTGACCTTGGCATCATCGGTGAAAACGTGCTGGAAGAAGAGCTTCTGACCCGTCGCGCTCAGGGTGAAGATCCGCGTTACTTCACCCTGCGTCGCCTGGACTTCGGCGGCTGCCGCCTGTCGCTGGCAACACCGGTTGATGAAGCCTGGGATGGCCCGGCCGCGCTGAACGGCAAACGCATCGCTACCTCTTACCCTCACCTGTTAAAACGCTATCTGGATCAGAAAGGCGTGCAGTTTAAATCCTGTCTGCTGAATGGTTCTGTTGAAGTCGCACCGCGTGCGGGCCTGGCGGATGCCATTTGCGACCTCGTCTCCACCGGTGCCACCCTAGAAGCGAACGGCCTGCGCGAAGTGGAAGTGATCTACCGCTCCAAAGCGTGCCTGATCCAGCGTGACGGCGAAATGGCTGACGCCAAGCAGCAGCTGATCGACAAACTGCTGACCCGTATTCAGGGTGTGATTCAGGCGCGTGAATCCAAGTACATCATGATGCATGCACCAACCGAACGTCTGGACGAAGTGATCGCCCTGCTGCCAGGTGCTGAGCGCCCTACCATTCTGCCACTGGCGGGCGATCAGCAGCGTGTGGCGATGCACATGGTCAGTAGCGAAACGCTGTTCTGGGAAACCATGGAAAAACTGAAGGCACTGGGCGCAAGCTCCATTCTGGTGCTGCCAATTGAGAAGATGATGGAGTAATTGCCATGAGCTTTAACACGATCATCACCTGGAATGAGTGTACTGACGAACAGCAGCGCGAGCTGTTAATGCGCCCGGCCATCAGCGCCTCCGAAAGCATCACCCGTACCGTGACGGAGATCCTCAATAACGTCAAAACCCGTGGCGATAAAGCGCTGCGGGAATACAGTGCAAAGTTTGATAAAACGGAAGTTGATGCATTAAAGGTTACCGAACAGGAAATCATTGATGCCAGTAATCGTCTGGGTGATGACATCAAACAGGCGATGGCCGTCGCAGTGAAAAACATCGAGACCTTCCACGTCGCGCAGAAATTGCAGACTGTTGATGTGGAAACGCTGCCGGGCGTGCGTTGCCAGCAGGTGACCCGTCCGGTCGCCTCGGTGGGCCTCTACATCCCTGGCGGCTCCGCCCCGCTGTTCTCAACCGTATTAATGTTGGCCACCCCGGCACGTATTGCCGGTTGCCAGAAAGTGGTGCTCTGCTCCCCACCACCGATTGCCGATGAAATTCTCTATGCTGCAAAACTCTGTGGCGTGCAGGAAGTGTTTAAAGTCGGCGGCGCGCAGGCGATTTCTGCCCTCGCGTTTGGCACTGAATCTATCCCGAAGGTCGACAAAATTTTCGGCCCGGGCAATGCCTTTGTCACCGAAGCCAAGCGCCAGGTCAGCCAGCGTCTTGATGGCGCGGCCATTGATATGCCCGCGGGTCCGTCGGAAGTGCTGGTGATTGCCGACAGCGGCGCCACGCCGGATTTTGTGGCGTCTGACCTGTTATCCCAGGCGGAACACGGCCCGGATTCGCAGGTGATTTTACTGACGCCAGATGCCGATATGGCCAAACGCGTGGGTGAAGCCATAGAGCGCCAGCTTGCCGATTTACCCCGCGCCGACACGGCACGCCAGGCGTTATCCGCCAGCCGCCTGATTGTGGCACGCGATCTTGACCAGTGCATCGCTATCTCCAACCAGTACGGCCCGGAGCACCTGATTATTCAGACCCGCAACGCGCGCGACCTGTTCGACAGCATCACCAGTGCAGGTTCGGTTTTCCTCGGCGACTGGTCCCCGGAGTCCGCGGGCGATTACGCCTCCGGCACCAACCACGTTCTGCCGACGTATGGTTACACCTCGACCTGTTCCAGCCTGGGTCTGGCCGATTTCCAGAAACGCATGACCGTACAGGAACTCTCCCGTGAAGGGTTTGCCTCGCTGGCGTCCACCATCGAGACGCTGGCCGCCGCCGAGCGCCTTACCGCCCACAAAAACGCCGTTACGCTGCGCGTTGCAGCCCTGAAGGAGCAAGCATGAACATTGAAGAATTAGCGCGGGAAAATGTCCGTCGACTGACGCCTTATCAGTCTGCTCGTCGCCTGGGCGGCAACGGTGATGTCTGGCTGAACGCCAACGAATTCCCGACAGCGGTACAGTTTGAGCTGTCGCAGCAGACGCTGAACCGTTATCCGGAGTGCCAGCCAAAAGCAGTGATTGAAAACTATGCGCAATATGCGGGCGTGAAGCCGGAGCAGGTGCTGGTCAGCCGCGGTGCGGATGAAGGCATTGAGCTGTTGATCCGCGCGTTCTGCGAGCCGGGTAAAGATGCGGTGATGTATTGCCAGCCTACCTACGGCATGTACAGCGTCAGCGCGGAAACCTTTGGCGTGGCGTGCCGTAACGTGCTCTCCCTGGAGAACTGGCAGCTGGACCTGCAGGGAATTGCCGACAATCTGGACGGCGTGAAGGTGGTCTTTGTCTGTAGCCCCAACAACCCGACCGGGCAAATTATCAACCCTCAGGATATCCGTACCCTGCTGGAGATTACCCGCGGCAAAGCACTGGTGGTCGCCGACGAAGCCTATATTGAGTTCTGCCCTCAGGCGACGCTGGCCGGCTGGCTGGAAGAGTACCCACACCTGGTGGTGCTGCGTACGCTGTCGAAAGCCTTTGCGCTTGCAGGTCTGCGCTGCGGGTTTACGCTGGCCAATAAAGCGGTGATCGACCTGCTGCTGAAAGTGATCGCCCCCTATCCGCTTTCTACTCCCGTGGCTGACATTGCCGCTCAGGCCCTGACCCCGCAAGGGATCAATGCGATGCGTGAGCGTGTGGCGCAAATCCTGGAAGAACGACAGTACCTGGTGACCGCCCTGAAAGCGATCCCTTGCGTAGAGCAGGTGTTCGACTCTGAAACCAACTACCTCCTGGTTCGCTTTACCGCCTCCAGTGCCGTATTTAAATCTTTATGGGATCAGGGCATTATCTTACGTGATCAAAATAAACAACCTTCTCTGAGCGGCTGTCTGCGTATTACCGTAGGTACCCGTGCAGAGAGCCAGCGCGTGATTGACGCACTGAAAGCGGAGAAAGTATGAGCCAGAAGATCCTCTTTATCGACCGAGACGGCACCCTGATTTCGGAGCCACCAACCGATTTTCAGGTCGATCGTTTCGACAAACTGGCTTTTGAACCAGACGTGATCCCGGTGCTGCTGAAACTGCAGAAAGCCGGATATAAGCTGGTGATGATCACCAACCAGGACGGTCTGGGTACCGACAGCTTCCCGCAGGCCGACTTTGACGGCCCGCATAATCTGATGATGCAGGTACTCACCTCTCAGGGGGTGGTATTTGATGAGGTGCTGATTTGCCCACATCTGCCTGCCGATGCGTGCGACTGCCGCAAGCCGAAGGTGAAACTGGTAGAGCGCTATCTGCTGGAAGATGTCCTGGATAAAGCTAACAGCTACGTTATTGGCGATCGCGCCACCGACATTACGCTTGCCGAAAATATGGGCATCACCGGGCTGCGCTACAACCGCGACGATCTCAATTGGGTAAAGATTGGCGAGCAGCTCACCAAACGTGACCGCTACTCGCACGTAGAACGCAACACCAAAGAGACACAGATTGACGTGAAGGTGTGGCTGGATCGCGAAGGCGGCAGCAAGATCCACACCGGGGTGGGTTTCTTCGACCACATGCTGGATCAGATTGCCACCCACGGCGGCTTCCGCATGGAGATTACGGTTAAAGGCGATCTCTACATTGACGATCACCACACCGTTGAAGACACCGGTCTGGCGCTGGGCGAAGCGCTGAAGCTGGCCCTGGGCGACAAACGTGGCATCAACCGTTTTGGATTTGTTCTGCCAATGGATGAGTGCCTGGCGCGCTGTGCGATGGATATCTCTGGTCGTCCTCACCTGGAATATAAAGCCGATTTCACCTACCAGCGCGTGGGCGATCTCAGCACCGAAATGGTGGAGCACTTCTTCCGTTCATTGTCCTACACCATGGGCCTGACGCTACACCTGAAGACCAAAGGCAAGAACGACCACCACCGAGTGGAGAGCCTGTTCAAGGCCTTTGGCCGTACCCTGCGCCAGGCAATTCGTGTGGAAGGTGACGCCCTGCCCTCATCAAAAGGAGTGCTGTAATGAATGTGGTGATTCTGGATACCGGATGCGCCAACCTGAACTCCGTGAAATCGGCCATTGCCCGCCACGGCTACGAGCCGGTGGTGAGCCGCGACCCGGACGTCGTGCTGCGCGCAGACAAACTCTTCCTGCCTGGTGTAGGCACCGCGCAGGCGGCGATGGATCAGATCCACGAGCGTGAACTGGTCGATCTCATCAAAGCCTGTACCCAGCCAGTGCTCGGGATTTGCCTGGGTATGCAACTGCTCGGCCGTCGTAGTGAAGAGAGCAACGGCGTCGAACTGCTGGGTATTATTGAAGAAGACGTGCCAAAAATGGCCGATCACGGTTTACCACTGCCACATATGGGCTGGAACCGCGTTTATGCGAAAGCGGGTGACAGACTGTTTCGCGGCATTGAGGATGGCGCTTACTTCTACTTCGTGCACAGCTACGCCATGCCGGTGAATCCTTACACCATCGCCCAGTGCAATTATGGCGAGGCGTTTACCGCGGCAGTGCAGAAAGATAACTTCTTCGGCGTGCAGTTTCACCCGGAACGTTCGGGTGCCGCAGGCGCTCAGCTGCTGAAAAACTTCCTGGAGATGTGATGATTATTCCCGCTTTAGACTTAATTGACGGCACGGTTGTTCGTCTTCATCAGGGTGATTACGGCCAGCAGCGCGACTACGGTAACGATCCGCTGCCCCGCCTGCAGGATTATGCCGCTCAGGGTGCGCAGGTGCTGCACCTGGTGGATTTAACGGGCGCGAAAGATCCGGCAAAACGCCAGATCCCACTGTTAAAAAAACTGGTGGCGGGCGTGGATGTCCCCGTACAGGTTGGTGGCGGTGTGCGCACGGAAGATGACGTTGCGGCATTGCTGGACGCCGGCGTGGCGCGCGTGGTGGTCGGCTCAACGGCGGTCAAAGACCCCGACACGGTGAAAGGCTGGTTCCGCCGCTTTGGTGCCGACGCGCTGGTGCTGGCCCTGGATGTCCGTATCGATGAACAGGGCAATAAGCAGGTAGCGGTCAGCGGCTGGCAGGAGAACTCTGGCGTTACCCTGGAGGAGCTGGTGGATATTTATCTGCCCGTTGGCCTGAAGCACGTGCTTTGCACCGATATCTCCCGCGACGGCACGCTGGCAGGCTCTAACGTTTCTTTATATCAAGAAGTTTGCACCCGCTATCCGCAGGTGGCGTTTCAGTCCTCTGGTGGCATAGGTGATATTAATGACATCGCCGCGCTGCGCGGGACCGGTGTGAAGGGTGTGATTGTGGGCCGGGCCCTGCTGGAAGGAAAATTTACTGTGACGGAGGCGATTCAATGCTGGCAAAACGGATAATCCCTTGCCTGGACGTACGTGACGGCCAGGTCGTAAAAGGCGTGCAGTTCCGCAACCACGAGATCATCGGCGACATCGTCCCACTGGCAAAACGCTATGCCGATGAAGGTGCAGACGAGCTGGTATTTTATGATATCACCGCCTCCAGCGATGGCCGCGTGGTGGACAAAAGCTGGGTCGCGCGCGTCGCAGAGGTGATTGATATTCCGTTCTGCGTGGCGGGCGGGATTAAGTCTGCAGAAGATGCGGCGAAAATCCTCTCCTTTGGTGCCGACAAAATTTCAATCAACTCCCCTGCGCTGGCCGACCCGGAGCTGATTACCCGTCTGGCCGATCGCTTTGGCGTGCAGTGTATTGTTGTCGGGATCGACACCTGGTATGACGCAGCCACCGGCAAATATCACGTCAACCAGTATACTGGCGACGAAAGCCGTACCCGCGTGACCCAATGGGAGACGCTGGACTGGGTCCAGGAAGTGCAAAAACGTGGCGCGGGCGAAATTGTGCTGAATATGATGAACCAGGACGGCGTGCGTAACGGTTACGATCTGGAACAGCTGAAAAAAGTGCGTGCGGTTTGTCACGTACCGCTGATCGCCTCCGGCGGTGCGGGCACTATGGAACACTTCCTGGAAGCCTTACGCGATGCGAACGTTGACGGCGCGCTGGCGGCTTCCGTGTTCCACAAACAGATTATCAATATTGGTGAGTTAAAAACGTACCTGGCCGGCCAGGGCGTGGAGATCAGGGTATGTTAACAGAGCAACAACAGGCACAGCTGGACTGGGAAAAAACTGACGGATTATTGCCCGTGGTTGTCCAGCATGCCGTTTCCGGTGAAGTGCTGATGCTGGGATATATGAACCAGGACGCGCTGGCGAAAACGGTCGACAGCGGTAAAGTGACCTTTTACTCGCGCACGAAACAGCGCCTGTGGACCAAAGGGGAAACCTCAGGCCACTTCCTGAATGTGGTTAGCATTACGCCGGATTGCGACAACGATACTCTGCTGGTTTTGGCTAACCCCATCGGTCCGACCTGCCATAAAGGCACCAGCAGCTGCTTCGGAGAGGCTAGCCACCAGTGGCTGTTCCTGTATCAACTGGAGCAGTTACTGGCTGAGCGTAAAACGGCAGATCCTTCCAGTTCGTATACGGCGAAGCTGTATGCAAGCGGCACCAAGCGTATTGCGCAGAAAGTAGGTGAAGAAGGCGTTGAGACCGCGCTGGCCGCGACGGTACATGACCGCGAAGAGCTGACCAATGAAGCGTCTGATTTAATGTATCACCTGCTGGTGCTGCTGCAGGATCAGGAGCTGGATTTGACGGCGGTGATTGAGAATCTTCGTAAGCGGCATAAATAAAAAAACCGGGGAATTTCCCCGGTTTTTTTATCTGCAAGTCAGGCTTTTGGTTTGTAGTTACGCAACGCGTTGCGGCCGAGAACTACACCAGAACCGATAATCCCACCAAGCAAGACTGCCAGAATTAACGTGATGGCCTTTTTCGGGCTGTCACGATAGACGGGAAGATCCGGCTTCATAACGTAACGATAAACATGGATGGTATCCGGGTTCACGTTTAACTTCTCGATATCCAGTAAGTTTTGCTTAGTCTGGTAGTAAGCGCCAGAGAAGACCAGTGGACGAGACGCTTCGTTATCAATCATCGATTTCAGCGCTTCGCTTCCCAGCAGGAACATGGTTTCCTGAGTCACGTCCTGGGTCTGCTGGATCTGCGGGGTGGTAATTTTCGCCGCTTCCGCATTCTTAAGCGCCTCAGAAATCTGTTTAATACGCAGATCTTTCTGCTCCTGAGCGACTTTCTCCTGGTTTTCAAGGGAGTCATTGAGGCTGGTGATCTGCTGCTTAATGTTGTCTTTGAGGTCGAGAGCAAGTTCCTTCGCCGTTTGCTCATCCACCTGTTGGATGTACTGCGCAAGCTGTTTTTGTGCCGCTTCTGCTGACTCACCTTGATAAGTGACGCTTAACGGCAGCGGTTGCCCTTTAACGGTTGCATCGATGGTCAGCTTTTCTGGCATTTCCTGGTTTTCAAGCGCCTGAGCTAAAGCAGAAAACGACGAATTGAAACGACCAATGGCACGGTTTTGAATATCCAGCATTGAAGGTGCCGCACTACCGTAAAGGATATTCAGTGCATTCGCGTAAGTGGCAATTTGCGCCGCATCAGGCTGGGCAATAATCGCGGACGAGGTCCATTTTTCTTTTGCAATGGTGATGTAAATACCCGCAATGATGATAAAAACAGCAACAAAAGCGCCAATTACCCACTTTCCACGCCACAGCTGTAGCACTAAATCAAGTAAATCAATTTGCTCCGGACCATTACTGCTATTAACCGGAGTATTGTTGTTCTGCGTCATACAATCCCTAACAGATGAAAAAGGGCAAAAACAGTGATGTTTACATAGTGTATCTGTTGCCAGCGATTTTTCTATCAGAATCCGATGAGTTATATCGGAAAGATGGGTTATGTAACTCGCGGTCAACGCGTTATCATATAGCAATTCTGATGCCTCAGGCATCGACAAGATAGAAATATAATGAGGAAAGATATGAAATTTTTGGTCACGGGCGCGGCAGGTTTTATCGGATCGCATGTCAGCCAACGCTTGCTGGATGCCGGGCATCAGGTCGTCGGAATTGATAATCTTAATGACTATTATGACGTCAATCTCAAGCTGGCACGTCTGGATTTACTGAAATCCGGGAATTTCACCTTCCACAAGATGGAGTTAGCCGATCGTGAAACTATGGCAGCGCTGTTTGCCACCGAAAAGTTTGATCGCGTGATACATCTGGCCGCTCAAGCAGGTGTGCGTTACTCGCTGGAAAATCCGCACGCGTATGCGGATGCTAACCTGGTCGGTCACCTTAACGTGCTGGAAGGGTGTCGTCATAACAAGGTACAGCACCTGCTGTATGCCTCATCAAGCTCCGTTTATGGTCTGAACCGCAAGATGCCGTTCTCCACTGACGACTCCGTAGATCACCCGGTGTCACTGTACGCGGCGACCAAAAAAGCCAACGAGCTGATGTCGCATACTTATTCCCATCTCTATAACATGCCGACCACCGGCCTGCGTTTCTTTACCGTGTATGGCCCGTGGGGACGTCCGGACATGGCGCTGTTCAAGTTTACAAAGGCAATGATAGAAGGCAAAAGCATCGATGTTTACAACTACGGCAAGATGAAGCGTGACTTCACTTACATTGATGACATCGCTGAAGCCATTATTCGTTTGCAGGATGTCATACCTCAGGCCGATGCAGACTGGACCGTCGAGACCGGTTCCCCGGCAACCAGCTCCGCGCCTTATCGGGTTTACAACATTGGTAACAGCTCTCCGGTCGAGCTTATGGATTACATTACGGCGCTGGAAGAAGCTCTCGGCAAAGAAGCAGAGAAAAACATGATGCCGATTCAACCGGGTGACGTGCTGGAAACCAGCGCGGACACGAAAGCGTTGTATGACGTTATTGGTTTTAAACCGCAGACTTCAGTCAAAGACGGGGTGAAAAACTTTGTCGACTGGTATCGCGCTTTCTACAAGGTCTGAAAATAAAAAAACCCGGCAACATAGCCGGGTTTTTTACGCGCGTTAAAATAATCAATCGCTACCGAACAGATCGCGGGTATAGACTTTATCCGCCACATCCGCCAACTCTTCCGCCATGCGGTTAGAGATAATCACGTCCGCTTCCTGCTTGAATGCATTCAAATCGCGAATCACACGTGAATGGAAGAACTCATCTTCCTGCATTGCGGGTTCATAAATAATGACCTGTACACCCTTCGCTTTAATACGCTTCATGATCCCCTGAATGGAAGAGGCACGGAAGTTATCGGAACCGCTCTTCATGATCAGACGATACACGCCCACCACTTTCGGCTGACGCGCGAGGATGGAATCAGAAATGAAATCCTTACGCGTGCGATTGGCATCCACAATCGCTGAAATCAGGTTGTTTGGCACAGCCTGATAGTTGGCCAGCAACTGCTTGGTATCTTTTGGCAGGCAGTAACCACCGTAGCCAAATGACGGATTGTTATAGTGGTTACCAATGCGCGGATCGAGACAAACACCTTCGATGATCTGGCGGGTGTTCAAACCCAGGCTCTCAGCGTAGCTGTCCAGCTCGTTGAAGTAGGCCACGCGCATTGCCAGATAGGTATTGGCGAAGAGCTTGATCGCCTCCGCTTCTGTGGAGTCGGTAAACAGTACCGGAATATCTTTCTTGATTGCGCCTTCCTGCAGCAGTGCGGCGAAGCGCTCCGCACGCTCAGAGCGCTCACCGATCACGATACGGGATGGGTGCAGGTTATCGTATAACGCCCTGCCCTCGCGCAGGAACTCTGGCGAGAAGAAGACATTATCAATACCCAACTCTTCTTTAATCGATTTAGTGAAGCCTACCGGAATGGTCGATTTGATGATCATCACCGCTTTTGGGTTGATTGCGATAACATCTTTGATCACCGCTTCTACGGTTGAGGTGTTGAAGTAGTTGGTTTTAGGGTCGTAATCCGTTGGTGTCGCGATGATGACGAAATCTGCGTCGCGATAGGCGTCTTCTTTATCCGTCGTGGCACGGAAATTCAGCGGTTTATTGGCAAGGTATTCCTGGATTTCTTTATCGACAATCGGGGATTGCTTTTGATTAAGCATATCCACTTTGGACTTAACGATATCCAACGCCACCACTTCATGGTTTTGTGCGATCAGAATGCCGTTTGATAGGCCTACATAGCCTGTTCCGGAGATAGTTATTTTCATTCGTTCAACTTCTTCAAGTTTAAGTTTCAGGAGGCGTAAACATCCCACCGCAATAAACAACTGTTGAGGTTTTTACCTCTTATGTTGAGCGGCTGTCAAGGCGAATGCCTGGCTGCAGAAATGAGAAAACGCAGTGGTTTATAGGGTGTTGAAAGACACTCGCTGGACAAAGCAAGTCCAGATGGGCTTATCCGTTATAAAAAAAGCCCGGTGGGCATCACCGGGCTTTGTTATCAGGCTGAGTTAAATCAGATTAATCCAGCCATTCGGTGTGAAACACACCTTCTTTATCCGTACGTTTATAAGTGTGCGCACCGAAGTAGTCACGCTGCGCCTGGATCAGGTTGGCAGGCAGTACGGCAGCGCGATAGCTGTCGTAGTACGCCACTGCAGCGGAGAAGGTCGGCACAGGAATACCATTCTGTACAGCGTATGCAACCACATCACGCAGCGCCTGCTGGTATTCGTCAGCAATCTTCTTAAAGTAAGGTGCCAGAAGCAGGTTCGCGATACCTGCATTTTGAGCATAGGCATCGGTGATTTTCTGCAGGAATTGGGCGCGGATAATGCAACCTGCACGGAAGATCTTCGCGATTTCACCGTAGTTCAGATCCCAGTTGTTTTCGTCAGAAGCCGCGCGCAGTTGAGAGAAACCTTGCGCGTAAGAGACGATTTTGCCCAGGTACAGAGCACGACGAACCTTCTCAACGAATTCCGCTTTGTCACCCGCTGGTTTAGCCTGCGGACCAGACAGCACTTTGGAAGCCGCCACGCGCTGATCTTTCAGAGAAGAGATGTAGCGAGCGAATACGGATTCGGTGATCAGAGACAGCGGTTCGCCCAGGTCCAAAGAGCTCTGGCTGGTCCATTTACCGGTACCTTTGTTCGCCGCTTCGTCAAGAATCACATCGACCAGGTATTTACCCTCTTCATCTTTCTTCGTGAAGATATCTTTGGTGATGTCGATCAGATAGCTGTTCAGCTCGCCTTTGTTCCACTCGGTGAAGGTATCTGCGAGTTCTTCGTTGGAGAGGTTCAGGCCCCCCTTCAGCAGAGAGTAGGCTTCAGCAATCAGTTGCATATCGCCGTATTCGATGCCGTTGTGAACCATCTTTACATAGTGGCCTGCACCGTCCGGACCGATATAGGTCACACACGGCTCACCATCTTCCGCAACCGCAGCGATTTTGGTCAGAATTGGCGCAACAAGCTCGTACGCTTCTTTCTGGCCGCCAGGCATGATAGATGGGCCTTTCAGCGCGCCCTCTTCACCACCGGAAACACCGGTACCGATGAAGTTGAAACCTTCAGCAGAGAGTTCACGGTTACGACGAATGGTGTCCTGGAAGAAGGTGTTACCACCATCAATGATGATGTCGCCTTTATCCAGATAAGGTTTCAGGGAATCGATGGCTGCATCGGTACCTGCGCCAGCTTTCACCATTAACAGGATACGACGAGGCGTTTCCAGAGATTCAACAAACTCTTTAACCGTATAGAAAGGAACCAGCTTCTTACCCGGATTCTCAGCGATGACCTCTTCGGTCTTATCACGGGAGCGGTTGAAAACGGAGACGGTATAACCACGGCTTTCGATGTTGAGCGCCAGGTTGCGCCCCATCACTGCCATACCGACAACGCCGATCTGTTGCTTGGACATTACATACTCCTGTCAGGTGTGGTCGCCGCGACTTATGCGCGGCTTGAATATGTTGATAATGTTAACTCAGGTTAAGGTCATGGAGGTAGCTAAAATTGCTTTTAAAACTTTTACCTACTATAAGTGAGGGATATTGCAAAATGTGGCTAAAAAACTTTTTAGCGAAATTAGTACATTGCAAAAATATTGAAACCAGGACCATAAAGGAATTTAAAAAAACAATTTAGTACTTTTGGATTAAAAATCGATGTTATGTTACGTAATAAGTCGATTGTAAATACTCATGTGTTTATCAACCACCGAGTTGACATCGAATTCTTGTTCAGCAAAATCTCTCGCAGCAATTCCCATTTTGCGTCTCAGTTCAGGTTGCTCGATTAAACTTATAATAGCGCCAGCCAGAGCCTGTGAATTTTTTATAGGGACACAGAGACCTGTTTGGCCATGAATAATCGCATCTCTGCAACCGGGGTTATTTGTAGTGACAATAGCTCTACCACATGCTGCCGCTTCAATAAGAACCTTTGGAACCCCTTCACCATAAAAAGAAGGGAGGCAAACAATATTAGATTGACTAAAAATCTCAGCAATATCTGTTCGGTGGCCTAAATATTTTACCACTCCATCATTTGCCCACTTTTCAATTTCATGAATCATGACTGAATTTGGATTTTCGATATCAGGGGTACCAATAAGTAAAAAATCAACGTCAGGGTATTTTTCCTTAACTAGCTTGGCAGCTTCGATATATTCATAAACACCTTTATCTTTTAACAAGCGACATGCCATTGAAACCTTAACCGAGCACTCTTCCATTTCAGGCTTATAATTATAGACGTTCAGGTCAGCACCAGAACCTTTAATCAAAACTTTATCATCGCGAGTCAAACCAACTATATTACTAAGAATGCTTTCATCAGAACTATTTTGGAAAATAACAATTTTCCTTTTCCCGCTCAACGAGATTTTATAAAGCAATGAAACAGTCAACTTTATTAATCTTGCGCGCAAGGTTGGGGACGTAAAAACATATCCCAGTCCAGATATTGCGGATACCATTGCACTCTTTCTAAAGAGCGTCTTCCGCATTAAACCTGAATATATAACTGGTTTAATAGTAATTGAATGAATAATATCAGGACGTGTCAAACTAATAACTTGCCGCACATTGAGAAGAGTTTTCATTTCTGAAAATAGCCCAACACCGCTTCGACTGAAAGGGATTTCATAAGTCTCGAATCCCATAGACTCCAGTTGCTCACGGTGAGTAGTAAAACGACATGCTATTACAACGTGGAAACCCTGCTGAAGTGCTTTCAACGCTATTGGCAAACGATGTGAAATAAAAAACCAATCAACGTTCACGAAATACAACAACGTCCTTCGCTCATTATTAATCATTATGAACACTCTTCATTTCAATCAAATTCTCAACATATACAAAACTTTTTTCACCCGAATTATTATTTTTTGCAAAAAAAAATATCAATAACAAGCGAAACACAAAATATCAAATAACTTATTGCGTGCCAAAAATTGGCTCAAGGTAGATATTTCTAACCGCAAAATACACACTTACAAAAATTAGAAAGAACAATGCAATTGTTTTATTCCACTTATTGGTAACTCCTGGAACCCAAAAATAAAAGCAAGTCCATCCTAACTCGAATATTCTGCTTGCAATCGTAGGAATTAGTGATGCAGGTATTGAAATCGCATATGCCGCCATAGAAATTATAAAACATCTTTTTTGAAAGACTGAAAGATTGTTAAAAGAAAAAACACCAATTATCAGTGGTAATAGCAGCCCCATAAATCTTATAGATGCAAAATTAAAACTCTCGTTATCAGCCCGACTGGCATATAATCTTATCATGCTAAAATTAGAAATTAGAATATCCTGTATGTAATACAAAATAACTGCTGCTATCACTGCATAAAGAAAAATTACAGGTATTTTTAGTTTGTTGTTCGCCAACCATGCGTTGGGTATTATCAGGCCCATAATAAAGAATGCCATGGAGTAATGGAACAATATTGAAAGTATAAAAAACAAAAATGACAATTTAGTTCGTTCGTTCGATTTAAAGTAAAGACTTAAGAGAACAAAGCTTATAGCTATAGCTACACGAATCTGCGTCATTTCATGCAGAAGCCCTATTCCCATTAAATAAATAATTGCAATGAGGAATCTATTATTAGATTTAGAAAAAAGGTATTGTTTAATCGTTAATGAGATAAATGCTATGAAGACCAGTAGCACATGAATGTCAGTATTGAGGACCTGTTTAAAAAAATAACTTATCAATACAAAGCCAAATTCAAACCTTGTATCTGAAAAAGCAAAGTTATCATTAATACTATCGTAAAAAGTTTCGTAAGATATAAAATCGCTATCCTGCCCTAACATCCGTAAGCCAAAGAATAATGATATTGCCACCATGCAAAGAAAAAGCATGTATATTCTAAAATGTTTGATAGCCAATTTAACCTCAGAAAATTTTACTTTGTTAAAAGAATTTTAACGATGTGGACCACTCACACCTTTTAATCCGTCACGAATCCCCTGAAGCATAAACTTGATTCGTGCAAGACCGTTATCACTTAATGCATAGATTATAAATTTGCATGGCATAACAAATAATTTTTTGATCTTGTATTTCAGAGGGAATGAAATTTCTCTATTTGCCAATAGCCAATTTCTATAAACATAATATAATCTAAAAGGACTACATTTAGCGAAACTGCGTACTCCTAAAATGTTAACATCCTGCATACCAATATTATGTTGTAGCGTAATATTTTTGGTTGAAAGAACTTCCCAACCAAGATGTCGGGCTCGATAACACCATTCGATATCTACCAGATCGATAAACCATTCCGATTTGTTTAACCCTACATATGTAAGAGCATTTAAGGGAATCAGTGCGCCTGAGGAAATAATACTTTCTACAGAATAAACACCCTCAGCGAACTCTTTACCAATATTAATTTCACGATCGTACTGAGATTTATTCCTCTCATTTATTATTAAAGGGCCTAATGCAGCTACTTGTTTATTTATTTTTGCACATTTAATATATTCATTATACATTTCAGAAATATAATTTTTCCCAATTGTTGAATCTTGGTCAAAAGTGAAAAAGATATCGCAACCTAGATTAACAGCTTTGAGGAAGCCATGGTTTTGAGCGTAAGCTATCCCCATATTCATCTTTAGATCGTCGTAGATTACATTTTCGAACTTCAAATTCGGACCTAACGTTCTGGGAATATTTTCAGGTGTATTATCAACAAGTACGACAAAGTCACATTGCTGCTTAAGCTCAATTAATAATTTCTCTGTATTTTCTTTTGTAGGGTTAAATAGAATAACTATCGCGGCTGTCTTACTTTTCATTGTCTTCCCAATTATAAGATTGATGTTTATTTCTCATAACTTGTTTTGTTTTGGAAATATACAGTGTTGCAATTCTGTACGAAAGAAAATACATACTTAGGACAAATAATTCGATTAAAATGTTAACACGGTGCATTATCATTATTATAAAAATGAGTAATGTCACTAACATATACCATTTTACACGAAAAAGATCTGGGTTCTTTACAAGTTCCTTAAGTTTGATAAAACCATATTTTTCTTTACAAGCATGCTCAATAGTACGGACTAAAGGAAACGAGAGAATGATAAACGGAACTAAATATGGAAAATAAACACTATTTACAGATGCAATAACTGGGATTATATAGCGGCAGAGAACCACAATAAAATAGGTCAATACATTCCATCGAGAACGCAATGTATTATGATAGTAAAAACCACACAACAGTAAAACCATCAAAAGCAATATTGTTATCTGCTGGGGAAAATCAGTCTTAAAATATAGAAAAAAACCCAATACAACAGAAATTAATATTCTAGAAACCACAAGAGAAATTATATTTTTTTCTATCCATGCGCGTTGTGTTGTGGCACGAAGGGTAGGATCTTTCTCTTTTTTTACAGTTCTAAAATCATTGTCAATATATCCTATTTCATATAAGGACATTATCATAATAAAACTAGCTATGAAATTTAACACCTCTCCTTTTAAAATAATTACTGTGAGCAAAAGAAAAAGAGGATAAATGATAAACCAACTAATTCTTTCATGCTTCGTTTTAATTCTGGTAATGAGAAGATAGGAAAATGGTATATAAAGGTTCATAAAAATTTAATCCTTCCTAAATCCACATTGTTATGTGAAAGTAATACCAGCCACTTTTCATTATTATTTTTTCGAGTAACAATATAGGATTGTTGACTATTTTTTATTAGATTAATATCACTCATATTGTCAGTAACAACCAACTCTAGTTTTTCTAGCATAATTTTAGTATGTTTATTCCCTTTGAGATCTATCTCTAATCTACCAGTGCAATAACCATTTTTATATTGTAATTTTGAAGAGTACCCGGTAACACTTAATTTCTTAGAAATTGCATCAATTACAGGATCCAGGGAAGCGGATATCAAAATAGAATCTGATTGATTTGATAAAAGCAATTTCATCGTTGTTTCATTTTCTTTAGATTTGAGAAAATCATCAACAAAAAAAGTTGAAAATTTGAAGAGTTTATCTTTGGACTCTCCTTTTAAAGTATAGATAAAATTATCTCGTAGAGAAATTAATTTGAATTTATTTAAAATTTTAAAAGGTAAAGATAGTAAAACCTTACACCATAAAAACTTAATTTTATTTCCAGCCTTTTGATGATATTGAGTAATAAAATCAAAAGTTGTATTTGAAGCATAAAGTGTAAAACAAACATCAAATACACGCATATGCATACCTTTAATGATCATTAAAATAATAAGAAGCGAAATATTATTCTGCAAAGTTTGGTGAATTTACGCTTTGCGAAAATATTTATGTATAAGTATATTCCATCACTTTAAATGGAAATATATAGACATCTCAGATAAGCATTTAAGTACTGTTTCGTTTGATCGTTGATGTTCTGCAATAATGTGATTATAAACATTTTCTCTTGTGCTTTGTGCCCACTCTTCTTGCTCTTTTGAGAAACCAAAAGAAATACCATATCTGTCCGATAAATTTGGATACCAATCTTCTATCGACTGCCCTTGAGCTGGTACAACATATGACGGGCAACCACATAACACAGCAAAAATTGAATAGGCGGTGTAATCATCATAACAAATGAATTTTTTAGAGCGCTTGAAAATAGCGGCTACTTCTTTATGACTTAAACCGTCAATTTGTACTGCATTAGCGGGATGTATTTTTTCTTTATAAGTTCCTTTTCTAACCATGAAACAGCAGTCTATATCTTTTACATCATTACTTTCATTATATATATCAATTGGGTAATAAATAACTTTCAATTCATTCTGAGATGTAAACGACCCGTCTCTCTGAAAATCTTTAATAGCTGAGTTAAATTTATAATACATTTCGCCAGCTTCATAATTGATGATGGATGTATGAAAACCAGGCTGATGCAGTAACCATCTTACGACATGTTTGGCCCCAAGAGGATTGCCATTAACTATTTCCGGATATATGACTATCCCATCTTCAGGAATTCTTTTCGAATTCCATAGCGGAGTATTCCATTCAGCATGCGTTTTAAAACAAGACTTCGAGCGAACTTCCCATTTTAATTGCTGAAGTATTTTTTTAATCGTTATTTTTCCTGAGTATGTTGGTTTTAACTTTACAAGAAAAGCGTTATGTTCGCTAAATTCATTAATAATATGACATAAACGATGAAGAACTACGGAACCACCACTATTCTCATCAAAAGAAGGCGCACATATAAACACTTTCATTTTTTGCTCATTTTAAAATCAAAAGAAGGTAATATTTTATGCATTCCAAAAATATAGCACATAGAAATTAGAACGCTTCCAAACCCTAACAAAGATAAATATGCAAAAGATAATAACCGGCTTCCACTAAACGCTTCGAATTTAGATATGTAATAATAATAAATGAGTTCTATAATGACCAAGGGTATAATATAAAAGATTATTATTCCTAGTCCATGTTTGAATGTTTCAGTAAGGTTATATCCTCCCCACAAAATAAATAAGAGGATAGCATTCACCGCATAAAAAACAGAAGTTCCATCACCATGAAAGTTCTTAGCGATAAAAATGTTTGACGGAATTATTATCGTGCTAAAAATCACATACACGACAGTATGTTTTTTTAACTGTCCCTGGCTATAGAGAAGCAAGAATATTAGATTTGAATAAATTGAAAACACCCCTCCCAAAAACAGCCATGGTAAATATTTAGATACTTCAGTAGCGAGATGTGTATTGTTACTCCATATAAAAAGTATCTTCTCAGAAAAGAAAAACAAAAAGATGCTTAAGGGTATAGTAATAGTAATTATAAATTTAAATGCATGAAAATATAATCTTGAATATTGTAGCGTATTTTTTTCATGGAAATATTTGGTCAGTCTTGGCTGTAGATACTGATTTAAAGGATCGCTAATAATTGCCAGAATCCCCATTATAGAAATAGCGATACTATACATTGCATATTCGGATAAAGGCAGAAAACGCGTCAGCGTTAACTTATCCGATTGGTTTACCACTACCCATAGAATCGTAAGCATTGACAGCTGCAATGCAAAAGAAAAGAATTTTGAAATGGATATCTCACTAGTATCATCATCAGTAACTTGCTGTTTATCGATGGTCTTTAATATGTTTTTTCTCACGCGTTCACTAAAAAGAATCATCAATCCACAAGTTAACGCTGCACTCAAAAGCTGCATTATAAAATAAAAGATAACATCGCCTTTGAAAACATATAATAATACAAGTGTAAAAGGTTGCGATAGCGTTGTGTTTATTAAATTAATAGTCGTAATTGTAATCTGGGATTCATTAGAAAGTAATAAACTTCTGAATGGCCCCTGCAAATATCTTAATGCAAAAATGCAAAACATCAGTGTTGTGCATATAATTAATGTGGAATCTTTGATATTTGTTTTTAGCCATAATGTACTAAATTTATAGCTAAATAACCCTCCCAACAGAATGAGCGATATTGCTATGCCAATAAATATTAAAATTATTTTTCGATATAATATATTGAATTTTTCAAACCGCTTAATATTTTGCTTCGATATAATGGCTTCCCTTGTTAATACCCCACCTACTCCTGCATCCAAAATACTTAAACATGCCTGTAATACTGTAAAGAAGCCAAGTAATCCATATGCTTCTACACCAATCCTCTTTATTAACAAAGGAATCAGCAAGATCGCAACGACAGCTGTATATATTCTTACGCCATATATATATGTTAATAACTTGACTTCTTTAATCATTATATAAATTTCTTGTTATTAAGAAGAAGGTTATTTGATGATAACCCTAACATTACACTACGTGATCAAAAGATTAGTTATAGAAATTTTTTATTTTTTCACAAATATAATCTATCTGCTCTATTGTTAATTCATAGAACATCGGAAGTCTTAACAAGCAATCACTAAAATGGTCACTATTTGCCAACTCAACTTCATCACCGATTGACAAATAATAATCACTTTTATTAAGTGACAAATAATGGAAAACGGAATGAATTTCGAATCCTTTAAGATGGTTAATTAACGCTGTTCTTTTTTCTATATCAGCACATATTACATAAAACATATGGGCATTATTAGTAGCAAACTCAGGAATTACAGGTAGCTTAATAAATCCTTTAGTCTCTAATTCACTCAAATTAGCACGATATCTCTCCCACAATACTTTTCGCTGTTTCTGAATGAGCTCTAAATTTTCTAATTGCGCAAAAAGATATGCTGCAATAATATCGGATGGAAGGAAGGATGATCCGATATCAACCCATCCATACTTATTTACCTCTCCTCTGAAGAATGAAGACCTGTTGGTCCCTTTTTCTCTTATAATTTCTGCTCGCTGAAAATAGCTTTCATCATTGATGACAAGCATTCCACCTTCACCCGAGATAATGTTTTTTGTTTCATGGAATGAAAAAGTACCGAATGTACCAATGCTTCCCAGAGGTCTATCGTTATGGAAGGAATCAATAGCTTGCGCAGCATCTTCAATGACAGGAATATTATATTCCTTAGAAATGGACATAATTTCATCCATATCACACGCTACACCAGCGTAATGAACAACAATAATAGCTTTCGTTTTATCAGTTATACTAGCTCGGATTGAGCTTGGGTCAACATTTGGATTATCTGCATAGCTATCCGCGAAAACTAATTTTGCTCCTCGCAGTGCAAAAGCGTTTACTGTAGATACAAATGTATAAGCCGGTGCAATGACCTCATCTTCTGGCTTAATATCAAGTAATATCGCGGCCATTTCAAGAGCATCGGTACAAGATGTTGTTAATAATACTTTTTTAAAAGCATATTTATTTTCAAAGTATTCGTGACATTTTTTTGTAAAAAAACCGTCACCAGATATTTTTCCTAAACTTACCGCCTGGGATATATAAAAGAGTTCTTTCCCTTGTAAGTATGGTTTATTAAATGGAATCATTGTTCATCCTTAATATGTTCTATAAAATCTGGAGCTAATTTATCTTTCTCAGAGAGAATGACTTCATTCTCAGAAATCGGCCAATGTACATTTAGCACAGGGTCATTCCATGCAATACATCGTTCACTACTGGGGTTGTAATAATTTGTTGTTTTATATTGAAACTCAGCAACTTCACTAAGAACAACAAAACCATGAGCAAAACCTTCAGGTATCCATAACTGCCGTTTATTCTCAGCAGAAAGATATACCCCAACCCATTTACCAAATGTTTCCGATTCTCTACGTATATCCACAGCTACGTCAAAAACTTCACCAGCTATGCAGCGAACTAATTTTCCTTGTGCATAAGGTGCTTGTTGGTAATGAAGACCACGTAGTACGTTTTTACAGGATTTAGAATGGTTATCTTGCACAAATTCTATTTCACGTCCTGTTAACTCTTCAAAGGTTTTCTTATTAAAACTTTCAAAGAAAAACCCTCGTTCATCACCAAAAACCTTCGGCTCAAAAATCATCACATCTCGAATATCTGTCTTTACAACATTCATAGATTAATAACCTTTAATCATTTTGAGCAAATACTGGCCATAGGCATTTTTTTTGAGTGGTTCAGCCAGTATCTTTACCTGCTCTGCATCAATAAATCCCTTACGAAAAGCAATCTCTTCCGGACAGGAGACTTTAAGCCCCTGACGTTCTTCGATGGTCGCAATAAAGTTGCTCGCTTCAATCAGGCTCTGATGCGTACCGGTATCCAGCCAGGCATAGCCTCGTCCCATCATCGCTACAGACAGACGGCCCTGCTCAAGGTAGATACGGTTAATATCGGTAATTTCCAACTCACCGCGCGCTGAAGGCTTAAGGTTCTTCGCCATTTCCACTACATCATTGTCGTAGAAATAAAGACCCGTTACAGCATAGTTGCTTTTAGGTTCCAGCGGCTTCTCTTCCAGACTGATGGCCGTACCATTTTTATCGAACTCCACCACGCCATAACGTTCCGGATCGTTGACGTGATAGGCGAATACCGTTGCACCGTCGCCTTTACTCACTGCGGCTTCCAGCTGTTTAGGCAGGTCATGACCGTAGAAAATATTATCGCCCAGCACCAGCGCACAGTTGTCGTCACCAATGAACTCTTCGCCAATAATAAAGGCCTGAGCCAGTCCATCAGGGCTTGGCTGTACTTTATACTGAAGGTTTAATCCCCACTGACTGCCGTCGCCCAGAAGTTGTTCAAAGCGCGGGGTATCCTGTGGCGTACTAATGATCAGAATGTCTTTAATCCCTGCCAGCATCAGTGTAGACAGCGGATAGTAAATCATTGGTTTGTCGTAAATGGGCAGCAGTTGTTTACTCACCGCCATAGTCACAGGGTAGAGACGAGTGCCGGATCCACCAGCAAGAATAATACCTTTACGCGTAGCCATTATAATTTCTCTGTAAACGCAAAATGCCCGAATCCGGGCATTTATTTAATGATTAAAGTGATTGGGCTGTAAAAAGCTCAGCTAACATGCGCTTCACGCCAACATCCCATGCTGGCAATACCAGACCAAAGTTATGCTGGAATTTCTCTGTGCTTAACCGCGAATTCTGCGGCCGGCGAGCAGGTGTCGGGTAAGCGCTTGTCGGAACAGCATTGATTTTTTCAATCGCCAGTTCAATGCCTGAGTTTCTGGCTTCATCAAATACCAGAGCAGCATAGTCATACCAGGTTGTCGTATCTGACGCGACGAGGTGATAAAGACCAGCCACTTCTGGTTTTACCATCGCTACACGAATAGCATGCGCGGTACAGTCTGCCAGTAATTCTGCTCCCGTAGGCGCACCAACTTGATCGTTGATAACAGAAAGTTCTTTACGCTCTTTCGCCAGACGCAGCATGGTTTTCGCGAAATTGTTCCCTTTACCCGCGTAAACCCAACTGGTACGAAAAATAAGATGGTTAGGACAATGTGCTTGCAGCGCTTTTTCACCGTCAAGTTTAGTCTGCCCATAAACATTTAATGGCGCTGTCGCATCCGTTTCACGCCATGGTTTATCCCCATCGCCCGGAAAAACGTAATCTGTTGAATAATGAACAACCCAGGCACCAATTTTCGCCGCTTCCTTCGCAATGGCCTCAACGCTTGTTGCATTCAATAACTGGGCGAATTCAGGCTCTGATTCCGCTTTATCAACAGCAGTATGCGCTGCAGCATTAACGATAACATCAGGTTTGATGGCACGAACCGTCTCAGCAATCCCTTCTGGCTTGCTGAAATCGCCACAGTACTCTTTCGAGTGCACATCAAGCGCTATTAAATTCCCTAACGGCGCCAGCGCACGCTGGAGTTCCCAACCCACCTGCCCTGTCTTCCCGAACAGAAGAATATTCACAATTAACGTTCTCCGTAATTCTGTTCGATCCAGCTTTTATAGGCACCGCTTTTTACGTTATTAACCCAGTCCTGGTTGCTCAGATACCATTCCACGGTCTTACGAATCCCACTTTCAAACGTCTCTTCTGGCTTCCATCCCAGCTCTACGCCGATTTTATGCGCATCAATCGCATAGCGACGGTCATGCCCCGGGCGGTCGGCAACATACGTGATCTGATCGCGGTAAGAGCCTTCTTTCGGCACAATCTCATCCAGCAGATCGCAAATCGTATGTACAACATCCAGATTCTGCTTCTCGTTATGACCACCGATGTTATAGGTCTCCCCCGGCTTACCCTGGGTTACGACGGTGTAGAGCGCACGCGCATGATCTTCAACATACAACCAGTCGCGGATCTGGTCACCTTTGCCATAAATTGGCAGTGGTTTGCCATCGAGCGCATTCAGGATGACCAGCGGGATCAGTTTCTCAGGGAAATGATACGGACCGTAGTTATTGGAGCAGTTAGTGACGATGGTCGGGAACCCATAGGTACGCAGCCAGGCTCGAACCAGATGGTCGCTGGAGGCTTTTGAAGCAGAATACGGGCTGCTTGGCGCATAAGCTGTGGTCTCGGTAAAGAGCGGCAGATCGGTAGAAACCGGATGCTCGTCCGGGTGCGGCAGATCGCCATACACTTCATCGGTAGAGATATGATGGAAACGAAACGCCTTCTTCGCTACATCATCTAAAGTGGACCAGTAAGCACGAGCCGCTTCCAGCAATACATAGGTACCGACAATATTGGTTTCAATAAACGCGGCCGGGCCGGTGATGGAACGATCGACATGACTCTCAGCCGCCAGGTGCATAACGGCATCCGGCTTATGCTCAGCAAAGATACGATCCATAGCATTCTTGTCGCAAATGTCCGCATGCTCAAAGACATATCTGGCGCTATCACTCACTTCTGTAAGCGACTCAAGGTTACCGGCATACGTCAGTTTATCCACATTGACGACTTCATCCTGGGTTTTTTTAATAATATGTCGTACCACTGCTGAGCCGATAAAGCCGGCCCCGCCCGTCACAAGAATTTTCACGTGATCTGTTCCGTCTATTGAATTTGTCGAGATATTGGCGTTCTGATACCGGGTAATTAATATCGGCTTCAGAAATTTTGCACGCTACCGCCCCTGGCTTAACAGCTACCAGTGCACTGAGCGAAGTTTGAATAAATGATTTTTCTGGTCTGGATTCAGACAAAAACTGGCGTTAATTGTCGTCCTAAATGACCTCAGAAACAAGCACAAATCGTTACAAATCTGACCAGATTTAAATCAGATAAATCCATGTTATCATTAGAATTAATAACAAAAAACGGCAGCTACCATTTTGGTTATGTTTCAACATACCCAAATGATGACTGCCGCTTGTGCAAATCAAGTAAGATAAAATCAGTCGTTAGCTAACAACTTCTCAATCCGGCTTCTGAACTTCGCCCCTTCCTTCAGGTTGCGCAGCCCATAGTTCACAAACGCCTGCATGTAGCCCAGCTTCTTACCGCAGTCGTAGCTCTCACCGGTCATCAGCATCGCGTCAACAGACTGCTTTTTCGCCAGCTCGGCAATCGCATCGGTCAACTGGATACGATCCCAGGCACCTGGTTCGGTTTTTTCCAGCTCGGCCCAGATATCCGCGTTCAGGACATAACGACCAACCGCCATCAGGTCAGAATCCAGCGTCTGCGGCTGATCCGGTTTTTCGATGAACTCAACGATGCGGCTCACCTGCCCTTCTGTCTCCAGCGCTTCTTTAGTCTGGATAACAGAGTACTCGGACAGATCGCCTTTCATGCGTTTCGCCAGCACCTGGCTGCGGCCTGTTTCGTTGAAACGCGCCACCATCGCCGCCAGGTTATAGCGCAGCGGATCCGCAGAAGCGGTATCGATGATGATATCAGGCAGGACCACGATAAACGGGTTGTCGCCCACGACAGGGCGAGCACACAGGATGGAGTGGCCCAGGCCCAGCGGCTGCGCCTGACGCACGTTCATGATGGTCACGCCAGGAGGGCAAATGGACTGCACTTCCGCCAGCAGTTGACGTTTAACACGCTGCTCCAGCAGCGCTTCGAGTTCGTAAGAGGTGTCGAAGTGGTTTTCAACCGCATTCTTGGACGAGTGCGTAACCAGAACGATTTCTTTGATCCCTGCAGCAACAATCTCGTCGACGATGTATTGAATCATCGGCTTGTCGACGATCGGTAGCATCTCTTTAGGAATGGCTTTTGTGGCTGGCAGCATATGCATGCCCAGTCCGGCTACCGGAATGACTGCTTTCAAATTAATCATTATTTCTTCCACCTTAAAATGGTTGACGAATTATAGCTCTTAAACCTGTTTTCGCCAGTATGATTTGCCGTAATCCTCAAATGATATTACGCCTTAGCACCACAAATTACAGTAGTTGTAATCTGAATAGAATGCGATTCCGTGCCAGGAATAGTCGCAAAAAGCCCACTGACGATTATCTGTGCGGCAGCGCAAAATTAAGCCGTTCCGTATTCACCACATGCTGATCCACCCGGTCAATATCCACCGAGCTCTGCCCTTTCTCATTCACTGCTTTGATGTTTGCCAGCGACAGCAACGTCTCGTCTTTCGCCATAAACTTACCCCGCACATCCTTACGCAGGTCGAAGTTCAGCTTCAGCGCGGGTCCGATTGCTGCTTCCTGCATTACGTTGATATTGCGTAAGAAAAGGTGCTGAGGTTTGTTATGCAGTTCAAGCGTCGCGCGCTGCATGTCGACGTTGGTGATGGCCACAAACGAGGTCGCATTACCGGATGAAATTTGTATGCCACGCAGCTTATAGGCAAGCTGGCTATTATCCAGACGAATATCGTTAAGCTTGAAGTTCTGCGGAATCGACAGGTAGTCACCTTTAATCACGCCGTATCCGATTAACATGCCGGCACTATTGACCATATCGACATTATCAATAACGAAATTATCACAGCCATAAATTGCTACCGTGGCATTGTCTATTCCCGCCTTTTTACTGAAATCAGGCGTAATATTTTTGGCCTTAATATTGCGGATAATAAAGTGTTTACCGTTCTCAACGTGCACCAGCTGGCGGCAGTTGCTGCCGGTGATATTGGCAACCACAAAGTTCTTCACGGTCTGTTTTTCCGGGTAGTCGTTGTCGTAGGTACTGCCCGCAAGGCCAATACCAATCCCCCAGTTAATCTTCCCGTTGGTGCAGTTGATGTTGTCGATCACATGGTCGGAGATCAGAATATTGCGGTCATTGATGGCCACATTCCACTCGATCGCATCGCCCTGCAGGTGGCTAAATTTGCTGTTGGTGATGCGGGCGCCATCCACCTGGTTATGAAACCCCTGACGCAGGATGGCGTAATTGGCCTGGCTCACGCGGATGTTATCAATGACCAGATTACGCATCACGCTGGGCTTTTTGCCGCCAATGTAGATTTGCGTTACCGGGCCAAATCCGCTCATCGCCAGCCCTTTGATGACACAGTCAGAGCCACGAACGTCAAGGGTAATGTTTTCGGTACGGCCTTCGCCCTCACCGATGACTTTGCTGCCCTCCTGCAGGACAAAGCGCCCCCGGCCATTGCCGGTTAACGCCCCGCGAATCAGCAGCGTTTTGCCGTCAGGAATGAAAATGCCCGTGTTGATGTTTTTGCAGGTAAGCCCTGCAGGCACTACGACGGTGTCGCCTTCGTTAAACGCCTGCTTAAAGGCGGCGATCCAGTCGTTGTTATTGTACTGATTTACAGAGACCGTCTTGCCGGTTGCCGCCCGCGCAACACGGGACGACAGCAGCGGCATTGCCGCCAGGACGGACAGAGAAGAGACAAAGCTGCGTCGGGTAATCTTTTTCAGCATACAACCTCGGCGTTACAACGTTTGCAGCAGGCTCGCTAACTGGCGATTGATCACCTGCTGGTTAAAATCTGCCTCGACTTTTTGTCGGGCATTGTGCAGCACGGGCTCCAGCGCCTGCTGGTCGATATCGCTAAACGCGGCCAGCCGATCGGCCAGGGCCATGGCGTTATTTTCGGGGACCAGCCAGCCGGAATGATCTGACTTGATCAGCTCCGGGATCCCGCTGTGCAGGGTCGATACCACCGGAATCCCCACCGCCATCGCCTCCATCAGCGCCACCGGTATGCCTTCCATGTCGCCATCGGCACCCGTAACGGACGGCAGCAGAAACACGTCGGCTTCATCGAGCATGGCCTTCACCTCGTGGCTCGGCTTAAAGCCCGGCATCTCCACGTGCGCTTCCAGCTCATACTGTTCAATAAGCGTGCGCAGACGACGCTCCCACGGGCCGATACCGAGAATGCGATAACGGAAATCCACCCCGCGCGCCTTTAGCTGGCGGCAGGCTTCTATCGCCACATGCAGCCCTTTTTTCTCGGTCAGTCGGGCAACAGAGATAATCTGCAGCGGTTTACCCGGCACCTTGACCGGACGTCGGGTAAAGCGCGCCAAATCCACACCCATCCGCGAGACGGTGATTTTCTCGCCCGGGCAGCCCATCTTTTTGAGGCGTCCGGCCCACAGGTCGCTGATGGGCAGCATCATGTCGCCGCGCTGGAACAGCTGCTGATACTCCGGCGTGTAGTGGTTCAGCACTTCACGGCTGGAGATATCAATGCCGTGGAAGATCGTGGCGATCTTCCCGTCAATCACCCCCAGCTCGCGCAGTTTGGCTGCGGTCACCCCTGCCGGGCCAAAGTGGGCGATAAAGACATCAGCGCGGTACGGCTGCGCCGTTTGCCCACAGATGGCCGACAGGATCAGATTGCGCGACTCCGCGCCATAGCGGGAGATGTTCAGCGCTCGCCAGGTCGACGCGCGATGGAGCCCGCGTAAGGTCTGGCTGGCACGGTAGCGCAGCTTGTTCACTTTTCCGGATGGCTCATCCTGCAGCCAGCGGGTTTTCGCCTCCAGCCCATACTTGGTATACGCCGCATGGGTGTTTTGCGTATCGCCCTTTTGCAGGGCGATAATTTCCACGTCATATCCCATATCGATAAACGCGGTGATTTGATTGAGTACAAAGGTTTCAGACGACAGTGGAAATTTCAGTAAGAAGAAACCAACCTTCATTTCCCCTCCCGCACGCGGTCAAGCACCGACTTCACCATCCCCATTCCCTTTTCGCGCTCGGCTTTCACTGCCACGGCCAGGCGCTCATTCACGGCGGGCAGTTGCCCAAGGGTGTCGCCCACCATTGCGCCGAGCGAGCCATCCAGCAGATGACGGATATCCACGGCCATTTCCGGCATCCCCAGCTGCTGCATAATCCCGGCAGACTTGTGCTCATAGTTGATGGCAATGGCTGGCGTGCCAAAGTTCATCGAGATGATGGCAGAGTGCAGACGGGTACCCACGGTCAGGTCACAGGCTGAGAGCAGTTTGCCCATCTCCAGATCGTTCAGTTCGTCCATCACCACGTGATACCGGGACGGATCGTTCACCAGATGGCGCAGGTTAAGCGCCACCATGCGATCATCCTTGTTGTAGCTATCGATACCGGTACAGGTGGAGAGCGCCAGCACCTGATAACCGCTGTCCAGCACGCGGTTAACGACCTCGGCAAAGGCCTTCTCGTAGGCGGCCTGAGTCGTACCTAAACGCTTATCAAAAGGTGCCAGCTCGCGCAGGGTAATGGCGACGGTTTTCTGTTTCGCCGCCACGTCCAGCCAGTGCTGCACCGCGTAGCTCGGCTGGAAGCTGTCGTCCTGGTGATCCACCAGCCACGCGGTATCCACGCCGTGCTCGACTTTCGAAGTGTCGATCTCGCTGCGCTTCATCATGTCAAGGCTGACTGACTCACGTAAAATCAGGGCATCGCAGTGGCCAAACACATAGTTTGCCAGCTGGTTGAACTGAGGTTCCTGGAATGGCCCGACACTGTGACCAATCATAAACAGCGGCTTCTTCGCCATAAAGGTACAGAGCGCATGCTCAAACTGCGGCACGCCGTAGAGATCGACGAAGAACGAACCGCCCACCTGAATGATCGCGTCATAGCCGGACAGCAGACGCACAAAATCGGTAAAGCCCTGCGCAATGGCGATGTTGCGCAGCTTGCCGGTGTCGGTTACGCGAGAAAGCAGCACCTGATGCTGGTAGCGGCGACGCAACACTTTCTTCACGCGTCCCATCACGCCCGCAGCGTTATTGTGCTGTTTCATCTGGCTGTAGAGCGGGTCGCCCATCACCGGGCGGTTCAGTAACCAGGATGAGCTGACCGGGTAACGGCTCATCACGTCCACTTCTGTCTCAGGCTTAAGGGTGTTAATTGCATCCAATAAACCGCGCAGGATGGCGCTGTCGCCACGGTTGCCGCAGGTATGGTTGCCAAGAATTAATAATTTCATAATGGCCTCTTAAATAACTAGCCTGCGCGAAGCAGCGTTTTCATTTTTTCGTTACGGCAAAACTGGCGCTTCATCTCCACCACCAGCGCATTGCGTGACAGCACAATCATCACCCCAAACGCCAGCGCGCCCGCGGCAACCTGCACTGCCAGCAGCGCGGCCAGCGGCAAATGGCCCTTCAGGAGCACGCCCAGACCGTAGCTCACCACCAGGGTCGGCAAGGAGAGATAAAACGGCAGCCACAGGCTCAGGATGTACTGACGGTAGCTGGAGCCCAGCACCGGCTTGATCATGATGAAGTAGCTCAGCACGGTGTTGATGATTTGCACCAGCAGAAAGCCCAGCGTGACGCCAATGGCGCCCGCCATGTGTCCGCCGACGATAATTGCCGGAATAAACAGGAAGGTTTTAAATACGTTGAATTTAAAGCTGATATCCACGCGCGCTTTCGCCATCAGCAGGGAGCCAATCGGGTTACCCACGGAGCGCAGCAGCCCCACCACACAGAGCAACTGCAGGATCGGGATGATGCTGTTCCACTTCTCGCCAAATACCAGCGGCACAAAGTTGCTCGACACCACCATCAGACCCAGCAGTACCGGGAAGTTAATAATGCCGACCACGGAGAGCAGCTTGTAGAAGTTGACGCGCAGCTTTTCAGTGTCGTCCTGAATTTTGGCGAACGCCGGGAACAACACGCGGGTGATAATCGGGTTGAGCTTCATCGGCGGGACGACCGCAACGTTGTAGGCCAGGTTATAGCCCCCCGCGACGCTCGCCCCCAGAATGCGCGCCAGCACCAGCGTGGAAAGATTGGTATTGACGTAGTTGATGATGCTGTCGGCCGTCAGCCAGGCGCCAAAACGCAGGTTCGAGGAGACGGACGCCAGGGAAAAATGCAGCCCCGGGCGGTAGATCTTGCGGCCGAAGTAGCCGAACAGCAGCGTACGCACGGTAGAGTTCACCAGATACCCCAGAATGGCGGTCATGGCCAGCGGCCAGAAATGGGCGCTCACCACCGTGAAGGTAAAGCCCGCCAGCACGGCGCTGGTTTCAATCATGCCGATCTTGTTGAACTCCAGTTCTTTTTGCATCAGCGCGCGGAACTGCTGCCCGTGCGGGATCACCACAAAGGCAAACGACAGCGT
The DNA here is from genome assembly GCF_051948675.1 of Enterobacter sp. Lyrl_3. Lineage (NCBI taxonomy): Bacteria > Pseudomonadati > Pseudomonadota > Gammaproteobacteria > Enterobacterales > Enterobacteriaceae > Enterobacter > Enterobacter sp. Lyrl_3. The sequence goes on from NZ_JAYJLI010000001.1 coordinate 605,261, forward strand.
GCGCATCAGCGGGGCCAGATCCGGGTTGTGCAGCACGCTGGCGATCACATCGCTCAGCAGGAACACCAGCACAAAAACAAACATCCCCAGCCCTACGTTCAGCCAGTAGAGCGTGGTCAGCTCCAGCTGGCTAATCTCTTTGCGCTGGATAATCGAGTTGGCGATACCGAAGTCAGACAGCGTGTCGGCCAGCGCGATAATAACCAGCGAGACGGTCAGCAGACCGAACTGATGATTATCGATAATGCGCGCCAGCACGGTCATCTGCACCAGCCCCAGGCCAATGATGACGATAGTCGCCATCGCTGACCACTTGGCGCCGCTGATGGTTTTTTCACGTAAGCTCATCTTAGTACGCCGCTTTGTTCACGAAACCTTTGAAGATGGTCAGAAAAACAATTTTGATATCGAACCAGAGGCTCCACTCACGGATGTACTCAAGGTCGAATTCAATGCGTTTTTCCATTTTTTCCAGCGTGTCGGTTTCACCGCGCCAGCCGTTGATTTGCGCCCAGCCGGTAATGCCTGGCTTCACTTTATGGCGCAGCATGTAGCCTTCAATCAGCGAGCGGTACTGCTCGTTATGGGCAACCGCGTGCGGACGTGGCCCGACAATCGACATACCGCCGGTAAAGACGTTGATAAACTGCGGCAGCTCGTCCAGCGAGGTGCGGCGCAGGAAATTCCCCACGCGAGTCACGCGCGGATCGTTCTGCGTAGCCTGCGTCACCACTTTGTCGTTCTCCATCACCTTCATGGAGCGGAATTTCCACACCATGATCGGCTTACCGTCCATGCCGTAGCGCGTCTGACGGAAGATGACCGGGCCGGGAGAGCTCAGCTTCACCGCCAGGGCAATGCAGCACAGCACCGGGGAGATCAGCAGAAGGATCAGTGAAGAGAGCACAATGTCTTCCAGGCGTTTGAGAACACGGTTGATACCTGACAGCGGCGTGTCGTACAGCGGCACTACCGGTACACCGTTCACCTCTTCGATACGGGAATGGAGAATGTTGAAGGTAAAGACGTCCGGAATGAGGATCACGGAACAGGTGGTGTCCGCCAGGTCGCGCATCAGTTTCTTAATGCGGGACTCCTCTTTCATCTGCATGGCAATGTAGACGTTGTGAATTTTGCCCGCTTTCGCATCGTCAATAAGCTGGTCGTAGTTCCCCGCCCAGTCCGACGGCACGCCACCCGGTTTCGCGTCGTGATAGATGCCCACCACTTCAAAACCTAACCACGGCTCTTTGCGGAAGCTATCAAGCAGCACCTGCCCTACCGGCAGATCGCCCGCCACGGCGACGTAGCGGCGGTTATAACCACGGTTACGCAGCCAGCCCGCGCCAAAGCGGATCAGGGAGCGGCAAACCACCATGCCGACACTGGTCAACAGATACCAGCACAGATACGTCACAAGACGATTATCAAAATCATGGCTGAACGCCACCAGTCCCGCGCTGAAGATCAGGCTTAAGGTCCAGTTCTGCAGCAACAGCATCAGCTCGGTGGTCATCTTGACGCCACGCCACGAACGATAGAAATCCGTCATCCCGCCGATCATCTGAAACACGACCAGCGCAATCAGTGCCATCAGCAGGTGCATGTATAAGAACGATTGCCCGCTGATCCAACACACCGCCCACAATCCGCCGACCATGATGGTGATATCAGAAAAACGCTGCACCATAGAGATTAACGATGCATTCGTTCTCGCTCGTTCGCGCTTTTTTAGATTCGTCATCGTTGTTCCTGTATTCGGTTTCCCCTCCCACCGGGAGGGGCAAATATTACTGATTCAACAGCGCCAGAATGTCCTTCGTTCGGGCTTCCATCAGCGCGGTGTCGGCGCGGGATTCCACGTTCAGGCGCACCACCGGCTCGGTATTGGACGAGCGCAGGTTAAAGCGCCACTGCGGGAACGCCATGCTGATACCGTCGGTACGGTCAATTTCCAGCGCGTGAATTGCAAAGTGCTGTTCCACGCGGGCAATGGCCTCAGCCGGCTGCGCCAGTTTGCTGTTGATCTCTCCACTTGCCGGGAAGGCCGCCATACGGTCGCGCACCAGCTCGCCCAGGGTCTGACCTTTCAGGCACAGCAGCTCGGTCACCAGCAGCCACGGGATCATCCCGCTGTCGCAGTAGGCAAAATCGCGGAAGTAGTGATGGGCGCTCATCTCGCCGCCGTAGATGGCGTCTTCTTCGCGCATACGCTCTTTAATAAACGCGTGACCGGTTTTGGACATCACCGGCGTGCCGCCTGCCGCTGACACCACGTCAACGGTGTTCCAGGAGAGGCGCGGGTCATGAATGATCTTCGCGCCCGGATTTTTCTCGAGGAACGCTTCCGCCAGCAGGCCGACAATGTAATAGCCCTCGATGAACTGCCCTTTCTCGTCGAACAGGAAGCAGCGGTCGAAATCGCCGTCAAAGGCGATGCCCATATCCGCACCGTGTTCAATCACCGCATTGCGGGTGTCGTCGCGGCACTCTGGCAGCAGCGGGTTCGGGATACCGTTCGGGAAGTTGCCATCCGGGGTGTTGTGTACCTTGACGAAGGTCACCGGCACGTTCAGTGCCTTAAAGCGGGCTTCCAGGGCATCCACCACCGGGCCCGCCGCGCCGTTGCCGGAGTTGATGACCAGCTTCAGCGGCTTAAGGTTCGCCACGTTGATGTAACCCAGCAGGTGATCGATGTACTCTTTACGCAGATCAATCTGCTTGTAGCTGCCGCGTGCAGACTCGTTCACCGGCGGGAAGTCGTTGGCTTCCGCCAGACGCTGCACGTCGCGCAGGCCGGTATCGCCGCTGATAGGGCGCGCACCCTTGCGCACCAGCTTCATACCGTTGTAATCCATCGGGTTATGGCTGGCCGTGACTTCAATCCCGCCGTCCACGCCCAGGTGGAAGGTGGCAAAATAGATCTCTTCGGTACCGGAAAGGCCGATATCCAGCACGTCCACGCCCGCGTCCTGCAGCCCTTTCGCCAGCGCCAGCTTCAGGGATTCGCTGGTCAGACGCACGTCGCCACCCAGTACGATAGTTTTCGGTTTCAGGTATTCGCCGTACGCGCGGCCGATGCGCCACGCAATGTCTTCATTCAGCTCTTCACCCAGCTTGCCGCGAATATCGTAGGCTTTAAAACAGGTTAACTTTTCCATCATGACCCCTTTTTCAGGCAACAGTTGGCCCGCCCAATTAACAGGCAAAATATTTTTTATTCATTCGTAGGCCCGGTAAGCACAGCGCCACCGGGCATGATGCGAAGTGGTTACACCCGACCGTAGCGGTCCTGGAAACGGACAATATCGTCCTCTTCCAGATACGCGCCGGAGCGCACTTCAATTAAATCGAGAGGTATCTTCCCTGGGTTTTCCAGACAGTGTGTCGCCCCAAGCGGAATATAAATTGACTCGTTTTCACCGAGCAGTTTCACTTCACCGTCGATGGTCACTTTGGCGGTACCCGCCACCACCACCCAGTGCTCGGCACGATGGTGATGCATCTGTACCGAAAGGCCTTCGCCCGGCTTCACGGTAATGCGCTTCACCTGGTAACGTTCGCCCGCATCGATGGAGTCGTATTTGCCCCACGGCCGGTACACTTCGCGGTGAATATGGTGCTCGTGGCGACCGTCGGCTTTGATCTTCTCCACCACCTTTTTAACGTCCTGCACGGCGTTACGGTCGGCAATCAGCACGGCGTCTTTGGTCTGGACGACCACCAGATCCTTTACCCCCACCGTGGTCACGAGGCCGGATTCGGCGTAGACGTAGCTGTTCTCGGTTTTGTGGCTAATCACATCACCGTGATGGACGTTACCCTCCGGGGTATGCGCGCTGATCTCCCACAGGGAGGACCAGGAGCCAACATCGCTCCAGCCTGCATCCATCGGCACCACCACCGCATCCGCCGTGCGCTCCATCACCGCATAGTCAATGGACTCTTCCGGGCAGGCGAGGAAAGCGGCTTCGTCGACGCGAATAAAGTCGAGATCCGGATCCACCACGTTCATGGCTTTTTCGCAGGCGCTCAGGATATCCGGACGATACTTTTGCAGTTCTTCCAGATAGCGACCGGCGCGGAACAGGAACATACCGCTGTTCCAGTAGTATTCACCGCTGGCAACGTAGGCCTGCGCGGTTTCCAGATTCGGTTTCTCAACGAACTGCGCCACGTCAAACGCCACGCTGTCGCCTTCGCCCGGCGTCACGCTGCCGCGGCGGATATAGCCATAGCCGGTTTCTGGCAGATCCGGCACGATGCCGAAGGTCACCAGCTTGCCGCTTTCTGCGTAAGGAATGGCCGCCCGCACCGCGTCGCGGAACGCCTCTTCCTGCTGAATGACGTGGTCTGCCGCCAGGACCAGCATCAGCGGATCGCAATCCGGGCTGCTGCGTTTTGCCGCCAGCGCCGCCAGGGCAATGGCTGGGGCGGTATTTCGTCCGGCAGGCTCCAGAATGATATTTTCTGTGAGTTTGTTCAGCTGGCGCAGCTGCTCGGCAACAATAAAGCGGTGCTGTTCGTTACAAATCACCACCGGGCTTTCACACTCCACACCCTGCAGACGCTTAACCGTCGTTTGCAGCATGGTGAGATCCCCTTTCAGGCAGAGGAACTGTTTTGGATAGAGCACGCGGGACAGCGGCCACAACCGGCTACCAGAGCCACCTGCCATCACAACCGGATACAACGTGGTTTGACTCATGATTTATCCCCGTATATCTGCAATAAATTGGCTCAGCACGTTCTCTTTCTCGAGCGTGCGTTCGGCATATTCACGTGCCACCGTGTTCACTTTTGGCATGGCGAGTGCCTGTTCAATTCCGGTCACCAGCGCCGAAACCGATTCCGGCTCCACGCAAACGGCGATCCCCGGGTAGCTGTCACACAGCTGGCCTAATTCGGTTTCGGCTTCTGCCGTGATCACAGCGTTCCCGCCCACGGCCAGAATGTTGGTCAGCTTGGACGGCAGCACCGCATCCGCCGCGCCGCGCTTTTGCACCACCAGATGGCAGTCACCCATCTTCAGCAGCGCAGGCAGCGCCTCGTAAGACTGAAGCGGGAAGAATTTCACGTTAGTCAGGCCGCGAACGCTTGCCATCTTCTCCAGACGCGCTTTTCCGCCGCCCTGACCGACAATCACAAACATCCACGGATGTTCGCTAAGCTGTTGAGCCGCCTCGATAACGTTCTCCAGCCCCTGCTTTTCGCCGATATTGCCTGAATAAAGAATGATTTTTTGGTCATCAGGCAAACCGAGCTCTGCACGAAGCGCCTGCGCGTCGTGTTCTGTTACCTCACGGAAACGGGCCACTTCGGACCAGTTCGGGAAAAAGATCACCTTTTCCGGCGCGACGCCCTTCTCCTGCGCTTTGTTCATCATCGAGCGCGAGATGGTGGAGACATAATCCACGTTATGCAGACCGCTGCGCTCAAAAGCGCTGGCGAGTTTCGCCACTTTGCCGCCCTTGCCTTTACCTGCCATCCCCAGGCCCAGCATGGCGTCGACTTCATAATCCTGAATGTGCAGCAACGTGCGCGCTCCGGAGAGCTTGCCCAGCAGCCGCATGCCCGGCGTGCAGAACAGCGTCGGTACCACGCCGATGATGCGATCCGGCTTCCAGCGACGCTGCGCCATCAGCGGGAAGAAACTGCTCAGGGCAAAGCTGCCCAGATGAATTAAACGTTTCAGCGTCGAGGGCTGCTTCGGCACGTACAGCGGGCAACGCCAGACGGTCGCAGCGCCCTCTTCGCGGCGATAGCGCCAGCTGGAGTAGCGCTCGCCCACTTTCCATTCCGGGTAGTACGGCGGCGCGGTAATGACCCGCACGTCATGTCCCTGGCTCGCCATCCACTCGACCATCTCGCCGGTGTATTTCCCGATACCGGTCAATTCCGGCGAGTAGTTGATTCCATATACGAGGATCTTCATAGTCCCGGCACCTCAGACTGACGATCGGCCAGGAAATAGGCACGACTGTTGTCATGCACATTGTCGCTGGCCAGCAGCGCCTCTGGCGTCTGCCAGCGGTAGTCGTCGTGCTGAGAATCAGGCAGACGCAGGTCTGCCTCACTCACCTTCAGGCGGAACCCCAGCACGATGTAGTGCGTGGTGAAGTCGGTGCCTGAAAAGTTATCGTCATAGAAGTGCTGCCAGACCCCGTAAAACTGGCCTGCTGCCATCGGCAGTTGCAGGCCCAGTTCCGCCAGAGTGAGACGCTCAAACGCGTTGGCCAGCGTCTCATCCTTCTGCACGCGCCCGCCGGGCACGAACCAGAAGCCCTGAGCAGGACGATTGGTTCGTTTCCCCAGCAAGAACTCGCCGCGTTCGTTCTCCACGATCAAATCAATTGAGATGAGCGGAGTGGAGCGCACTACCGTGGCAAAATCTTCCTGACTTAAAAACATTGTTACCCCCGGAAGCGGTGCTGGTTTTCCAGGAACCACTGGTAGGTACTTGCCAGCCCTTGTTCCAGCGACACCTCGTGATACCATCCCAGCTGATGCAGACGGGTGACGTCCAGCAGTTTGCGCGGCGTGCCGTCCGGTTTGGTGGCGTCAAACACCACGCGGCCCTTGTAGCCCACCACCTGGGCGATGGTCTGCGCCAGTTCGCGAATGGTGCAATCCACGCCAGTGCCAACGTTGATATGCGACAGCATCGGCTCGGTGTTCTCCTGCCACACCTCGCGATCCAGCTCCATCACGTGAATGCTGGCCGCGGCCATGTCATCCACGTGCAGGAATTCGCGCATCGGCGTGCCGCTGCCCCACACCACCACATCCGGTGCGTTCTCGGCGGTCGCCTCGTGGAAACGACGCAGCAGCGCCGGGATCACGTGCGAGTTGCTCGGGTGGAAGTTATCGTGCGGCCCGTACAGGTTGGTCGGCATCACCGAGCGATAGTCACGGTTGTACTGACGGTTGTAGGACTCGCACAGCTTGATCCCGGCAATTTTGGCAATGGCGTACGGCTCGTTGGTTGCTTCCAGTGTCCCCTGCAGCAGTTCGCTCTCGGCGATCGGCTGTTTCGCCATTTTCGGGTAGATACAGGATGAGCCGAGGAACAACAGCTTGTTCACGTTGTGCAGATGTGCCGCGTGAATGATGTTGCTCTCAATCATCATGTTCTCGTAGATGAAATCTGCCGGGTAAGTGTTGTTAGCGACAATGCCGCCCACTTTTGCCGCCGCCAGATACACCTGATCGATACGTTCATTGGCAAAGAAGTCCTGTACCGCACGGCTATCGAGCAGATTCAGCTCATCGCGGGTACGGACAACCACTTCCACGTCACCGCGCTGCTCCAGCTGTCGAACAATCGCGGAACCCACCATTCCGCGATGACCGGCGACAAAAATACGTTGTTTTGTCATTCTCAGGACTCCAGCGCGATGGCAACCTCGTAGCCATGAGATTTGAGCAGGGAGTGTTTTTTCGCTGCTTCAAGATCTTTGGCTACCATCTCAGAGACCATCTCCTGCAGAGTGGTTTCTGGTTTCCAGCCCAGTTTCTCGTGCGCTTTGGTTGGGTCGCCCAGCAGGGTTTCCACTTCCGCAGGACGGAAGTAACGCGGGTCAACCTGCACAATCACATCACCTGGTTTCACGCCCGGTGCGTCATGGCCGGTCACAGAGACAACGATCCCCTTCTCTTCCACGCCAGTGCCTTCGAAGCGCAGTTTGATACCCAGCTGTGCGGCAGCCATTTCCACGAATTGACGGACGGAGTACTGCACGCCGGTCGCAATCACGAAGTCTTCTGGCTGCTCCTGCTGCAGCATCATCCACTGCATCTTCACGTAGTCTTTGGCATGGCCCCAGTCACGCAGGGAGTCCATGTTGCCGAGGTGCAGGCAGGATTCCAGACCCTGAGCGATGTTGGCGATAGCGCGGGTAATTTTACGGGTCACGAAGGTTTCGCCACGACGTGGGGATTCGTGGTTAAACAGAATGCCGTTACAGGCGTACATGCCGTAAGATTCACGGTAGTTTACGGTGATCCAGTAGGCATACAGTTTGGCTACCGCGTAAGGAGAACGTGGGTAGAACGGGGTGGTTTCTTTCTGCGGGATTTCCTGCACCAGACCGTACAGTTCAGAAGTGGATGCCTGGTAGAAACGGGTTTTCTTCTCAAGGCCGAGGAAACGAATCGCTTCCAGCAGACGCAGCGTACCCATGGCGTCAACGTCAGCGGTGTATTCCGGGGATTCGAAAGAAACCGCTACGTGGCTCATCGCGCCCAGGTTGTAAACTTCATCCGGCTGTACTTCCTGCAGGATGCGGGTCAGGTTGGAGGTATCGGTCAGGTCGCCGTAGTGCAGATGGAATTTCGGGTTCGCCGCATGCGGATCCTGGTAAATATGATCCACACGTTCCGTGTTGAAAGAAGAAGCACGACGCTTAATACCGTGAACTTCATAACCTTTTTCCAGCAGTAACTCTGCCAGGTAAGAACCATCCTGCCCGGTAACGCCGGTGATGAGAGCGACTTTAGACATGTTTATATTCCTCTACTTATGAATTTAATCAGTTTCAACGCGTTCGCGTATCACCACTGCGGGGTTGCCACGGCAAATTTTATTTGCCGGTAGCGATTTAAAAACGCTGCTGCGGGCACCAACTACCGTGCCATCGCCAACAGAAACACCAGGTGCAACAAATACATCTGTTGCCAGCCAGCATTTTTCGCCAATCACAATTGGCGAAGCGGTAATATCAAAATGCTGACTCATAAAATCGTGGCTGCCGGTACACAAATAACACTTCTGTGACACCACCGCGTTTGCACCAATCGTGATATCGCCAAGGGTATATAACACGGCGTCATCCCCTACCCAGGCGTAATCGCCAAGCGTTAATTTCCAGGGGTAAGTAATTTTTACCGATGGACGAATAACTACGTTTTTTCCGATTTTTGCGCCAAACAGACGCAATAAAAAGGCACGCCAGCGATACAGTATTTGCGGTGACCAGGCAAATAAGGTGGCCTGAACGGCCCACCATAACTGCACTTTAATTCCGTTCCCGCCCCGAAAACCTTTCGGCACGGTGAACCCGTTAAGATCCTGCATTACACTTCCTTATATTCAGACTTTGTTATATAAGGTTTTCGTTTTACCCGTGGTGCGCAGGCGGAATAAATAAGACAATTCCGCCCAGAATGCGGGCACGCGTAATATCTTACGCTGTACGTTTTTTGCATCCTGGCACAATTCCAGATTATTCGAGGTGGATACACCGCCCATTGAAAATTCAGACACCAGCCCTTTAATTCGACGGAACGGGTAGCCTGATTTATACAGACTGGCGGCCAGGGCATAATCTGATGACACTTTATACTGCAGATCATAAGGCTGTTTTTTCAGACCTTTTACCGGGAAGAAAATGGCCTGATGGCTTGCCGGTAAACTGTGATAGATATACCAGCCGGGTTTCGCACTGCGGCAAATTTTATGCCCGTCGCCAAAATCGAGCAGCGCATCGCCAATATACATCGCGTCGTCTTTCTGGCGCGCCAGCTGACGGGCAAATTGCGCCACATCGTCATGGAACACATCGCCCGAGTTAAGGAAGATGGCATAACGGCCTTGCGCCATGTTAATGCCTTTGTTCATCGCATCGTAGATGCCTTTATCTTTCTCGCTTACGAAGCGTAAGTTGAACTCACCGTTGAGTTTTTCCAGAAACTCCGCCGTGCCATCGTTCGAGCCGCCATCGACCACGATCCACTCAAAGCTGAGACTCGGATCGCGCGCCAGGTTGCGCAGCGAGCGCCAGGTTTTTACCACCCCTTCGTAATTACGAAAGGCAACAGTAATGACGCTAAGAAACATAAATCACCTCATTTCGTCATACGTTCGTAATATTAAGCGCTTTGCGCAGAATAAACGGACAGACAATCAAGAAAGCATATTCCGGGCTAAATATTGACCCCGTAAAAAACAGCGACACTGGCGTAAACAGATAAAGCTGCACGCGAAAGTTCTGGTTATCCCCAAACGCGTTAATCATCATTTTGAAAACTTTAAACAGATACCAGATCGTCAACAGTACGGCGAACCACGAAAAATAAATAATTAACAGATACAGGCCATTGTCTATGGTTTTACCGACATCCGCACCGTTAAAGATTCCGAATGAGGCAACATATTCGTAAAGTGAGCCGAATCTTACTACACCGTCGATATGGGTTAAGGAATAACCCACCATCACCAGCGGCCCGATAATGCGATAATAGGACGATGAGCCTTCCGTTCCCAAATCCCCCAGACGCTCTGAGATATACGGGAATGCAAATATCACGCCTACTAAAAATACCGTCAGGGAGATGATCGCCAGCGGCAGCTTTTTCTTAATCGCATCTTTGTTCAGGTACTGGAATGCCCACTCCAGGAGGTAAAACAGGATAAATGTCATGACCCCTGAGAACGAACCAGACAGAACGATTCCTGCAAGAATCATAGCATCGGTCTTAGGGGTTTTGATACCAAACTGTTTGATGCTGAGCCAAATTGAGATTAACGCCAGAGCGAAAAACGCCGGTTCAAAATAGAGGGCTGTCGTACGCTTACCGCCAAACTTAATGAAGTTCAGTACATAGCTGTTACTGTAAATGAGATATTTCGAAATCATCTCCATCAGGCTGCTACCACCGGTGAGAATAATTTGTGCCATTTCCAGTGCAGCAAGCATAACAATTAACGCAACGGCAATATAAAAGAGCCTGAGGATTTTCCGATAATTGTGCGGAGAAATAGTTTTAAAACGAATACTCCACACCATGCCAATAATAATGACAATATAAACAAACAGCATGGTAGAGGTGACGTACTTGCTGGGATCCAGCGACTGGCCAAAGATGTAGTTAAACAGCGTCAGGCCAAAGCCCATCCCTAAGGCAATCATCAGCTTCTTGAGGTTGATTTTATCGACGTACAACAGAAGCAGAGCAGGCAAGAAGGTCACAATGGTTATCGGGAAGCTTTCGCCGAGCTGGGCAATTTTGACATTGACCAGCAGATAGATCAGCGGCAGCAGCAGATAACTACAGACTCTGATAGAACGAGACATATTCCTCCAGCATCTGTTGTCCACTGTAGGCCTTGCGGCTGCGGTTGCGGAACGATTCCAGGTCAGTGCCAAAAACGGCCTGCGCAATCTGCGGCTTCGGCAGTTGCACCAGCGGCAGCACCTCCTGTTCCGCGAACGTTTTCCCGCCCGATTTTTCCAGCACTTCACGCGCCGCATCGCTGTGGGTGGCGATCACCGGCACGCCAATCGAGAGCGCTTCGCAGAGGATCAGCGGGTAGTTATCGACGCGCGAGCTGAACACCAGCGCATCCATCCCGTTGAGGGCGCTCATCAGCTTGCGCTTATCCGTTTCAAACCCGTGATTCACCACGTTAGCGCCATCGAACGGCGAGAATTTGCCGAAGGTATGCAGTTCAATTTTGTCACCCAGCGCCATCATGTCGCGCACCAGCTGCTGGTTGGTTTTGCCGTCGTAACGCAGGTCATGCGCGACGATTGCAATTTTCGGTTTGCCTGCGGTTTCCGCAACCGGGGTCAACTCGGCCAGAATCGCTTCCGTCGCCACGTCGATCCCGTTGTTGATGATCTGACACCGCCCTGCCCCATACAGACTGTTGAAGGCATCGGCCACATGCTGGCTTGGGGAGATAAACGTGCAGCCGAGCGACAGCATGTCGCGGAACAGCTGACGTTTTCCGTCCACCAGCTGGTGAGCGCGATCCACTTTCACCGGCGGGTAATTGGTTAATGTCGGACACTTCTGGCAGGCGTTTTTCCAGCCTTCACAGCCGTCGGTGAACGCGCAGCGCCCGGTCACGCTCCAGTGGTCGTGCAGCGTCCAGATGAAGCGGGTATCCAGCTTGTGAGCCTGTACCTTCTGGCAAAACGTCACCACCTCTTGCAGGTTCAGCCAGTAGCTGTGCAGCACGTGAAAATGGAGCACAACCGGGCCGGAAGTGCGCGTGACCGTGCGATAGAGGTTGTTCAGGTTGCCAAACAGATCGCGGTTAAACAGACGGAACAGCGCAATGTTGGCGACAGACGTCAGACGTGGCGTCTGCTTGTGCACCTGCGGATAGCTATCGTGGCTGACGCTTTTCTTACCGCCTTTGCCATAGCCGTAGATAAAACGAGACTGAAGCCCTTTTTGCAGCGCACGCTGGTGCAGATCCAGCGCCACGCCAGCCGCCCCGCCCTCGGCGAGACGGACGTTAAATTGCAGAATGTTCATTTGATCACCTTCACGCGGGCTTTTTCGCCCACTACCAGCGCGTTATCCGGAATGCTGTCCAGCACCACGCTGCCTGCACCAATCGTGACGTTGTTACCAATGGTAATGTCGCCAATGATCACCACGTTCGCCCCCAGCTCGACGTTGTTGCCGATGACCGGGCAGGCCAGGCTCTCCGGCCCCCGGTTGCCGATGGTGACCGCATGACGAATAGTGAAATCATCCCCGGCGATCACGAACTTATTGATAACCACCGCATAACCGTGGTGAATGGTAAAGCGGCGGCCGATGGTGGCCGCAGCCTGAATTTCATAGCCAAAAATGCATTCGGTGATAATTCGGTACAGCATCAGAACCGGTGCCGCCCAGAGGTTGTTCAGAACATTTTTCTTACGCCACACCGAGCAGAAATGCGCGATGCGGTACGCCAGAACCATGCAGCACGGGCGCAGGCTCCAGCTGTTAGCGCGGCAATCTTCCAGAAACATTATTTCCCCCGCAGTCCATCAGCCAGTCGCTTGCCGTTGCGCACAGAAAACAGCGTCAACAAGGTACGCCAGGTCATCCGCTTATTGCGGATCTGATAGAGGGTAAAGAGCTGGTACTTCCGGCTGGCACGGTCAAACTTATCCTTGTGCTTGCGGTAGAAATGGAAGTAACCCGAGAATTTTTTTGGTGAGGAGGTGATTTGCATCTCCCCGTGGTTGATGTGCAGGATCTGCGTGGCCTCTTCCACCTTCCACGGCTCGCCATACTCCACCACCATCCGCAGGAAGATGTCGTAATCCTGCGCGGCCTTCAGTTCGGTATCGAACAGGCACTCTTTAAAGCGCCACGCCCAGGTGAACACCTGATTGCCGATGATGTTGCGCTTGTAGAAGAGGCGGCGAGAGTATGGTGATTTCGGGTACAGCGGCAGGCTGGCAGGCTGCGAGTAAACCTCGCCCTGACAGACATAGTCGTTGGCATACAGGAAAGCGTGGGTGACCAGTTGTTCCTTGTGCGACAGGAAAATGGACAGCCGGTTTGGTGTCCACTCGTCATCGTCGTCGATGCCGGTCAGATACTGCCCTTTGGCCTGCATAATTGCCTGATTACGCACCGCACACGCCCCGGAGTTGATCGCGTTATGGGTATAGCTGACACGCGGGTCATTGAGGTCAGTGACAAACTTTTGCAGCTGCTCATACGAAGAGGAACAGTCATCAACAATGATCAGCTCCCAGTTATCGTAATCCTGGCGCAGCACCGATTTGATTGCACGGATCGCCAGCTGCTGACGATTCCATGTCGGCATATAAATAGAAACTAAAGGGCGTTGTGTGGTCATGATCTTCCCCTGATCCCTCACCCCGCCTCTCTCCCAAAGGGAGAGGGAGAATAGCTGCACCGGGCAGTTCCCTCTCCCCTCGGGAGAGGGTTAGGGTGAGGGGGATTGTTATTTGCTGTCAGACTTATATTCGTACTCGTAATACCCGTAATCCTGGTACCCGGTCGCACGGCGGAAGATGGAGTTCAGGATCACCCCTTTCACCTCAATGCCGTTCTGCTCGAAGCGGCTCAGGCTGGTTTCCACTTCCTTCAGGGTGTTCACCGCATAGCGCGCCACCATCAGCGTGGTTCCCGCCAGGCGACCGACCACGGCCGCATCGGTCACGGCCAGAATTGGTGGTGTATCGATCAGCACCAGGTCATAGTTTTTGCTCGCCCACTCCACCAGCTCGGCAAAGCGGTCGCTCATCAACAGTTCGGATGGGTTTGGCGGCACCTGACCACGTGGGATGAGGTCAAATTTCGGGATGCTGGTCGGTTTTGCGCTCTGGCTAATCTCACCCTTGCCAAGCAGGATTTCCGACAGACCGTTGACGTTATTGGTCCCCAGCAGCTCGTGGGTATAGCCCTTACGCATATCGCAGTCGATCAGCAGTACCCGTTTATTGGTCTGGCTGACCACCGCCGCCAGGTTGGCACAGACAAAGGTCTTACCTATCGACGGGCTGACACCGGTTAACATCAGTACGTTGTTTTTGGCCTGCATCATGGCGAAGTGGAGACTGGTACGCAGGCTGCGCACCGCTTCAATTGCCAGGTCCGTCGGGTTACCCACTGCCAGCAGCTGGCTCTGTTTGTAACGCTTGACGCCTTTGACGCTTTTGACCCGGTCATGCGACTTCTGCCATTCGGAGAGCGGGATACTGGCGTAAACGTTGATACCGTTCTCTTCCAGCACCTGCGGGCTTTCGATACCGCGGTTGAACAGCGAGCGCAGCAGCACACCAACAATGGAGAGCATCAGGCCGAGGATAATGCTGCCGAGGATAATCAGCGCTTTCTTCGGCTTCAGTACGCCAGGCTGGGTAATGGCCGGGTCAACAATACGCACGTCGCCGACGGTGCTGGCTTCGGTAATCTTCAGCTCCTGCTGTTTGTTCAGCAGTTGCATATAGACCTGCTGGCCGGATTCCACGTCGCGGGTCAGACGCACAATTTCCTGCTGCGTTTTTGGCATCGCGGTGACGCGGTCATTAAGCTTCGCTTTCTCCTCTTCGAGGGTGCGACGTTTTTCCAGCAGCGTGCGATAGGCCGGGTGACGTTTGGTGTAGAGCTTAGAAATTTCCGCCTCTTTGAAGGTCAACTCGTTGAGTTGCGCATCAATATTGACCATCGAATCGAGCACCGATTTCGCTTCCAGCGGCAGATCGACGGAGTCTTTATCCTGACGAAACGCGTTCAGTTTGTTCTCTGCGTCATCCAGACGTGCGCGTACTTCCGGGAGCTGTTTTGCGAGGAAGGCCAGGCTTTTCGCCGCTTCAGCCGACTTGCGCTCGACGTTCTGCTCAAGGTAGTTGCGGGTAATGCTGTTGAGAATTTCGCGGATTTGATCTTTATCTTCACCGGTAAAGGTCATGCTCAGGACACCCGTGTCCTTGCCATTTTCGGTGACCGTCAGGTTGTTTTGCAGATTGTTGATCATCCCCAGGGTGGAGAATTTGGTGACGGTAAACTCGCTGCCTTCCTGCGCCTGAATAGCGCTCACCTTCATGCTGACGCCATCTTTTGTCAGCATCTGCCCCACTTCACCGCGCGCGCTGAAGCCTGCGTCGCTGGTCAGCTGATACTGCTTCGGCCCTAGCACGGTCAGGGTAAAGGTTTGATCCGCGCTCCCTTTCGGCAGCACAAAGTCGGTAACTTTTACCGTGTCGTTGCTGTGCCCGGTCAGGCGATCCCAGCCGGCACCAAATATCGGGAAGGTATTTTTGGTAACGGAGATATCAAGCCCCAGATCGTGAACCGTTTTGCCCAGCACCAGACGCGACTGGATCAGCTGAATTTCGGCCTCGGAGGCAGGCGGTTTGTTCGCCAGGGCAGAGCCAATATCCTGCACCAGCGAGTTGCCGGTGTTCTGCTCAATCTGCACCAGCGCATCGGCGCTATAGATGGGTGTCGCAAACAGCGTATAGACGATCGCCGCGGCGGCAAACACGGCGGTGATCCCAAGTACCCACCACTTCGCCTCTATGACGGTGCCGACCAGGCGACCAATATCGATTTCATCACTGCCCGAAATCGGGGCGGCAGAAGGTTTTGTTTTTTCTGTCATTGTTATCCCTGCTGAGCTTTCAGTGCCTGCGCCCACTGACGGGCAGACTGGTCAAGTAAGGTATACACCGCCTCAAAGGCCTCACGGCTTTTGCGATAGGGATCGGGGATTTCGCGTTCGTTTTCCCAGTGACCAAACAGCATCACTTTGCCGCGCATCTCCGGTGCGATTTCGCATAGCGAGTGAATATGGCGTTTTTCCATCGTCAGGATCAGGTCATACTCCCGGCACATGCGGCCGGTGACCTGGCGGGCGCAGTGCCCGTCAAGAGAAAGGTTGTGATCGCGGGCCACGCTCGCGGCGCTTTCATCGGCACCTTTACCGACCAGCGCGCCCAGCCCTGCAGATTCGACGGTGAGCTCGGGCTGGTAATGTTTCAGCAACCGCTCAGCCGTTGGGGAACGGCAAATGTTCCCCACGCATACAACCAGAATTTTATTAAACATCGCGGATTACCAGGTATGAATGTCGCGCGCCGTATCCGTCATGTAGCGAACGCCACTGATGGTTGGCAGCAACTGGTTGATCAGACGGTTCCAGCGGGCAACCGGTGCGGTGGTGACATACACCACGTCATAAGGCTGGAGGCGGAACTCCGTTGCCATTACCAGAGAAGTCGCATCGGACATATCCAGCTGGTAAATATTGGCAATCTTGCCTTTCGCACTGCCCTCGCCTTTCAGCGGACGGATCACGAAGATACCGGTGGCATTAGAGGTGGTGAGATCGATACCCTCTGCATTACCCAGTGCTTCGGTCAGGGTCATGCCGCTGAAGTCCATTTTGAGGGTGCTCTGTTTCTTCACTTCACCCATCACGAAGACTTTCAGATCGTCATTACGCGGTACATACAGAATGTCGCCCGGATAGAGCAGACGATTCTGGGTCAGGTCGCCGTTTTGCATCAGCGCCTGCAGAGAAATGCGTTGTTCTTTGCCGTTGTGGGTCAGAACGACGTTGCGCCAGTCGGCACCGTCGGTTAAGCCGCCCGCGGCGTTAATGGCGTCCAGCACGGTCAGCGGTACGTTGGTGATGGCCTGCTGGCCAGATTTGTTCACCTGTCCGGAGATATAGGCTTTTTGCGAACGGAATGCGGCGATATTAACGTCCACCTGCGGATCGGCGATGTACTGCGCTAAGCGGCCGGTAATATCACTACGGATTTCGGCAAGGGTTTTCCCGGCAACGTGTACTTTGCCGATATAGGGATAGAACATGGTGCCATCAGACTGCACCCAGTTACCGGTGTCGCTTGAGCTGCGGTATTGGCCCGCTGGCGTGGTCAATTCCGGATGGTCCCACACGGTAACGTTAATCACGTCACCCGGACCTACGCGGTACTGGTAGGAGGCAATTTCCTGGTCCAGAGACATATTCGGCTGCGCAACATTTGGACGTGGACGTAATTGTTCGACCAGACGTGGTGTCAGTGGATAAACATTCACCATTTTGTCGAGATCAAAATCAGCATCCTGTTGTTTGATCACATCCTTACCCATTGTTGACATATTGCTGCCGGGAAAGACTGTACAACCACTCATCAAGGTCACAGACACCAATAATGGCATCAATTTCATTTTGGATTTCATCATTGATTATTTATCACTTTGGCAGAGTAATTATCCTGTGCAATTAAATAAGCCGGGTCGATTTGGCTTTCAGCATGCAGTTGTTCAAATAGAAATATAACTGGCATCAGTCCTAAAAAAAGCTTATTCATCCATTGGCTATTGACAGAATAATCGAGGCTGATTCACACGCTTTCAGGCACGCTACCGCCCTTGGCTTTCAGTTACCAATCCACTGACTAAACAATGCGTTATGGATAGACACCCTCTTTGATAAGGCCTTCTGGAAATATATCAGCCGCTTGCGATACACGGCAGATAATGAATAACCATCACTGAAGACCGGAACAATAATAGCAACAAGGAGATTTAACATTTGATGCTGGGAGAATTGTTGCAGCTAACCTAATAGCAGGCAAGGAGACAACTGTCCTAATAACGGTTTTTAAGATTAATATTAAGAGCAAAGTTTTGACGTTTTAGGATTTTCTTTATATTGACAAAATTAAAATAAAAACCATTTATTGCGATATATCCTAAAATGCGTTCGCCGTAATTAAATCTACGTATTTAGCTTATTTACAGATTCCGCATTGTTCTTCCTTTTTGCCGGATCGTATTAAGAGAAATCTCAGCCCGGCATTGCAATTTCCCCTGGCTTTATCCATGATCGAAGTGTGACATTGCTCATATAACAGAAGGTATTGCGATTACTATGGAATGGATTGCCGATCCATCAATCTGGGCCGGGCTGGTTACGCTGGTCGTCATCGAATTAGTGCTCGGTATTGATAACCTGGTCTTTATCGCCATCCTCGCCGAAAAACTCCCCCCGGCGCAGCGCGACCGTGCGCGCGTAACGGGCCTGCTGCTGGCGATGGTGATGCGACTGCTGCCGCTGGCCTCAATCTCCTGGCTGGTGACCCTGACAAAGCCCCTTTTCTCCGTTTACGGCCTGAGCTTTAGCGCACGTGATTTGATCATGCTCTTCGGCGGGTTGTTCCTGCTGTTTAAAGCCACGGTAGAACTGAACGAGCGGCTCGAAGGCAAAGACAGCGAAAACCCCACCCAGCGGCGTGGGGCTAAATTCTGGCCGGTGGTGGCGCAAATTGTGGTGCTCGATGCGGTCTTCTCCCTGGACTCCGTCATTACCGCCGTCGGGATGGTCGACCATCTGGCGGTGATGATGGCTGCGGTAATCATTGCCATTACGCTGATGGTGATGGCGAGTAAAGCGCTGACCCGGTTTGTTAACAGCCACCCGACCATTGTGATTCTCTGCCTGAGTTTCCTGTTAATGATTGGCTTTAGCCTGGTAGCCGACGGCTTTGGGTTCCACATTCCGAAAGGCTACCTCTACGCCGCCATTGGTTTCTCCGTCATGATTGAGGCGCTTAACCAGCTGGCGATTTTCAACCGCCGCCGTTTCCTCTCGGCAAATCAGACATTACGTCAACGCACCGCCGACACGGTGATGCGCCTGCTCAGCGGGAAGAAAGAAGATGCGGAACTGGATGCTGAATCTTCCGCGATGCTGGCCGATCACAGTGACGGGCAGATCTTCAACCCGCAGGAACGACTGATGATTGAGCGGGTGCTCAATCTTAACCAGCGCACGGTCAGCAGCATCATGACGTCGCGCCATGACATCGAACATATCGACCTCACCGCCCCGGAAGAGCAGATCCGTGCCCTGCTGGACAGAAACCAGCATACCCGGGTGGTCGTGACGGGGGGTGACGAGGAAGAGGAGCTGCTGGGCGTGGTGCACGTCATTGACCTGCTGCAACAGCAGTTGCACGGTGAGGCACTCAATTTGCGCGCCCTGGTGCGCCAGCCGCTGGTGTTCCCGGAGGGGCTGCAACTGCTTTCTGCCCTTGAGCAATTCCGTAACGCGCGTACGCACTTTGCCTTTGTGGTGGATGAGTTTGGTTCGGTTGAGGGGCTGGTCACGCTCAGCGACGTGATGGAAACCATCGCCGGTAATTTGCCAAACGAAGTGGATGAAATCGATGCGCGCCACGACATTCAGAAAAACGCAGACGGTTCATGGACGGCCAACGGCCATATGCCGCTTGAAGACCTGGTCCAGTATGTTCCCCTGCCGCTGGATGAAAAGCGCGAGTATCACACCATTGCAGGTCTGCTGATGGAGTATCTGCAGCGCATTCCCCAGCCGGGTGAAGAAGTTCAGGTAGGCGACTATATGCTCAAGACGCTGCAGATTGAAAACCATCGCGTGCAGAAGGTGCAGCTGATACCGCTGCGCGACGAAGACGAGATGGATTTTGAGGTGTAGGAAAAACAAGTTGCTCCCTCTCCCGTGGGAGAGGGATGGGGTGAGGGCATCAGGCCGCACTGGCAGCCGCCACCCGGCACAACGAACATCAAAGCTTATCCAGCAGCTTCTTCACGTCCTTCCCGTTTTGGGTATCTTTATTGCGATCCGCCCAGTCGTTCAACCGACGTTTGGCTTCATCCTGCAGATGCTTGCGCAGGATCTGATCCACCTGCAGGCTGTAGTTCAGCGACTGCCATTGGCCATATACGCTCAGCGGTACCGGCGTCTCTTTCAGGAAGTCGATCAGCTTACCTTCACCCTGCCAGCCGGACAGCACCTGAACGTTGAAGTGGGTATCTGCCGTCTCTTTTACCAGATCGAGCTTGCCCTCGCCGGTTAATGACAACAGTGAGGAGGTCCCCTGCATGCCGTTCAGAGAGAGCTGCCCATTGTCGAGCGTCAGGTCACTGCTAAAGCTGTCGAGACGCGTGGCGCTGTCGTAATTTTCCTGCGCTTTAACTTCGCTGCTACGCTCCACCGCCTGCTGTACCAGCTGCTGGAAGTTGAGCCCTTCCATGCGGGCATCTTTCAGTTCAAGGTGAGCCTGCCCCTGCCAGTCGCGGCGGAAAGCATCAGCATCGATCTTAGTGCCCGAGAAATCCCCCGCCAGCGTCAGTTGACCCGTCATGGAGATGGGGTAGTCAAAGGCTTTCAGAATGGTGCCAATCTCAACGTTGTCGAGACGCGGCTGAAATTCCGCAGTCGAGGCCTCTTTACGCACATCCAGCGTGCCCGGCAGGGAAAGGTGCCCGGCGCCCATTTTGCCGCTCAGTTCGGAGATCACCAGCAAACCGTTCTGGTTGAACATCTGGCTGCTCACGTCGGTGAAATCGATACCGCGCCAGCGCAGGCTGTTGGCCTTCAGCAGAATGTCCGCCGTGAAGCCCCGCAGACCGTTATAGTCCGGCTGATCGAGATTAGACGAGATAACCGGACGCGTCTGTTTCCCCTGGTTTTGCCCGAGCTGCGCGGGATCGTTGTCCGTAGCGCTCGCCGGAGGCGGAGGAAGCAGGTTTTCCAGGTTGAGCTTGTCAAACTGCAGATTGAGCACCCATTTCGGCTTCGCCTCCAGAATGACGCTCGCCTGCCCTTTCAGGCTGCTGTCGTTCGCCTGCAGGTTGAGATTATTCATCTCAAGCTGTTTTAACTCTTCACGCCAGACGGCCTGCATCGTTCCCTGACCGGCAATCCCCTGGGCAGGGAGATCGGCTCCTGTCAGTTGCCAGTTCAGCTGCTGAATGTCGGCGGTAAGCTGGTGCGGATAATCCGACGCATTGACGCTGGCATTCAGAGACAAAGTGAGATCGCGCTGATCGCGGTTGACCCGTCCGCTAAACTCCAGCGAAGCAAGATGGTGCTCATCCTGCTCCATCTTGAGGTTGATATTCCGTACGGTGACCTGCTCATCGTCTTCATGCTGGAAAACCAGCACGCTATCGGCCACCTTCAGTTTGCCAATATCGAATGACCAGCCCGTATCTGACGGTTCATCAGGTAAGGTATTTTCCCGCGGCGCAACCGGCGCATCCGCGTTACGCACGGCTTCAGTTTGCTGGGTAAGCTGAATCACCGCGCCTTTTAACATCACCTGGTTGACCTGCAACTGGTGCGAAAAGAGCGGAACTAACGCCACATCAAGGCGCATGTTATCGGCAGACACCAGGGGCTGAGCAGCCCCTGGCGCGGTTAACGACATGCGGCCAGAGAGAATGCTGAGCTGGGGCCAGACGTGCCAGCGCAGCGGCCCATCCAGCTTCAGTTGATAACCACTGCGGGCTTCGACCTGCCGCACCATATAGGCGCGGAAATCATTCGGGTTAACCAGCAGAACCAACGCTGAAAGGCCAGCAACCAGCACCACCAGCAAAATCATCAGCGTTGTCAGAACTCTTCTCATGGCATCCTCAATGGACTAACGATCAGTCTTTATCAATACGGCTGGCAACCGCACCCTGCTGGTCGCGGTATTTTGCGTCCTGACGGCGGTTGTAAGGACGATCGGCCGGACCCGTCAGCGGTTCAAAGCTCAGCGCACCAATCATCATGCCCGGGCGCAGCGCCAGCGGCAGTTTACCGGCGTTGAAAAACTCCAGCACGATTCGGCCCGACCAGCCTGGATCGATACGGTGCGCGGTCACGTGTACCATCAACCCCAGACGCGCCAGAGAGGAACGGCCATCGAGCCAGCCCACCAGATCCGCGGGCAGCGTCACCGATTCAAAGGTCACCGCCAGCGCCAGCTCGCCCGGATGCAGATAAAAGGCCTCGCCTTCGTCGATAACGATTTCGTCACTCATCACGCGATCAAGCGCGGCGCTGACTTCATCCTTCGGCCCGCTAAGGTCGATGAACGGTGCGGTATGGCCGCTGAAGGTGCGGAATTTATTCCCCAGTCGCACATCAACGGTGACACCATTGATACGCTCCACGGGTGGACGTGGGGTAATAGACAGGCGGCCTTCATCCAGCCAGGCTTCTATATCGCGATCACAAAGACGCATGGCACTCTCTCCTTTCGTGCATCGTGCCCTGAGGATAACGACTCAGGGCAAAGCAGGTTATCTCTGAACGGTACACAATTCGCGCGGCTTATTCAAAAAACTGGCTGATTTTCGCTTTTAAGATATCAATGGCAATGCGGTTTTTGCCTCCGCGCGGCACGATAATATCGGCGTATTGTTTGGATGGTTCAATAAATTGCAGGAACATTGGGCGAACGGTTTTCTGGTACTGCGCCATGACGGAGTCCATTGAACGGCCACGTTCGTTCACGTCACGCTTGATGCGGCGCATCAGGCAGATGTCCAGCGGGGTATCAACAAAGATGGAGAAGTTCATTGACTCGCGCAGACGCGCGTCGGTCAGAAGCAGGATGCCTTCAAGGATAATCACCTTCTTTGGCTCAATGCGAATCGTTTCCTGCGTGCGGGTATGTTCCACGTAACTATAAACAGGCAGTTCAATCGCCTGGCCGCTCTTGAGCGCTTCTAAATGCTGGAACAGCAAGCTGTGATCCATGGCATTAGGATGGTCATAGTTCGTTTTTACGCGCTCTTCCATCGACAGATGGGATTGGTCTTTGTAATAGCTGTCTTCGGGAATGACGCCGATGTGCTCATCACCAACTTGTTCACGCAGTTCGCGGTATAGCGTACTGGCAATAAGACTTTTACCTGAAGCCGATGCGCCGGCAATGCCTATAATGACGCACTGATGAGACTTATCAGTCATAAATTTAGCGACCTGATTAACCTGGATGTTAAGGAAGGACGACGCCGGAGCGTCAAACGCGGCAATTATAGGGATTTCACGGGCGTGATACCAGTCGAAAGCGCAGGTTATGCGAGACAGGCTGAAAAGTGACGTTATGTTCCCTGAGTGAAATTTTTACGCGCGTTTTTTCAGCGTTTAACAGGATTTTTTTAAACACTAACTATTTAATAAATCTATGATGTCAAATTATGAGCAGTCGCCATATGAATTGTAAATTGTTTGTACTAGCATAAACCAAATTAGCACATTCACTCGTCCGGACCTTCACTCCCGACGGCATGGCGTCTCTGGATAAAGCGGTAATGAATAAACAACACCAGCGGGTTTTGGTTACCACCCCACATCCTCTTATGCGACTTGTCTGTCTGGGCCTGGTCACCTTTATCTTTACCCTTTTTTCGCTGGAGTTGACCCGCTTCGGCGCGCTGCTGGCTCCGCTCTGGTTTCCCACCGCCATTATGATGGTGGCGTTTTATCGCCACGCCGGAAAAATGTGGCCCGGTATTGCCCTGGCCTGTTCGTTTGGCAATATTCTGGCCTCGTGGATGCTCTTCTCCTGGTCGTCGATTAATCCGACCTATACCGCCATTAACGTGGTGGAAGCGGTAGTTGGTGCGTTATTACTGCGCAAACTGCTCCCCTGGTACAACCCGCTGCAGAATCTGAATGACTGGATCCGCCTGGCCATCGGCAGCGCGCTGATCCCCCCGCTGGTGGGCGGTGTGCTGGTGCATTTACTGATACCCAGCCCGGAGCCGCTGCGTAATTTCCTCGTGTGGGTCTTGTCTGAAGCGGTTGGCGCACTGGCCCTGGTGCCATTAGGGTTACTGTTTAAGCCGCACTATCTCCTGCGCCATCGAGACCCGAAGCTGCTGCTGGAAACGCTGGTAACCATGGCCGTGACGCTGGTCCTTAGCTGGGCGGCCATCGTCTGGCTGCCGTGGCCTTTTACCTGCGTCATTGTTCTGCTGATGTGGAGCGCTGTGCGCCTGCCGCGCATGGAAGCCTTTATGGTGTTTCTGGTCACCGTGATGGTGGTTTCGCTGATGATTGCCCATAACCCGGAGGCACTGACCACGCAGCACACCGGCGCGATGCTGAATGCCCCCTGGCTGCCGTTCCTGATGCTGCTTCTGCCAGCCAACGTCATGACCATGGTGATGTATGCCTTTCGCGCAGAGCGAAAACACATCACTGAAAGTGAAGAGCGTTTTCGTAATGCGATGGAGTATTCCGCCATTGGCATGGCGCTGGTCAGCATTGACGGTCAGTGGCTGCAGGCCAATAAAGCGCTGTGTAACTTTCTCGGCTACAGCCAGACGGAGCTGCAGTCGCTCACCTTCCAGCAGCTAACCTGGCCGGAAGATCTGCACACCGATCTCGAACAGCTTGAACAACTGGTCAACGGGGATATCAACACCTACACCCTTGAGAAACGCTACTACACCCGCAGCGGCGAAGTGGTCTGGGCGCTGCTTGCGGTCTCGGTTGTACGTCATGCCGACGGTTCACCGCTCTATTTCATTGCCCAGATTGAAGATATTAACGATCTGAAGCAGACCGAATGGGTCAATAAACGGCTGATGGAGCGCATTACCCTTGCCAATGAAGCGGGCGGCATTGGCATCTGGGAGTGGGATCTTGAGCCGGACATCATCAGCTGGGATAAGCGGATGTTTGAGCTGTATGAAATCCCGCCGCATATCAAACCTACGTGGCAGCTCTGGCACGATACGATGCTGCCTGAAGATCGCGCCCATGCGGAAAAAGTGCTTCGGGAATCACTCATTTCACGGCTGCCGTTTAAGCTTGAATTCCGTATTCGCGTGAAAGAGGGGGTACGCCATATTCGCTCCCTGGCGAACCGGGTCCTGAACAAACAGGGGGAAGTCGAACGCTTGCTCGGTATCAATATGGACATGACCGAAGTGAAGCAGCTCAATGAGGCCCTGTTCCAGGAAAAAGAGCGTTTGCACATTACCCTCGACTCCATCGGCGAAGCAGTGCTGTGTACCGATGTCGACATGAATGTCACCTTTATGAACCCGGTCGCCGAGAAAATGAGCGGCTGGCTGCAAACCGAGGCCATCGGCCAGCCGGTGCTGAAGGTTCTGCATATCACCTTCGGCGAAAAAGGGCCGCTGATGGAGAATATTCACAGCGGCGATATGTCCCGTTCAGATATCGAGCAGGATGTGGTGCTGAACTGCCGTACCGGCGGCGTTTTTGATATCCATTACAGCATCACCCCGCTCAGCACGCTGGACGGGCAGAATATCGGCTCGGTGCTGGTTATTCAGGACGTCACCGAATCGCGCAAAATGCTGCGTCAGCTCAGTTATAGCGCTTCTCACGATGCCCTCACCCATCTGGCAAACCGGGTCAGTTTCGAAAATCACCTCAAGCGGCTGCTGCAAACCGTGCAGGAGACGCGCCAGCGACATGCGCTGGTGTTTATCGATCTCGATCGCTTCAAAGCCGTCAACGATACCGCAGGCCACGCGGCGGGCGACGCCCTGTTGCGGGAGCTTGCGTCCTTGATGCTGACCATGCTGCGCTCCAGCGACGTGCTGGCGCGTCTGGGCGGGGATGAATTCGGGCTGCTGCTGCCGGACTGCAATATTGAAAGTGCCCGCTATATTGCGGGTCGGCTGGTCCATACCATCAACGACTATCACTTTATGTGGGAGGGCCGCCTGCACCGGATCGGCGCCAGCGCGGGGATCACGCTGATTGATGAAAATAATCATCAGGCCTCGGAAGTCATGTCCCAGGCCGACATTGCCTGCTACGCCTCGAAAAACAACGGTCGCGGCGTGGTGACGGTGTACGAGCCGCAGCAGGAGCGGGCACACAGCGCGCGCAGCATGATGTCGCTTGATGAACAGTGGCATATGATCAAAGACAACCATCTGATGATGATCGCCCGCAGCGTGGCCTCCCCGCGCATCCCGGAAAGCTGCAACTTCTGGCTGATTTCGCTGCGCCTGTGGACCAGCCAGGGAGAAGTGCAGGAAGAGCACGCCTTCCGTTCCGGCCTGGCGGAGCCTGAACTTTTACATGCGCTGGACCGCCGTATATTTAGCGAATTCTTCCGCGCGTATGCCGCTCCGGTTGCCAAAAAAGGCCTCGGGGTCGCCCTTCCCCTGTCCGCCGCGGGTTTAGCCAGCACCACGCTGATCGACGAATTACTCGACCTGCTGGATAAAGGGCCTTTACCGGGCCGTCTGCTGCATCTGGTCATCGCGATCGACGTTGTGGCAAACCCGGATCCAAACGTCCAGACGGGGCTACAAAAGCTCCGCCACGTTGGCTGCCGCGTGGTGCTCAGCCAGGCGGGACGCAACATGGATCTTTTTAGCCACCTTGGTGCCAACGTGGCTGATTATCTGATGCTGGACGCCGAAGTGGTGACCAATGTGCACGGCAACCTGATGGATGAGATGATGGTTACCATTATTCAGGGCCATGCCCAGCGTCTGGGGATGCGTACCATCGCCGGTCCGTGTAACCAACCCATCATGATGGATACGCTCTCCGGCATCGGCGTTGATTTTATTTTCGGTGACACCATCGGTGAGCCGCAGCCGCTGGATCTACTGCTGAACACCAGCTATTTCGCCATCAACTGATGGCGTCCAGCCGTCGGTATACCAGATGTGCAAAAGGGCGTAAGAGCGCCACGGCTGCCAGCGCTGGGCGTAGCGGCAAATTTGCGCAGGCGTCATGCCAGCAAAGCGTTGCTTAATCAGGTAGTCATCCGGCAGGAACACATCTTTCGCCTGCCAGCCGCGCAGGGCAAGGTAATTTGCTGTCCAGCGCCCTATCCCCGGCCGCTGCTGTAAGGCTTTCATCCCGGCCTCAATATCCGCAGGCGGGAACAGCGGAAACGTGCCGTCGACCACGGAGCGGGCCAGATGAATCAACGACTCCGCCCGTTTGACCGGCATGCCGAGGGCCTTCAGCGCCAGCGGATCCACCGCAGCCAGCACCTCAGGTGTGGGAAAGCACAGATAGCCCGGCGCATCTTTTACCGGTTCGCCGCACAGGGCTACCACCCGTGAGGCCAGCTTCGCCGCCATCGCCACGCTGACCAGTTGCCCCAGGATCGCTCTCACGCCCTGCTCGTAGGCATCCATCGCCCCCGGTAAGCGCAACCCTGGTCGCGCAGCGCCCAGGTCGCCCAGCGCCTGCTGAATTTGCTGCGGATCGCAGGCAAGATCGAACAGACCTGCGATGCGTTCAAGACAGGTCTGCGCAACCGGGATTAACCCCGGGCTGAGCGTGACGTTGAGCGTGTGGGTGTTCAGATCCGGGGTGACGCGAAAGATCCCCTGGTGTCGCTGGCAGGTGAAACTGCGCTCGTAGTAGCGTTCGGTAACCGTCTCGATCCCCTCCACCGCACGCGCGCCAAGAAAGCCAAACATCCATTGCCAGTCATAAGGGGGTTGCCAGGTCAGGGTATACATTGTCACTCCTTTTTTGTTCACCTCAGCATAAACCGAAAGGCCTTGTTTCGCCTTGCTTTCATATTCCTGTTGTCGCCGGTCGGGCATTCCGCTAAAGTCTCGCCCCTTCTCACTGGCATGGGGATTAATCGTGTTTATTGGATTCGACTACGGTACGGCGAACTGTTCGGTTGCGATTATGCAAAACGGACAACCATTGCTCCTGAAAATGGAAAACGAGAGTACGCTGCTGCCGTCAATGCTCTGCGCACCAACCCGCGAAGCGGTCAGCGAATGGCTGTTCCGCCACCATCAGGTTCCGACCACGGCGGCGGAATCACAAGCGTTGCTGCGCCGGGCCGTCAGTTTTAACCGCGAAGAAGATATCGACGTCACACCGTCGAGCGTCCAGTTCGGCCTCTCGTCGCTCGGACACTACATTGACGACCCGGAAGAGGTCTACTTCGTTAAATCGCCAAAATCGTTTCTCGGCGCCAGCGGGCTGAAGCCGCAGCAGGTGGCGATGTTTGAAGATCTGGTCTGTGCCATGATGCTGCACATTCGCAATCAGGCGCAAACCCAGGTACCGGAGGCGATCGATCAGGCGGTAATTGGCCGTCCGATCAACTTCCAGGGGCTGGGTGGCGACGAGGCTAACCAGCAGGCGCAGGGGATCCTTGAGCGTGCCGCGCACCGCGCGGGCTTTCGCGACGTGGTATTCCAGTATGAGCCGGTGGCGGCGGGGCTGGATTTTGAAGCCACGCTGACAGAAGAGAAGCGCGTGCTGGTCGTCGACATCGGCGGGGGCACCACCGACTGCTCGCTGCTGCTGATGGGGCCGCAGTGGCATAACCGTCGTGACCGCGAAAACAGCCTGCTGGGGCACAGCGGCTGCCGCGTGGGCGGTAACGATCTGGATATCGCGCTCGCCTTTAAGAGCCTGATGCCACTGCTGGGCATGGGTGGGCAAACGGAAAAAGGGATCGCTCTGCCGATCCTGCCCTGGTGGAACGCTATCGCCATCAACGACGTCCCCGCGCAGAGCGATTTTTACAGCAGCGCGAATGGCCGCTTCCTGAACGATATGGTGCGTGATGCCCGGGAGGCCGACAAGGTCGCCCTGCTCTACAAAGTCTGGCGTCAGCGTCTGAGTTATCGCGTGGTGCGTACTGCCGAAGAGAGCAAAATCGCCCTCTCCGATCGCCCGGAGCACGCGGTTTCCTTGCCGTTTATCAGTGAAGATCTGGCAACCGCCATTTCTCAGGAAGGACTGGAAACCGCGCTCGCCCAGCCGCTGCAGCGCATTCTGGAACAGGTGCAACTGGCGCTGGAGAACGGCAAAGAGAAGCCGGACGTGATTTACCTGACCGGCGGTAGCGCCCGTTCGCCGCTGATCAAGAAAGCGCTGGCAAAACAGCTGCCGGGCATTCCAATTGCCGGCGGCGATGACTTTCGCTCCGTCACGGCGGGGCTGGCGCGCTGGGCGCAGGTGATGTTTAGTTAAATACACAAACTGAGGCCCCTCGATCATCTCGTGGGGCCTCAGTATCGGTATCTATAGTGAGCGACAACGCTCCACTTGCATTGGGTCTGAATTTAGTCTTTTTCTCCTCCATGCAGACCCTATTGCTGCGGAGCCATACTGCTGCATATAGCGATGAAATTCAGCCAGTGCCATAGGTGGCATGAAATAATACCCCTGCAGGAAATCAACCTTATGGGCGATAAGCCATTCGCGTTGACAGGCATACTCCACGCCCTCTGCAACAGTACGTAACCCCAGAATGCCAGCCAGATTAATGATCGATTCCAGCATCGGCAGCGTCTGATCTTCTGCATGGATCCCTTTGATAAAGATCTTATCAATCTTAATCACGTCCAGCTCGAGTTCATTCAGACAACACAGATTCGCGTATCCCGTTCCAAAATCATCCAGAGCAAAGAGGACACCCCGGTTACGTAACGAACGGATTAACTCTTTTATTGCAGGCGTGACTACCAGTGTCTGGTTTTCAGTAATCTCAATCATCAATTTTATTGGCAGTGATTCCGTTAATTCCAAAAAATTGAGACATTCCCAATAGAAAACAGGGTTACTCAAATTTGAGGGGCTCACGTTAAACGCCACAAAAAAAGACTGTCCCTGCCAGGTAATATCGTGATTTAAATGACTCGCGACCTTATTCATCAGATAACTTGTCAGATCGTTTATTTGACCACTAATTTCCGCCAGCGGGATGAACTCACGTTGAGAAATGGCATAGTTGTGGCCTGAAGGCCACCGCGCCAGCACCTCAACGCCACACAGCTCTCCTTTACTTCCGACGATGGGTTGAAAATAAGGCACAATCTCATCATTTTTCAAAGCCAGAGTTAATCTATTAGCTTCGTTGCTATCAAATATACCCTCTGTCATTGTTTGGCTTTTCTTGTTGTCATGTGCACCCCATCGTTCTGCCAAAAATCCATTTCTGGAAAGATAAATTATCGTCTCATTAAAGTTATCAAAACTCAGGCGATGAGTTATTTTATCTCGATAACGATAGAGCGATTTTGGCGTTAAAGAATTTGCCTTGCAAAATTCTTCAAGCCCCATTTTAGTGAAAGAGGCGTAAATCATCTCTTGTTCAAAATCACTTAAATGAAATCTATCAACGTAGCCCAATGTTGACGGAGCGCCCCCCTGCACATTTGACATCAATTTAGTTTTTAGAACAGAAATAAGGCTATTGCAGCTTACTTTAGCGTTAACAGACTCACTATTTTCACAGCCTCGATTGATACATTTACTGTCACTCATCGTGAGAACAATACTGTTAACATAGATAAACTGGCTGCTATTTCTTTGCAGCCATTTTTGTATTATACAAAATGGCACTCTGTTATCAATGATTAACAAACAGCTGTTGTACTGTGGCATTAAAATGTCTGAATCAGAAACAAACGTTCCAGAATCAACGAGTACCAGATTAGGCAGAAATGACCTTATTCCTGAGAAAAGATAAATGTCGTAACTGAGCAGAAAGACCTTTTTCGTGTTCATAATTATCACCGTAAAAGTTTAATTGAAAATCGCTTCCTTCTATCGTACAGAGAGAAAGATTATATTTGCTTTGGTTTTCGCAAAACATCCAATGCCCGGTAGACAATATCCGCCTTAATAAAACAAGAACAAGAAATGGTTAATCTTAATGGTCCCTCCCTCCGTCAAGATCATATTTTTTCCACAATGATAAGAATATTTCCGCAGCAGATACAGAAATTTTCCTTATCCTAATACAGTACAAATTAATGCACTTACATTCAGAACCAGACAAAATAAAATAAGAACAAAAAGAAAAATTACAGAATTAATGTCTGTGAAACTCACAAGATGAAGATAATCACGCCAAAGAGAAGTCCTCATTGTCACGTTACTTTGCTCGACAGACCATCAGCGTGCGCCGTAGATCCCTGACCCCATAAACGTTATCGGTGATATGTATGATCTTGTAATAAAAGAGTTGTTGCTTAGACATGAGCAGGTTGGTTATTTCATCAGGCAAGTCATCGTTATCATTTTTTACCACCGCAATGCGTTGCGTACGCAAATAACCATCACTGTCTTCTCTAAGGAAGCTTAACGTAGTGGAGCGATTAATAGCATAATGTTTGCCGTTAACATCCAGCACCCCAACTTGTGAGAAAGCACCTTCCTCTGCAGACGAAATCCTCAAAACTAACAAAACCTCACCTTCAATGCTCACCCCCTCTTTTTGAGTATGGAGAAAAACATGGCTTTTAGCCGTACACACAAAAGCCGATGGAATACGAGGGCAATTAAGCAAAAAAATAAATATCACCATGACCGCAGCGAACATACTAATAAAGATAATTTTCGCATTCATGCACCGTTCCTTTTTGCTCCATTTTACACACGCTATAGAAATACTCTTTCAGTTTATTACCTGCCGATAAGTTATTGTCATCATAAAATATGATGACTTTATCTCTTCCTTCACAAATGGAACTGTGTTTTTGCCAATTTGGTGAATTCAAAAATCGGGATAACTTCACTGATGAATTATCATCTGTGGTGTAAAAATCACACGAGCCGGATTTCAATATATGTACAACCCCATCGTTATTGCGAAACATTAATATGAGAAAAAAAACCATAACTGCACAGACAATAAAAGTGAAAACACACCATAGGATAAGCTGCGGCCACCGTCTATACTGAAAAGCCTTATCAACAATATCTAACTGGGTGGTCGTTATTCTTTTACTCTTGATATCATCATTCACGCTGCTGACCCGGGCCTGAAAAAGGAACCCTTCGCGCGGGATCGTGACGATTATATTGTTCAAGCCTAACGATGAAAAAGCTTTGCGCAATATGCTCACGCTTTTATTAAGGCTATGCCCTGAGGGTATCATTCCATGTTTTCCCCAGACCTCTTCGATGATCAGTTCCCGGTTTACTTGCTTATAGTTATTATCAATAAAAAGTTCCAGTAACCTTGAGGTTGGTGCTGAGAGGATAATCCTTTCACCTTGCACACTTAATACCCTCTGCTCTGAATCGTATAAAACCTGACCGTTAATTATTTTTTTCATCCAGATAAACTCTTATTTTTATCTTTGACGAGATTCACATACGATACAGAATATATTCACACCAGATAGTTAGCAATACAAGAATAGTTTGTTCCAATTTTATGAGGCATGTGTAAAACATCCACTACCAACAGGGATATACTTTTGCAAAGCCACTATAAATTTTTTATTTTGTGCTTTCAGTTCGGGGCTTCGGTACGTTTCTCCCGGTAGAATATAGCGAATGGTCGCTTCATCATCGGTCGAATTGCACCCCTTTTGAACAATGATTTTAAAAAAGGTATTTCCTGTATTTTCAAGAACCCCTTTCTGCTCATCCAGCATATAATGCAAATTCATTTTTCGTGGCCGAACAACCAGAATGGTTTCCAGTGCGATAGCTGGTATCGCTTCGCTCTTTTTACCCCTGTTGCGCTCCGGGAAAAGGGTGATGGGCATTTCAGTAAACTGCACACGGTAGTAGCGCTCCTTGTCATCCTGCGGACCACGATAGAAAATCTTGAAAAACTCTCCTGCATCCGGTGCCAGAGAGAAATTAAGCGGTGCAAACAGTAATTCGCCCTCTTCGATAGCCTGGCGACGCTCCCCGCCAGACCCGGGCTTATCAATTTTCACCGCCGAAATGCTGTAAATATTCTGCTTGTGGCTGTCATTAAAAACACGTTTGCTGATAAAGGATTTATCCGCCGCCATGTCAAAAATGGTTGAATCAAGATACAAGGCGCGTGCGGGCAGGCTAAATAACGCCAGGAGAGCCAAACCAGTAACGATCATAGCCACACGCCATCCGGTCATTTTGTCACCCCTACCCAGTTCGCCATGACTTTTATCTCCCCACTGGCGCTGACCACGCCTTCCCAGTCAGAACCTGATACCGTTAAAGCAGAGCGAGAATCGTCCATCGGAAAGAGCAGTGATAAACGGGTATTGAAGTAACTCCCGTCATCAGTGTTGTTGGCGTCCCAGGGCGTTTGTTGCCACAGAGCATCATTCAGGCTTATGGCCGCTTCACCACAGCTATTTCTTGCCTGAGTCACACTACCTGACTGGTTGTTATACTCAAGATAGGCCGGTATCGGTACACTTACTCCACCTTGTGCGGACGTAAACAGGCAGTACGGCGTGTCATTTAACGTTGTGCTATCGCCAATAACTTGCGCGGTAATGCTGTCAGCCTGGCGAGGGCCTGAAACAGTAACGGTATAATCCATTCTTATTGGCGTATCCTCGCCAATAGTGCCGCTACCGCTAGCAGACGTTGTATTATTAGATGAAATAATACTTATCCCATACTCCTTAGGTACGATATTAAGCTGTAACGAAGGCGTGAACTGGTAATAACCTGACTCAGGTGTTAGAGCATTAGTAAACGCAAAGGTAAACGGCTGGCTATTCGTAATACTGACGCCCGCATTGACCAGATTTTTGAGAAATGTCTGCGACAAAAAGAGGTACACATATTCACCGCTGGTGGTGAACACGTTGTAATACGCCGTCGATGCACTGAAGTTATACCATGTGGAGCCATTACCGGAATACCGCACGGTGGCCGCTGCAGGGGTAAATCCAAGCGCTGTTGAATCCACATACGCCCTGAACGTCAATGATGCCGTCAGGTTAGCTGTCTGCTGAAGATTATAGCTGACCATTTTGCAGATAACACCGCTCACGTTACTGACGACGCCCAACTCACAGGCACCTGAATCATTGGTAATACTCGGCGTGCCGTCGCTGGCGATCCACAGTTCCTGGAAGGCGCTGGTCGATTCCAGTGCCAGATGGCCGCGTTTGGTTAACGTGTAGTTTACGTAGTTCCAGCGTCCTGAGGACTGATCTTTGCAGCGCTCGCCTGCCGCGTAATCATAATTGACCGAGGTATAACAGCGATTGAAAACATATGTTTCGCTACTTCCGGTGGCCATATTGCGGAAATATTCGTAGGCAGAGTCACTCAGGGAGGCAAACCCATATGCCCCGCCGACCACACCGGCGACAGACCCGACCTGAGCATGGTAGAAACCGTTGCTGTCCGTTCCCTGACCCGTAATATACCCTGTCGTTGGGCACTGCGTTCCACTGTAGCAACGAATACCGCTAAACGGTCCATCGATTGGGGAATTATCAATCCACATATCCTGATAGTTATTCGCCGGTGCCAGCCAACCTACGTAGCCTAAATAGCCTAGACTTACCTGGGAAGTTCCATATTTCACCCAGGTATTCGACCCGCTGAAACGTGGATCAAGCGAGGAAGGAGTAATAAAGTACTCACCATCAATGGCATTTTCGATAAACATAAAATTATTACTGACAGATCCGGAGGATGTCGCCGTCAACGCTTTCGCTGTAAAGGGTGTTAAGGCACCGACAATGAGTAAAGGAATAATAATATTTGCACTTTTTTTCATAGAATTACCTCTGCGCCATTGTCGATTGCAGTGCACATTTAACATCACCCACCCACGCGGCCCCCCTGGCTTTATCCAGATCCAAATCGGCTTCACAGATACTTCCATTAGCTGATACCAGGGTAATGATGGGATACTTTTTATCGATATCGATCGCAAACTCACCTTTCCCGTCAGTCCGAGTTTTGCCTATGTGATTATGGATATCTGTGTTCGCCGCCAGTTGCCCATCGGGATAGCGGACGCGACCAAATACGGTCACCATACTTTTCACTTCCGGTGCAACAACGCTCACATTCCCTGGATACAAGTTCATCGCGTGTTTGCGTCCGGAAACAATATCGAAGCTGTCTTCGGAGTTCCGGTCGTTCATAATTTCCAGTTTGTATTGCGCATACGGTGGGAGCGCAATAAAGGTCGATTTACCGCTCAACAGGTAATTGCGGTTATTGACTTTTGCTGCCAGTTTTCCATCGCCTGCCAGACCCGTTTTAACAATGATCCCCGAGCGTTGTCGCTCATTACTCAGACCAACATCACCGCCAGCCCAGGCTATTGCCCCGAGAGAAGAGAAGTTCATGTTAGTCGAGTTATCTGCTGAACGAGTGATAGAGACCGTCCCGGCGTTATATTGGGTGCTGTAACTGACATTGCCATTGACGGAATAATCGTTGCCGTAATTCTGCTCTCCGCTCAGGCGCGTCGAGGCAGAAACGCCTGCTGAGGTGATTGGGCCATCTTTAAACTGTTTACGAGCGCTGATATTGCCCTGCGTCGCACCGTAACGATCGCGCGATGCGCCCACACTTAACCAGGAGGCCAGTGGTAACGAGAAGTCCAGGCTGACATAACGCTCCTGACGACCGTCATCATTCGTGTTGTTATAGAAGTAGCGCTGTACACCCGCCCGCAGACCGACAGTGGCATACCGTCCGGCATAAAGTGTTGTGCTGTAATCTATATTGCGATACTTATTGCCTGAATAGCGGTTTTCCGTCTGGCTTAGCGTTAGCGATCCTCCGTGTGGAATAACGCTTCCCAGGTTGATCGTGCCGCCAATGGAGTAGTTATCACGTTCTTGCACCGGCAAACGGTCACCAATTTTGCTGTCTTCCCGAGAGGCCCACACTGAGCCAAATCCACCGGGTGCGCTGACATTCACATTGCTGACATTTCGCCAGGTTCCATCATTTGCCAGCATCGTTTGCGCACCCACACTCACGTATTCGTTCACATTTAACGTGATATCAGTTTCGTTAACCGCATTGGAATCAAAACCGTAAAGCGTTGACTTCATATTCAGGCCGGAAAGCACCGCCAGCGTCAGAGAAGCCGCGCCCCCTCCAATCCAGCTCTGTTCACTGCCTAAGTCACGGTAATGATTGCGCTTATAACTGACGCGATCGTAATCAAGCGAACCGCCAAAGACCTGCCATGAGATCTCATGCAGCCCCGCCGCCTGCTGGCGTGAGAAGATTTTATTTACGCGACTCATGCGGGTATTGACCGTGCGCCCATTGACGACAATATCCACCGTAACGTCGTACACCCCGTAAGGGAAACGGCTGGTGTCAATTTCGTAGCTGCCCATGTTAAAGTTCTGAACGCTCAGCAGGCGTCCGTCACGAAATACATGCACCTCCCCTGCTGCCGGTAAAAAGACCGTAATCGGGGTCAGCGAAAGGGAGGTATTTTCGACAACGGTGCTGCCTTTATTTCCGTAGCTTGCACCGTAGATTTTTCCGCCGTTTAAGGCGTTAAGACTGGCAATAGACTGGACATTCCAGGTATCAAGCATTCCTAATGCCAGGCGATAACCTTCGTAATCGCGCTCGTACATCGCCCGATAAACGTTGCTGGAACCATTACTTTCACCAATACCATATACCGAACCATTAATATTAAAATGGTGCTCACGAAGTGACGTTGTATTATCCAGCGTTAAATAGCTGCGGGAACTGTTGCCGTTTTGATAATCATTGTAATAGGTACCAAAACTGTAATTGAGCACGTTAGTTAACCGGTCAACGCTTGACGGACCTAACAAGGAGCTGCGCGCCACAACAGCCTCGGTCAACGCGTCCCTGCTGACGATCATCTCCAGGTGGAACGATGAAATGTTCAGTTGAAGACGTGCTTCAGGCGTAAGGGCAATAGCGGTGTTGTCCTTAAATTTCACATTGCCTATTTTTTCTACCATCTCGCGCGTTTTATCCGCCAGCACAGCATTGTTTGGCAAGTCAGAAACCATTATCGATTTGACTGTAATATTCCCGTCAACCAATGAGATCACCGCATCAGCAATTTTTTGCTGGCTTTTTTCGTCCGTCTCTTGATACCGAATAAACACCGGAACTGTCATCCCTTGCTCCAGAGAGCGCGCAAAAGTACCAGGAATGACATAATGACCAATTTTAACGGGGGCGGAATGAACGGCCCCTGGTGTTAACGCTAAAGAGAGAAATACACTCCCTCCAATAAAATATTTAAATGACATATGCATCCTTACACTTCAGCATTTTATTATTGGCACCGGTAATGGCGTCGTGCATTACTTCACTGTAATAAATTGCTTGCCATGCCAAATGCCAATACGAGTGCGGCTATTTGATACATCGCTTTTTTGAAGCCTTATTTTGGTTCCAGGCATAACGTAATAGCGTTCCCGGCATCCCCGCCCCTGGTCCTGAGCGGGATCCTTACACACGCCATAGGCAATCACGCGGAAAGAGACATTGCCTGTGTTGATGATTAAATCGTCCTGACGACTGTAGTTGAAGCGCTCATTACGCGGAGCTACAACTAAAATAGTCCCAATTTCCGCTGAAGCCGTTGCCGTCGCGGCTTTGCCCGCTTTCGTTGCTGCGCTTTCGCTCACAGGTTCATCAATCCATTGCAGGCGATAATAGCGTTCTTTATCATCCTCTGGCCCTTTATAGAAAAAGCGGAAAACCTCTTTCGCGTCGCCTGGAAGAATAAGGCTGGCGGGTGTAGACAGTAATTCGCCTGGATTAATGCTTATTTCGGTGCCATCAGGCAACGGTGATGAGAGTCGTTTCACCGTAACGCTGACATAGCGTGCGGAATTCGTCGTGTTGATAATTTCTTTCGATAATGAACTCTGCTCGGAAGTCATTATCGACGTGATATCACCCACATTAATTGCCCAACTGGAAAAAGACGTAGCGATCCCCGCCAATATGGCAAAGGGTAAATATTTATTCATCAGTACATTCCTAAGAAATTCGGGAGAAAAATCTCCCGAATTTTTTCATTCATTACGCAGGCGTGGTCCAGGTCGCGTTGAACTGTACTTTCACATCGCCTGTCCAGTAGCCATCAGGCAAAGCAGAATAGTCAGTGACAGCTGTTGAACCATCAGACGTCGCAGAGGCGATAGAGAACTTAAAGCTGGACTGATCGCTCACGCGTTCAGCACCGTTATAAGCACCGTCAGCCATCAGACTTTCCAGACCAGAAGTTGATGAGGCATTAACCAGAACGGTTTCAGCGGAACTGGAAAGTGCATTACCGTTCCAGGCAACACCGACATCCAGAGTAGATGCATCGCCGCTTGCATTGGTTAGGGTATTGCTAATGACCTGTGCAGTCAGTTCAAAGTCGGTTGCACTTTCCTGTCCCTGGATCGTAATGTCAAAAGCACCATCCTGAGTATTAAAAGCATTCAGACCTTCCGCATACTGGAATGTCAGGGAGTTCAGCGGAGTAACAACCAGCATGCTAGTTGTATCTTTTGTTGCTGTAGCATCCCATGACGCAGTGGCAGATGCAGTAACATCAGCCATTGCATTTGCTGCTGCGAAAACAGAAACCAGAGAGGCCACCAGTAATAATTTTTTCATTTTCTTCTCCTAAGAACAAACGCGCAACCTGGCACTTTTCATAATAAGTAACCGGGAAGCTCCATTTAATTGCGAGCGAGAATTGCCGCGCCGAAAAATTATGTTCCGAGATATTGTTAACAGCAACAGCATGAAATTATCAAATCCTCAACATCATTAGGAATTTTCTTGTCTGGAAGATAAGTAAATGCCTACAGATTGGAATTTAAAACCATAAAAATTCACAATTAAGTTTTTAAATCTAAAAAATAATAAAATTAAAGAATTTGCATCCATTCTTGCTTTTTGATGCAAATCAAAATTAAAAAAAGATTCAAAGGATTAAAAAACATTTCAAATCAATAAACTATGAAAACCCTAAGAAAAGAAAAAACTTGTTAAAAAAATGCTACAAAAACAACCCATTTTAGTAAAAAATGAAATATTCCTAACGCAAATAAATAAATCAAGGAAAATTCTTATACGCAACCTAAAAGTAATAACGCACGAGAAATTCATTATTTTCGTGGTTATTTATAAAAATAAGAATATTCCGCGAATAATATAAAAATCCTGGTATTCGAATGATACGGTTTATTTCGCGCATTTATCACAACGTGTTGCTGTTCTTCGCCGCTTTCACTCAAAGCGATGAGATAGCATCTTATGCCCGTGCACACGGTGTCACATTGCCCTCTCCGCCATTCAGACAATTCCCGACAGTCTTCCATATTTCCTCCATTTTTCTGCCGACTGACCTGACTAAACTAGTATCATTCCCCGAAGTGTTTCAGGATGAGAACGTATAACGATGAAAGGCAGTCATAAATCCCGCTGGGCAATCGCCGCTGGCATCATTGTGGTGGTCCTTGCCGCCGCCTGGTACTGGCACACTCAATCCGCCGAGCCTTCTACTCCGGCAGGCGCCAGCAGTCAGTCAAAACGCCCTGCGGGCGGGGGTCGTCACGGTATGCGCGGCGGCGCGCTGGCACCGGTTCAGGCGGCCACCGCGGTGAATAAAGCCGTGCCTCGCTATCTCACAGGCCTCGGGACCATTACCGCCGCCAACACCGTTACGGTACGCAGCCGCGTCGACGGTCAGCTCATGGCGATCCACTTCCAGGAAGGTCAGCAGGTGAAAGCTGGCGATTTACTGGCCGAGATCGACCCAAGCCAGTTCAAAGTCGCCCTTGCCCAGGCTCAGGGGCAGCTTGCCAAAGACAAAGCCACGCTCGCTAACGCCCGGCGCGATCTGGCGCGCTATCAGCAGCTGGTGAAAACCAATCTGGTCTCTCGTCAGGAGCTGGACACGCAGCAATCGCTGGTCAGCGAAACGCAGGGCACCATCAAAGCTGACGAAGCCGCGGTGGCCAGCGCACAGCTGCAGCTTGACTGGAGCCGCATCACCGCGCCAATTGACGGACGCGTTGGCCTCAAGCAGGTCGATATCGGCAACCAGATCTCAAGCGGTGATACCACGGGCATCGTGGTCATAACCCAGACCCACCCGATTGATTTAGTCTTCACCCTGCCGGAAAGCGAAATTGCGACGGTGGTGCAGGCGCAGAAAGCCGGAAAGGGGCTGGTGGTGGAAGCCTGGGACCGTACCAACAAGCAGAAATTGAGCGAAGGTTCTTTGCTTAGTCTGGATAACCAGATCGACACCCCCACCGGCACCATCAAGCTGAAAGCGCGCTTTAACAACCAGGACGACGCCCTCTTCCCGAATCAGTTTGTAAATGCACGCATGCTGGTGGCGACGGAAGAAAACGCGGTGGTGATCCCCACCGCCGCGCTGCAGATGGGCAACGAAGGTAACTTCGTCTGGGTGCTGAACAGCGACAATAAAGTCAGCAAGCACCTGGTGAAAACCGGGATTCAGGACAGCCAGACGGTTGTGATCAGCGCCGGACTCTCTGCGGGCGACCGCGTGGTGACGGACGGTATCGATCGTCTGACCGAAGGCGCCAAAGTCGAAGTGGTTGAACCCGCGAAACAGGGAGCGAACTCCTGATGCAGGTCATGCCACCAGGCGCAACAGGTGGGCCATCACGCCTGTTTATTCTGCGCCCTGTTGCCACCACGCTGCTGATGGTGGCGATCCTGCTCGCCGGGATTATTGGCTATCGCTTCCTGCCCGTCTCGGCGCTGCCGGAAGTGGATTACCCCACCATTCAGGTCGTTACCCTCTATCCTGGCGCCAGCCCGGATGTGGTGACCTCCGCCATTACCGCTCCGCTGGAACGCCAGTTTGGTCAGATGTCGGGCCTGAAACAGATGTCATCGCAAAGCTCCGGTGGGGCGTCGGTGGTAACGCTGCAGTTCCAGCTCTCGCTGTCGCTGGACGTGGCCGAGCAGGAGGTGCAGGCTGCGATCAACGCCGCCACCAACCTGCTGCCGTCAGACCTGCCTAACCCGCCGGTCTACAGCAAAGTAAACCCGGCGGATCCGCCGATCATGACCCTTGCTGTCACCTCTTCCGCCATGCCAATGACCCAGGTGGAAGACATGGTCGAAACCCGCGTGGCGCAGAAAATTTCCCAGGTCTCCGGCGTCGGGCTGGTAACGCTGGCGGGCGGACAACGCCCGGCGGTGCGCGTGAAGCTTAATGCGCAGGCCATCGCTGCGCTGGGGCTGACCAGCGAAACCATCCGCACCGCCATCAGCAACGCCAACGTCAACTCGGCGAAAGGCTCGCTGGACGGCCCCACCCGCGCCGTGACGCTCTCGGCCAACGATCAGATGCAGTCTGCCGATGAGTACCGTCAGCTGATTATTGCCTACCAGAACGGTGCGCCGGTACGTCTGGGTGACGTCGCCACCGTTGAACAAGGCGCGGAAAACAGCTGGCTGGGTGCGTGGGCCAACAAACAGCAGGCGATTGTGATGAACGTGCAGCGCCAGCCGGGCGCTAACATCATTGAAACCGCCGACAGCATTCGCACCATGCTCCCGCAGCTTATTGAAAGCCTGCCCAAATCGATCACTGTGAAGGTGCTTTCCGACCGCACCACCAACATTCGCGCGTCGGTTACCGATACCCAGTTTGAGCTAATGCTGGCGATTGCGCTGGTGGTGATGATCATCTATCTGTTCCTGCGCAACGTACCTGCAACCATCATTCCCGCCGTTGCCGTGCCGCTCTCGCTGGTGGGAACATTTGCCGTGATGGTGTTCCTCGATTTTTCGATCAACAACCTGACGCTGATGGCGCTCACCATCGCCACCGGCTTCGTGGTGGATGATGCTATCGTTGTGATCGAAAACATCTCGCGCTATATCGAGAAAGGCGAAAAACCGCTGGCCGCTGCGCTGAAAGGTGCGGGCGAGATCGGATTTACCATTATCTCGCTGACCTTCTCGCTGATTGCGGTGCTGATCCCGCTGCTGTTTATGGGCGATATCGTCGGGCGACTGTTCCGCGAGTTTGCCGTCACGCTGGCGGTCGCCATTCTGATCTCTGCCGTGGTGTCGCTGACCCTGACGCCAATGATGTGCGCCCGCATGCTGAGCCATGAATCCCTGCGCAAGCAAAACCGCTTCTCTCGTGCCTCTGAGCGGATGTTCGAACGGATCATTGCCGCTTACGGCCGGGTGCTGGCAAAAGTGCTTAACCACCCGTGGGCGACGCTCGGCGTGGCGCTCGGCACGCTGGCGCTCAGCGTCATGCTGTGGATCGTTATCCCTAAAGGCTTCTTCCCGATTCAGGACAACGGCATTATTCAGGGCACGCTTCAGGCGCCCCAGTCGGTCTCCTTCGCCAGTATGGCGCAGCGTCAGCAGCAGGTCTCTGACATCATCATGAAAGATCCGGCGGTGGAAAGCCTGACCGCGTATGTGGGCGTCGATGGCACCAACCCGTCGCTGAACAGTGCGCG
Source organism: Enterobacter sp. Lyrl_3 (assembly GCF_051948675.1). Lineage (NCBI taxonomy): Bacteria > Pseudomonadati > Pseudomonadota > Gammaproteobacteria > Enterobacterales > Enterobacteriaceae > Enterobacter > Enterobacter sp. Lyrl_3. Next base: position 647,486 of record NZ_JAYJLI010000001.1, read on the forward strand.
TCTGCAAATCAACCTCAAGCCGCTGGATGACCGCGACGATCGGGTCAACGCCGTTATTGAGCGGCTGCAAACTGCCGTGGCGCGCGTGCCGGGGATTGAACTTTACCTGCAGCCAATTCAGGATTTGACCATCGATACCCAGGTCAGCCGCACGCAGTACCAGTTCACGCTTCAGGCCACCAGCCTTGATGCGCTGAGCACGTGGGTACCGCAACTGGTAAACAAACTCAAGGCGCTGCCGCAGCTTTCTGACGTCAGCAGCGACTGGCAGGACAAAGGGCTGGCGGCATATGTGAACGTCAATCGCGATACTGCCAGCCGGCTGGGCATCACCATGTCCGACGTGGACAACGCGCTTTATAACGCCTTTGGTCAGCGCCTCATCTCCACCATTTATACCCAGGCGAATCAGTATCGCGTGGTGCTGGAACACAACACCGATAACACGCCCGGCCTGGCCGCGCTGGACTCGGTGCGCCTGACCAGCAAAGACGGTGGTATTGTGCCGTTAAGCGCCATAGCCAGCGTGGAGGAGCGTTATACGCCGTTGTCGATTAACCATCTCGATCAGTTCCCGTCCACCACCATCTCGTTCAACGTACCGGACAACTATTCGCTGGGCGAAGCGGTCGAGGCCATTCTGGGCGCGGAGAAAGAACTCAACTTCCCGTCTGATATTCAGACCCAGTTCCAGGGCAGCACCCTGGCGTTCCAGGCTGCGCTGGGCAATACTATCTGGCTGATCGTGGCTGCCGTGGTGGCGATGTACATCGTCCTTGGGGTGCTGTACGAAAGCTTTATCCACCCAATCACCATCCTCTCTACCCTGCCGACTGCCGGGGTGGGTGCGCTACTGGCCCTGATGCTGGCGGGCAGCGAACTGGACGTCATCGCCATTATCGGCATCATTCTGCTTATCGGGATCGTGAAGAAAAACGCCATCATGATGATCGACTTCGCCCTTGCCGCCGAGCGCGAGCAGGGCATGTCGCCGCGAGACGCCATCTTCCAGGCCTGTCTGTTGCGTTTTCGTCCGATCCTGATGACCACGCTCGCCGCCCTGCTGGGCGCGCTGCCGCTGATGCTCAGCACCGGCGTCGGTGCAGAGCTGCGCCGTCCGCTGGGTATCGGTATGGTCGGTGGTCTGCTGGTGAGCCAGGTGCTGACGCTGTTTACCACGCCGGTGATTTACCTGCTGTTTGACCAACTGGCCCTGTGGACCAAAAGCCGCTTCCCGAAACGTGAAGAGGAGGCGTAAGTGAAGTTTTTCGCCCTCTTCATTTACCGCCCGGTGGCGACGATTTTAATCTCGCTCGCCATTACGCTGTGCGGCGTGCTGGGCTTCCGCCTGCTGCCGGTAGCCCCCCTGCCGCAGGTGGATTTTCCGGTGATCATGGTCAGCGCATCGCTGCCGGGCGCGTCGCCAGAAACCATGGCCTCGTCGGTTGCCACGCCACTGGAACGCTCGCTCGGGCGAATTGCGGGGGTCAACGAGATGACCTCCAGCAGCTCGCTCGGCAGCACGCGCATCATTCTGGAGTTCAGCTTCGACCGGGATATTAACGGTGCGGCGCGCGACGTGCAGGCGGCGATCAACGCCGCGCAAAGCCTGCTGCCGAGCGGAATGCCAAGCCGCCCGACCTACCGTAAAGCCAACCCGTCCGACGCGCCGATCATGATCCTGACGCTGACCTCGGACACCTATTCCCAGGGGCAGCTCTACGACTTTGCGTCGACCCAGCTGGCGCAGACGATCTCACAAATAAACGGCGTGGGTGACGTGAGCGTTGGCGGTAGCTCCCTGCCCGCCGTGCGCGTCGGCCTGAACCCGCAGGCGCTGTTTAACCAGGGCGTGTCGCTGGATGACGTGCGCTCCGCCATTAGCAGCGCCAACGTGCGCAGGCCGCAGGGGGCGATAGAGAGCAACAGCCACCGCTGGCAGATCCAGACCAACGACGAGCTCAAAACCGCCGCCGAATATCAGCCGCTCATCATCCACTACAATAACGGCGCGGCGGTACGTTTAAGCGACGTAGCCAGCGTCACCGACTCGGTGCAGGACGTGCGCAACGCCGGGATGACCAACGCCAAACCGGCCATCTTGCTGATGATCCGCAAGCTGCCGGAAGCCAATATTATTGAAACGGTAAACAGCATTCGCGCGCGTCTGCCGGAGTTACAGAAGACCATTCCGGCCGCTATTGATCTGCAGATTGCCCAGGATCGTTCGCCGACCATTCGCGCCTCGCTTGAAGAGGTGGAACAGACGCTGGTGATCTCCGTCGGGCTGGTGATCCTGGTGGTGTTCCTGTTTCTGCGCTCGGGCCGCGCAACGCTTATTCCCGCCGTTGCGGTACCGGTGTCGCTGATTGGTACCTTCGCCGCCATGTACCTGTGCGGCTTTAGCCTGAACAACCTGTCGCTGATGGCGCTGACCATCGCCACCGGCTTTGTGGTGGATGACGCCATCGTGGTGCTGGAGAATATTTCCCGCCATCTGGAAGCCGGGGTAAAACCGCTGCAGGCCGCCCTGCAGGGCACGCGCGAAGTGGGCTTTACGGTGCTCTCCATGAGCCTGTCGCTGGTGGCGGTATTCCTGCCGCTGCTGTTGATGGGCGGGCTGCCGGGGCGACTGCTGCGCGAATTTGCCGTCACCCTTTCGGTGGCTATCGGCATCTCGCTGATTATCTCGCTAACGCTCACGCCAATGATGTGCGGCTGGATGCTTAAGCGCAGCAAACCGCACTCGCAGCCGCGTCGTAAAGGGTTTGGCCGTTTCCTGTTGGCAATGCAGGAAGGGTACGGAAAATCACTGAAGTGGGTGCTCAACCACACGCGGCTGGTTGGTCTGGTGCTTGTCGGCACCATCGCGCTCAACGTCTGGCTGTATATCTCCATCCCGAAAACCTTCTTCCCGGAGCAGGACACCGGCGTGCTGATGGGCGGCATCCAGGCTGACCAGAGTATTTCCTTCCAGGCGATGCGCGGCAAGCTGCAGGATTTTATGAAGATCATTCGCGAAGACAAGGCGGTGGATAACGTTACCGGCTTTACCGGCGGGTCACGCGTTAACAGCGGGATGATGTTTATCACCCTTAAGCCGCGCGGCGAGCGCAATGAAACGGCGCAGCAGGTGATAGACCGGCTGCGAATGAAGCTCGCCAAAGAGCCAGGCGCCAACCTGTTTTTGATGGCCGTTCAGGATATCCGCGTGGGCGGACGTCAGGCGAACGCCAGCTACCAGTACACCCTGCTCTCTGACGATCTGGCCGCGCTGCGCGAGTGGGAGCCCAAAATCCGTAAAGCGCTGGCCGCCCTGCCGCAGCTGGCGGACGTGAACTCCGATCAGCAGGACAACGGGGCAGAGATGGCGTTGACCTACGATCGTGAAACCATGTCGCGGCTGGGCATTAACGTTGAAGCCGCCAACAGCCTGCTGAATAACGCCTTTGGCCAGCGCGAGATTTCCACCATCTATCAGCCAATGAACCAGTACAAGGTGGTGATGGAAGTGGACCCGCGCTATACCCAGGACATCAGCGCGCTGGATAAAATGTTTGTCATTAACAACGACGGTAAAGCGATCCCGCTCTCTTACTTCGCCAGCTGGCGGCCTGCTAACGCGCCGCTCTCTGTGAACCATCAGGGGCTGTCGGCAGCGTCCACAATCTCCTTTAACCTGCCCACCGGTTCGTCGCTTTCCGAGGCCAGCGAGGCCATCGACCGTGCCATGACCCAGCTCGGCGTGCCCTCGACCGTGCGCGGCAGTTTTGCCGGGACCGCGCAGGTCTTCCAGGAGACGATGAATTCGCAGGTGATTTTGATTCTGGCGGCCATTGCCACGGTCTATATCGTGCTTGGCGTGCTGTATGAGAGCTATGTTCATCCGCTGACCATTCTCTCGACGCTGCCGTCGGCAGGCGTGGGGGCGTTGCTGGCGCTGGAGCTGTTTGGCGCGCCCTTTAGCCTCATCGCCTTAATCGGGATCATGCTGTTAATTGGTATTGTGAAGAAAAACGCCATCATGATGGTGGACTTTGCGCTGGAGGCTCAGCGTAACGGCAACCTGACGCCAGAAGAGGCAATTTTCCAGGCCTGCCTGCTGCGTTTTCGTCCGATCATGATGACCACGCTGGCGGCGCTGTTTGGCGCGCTGCCGCTGGTGATCTCCGGTGGCGATGGTTCAGAGCTGCGCCAGCCGCTGGGGATCACTATTGTCGGTGGGCTGGTGATGAGTCAGCTCCTGACGCTCTACACCACGCCGGTGGTCTATCTGTTCTTTGACCGCCTGCGGCTGCGTTTTTCACGTAAAGACAGAACCACGGTGACCGGGTAAATGACTGATCTTCCCAGTAACGTTCGCTGGCAATTATGGATAGTGGCCTTCGGCTTTTTTATGCAGTCGCTGGATACTACCATCGTCAACACCGCCCTCCCCTCAATGGCAAAAAGCCTGGGGGAGAGCCCGCTGCACATGCATATGGTGATTGTCTCCTACGTGCTGACCGTTGCCGTGATGCTCCCTGCCAGCGGCTGGCTGGCGGACAAAGTGGGGGTGCGCAATATCTTCTTCACCGCTATCGTGCTGTTTACCGCGGGGTCGCTGTGTTGCGCGATGGCGAATACGCTGGATCAACTGATAATGGCACGCGTTCTGCAGGGCGTTGGCGGAGCCATGATGGTGCCGGTCGGGCGGCTGACGGTGATGAAGATCGTCCCGCGCGAGCAGTATATGGCGGCAATGACTTTTGTGACCTTACCAGGCCAGGTGGGTCCGCTGCTTGGTCCGGCGCTGGGCGGGATACTCGTGGAATATGCCTCCTGGCACTGGATTTTCCTCATCAACCTGCCGGTGGGCATTATTGGCGCTATCGCCACCCTGGCGCTGATGCCCAACTACACCCTGCAGACGCGGCGCTTTGATGTAGTCGGTTTTCTGTTGCTCGCCACCGGTATGGCGACGCTGACCCTCGCTCTCGACGGGCAAAAAGGGCTGGGAATCTCCTCCCTGACGCTCGCCATTCTGATCGTTATCGGGATGAGCGCCATTCTGTGGTATCTGTGGCATGCCAGAGGAAACGACCGGGCGCTGTTCAGCCTGACGCTGTTTAAAAACCCTACCTACCGGCTTGGCCTGTTCGGAAGTTTTGCAGGGCGCGTGGGCAGCGGCATGCTGCCGTTTATGACACCCGTGTTCCTGCAAATCGGTATGGGCTTTTCACCGTTTCACGCGGGGCTGATGATGATCCCGATGGTGCTGGGCAGCATGGGAATGAAGCGCATTGTGGTGCAGGTGGTTAACCGCTTTGGCTATCGCCACGTGCTGGTCACCGCCACGCTGGGGCTGGCACTGGTCAGCCTGCTGTTTATGGCTGTAGCGCTGATGGGCTGGTACTACGCCCTGCCGCTGGTGCTGTTCTGCCAGGGCATTATTAACTCCATGCGCTTCTCGTCGATGAACACCCTGACGCTGAAGGATCTGCCGGACGAACTGGCAAGCAGCGGCAACAGTTTGCTGTCGATGATCATGCAGCTCTCCATGAGCGTGGGGGTCACCATTGCCGGTTTACTGCTCGGCATGTACGGTCAGCACCATCTCAGTGTCGACACGCCGGTGGCGCATCAGGTCTTTTTATACACGTATCTCAGCATGGCGGTTATCATCGCCCTGCCCGCTTTCATCTTCGCCCGCGTGCCGGATGATACCCGTAAGAACGTCGTTATCCGGCGCAGTAAAAGGAGTGGATCATGAAATTCTGGCGTCCGGGCATTACCGGTAAGCTCTTTCTGGCAATTTTTGCCACCTGTATTGTCCTGCTGATCACCATGCACTGGGCCGTACGGCTCAGCTTTGAGCGCGGTTTTATCGATTACATTAAGCATGGTAATGAGCAGCGCCTGCAGGGTTTGAGCGATGCACTGAGTGAGCAGTATGCCCAGCACGGGAACTGGCGTTTTTTACGCAACAATGACCGTTTTATCTTCCAGATCCTGCGCTCGCTGGAGCACGATAGCGGCGATGACCGCCCCGGCCCGGGCATGCCGCCCCACGGCTGGCGCACCCAGTTCTGGGTGATCGACCAGGATATGCGCACGCTGGTTGGCCCTCGTGCGCCCATCCCCCCGGACGGCACCCGGCGGGCGATCAAAGTGAATAACGCCACCGTCGGGTGGGTTATCGCCTCGCCAGTGGAGCGCCTGACGCGTAACACCGATATCAACTTCGATCGTCAGCAGCGCCGGGCCAGTTGGCTGATCGTCATCCTCTCCACGCTGCTGGCCGCGCTTGCCACCTTCCCGCTGGCGCGGGGCCTGCTCGCCCCGGTGAAAAGGCTGGTGGAAGGCACGCATAAACTGGCCGCCGGGGATTTCTCCACCCGCGTAGACACGCGCAGCCAGGATGAGCTGGGCAAGCTGGCGCAGGATTTTAACCAGCTCGCCAGTACGCTGGAGAAAAACCAGCAGATGCGTCGCGATTTTATGGCCGATATTTCGCACGAGCTGCGCACCCCGCTGGCAGTGCTGCGCGGCGAACTGGAGGCCATTCAGGACGGCGTGCGCAAGTTCACGCCCGAATCCGTGGCCTCGCTGCAGGCGGAAGTGGGTACGCTGACCAAACTGGTAGACGATCTGCACCAGCTCTCCATGTCAGACGAAGGGGCGCTGGCCTACCAGAAAGCACCGGTGGATGTGATCAACATTCTGGAGGTTATCAGCGGGGCTTTCCGCGAGCGTTTTGCCAGCCGCAACCTGACCATTGACCTCTCCCTGCCGGATAGCGCGGTGGTGTTTGGCGATAAAGATCGTCTGATGCAGCTCTTCAACAACCTGCTGGAAAACAGCCTGCGCTACACCGACAGCGGTGGCGGACTGCACATCTCCGGCAGACAGGAAAACGGCCGCTTCGCCCTCACCTTTGCCGACTCCGCTCCCGGCGTGCAGGATGCGCAGCTGGAAAAACTGTTTGAACGTTTTTATCGCACCGAAGGCTCCCGCAACCGTGCCAGCGGCGGCTCCGGGCTGGGACTGGCGATTTGCGTTAATATCGTCGAGGCGCACAATGGCACCCTGCGTGCCGCCCATTCGCCTTTTGGCGGGGTTAGCATTACAGTAGAGTTACCGCTGGAACGGGATTTATCGAGAGAAGCATGACCGAATTACCGATTGACGAAAACACGCCACGCATTTTGATTGTGGAAGACGAGCCTAAGCTTGGGCAGTTACTGATCGACTATTTACGTGCGGCCAGCTACGCCCCGTCGCTTATCAGCCATGGCGATGAGGTGTTACCGTACGTGCGCCAGACGCCGCCGGATCTGATCCTGCTGGATCTGATGCTCCCCGGCACCGATGGCCTTACCCTGTGCCGGGAAATTCGTCGCTTCTCCGACGTGCCGATCGTCATGGTGACGGCAAAAATCGAAGAGATCGACCGCCTGCTGGGACTCGAAATTGGCGCGGACGATTACATCTGCAAACCCTACAGCCCGCGTGAAGTGGTCGCCCGCGTGAAAACCATTCTCCGCCGCTGTAAACCGCAGCGCGAGCTTCAGGTGCTGGACGCCGAAAGCCCGCTGATTGTCGATGAGAGCCGCTTCCAGGCCAGCTGGCGCAGCAAGCTTCTCGACCTCACGCCTGCTGAGTTCCGCCTGCTGAAAACCCTTTCCCACGAGCCGGGGAAAGTGTTCTCTCGCGAGCAGCTGCTCAACCACCTGTATGACGATTACCGCGTAGTGACAGACCGCACCATCGACAGCCACATCAAAAACCTGCGCCGTAAGCTGGAGGCGCTCGACGCCGAACAGTCATTTATTCGCGCGGTGTATGGCGTGGGATACCGCTGGGAAGCGGATGCGTGCAGGATTGCATAGCTAAACGCCCCCTCACCCTAACCCTCTCCACAAAGGGGTGAGGGGCAAAGCTTTACCTCCCTGCCCCGCGGCGCTACAATGCCCGCCCTTAAAGTGGGGGATCTCCCCTTACCGCTGCACCTGGTGCACGCGGATCTGACCTGTCATCAGAACGAGAATAAACATGTTTAAACCGGAACTCCTTTCCCCGGCGGGAACGCTGCAAAATATGCGTTACGCTTTCGCCTATGGTGCCGACGCCGTCTACGCGGGCCAGCCGCGCTACTCACTGCGCGTGCGCAACAACGAATTCAACCACGAGAACCTGCAGCTCGGCATCAACGAAGCGCATGCCCTGGGCAAAAAATTCTACGTGGTGGTCAACATCGCGCCGCACAACGCCAAGCTGAAGACGTTCATCCGTGACCTGAAGCCGGTGGTGGATATGGGGCCGGACGCGCTGATCATGTCGGATCCGGGTTTAATCATGCTGGTTCGGGAGAACTTCCCGGAGATGGATATTCACCTCTCCGTGCAGGCTAACGCCGTGAACTGGGCGACGGTCAAATTCTGGAAACAGATGGGGCTGACCCGCGTCATTCTGTCGCGTGAACTTTCCCTCGACGAGATTGAAGAGATCCGCACCCAGGTGCCGGATATGGAAATCGAAATTTTCGTTCACGGTGCGCTATGCATGGCCTACTCCGGGCGTTGCCTGCTCTCCGGTTACATCAACAAGCGCGACCCGAACCAGGGGACCTGCACCAACGCCTGCCGCTGGGAATATAATGTCCAGGAAGGCAAAGAGGACGATATCGGTAATATCGTCCACAAGCATGAGCCAATCCCGGTTACGAACGTTGAGCCTACGCTGGGCATCGGCGCGCCAACCGACAGCGTGTTTATGATTGAAGAGGCCAAACGTCCGGGCGAATACATGACCGCCTTTGAAGACGAGCATGGCACGTACATCATGAACTCAAAAGATCTGCGCGCCGTCGCCCACGTTGAACGTCTGACCCAGATGGGCGTGCACTCCCTGAAAATTGAAGGCCGCACCAAATCCTATTACTACTGCGCGCGTACCGCACAGGTGTACCGCAAAGCGATTGACGACGCGGCAGCCGGTAAACCGTTCGACACCAGCCTGCTGGAAACTCTGGAAGGTCTGGCGCACCGCGGCTATACCGAAGGTTTCCTGCGTCGTCATACCCATGACGATTATCAGAACTACGAGCACGGCTACTCCGTGTCCGAGCGTCAGCAGTTTGTCGGCGATTTTACCGGCGAGCGCAAAGGTGCGCTGGCCGCCGTGGCGGTGAAAAACAAGTTCACCAAAGGCGACAGCCTGGAGCTGATGACCCCGCAGGGCAACATGAACTTCACGCTGGAACACCTGGAGAACGGCAAAGGCGAAGCGATTGAGGTTGCGCCGGGCAATGGTCATACCGTCTGGCTGCCTGTACCGGAAGAGGTGGAGCTGGAGTTTGCCCTGCTGATGCGCAATTTCAACGGTGAAAGCACCCGAAATCCGCATAGTAAATAGTCAACCAGGGAAATTTTTTCGCGCCGGGAAAATTCTTAGAATCGGATCACATACCGCTTCGTTCAATACGGGTATTATCCCCAGCGCTGAAAAACATAACCCATAAATGCTAGCTGTACCAGGAACCACCTCCTTAGCCCGCGTAATCTCCCTTACGTGGGCTTATTTTTTTCTATACCAAGTCTCGCCTGCGTGCCTGCTGGGTCGTAGACAAAAAACTCCCATGGCCTCTGGAGTGGTTTGATACTCTGGATATGAAATCCATGTACGTTGATTAATGATTTTCAATTGAACTTATCAAAAGGACCCTGAGTGATGAATAACTATATTTTCGAAGCATTTGGTGAGTACAAAATTTATATAGCGTTCTTTTTGGCGATATTATTTTTTATGAAATCACCAAGCATCAGTTTCTTTACTGGACTCATTCTAAAATTATTCCGCATTAAATACTCTGATAAAGAATATGTCGAGTACGACGAGATGCTTTATAATCAGCAATTATTCAGGTTAAAGAATGGCGTGAGAGTTGCCTCTGCTGATGATGCAAAATTAATTTCTAAGGCTCTAAGCGAAGGAATAATTGAACGTTCAACATTGCGTTTTACAGGGTGGTTTGGCGCAGTGGGAGTCAAGAGAACGATGCGTCTGGAGTCTGTTAGCACGACTTTTTTCGGTGTTCTGTTCATTTTTACCGCTTGTAGCATCCTCTACGATGCGCCTTACATGAAAGCAGGTTATGTCACATACAATGTCAGCGATACAGAAAAATTATATATTTCTAAACACCGGGTATATGATAAAAATAATAATAACTCCTGGAACAAACTTCAATGTCTTAAAATCATCCAAGATGAAAAATCCATTCAGCATCTTAAAGATGCATGTATTTATATCACAACTGATGACCTTGACCTACGAACAGAATTGCAGGATGCAATTGAATCTGAATCAACTGGAAAAAAAGTTCTCGCTGCGCTCGTAGTCGCACTGACAGCAATAGGTGGCTTGATAATAGTAGGTATCACTAACTTCGTTAAATTAAATAAAATCGTATGTGATTTAAAAGGTATTAAATAGCGAGTATGTGATGAGTTAGAAAGGCAGTGTACTCACTGGATTCGTCCTGTTCTTACCCGCTTTTTTCCACACTGCTATACACTCTTACTAACGCTAAAAAAGGGAGCAGCGAGGATGGCAACCTATCCAGACAGTTTATTGATTCTCAATGGTAAAAGTGCAGGCAACGATCTGCTGCGTCAGGCAATCACTGATTTGCGGGAAGACGGGGCGCGGATCCATGTACGGGTCACGTGGGAAAAAGGCGACGCGGCACGGTATATCCATGAAGGCCTGACGTTGGGTGTCGAAACCATTATCTCCGGCGGCGGCGACGGCACCATCAATGAGATCGCCTCTGCGCTTATCGACCTGCCCAGCGAAGACCGTCCGGTGATGGGCATTTTACCGCTCGGTACCGCCAATGATTTTGCCACCAGCGCTGGCATTCCGGAGGAGTTGAGTAAAGCCCTGCAACTGGCGATCCTTGGCAAAGCTACCGCCGTGGACATTGCGCAGGTGAATGACAAAACCTGCTTTATCAACATGGCGACGGGCGGGTTCGGCACGCGGATCACCAGCGAAACGCCGGAAAAACTCAAAGCGGCGCTGGGCGGTGTCTCTTATCTGATCCACGGTCTGATGCGCATGGACACCCTCAAGCCGGACCGCTGTGAAATTCGCGGCGAGGATTTCCAGTGGCAGGGAGACGCGCTGGTGATTGGCATTGGCAACGGTCGTCAGGCAGGCGGCGGGCAGCAGCTTTGCCCGGAGGCGCTGATTAATGACGGTCAGCTTCAGCTGCGTATTTTCACCGGCGACGGCCTGCTGCCCGCGCTATTTACCACGCTGACGCAGCCCGAAGAGAGCCCAAACATTATTGCCGGAAAATCCGCGTGGTTCGAAGTAAATGCCCCGCACGGGATGACATTTAATCTGGATGGGGAACCGTTGAGCGGGGAGCATTTCCGCATAGAGGTATTGCCCGGCGCGCTGCAGTGCCGGTTGCCGCCGGATTGTGTGCTTCTGCGCTAATCCCCTCACCCCAGCCCTCTCCCACAGGGAGAGGGAGAGTGAGGCGTCAGGCGATCGTCACTTTGCTGTCCAGATAGACATCCTGAACTGCATTGATCAGCTTCACGCCGTCAGCCATCGATTTCTTAAACGCTTTACGGCCAAGTATCAGCCCCATACCGCCTGCGCGTTTGTTGATAACCGCCGTGCGCACCGCGTCAGACAGGTCAGTATCTCCACCCGCCGCACCGCCGGAGTTAATCAGCCCGGCGCGTCCCATGTAGCAGTTCGCCAGCTGGTAGCGCACCAGGTCGATCGGGTTATCGCTGGTCAGCTTGCTGTAGACACGGTCATCGGTATAACCGAAGTTCACCGCCTTATAGCCGCCGTTATTCTCGGCCATTTTCTGCTTCACGATGTCAGCGCCAATGGTTGCGGCCAGGTGGTTCGCCTGACCGGTCAGGTCAGCTGAAACGTGGTAATCCACTCCGTCTTTTTTAAACGCGGAGTTACGCAGATACGCCCACAGCACGGTCACCATCCCGAGCTCATGGGCGCGTTCAAAGGCGGCGGAAATCTCTTCAATCTGACGACGGGACTGCTCAGAGCCGAAGTAGATCGTTGCCCCAACCGCTACTGCGCCCATATTGAACGCCTGCTCCACGCTGGCGTAGAGGGTCTGGTCATATTCGGTTGGGTAACTGAGAGTCTCGTTGTGGTTCAGTTTGACGAGGAAAGGAATGCGGTGGGCATAACGCCGTGAAACAGACGCTAGCACGCCATAGGTAGAGGCCACACAGTTACAGCCCGCTTCAATCGCCAGCTCAACAATGTTCTTCGGATCAAAGTAGAGCGGATTGGCTGCAAAGGAGGCGCCTGCCGAGTGTTCAACGCCCTGGTCAACCGGCAGAATCGAGAGATACCCGGTACCGCCCAGCCGCCCGGTATTATAGAGCGTCTGCATATTTCGCAGCACGGCCGGTGGACGGTTGTTATCCACCATCACGCGGTCAACGTAGTCGTGGCCGGGCAGATAAAGCTGGTCGGCTGGAATGGTCATACAACGATGCTGTAAAAGGCTGTCGGCGTCTTTGCCAAGCAACTGCGCAATATCAGTCATAGCGATGCTCCCGTAATTCCGACGTCATGTCGGTGAGTGTTTATCCAGACCCACATTTTTATGGGCAGACTAAGCCTGGTACCGACTTAACAGATTTTCCAGCATTTGCATTTTTTTTCAGCACAATCTGCTGGCTCGATTCGTGTAGAACAAAACTGTTACATTGATCAAACAATCACCACAAAGGTATTTTAAAGGTATTATTGAATGGTATGTTAAAGGCGTACTCTCACTGACATGCAGGATTAAACAATGAAAACGAAAGTCCAACTGTCATTCATGATGTTTGTTGAATGGTTTATCTGGGGAGCGTGGTTTGTGCCGCTGTGGCTATGGCTGAGCAAAAGTGGCTTTACCGCCGGGGAGATTGGCTGGTCCTACGCCTGTACGGCCATTGCGGCGATCCTGTCGCCTATTCTCGTCGGCTCGCTGACCGACCGCTTCTTTGCCGCCCAGAAAGTGCTGGCGGTGCTGATGTTTGCCGGTGCCGTTCTGATGTACTTCGCCGCACAGCAAACCCAGTTCAGCACCTTCTTCCCGCTGCTGCTGGCCTACTCTCTTACCTATATGCCCACCATTGCGCTGACCAACAGTATTGCCTTCGCCAACGTCGATGACGTGGAAGCCGATTTCCCGCGTATTCGCGTGATGGGCACTATCGGCTGGATCGCCTCCGGTCTGGCATGCGGGTTCCTGCCGCAGATGCTGGGCTATAGCGATATCTCTGATACCAACATTCCGCTGCTGATGACCGCAGCCAGCTCCGCCCTGCTGGGCGTGTTTGCCCTGTTCCTGCCGAATACGCCGCCGAAAAGTACCGGCAAGCTGGATTTCAAAGTGATGCTCGGTCTGGACGCGCTGATCCTGCTGCGCGACAAAAACTTCCTGGTATTCTTCTTCTGCTCTTTCCTGTTCGCGATGCCGCTGGCCTTCTATTACATCTTCGCCAACGGCTATCTCACCGAAGTGGGGATGAAAAACGCCACCGGCTGGATGACGCTCGGCCAGTTCTCTGAAATCTTCTTTATGCTGGCACTGCCGTTCTTCACAAAACGCTTTGGTATTAAGAAGGTCTTACTGCTGGGCCTGCTCACGGCCGCCATCCGCTACGGTTTCTTTGTTTACGGTGGCGCGGAACAATACTTCACCTATGCGTTGCTGTTCCTCGGCATTCTGCTGCACGGGGTGAGCTACGACTTCTACTATGTAACCGCGTATATCTACGTGGATAAAAAAGCGCCGGCGCATATGCGTACGGCTGCGCAAGGCCTGATTACGCTGTGCTGTCAGGGATTTGGTAGCCTGCTGGGTTACCGCCTGGGCGGCGTGATGATGGAAAAAATGTTCGCTTACAAAGAGCCGGTGAATGGGCTGACCTTCAACTGGGCCGGAATGTGGACATTCGGTGCGATCATGATTGCCGTGATCGCCGTGCTGTTTATGCTGTTTTTCCGCGAATCGGACAAAGAGATCACCGCAATTGAGGTGGTTGATGGCGATGCTGCGCTGACACAAGGGGAAGTTAAATGAAACAAGAACGTATTCTCGGTGCTCTTTACGGGCAGGCGTTAGGGGATGCGATGGGTATGCCCTCCGAGCTATGGCCAAGAAAGCGCGTCAAAGCGCACTTCGGCTGGATCGACCGCTTCTTACCCGGCCCGGCAGAGAATAACGCGGCCTGCTATTTTAAGCGCGCGGAGTTTACCGATGATACTTCGATGGCGCTGTGCCTGGCCGATGCGATTATCGAATGCGACGGGGAGATTGACGCGGATATCATCGGCAAACACATCCTGAACTGGGCGCTGGATTTCGATGCCTTTAATAAAAACGTGCTGGGTCCCACCTCAAAAATCGCGCTTAACGCCATCCGCGACGGCAAACCCGTCAGCGAACTGGACAACAACGGTGTGACCAACGGGGCGGCGATGCGGGCTTCCCCGCTGGGCTGCCTGCTACCGGCGACGCGGCTGGAACATTTTGTCGGGCAGGTCGCGCTGGCCTCCAGCCCGACGCATAAATCGGACCTCGCCATCGCCGGGGCCGTGGTGATTGCCTGGGCGGTTTCGCGCGCCATCGACGGTGAGCGCTGGCAGAACATCGTCGATGCCCTGCCCGGTATTGCCCGCTACGCACAGGAGGCGAATACCACCACCTTCAGCGCCTCGCTGGCGGCCCGTATTGAACTGGCGCTTAAGACCGTGCGGGAAGCCCACGGTATCGACTCCGCCAGCGAGCAGGTTTACCAGCTTATTGGTGCGGGCACCAGCACCATCGAGTCCGTTCCGGCGGCGATTGCGATGGTGGAGCTGGCCGGTACGGACCCTAACCGCTGCGCGATTTTGTGCGCCAACCTCGGCGGAGATACAGACACCATCGGGGCGATGGCAACGGCCATCTGCGGGGCACTGCACGGCGTGCAGGCAATTGACCCGGCGCTGAAGGATGAACTCGATACCGAAAACCAGCTCGATTTTGACTACTATTGCGAAAAACTGCTGCACTACCGGGAGCAAAGGGAGGGCGTATGAGTACGTTAGCCCAGCGTCTTGAAACATTACAGGCCACACGCCCGGTCACGGTGCTGGGCGCGGCGGTCATCGACGTGATCGCCGACGCGTACGCCCTGCCCTGGCGCGGATGCGATATCGAGCTGAAACAACAAGGGGTGAATATCGGCGGCTGTGCGCTGAATATTGCCATCGCCCTCAAGCGGCTCGGCATTGCGGCGCAAAACGCCCTGCCCGTCGGCCACGGCGTATGGGCGGAGATCATCCGTAACGCCATGGCAAGACAGGAGCTGCACAGCGCCGTGGAGGCCGAAGCGGGCGATAACGGCTGGTGTCTGGCGCTGGTAGAGCCTGACGGCGAACGCACCTTTATGTCGTTTAGCGGCGTGGAGAACCAGTGGCAGCCGCACTGGCTGGATGGGCTGAACGTCCCACCGGGTAGCCTGGTGTATCTGTCCGGCTATCAGCTGGCATCGCCATCCCGCGAACTGCTCACACGCTGGCTGGAGTCGCTGGAAAACATCACCGCGTTTATCGATTTTGGCCCCCGCATTGCTGATATTCCCGACGCGCTGATGGCGCGGATCATGGCCCTGAAACCTATCGTGTCGCTCAATCGTCAGGAGGCGCAGATTGCCGCAGAGCGCGCTGGCATGGACGTTGATACTTTAGGCGTGCAGTGGCAGCACCGTTATGGCGCCGCGCTGATTATTCGTCACGACAAAGATGGCGCAGCCTGGTATGAAGGCGACGCATCGGGTTATGTTCCTGCGTTTCCCGCCACCGTCGTCGATACCATTGGCGCAGGCGACAGCCATGCGGGCGGTACGCTTGCCGGTCTGGCGGCAGGATGGCGTCTGGCGGATGCCGTGACGCTGGGGAATGCCGTGGCGGCCTGGGTGGTCAGCCACCGCGGCGGGGATTGCGCCCCGACGCGCGAGGCATTACTCCTCGCACACAAAGACGTATAGGTCGCTGCGACAGTAGCTGATGCTGTACTCAATCGGCCGGTGCTGCTGGTCAAGCGCAACCTGCTTGATCACCAGTACCGGTATTTTGTCATCCATACTGATATGCGCCTGAAACTCGCTGTCCGGCATCCGGGCGCTGACCCGGGAGCGGGTGCGTTGCGGAAAGATATTCTGGCTACGGAAGTAGTCGTACAGCGAGATGCCAATTGCGTCCGGGTCATGAATTAACTCAACCGGAACCCAGGACTCCTCAATCGACACCGCGTCATCGTCAACGTAACGAATGCGCTTAAGCAAGAATACGTCGCTGTCCGGGGGTACCGACAGCTGGCTGGCCACCTCTTCCGGACACTTCACCACCCGTTTATTCACCCATAGCGTGTTAGGTTTTTTACCGCGCAGCACTACCTGCTGGGAAAACCCGCGCGCTTCCTTGAGCGAATATTCAAAGATGTTGTTGATCTGTGTCCCGTAACCCCGGGCGCGCGTTACCACGCCCTCTTCTTCCAGCGCCTGCATCGCTTTGCGCACGGTAATGCGCGACACCCCGGTTAACTGGCTCAGATCGCGCTCGCCGGGCAGAATATTCCCGTGCTCCAGCACTCCGCTGCGTACCGCGTTTTTTACCGTTTCGGCAAATTTCAGATACAGCGGCATGTTGTCGGGCGCGGCGATCCGTTCATTCAGTTGAGCGATTAACCGGGTATGCGCTTGTTCCATCTCTGTTTTCTCAGGCGTGGTGTTTCCTGCCAGTATACTGGCTTACCACCATGCATGAAAATGATGAACCGGCCCAATACCGTGACCCACTTCCAGAGTATCGGCTTTTGCCAGCGCGGCCGAGAGCCACGTTTTGGCCTCGCGTACCGTATCGTCCCAGCTGTTGTGCCGTGGACGCAGCGCCGCCAGCGCGGCAGAGAGCGTGCACCCCGTACCGTGGGTATTTTTGGTATGCACGCGCGGGGCCGTGAAACGCAGTTCACCGTCGCGGGTAAAGAGCCAGTCCGGGCTTTCATCGTCATCGAGATGGCCGCCTTTCATTAGCACCGCGCCGCACCCCATCGCCAGCAGGGCGTTCCCCTGCTCTTTCATCTCACGTTCGTTCTGCGCGTGTGGCGCGTCTAACAGTGCGGCCGCTTCCGGCAGATTTGGCGTAATCAGCGCCACCTGCGGCAGCAGTTTCTTGCGCAATGTCTCAACAGCAGAGGCAGAGAGCAGCGGGTCACCGCTTTTAGCCAGCATCACCGTATCCAGCACCACATTTTGCACCTGATAACGTTGCAGCCGCTCAGCCACCGCTTCGACGATATCCGTTTCTGCCAGCATCCCAATTTTGGTGGTGTCGATGCGCACATCGCTGAATACCGAGTCCAGCTGTGCACCGACAAAATCAGGCTCGATACGGTAGACCGACTGCACGCCACGGGTGTTTTGCGCCACCAGGGCGGTGATCACCGAGCAGCCGTAAGCGCCAAGAGCGGAGAACGTTTTCAGGTCGGCCTGGATACCGGCACCGCCGCTTGGATCGGTACCGGCAATCGTCAGAGCATTAATTCGTTTCATGCCTGTGCCTCCAGGTTATGCAGCGCATCAAGGAACGCGCTGGCAAAGCTGCCCGGCCCGTGAGACTGCGCAACGGCGAGCGTTCCGGCACGCTTCATCCATCCGCAGGCAGCGGCAACATTATCCAGCCGCTCCCCCGGCAGGGAACAACTCGCCGCCACCACCGCCGAGAGCGCACACCCGGTGCCCACCACGCGGGTCATTAACGGATCGCCGCCCGCAACCGTTCGGGTGCGCTGGCCGTCGGTGACGTAATCCACCTCCCCCGTCACTGCCACAATGGCATTGGTCTGGCGAGCCAGCGCCTGCGCGGCGGGCAGCGCGGCAGCGGCGGTGTCGGTGGTATCGACACCGCGCCCCCCTGCGCTCATCCCCGCAAGGGCGAGAATTTCCGACGCATTGCCGCGAATGGCTGCTGGTTTCAGGGCAAGGATTTGATGACAAAAGCGGGTACGGAACGCCAGAGCGCCCACCGCAACCGGGTCGAGCGTCCAGGGCTTGCCTGCCGCCACCGCGCTTTCAATAGCCCGACGCATCGACTGGGCGCGGGGGGTGGTGAGGGTACCGACGTTAATCAGCAGCGCATCGGCCATCCCGGCAAACTGCTCGGCCTCTTCGGCTTCAATCACCATTGCCGGAGAAGCGCCAAGCGCCAGCAGAACGTTGGCCGTAAAGGTTTGCACGACATCATTGGTCATACAGTGCGTGAGCGGGGAACGGGTTCGGAAGTGATGTAAAACGTGTAAATCGAGCAGGTCAGGCTGCATAGGTTCGCTCCTGCCTTGCGTGAAGAAGCGATGACCAGAGGAGGCATCTGACTTCCCTACGCTGGCATTATCCAGATCAGGTAATACGGGTATTTCTCAGCCTTCACAAAGAAGGGCACCCCGAGTCAAAATACTTTTAAAACAAATAGTTAGATACAAACATTTGCTTGAATTTAGTGTAACCGTAGCGAAGGCCACGGTGCAAGGGGTTTCTACAAGTCCAGTCGCATGCAGCATGTGGCCGCAGCTTATCGTAGGGAGATCATTCCTGTATTTTTTAGCTATACGTTTCGCGATAATTAAATCATTGTTACCTAAACACGATAAATTCGTTGTTTTTAAACCGTTACAACATGATATTTTTTCATGTGGAAAATATTTTGCAGAGGCAATCATAAAAGTTTCATTCAAAACAAATAACGAAATCAATAGAAAGAAAAACCAAAAGACGCTTTAAATAAATTAATTAAACAGGCGTAAAAATTTAATTTTTTGACGAAAACAGATAAGCAAGATTAATGTATTCTTAGTTTTACCCAAGAACGCCCGTCAATCCCCATAAAAATTAACTCCTTGTTTTATAATGAGTAGATCAATCCGCTCTCAAACTCCCCTTTTTAGCCATGTGTGCCAGTATTGATGAAGATCAATAAATAAAACGTGAATATCCGGGATAGTTGCTGCGCGTTACAAAAAAAGTGATTTAGAAAAAATCACCGTAACCTCCTTTTTTAAATTAAATATAACAAGACGTTATATCCTCCCGCCAGGATAGCGAAATAATTTTATTGATGAGAGTTTGGAAATGAAATGTATTAAAACCGCCGTATCTGTTTTTATTTTAACTTCTGTTCCTGGCACAGCAGTTCTTGCCTCTACCTCGCCGGTTACATCCAGTTGGGGGGACGCATATATTTCCGCAAAGAATGAGCAATTTACTGCCACACCTGTTATTACCCTGCCGACGCAACAAACACCGGTTGCACCACAGCCAGTATTATTAGCCCCTCACCTGGACGGGCAGCATATTGAGCCTGGTCAGGCGCCCACGCCTGTTCTGCCGCCGCAGAAAACTCCCGTGAAACAAATTGCGGTTGACCCAATACAAACCTCTGTTGATGGTTCTGCAACGGCGTTGAAAACCGCGCAGGCAACACATTTAGACGGTCAACACAACCAGGTCATTAATGGTCGTGATGGCCGTCCGGGCAAAGACGGCGTGACGACGATTATCACCCGTAATGTCACTGATACAGCCGCTGTTAAACAGATCAATACGCTGACTACGCAAACAGCCGGGCAAGCACAGGAGCTCAACGCGGCCCGACAAATGCTTATTCAGCAGCAAAAAAGTTCTAACGCACAGTTTAAAAGCCTTAAAGACGACGTGGACGATAATAAAAAAGAGTCCCGTAGTGGAATCGCCGGTGCCGTTGCTATCGCTTCAATGCCGCAAGTCGAGCGGGATCAAACGTTTATGGTGAGTGCGGGTGCCGGGACTTTTCATGACGAAAGCGCCGTTGCGGTAGGCGCGTCCTTCCATGCGGGTGAACATGCCATTGTGAAAGCGGGTGTCACCACCACAACGAATAACGATTATGCTGTAGGGGCGGGTATAGGGCTTGGCTGGTAATTAAAAACAACCACATAGAGTAAAACCATTAATCGCAAGTTGCGTTTAAATTCCTGAAATAATTTAGATATCTGCTCTTGCAATGACATGCTTTGTTTATATCAAAGCAAGAGCGCAATTAAATGATCTACTGGGGTGTAAAATTAAAATCATTTACTGGTCATTAGCGGTGATAGTTATTTTCATAACAATTATTATCATCACAGCATATATTAAAATCGAGATGTTAGCGCAATGAAAAAAACGATATTTACTGTAGTCATACTCGGCATAGCGTATTTTCTCGGCGGATGTTCAACAAAGGCGTCAAGGATGCAGGAGTGTCTTAATGAAGGCATTTCTAAAGACACCTGTTATCTCGCAGAATCACAACGCCAGGCAGCGATCAGCAACGCGTCGATGAATGCGGCTTTTGCGAATGCGGCTTATGCGGTGCAACATGCACAAATGACGCATAAGCACAGAAAAGAGCTTGCTCATTCAGGATGTACGCAGGTTGAGGAAGCTAACGGCGAATGCACTGCAAATTCAGATAAAAGTCAATCGCGTGATTTAAAACAGCTCTCCCGCGAGGCCGAAGCGGTAATGAACGGTACCATCGATGACGGTGCGGCATTCCTGCTGGGGCAAGGATGGAAACCAAACAACGGTAAATGGCATAAACAGGGATATACCTTAACGCTGGTGGTTGAAAAGGGAATTGTTGTGAACAGCCAGCTGTCAAAATGATGATCTAAACCGGCAACAATAAAGGGGTGGCTGCCCCTTTATTGCAAACTCACCATGCGAATGAACGGGAAGTCGTCACTCCAGCTGCCAGGCTCCGGCTTCGAATAATAACGCTGAGCCACCCCAGGCGAATAAATTTATTTCCCTTCGCCCTGCCTCAGGATAAATTCGGCTGCTTAAACACGCGTCGCCTTCATTGACAAAAACTTCCACGGAAGAACTGTCGAAGAACAGACGCAGATTAAGCGTATTATCCAGGTTCAGCGCGACGCTTCGTGTCCCGCACAAGCCATACTGCGGATAGTTTCGCTCAAGAACCAGACGCTGCATTTGAGCATCCACGTAGACGCGCAGCCCCTCTCCCAGACTCATGCCGTACTGCTCGGCACTGCTATTGGCACAATCCCACTGCAGAATAACCTCCATCGCGTCGCAGCGTTCCATCAGAGTCATTTGCTGATTGTTAAGCGTGCTAACCGGCCAGGGGAACCACGCTCCCCGCAGGCCTTCGACCTCTCTGGCTGGCCGCATTTGCAGACGGTGATCCGCGCCAAGCGTCAGTTCGCGAGGTAAAGAGAGCATGCCAGCCCAGCCGTCCTCCTGTTCCGGCAGCGGGGATTCCCACATGTCCAGCCAGCCGATAACGATGCGACGACCATCAGGCGTGAGGAAACTTTGTGGCGCATAGAAATCATGCCCGCGATCCATCTCCACAAACTCACCTTCCCGCACAAAAGGTTGCCCGGGCTGCCACTCGCCCAACAGATAGCCGCTCTGGAAAAGATTACGGTTTTTGAATCCTTCAGCGGCCATCCCCTGAGGCGAAAACATCAGCACGCGTTTGCCATTGAGCATGAAAAAGTCCGGGCATTCCCACATGTAGCCCATCTCTTTTTCAGCCACCGCCAGCACGCCCATATTCTGCCACTCGCGCAGATCGGCAGAACGATATACACGCACCTGGCCCGTCTCACCGTCCCGCGCACCGACAACCATGTACCAGCTCTCCCCTTCACGCCACACTTTCGGGTCGCGGAAGTGATGCAGGCCTGGCGGGGTATCAACGATCATTCCCTGCCGGACAAAATGAATGCCGTCACGGCTGGTCGCCAGACATTGCACCTGGTAGAGATTCGCCTCGTCATCAGGATCGCCGTGGAATTTATGTCCGGTGTAAATCAGCGCCAGCGTATCGCCATCCACCACCGCCGATCCGGAAAAACAGCCATCCTTGTCTTCAGGCCCTTCTGGCGCCAGCGCAACGGGGAGATGTTCCCAGTGAACTAAATCCTTGCTACGCGCATGGCCCCAGTGCATAGGCCCCCACTGGGTCGAGTACGGATGATGCTGGTAAAAAGCGTGATACCAACCGTCAAACCAGACCAGGCCATTTGGGTCGTTCATCCAGCCAGCGCGCGCAGCGAGGTGGTAACGTGGATACCAGCGCAGATTGAGCTCTTCGCGTCTGGACTGAAGTTCCTGCTCTGCTTTAGTAATTGAATACGTCATTTCTCTACTCTTTCGATCAGATGGTGGAAGGTTGCGGCATGAGCGGGTCAGAAGAGGATTTACCCGAGCGCAACAGGAAGATGGAGATAAACGTGGTGCTGAAAACTAACAGCCCCATAATGAGATAGGATTGGGCGAAGCCGTATTTCTCATAGCTGTAACCCGCCAGCGGCGACAGGACCGAGGCGATCACCGAGCTGGTACAGGCAAAGCCCACCAGATAGAGGGTGGAAGAGAGCCGTTTATCGAAATGTAAGCTGTTGTATTTAAAGATTGAGACCAGCAAAACGGGCAGTTCGACCGCGTGCAATAGCTTGGTAATGGAGATCAGTACCGGCCCCTCAACCAGCCCCGAAGCCACCATACGCATCGCCATCACCATTCCCGCAAAAATCAGGCCATTCTTTGCGCCAAGGCGGTTCACCAGCCATGGGGCGCAGAACATGCCCGCCGCCTCAAGGAAAACCTGGAAGGAGTTGAGATAGCCATACATGGCGTTTCCTTCCTGTAACGTCGGGAACTGGGAGGAGAAATAGACCGGGAACTGCTGGTCGTAAACGCCATAAATACAGGTGCCGATAACAAAAAATACCAGCGCCCAAAACCGCGGCAGCGTCAGCAGACGCAATGCATCTTCCAGCGTGACTTTACCGCCTGATACCGCTTCCTGCATGGCGTGCGGGGCGGAAGAGACCCTGAGACGCGCCAGCAAAACAAAAAACAGCAGCCCTGCAGAGCTCGCGACAGCGAAGTTCAGCTTCGGATTAATGTTAAACAGAAGTCCCGCGAAAAAGGTTGCCACCGCCCAGCCAAGCGATCCCCACATCCTCGCCTTGCCGAACTCAAACTGGCTCTGGCGGGCGACACGCTCGGTATAGGACTCCAGTACCCCTATCCCACCGTTAAACGTCAGGCCGATATAAATCCCGCCGAAAATACTGCCGAGTAAGACGTTAATCTGCAGCAGATAACCAAACAGCAAAAAGGCCGGACCAGAAAGAATGAGCAGGCTGGTCAGAAACCAGAGCAGGTTCTTGCGCAGACCAAGTTTGTCCTGAATGAATCCATAGCAGATTTGAGCGAAAAGCGCGGAGACAGAAAGCACGGCATAGATATTGCCGGTGTCGCCCGCTTTTAAGCCCACCTCCTGGTGGAGCCAGATGGAAAGCAAAGAGCCGGAAGAAGACCAGGTGACAAAAAAGAAAAACAGTAATGCGCTCAATAAGGGATAGCTGTGAGAGTGATGCGTTTTCATCATGACATTCTCATGTTGGAGTAATGACAAAATGGTAACGTTAACATTGAGCGTTACTCATGCGGTTTGGAGCAGATTCATGATGTTAATCACGAAAGTTAACGTTAACATTACAGAAGTGAGATCGCGATCAATTATTCATCAATGAATCCTGTCTGGCTCCACTCACATACCCCCTTTCCTTTTACATCAGTAACTTAGTTGTATACTCTTTAACACGTGACATTAACGGAGTAAGAAAATGGCTTCCCTGAAGGACGTCGCAAAGCTGGCTAACGTATCGCTGATGACCGTCTCACGTGCGCTTAACAACCCGGAGCGCCTTAAACCGGAAACGTTGGCACGCGTACAGCAGGCTATTGAGCAGATCAGCTACGTACCCGATCTTTCCGCGAAGAAAGTACGCGGCGCGCATGCCTCGCCAAAAACCATAGGCGTGCTGGCACTCGATACGGTGACGACACCTTTCTCGGTGGAGATTACGCTGTCCATTGAAGAGACGGCCCGGATGCACGGCTGGAACAGTTTCGTCATGAATATGTTTACCGATGACAACCCGGAGGCAATCGTCGATCTGCTGCTCTCTCACCGCCCGGACGGCATTATTTACACCACCATGGGATTACGTCAGGTTCCTCTCCCGGCCAAGCTCCTTACCCTTCCCTGCGTGCTGGCCAACTGCGAAAGTATCGATGAAGAGGTCGCCAGCTATATTCCTGATGATGAACAGGGGCAGTACGCCGCCGTACAGGCGTTACTCGCCGCAGGCTATCGACAGCCCCTGTGCCTGCATTTACCCGCAGATCATCTGGCCACAACCCGACGCCGTCACGGGCTGGAACGTGCATGCCGTGAAGCGGGGCTCGACCCGGACCGTCTGGATCATAGTTATATGGCGTTTGGGGACGAGCACTATCGCGACATTCCGTCAGTTCTGCAGGCGCACATTCAGAATGGTCTTCCCCAGTTCGACTCGGTTATCTGCGGCAACGATCGTATCGCATTGATGGTTTACCAGACCCTGCTGGCGCAAGGGATTCGCATCCCTGAAGATATCGCGGTGATCGGCTATGACAATATGGTGGGCATTGGAGAACTCTTTCTTCCGCCTCTTTCAACGGTTCAACTGCCGCATTATGAAATTGGTCGCCTCAGTGCCCTGCATATTATTAACGGTGAAACCCATCGGGAAACCACGCGCGTTGAAAGTCCATTTTTAATGCGGAATTCCATTACGCATCTATGATGACCACCGCTTTTTAGCCCTGTCGCAGTAATAAGCAGGCTAAGGAGGCGGTCAACCTCCCTTTCAGGGAAAAATGGCACGATTTGTCACACTCTTTTTTATGATTTTACCCTCCGGGCAGTTAGCACGTAACCGGCTGTTTTTATTTGTCATAACGCATAATTTTCTTTCTCAAAACGGGGATATTCCGTCCCCTGTGCCCCATGTCACAAAACAGTAAACAAATTAACCATTGAGCCCCGTGGCAAAAGGCTCTATATTGGCGGCGTTTTTTTCAGGCCCCCATCTGTTTTTTAACTTTTTATTCAATCGTGGCTCATAACGAAGCGGCGGTTGTAGGAGTGATATGATGACGGATAAAGTCCGTATTGACACCGTAGATGCCCACAAAAGCAACGAAACCTATCTGGCCCGTCAGGCCGAGTTTGAATCTAACGTCAGGAGTTATCCGCGCAAACTGCCTTTAGCCATCACTAAAGCAGAAGGCGTGTGGATCACCGATGCAGATAATAAAGAATACCTTGACTGTTTAGCAGGCGCAGGCACCCTCGCGCTTGGCCATAACCACCCTGATGTGCTGAAAAGCATCCAAAATGTCATTACCAGCGGCTTGCCGTTACATACTCTGGATCTGACTACGCCTCTGAAAGACGCGTTTTCCGAATACCTGCTCTCTCTGCTGCCTGGTCAGGGCAAAGAGTACTGCCTGCAGTTCACCGGTCCATCCGGTGCTGACGCCGTGGAAGCGGCGCTGAAGCTGGCGAAAAAAGTCACCGGCCGTAGCGGTATCATCAGCTTCTCGGGTGGTTACCACGGTATGACTCACGGTGCACTGTCCGTGACCGGTAACCTGTCTCCGAAAGAAGCGGTAGACGGTATGATGCCAGAAGTGCAGTTCATGCCTTACCCACACCAGTACCGTTGCCCACTGGGTATCGGCGGTGAAGCAGGCGTGAAAGCGCTGACCTACTACTTCGAAAACCTGATCAACGACGTTGAAAGCGGCGTGCGTAAACCTGCTGCGGTAATCCTGGAAGCCGTTCAGGGTGAAGGCGGCGTGAACCCGGCTCCGGTTGAGTGGCTGCAGCGCATCCGTAAAGTGACTCAGGAACACGGCATTCTGCTGATCCTGGACGAAGTTCAGGCAGGCTTTGCCCGTACCGGTAAATTCTTCGCGTTCGAACACGCGGGCATTGAGCCAGACATCATCGTGATGTCTAAAGCCGTTGGTGGCGGTCTGCCACTGGCTGTGCTGGGTATCAAAAAGCAGTTCGATGCATGGGCACCAGGTCACCACACCGGCACCTTCCGCGGCAACCAGCTGGCGATGGCAACCGGTCTGACGACGCTGAAGATCCTGAAAGACCAGAACATCGCTGGCAAAGTGGCTGCACAGGGCGAATGGCTGAAAGGCCAGCTGAACGAGATGGCGAAACGCTATCCGGTTATCGGCCACGTTCGCGGTCTGGGCATGATGATCGGTATTGAGATCGTTAAGCCACACGAAGCCGCTGACCACATGGGTTGCTTCCCGGGTGATGGCGAGCTGTCTGCACTGATTCAGAAGAAGTGCTTCGAAGCCGGCCTGATTCTGGAGCGCGGTGGTCGTAACGGTATCGTTCTGCGTCTGCTGCCTTCTCTGCTGATCAGCGATGATGAGCTGAAAGTCTTCCTGGATAAATTCGAGCAGGCACTGCTTGCTGCGGGCGTTCGCCCGGCGTAACCGGAGTTGTTGATTACGATGTCTGATTCAAACCCAATTTTGTTCTCCTCTGCGCAGAGCATTGAAGCTTACCAGCAGGCGATTGAACAAAGCACTCAGGCTGTGATGCAGTGGCTGAAACAGCCTGAGATGTATCAGGGCAAAACGGTCGCGGAACTGCGCGACCGCATTAAGCTGGATTTCAACCCGAAAGGGCTGGGCAACGAAGCGGCGATTGAACGCGCCGTCGAGTTTTTCCTGAAAGACAGTTTGTCCGTTCATCACCCGCAGTGTGTGGCGCACCTGCACTGCCCAAGCCTGGTCGTTAGCCAGGCGGCGGAAGTGCTGATTAACGCCACTAACCAGAGCATGGACTCCTGGGATCAAAGCCCGTCCGCAACCATTATTGAGATCAAACTGATCGAATGGCTGCGTACCCGCGTGGGTTATCAGGCTGGCGACGCGGGTGTCTTCACCAGCGGTGGCACCCAGAGCAACCTGATGGGTCTGATGCTGGCACGTGATGCGTTCTTCGCACGTCAGGGCCACTCTGTCCAGCAGGATGGTCTGACGGGCGATCTGCGTAAGATCCGCGTACTGTGCTCCGAAAACGCGCACTTCTCCGTGCAGAAAAACATGGCGCTGATGGGGCTGGGTTATCAGTCCGTCGTGCAGGTGAAAACTGACGAATTCTCTCGCATGGATCTGACCGATCTGGCGGCGAAAATCGAGCAGTGCAACGCCAACGACGAACAGATCCTGGCGATTGTCGCGACAGCCGGAACCACCGATGCCGGTGCTATTGACCCGCTGCGTGCCATTGCTGAACTGGCGGCGAAGCAGAACATCTGGGTACACGTTGATGCGGCCTGGGGCGGCGCACTGCTGATGTCTGCGCAGTATCGTCACTACCTGGACGGCATTGAACTGGTGGATTCCGTTACTCTGGACTTCCACAAACAGTTCTTCCAGACCATCAGCTGCGGCGCATTCCTGCTGAAGGAAGCGCGCCACTATGAGCTGATGCGCTATCAGGCGGCTTACCTGAACTCTGAGTTCGACGAAGAAGCCGGCGTGCCGAACCTGGTTTCCAAATCGCTGCAGACCACACGCCGTTTCGACGCGCTGAAGCTGTGGATGAGCCTGGAAGCGCTGGGTCAGGAGCAATACGCGGCGATTATCGATCACGGCGTGACGCTGGCGCAGCAGGTTGCAGCTTATGTGAAAGAGCAGCCCGCTCTGGAACTGGTTATGCAGCCACAGCTGGCAAGCGTGCTGTTCCGCTTCCGTGGCGAGGTGCAGGCAGATGATGCTGGTATCGCCCTGCTGAACCAGAAAATTGGTGATGCGCTGCTGGAGTCCGGCCGTGCAAACGTCGGCGTGACCGAGCATAACGGCGTGACCTGTCTGAAGCTGACGCTGCTGAACCCAACCGTGACGCTGGAGGATATCAAAACCCTGCTGTCTCTGGTTGAGCGTACTGCGCAGGAAGTTCTGGCGAAGTAATACCACAGCCCCTCTTCCACCGGGAGAGGGGCTATTTTTATAACCCTGCCCACCACATCCTGACTTTTAATCCCCAGTAGCTTGTCCAGCCCGTTGTTGTACTGACGACATTGCCTTTAGAGACCAGCACCAGCGTCGGTGTTACGCTAACCTGCCATTGCTGTGACAGCGCACCGTTTTCGTCATTAATCACCGGCATTTTCAGCTGCTTCTTTTCGACCCAGCGCGCAAGCTTAGCGTCATCACCAGAGCGCATGGCAATACTCACCACGTTCCCGCCCTCTTCTGCCAGCCTATTGACCGCAGGCGTGGTATAACGACAGATGCTGCACCAGGTCGCCCAGACGTAAATCAGCAGCGGCCGATCCTGACTGAGTGCAGCAATGTCATGTACTGAGCCATCAATACCCTGCATTGGGGTAGCGCTAAACGTGGCGGGTAATGTCGGCTTGCGGTACTGATCCACACCCCACATCACGGCCAGCGCCAGCAGTACGAGTATGATCCCTTCCCGCGCCCAGCGGCGCAGTTGGCTGAATTTGCGGTTTTCCATTGTGACCTCGTGATTTAACGAAGGTCATCTTAGCGAGCTGCGCGCCGTTTCGCTGTAAAGAAGTGTCGCCCTACCTGCTGCGTAAGGTATCAACCATCAGGGTAAAGCAGGATTCAATGAGCGGAGGCAGCGCCTGCGGGGCACGCATCAGCGCCACCGTGCGCGCCAGGGCCGGTTGCTGAAGGTGAACCACCTTAAGCTGCGGGTCCTGCAGGTGGGTGGTATAAAGCTGAGGCAATATCCCCACGGCAAGCTTCGAGCGCACCAGCCCGTATAATGTCTCGATATAGTCCACCTGATAACGGGTCTGCAGGGACAGACGGTGGCTTTCGGCAAGCGCATTGACCAGCCGCTGAATATTGCCTTTTGAGAAGACGGCAATATCCCGGCCCACCAGCTGTTTCCAGGGAACATGTGCCGACGCGGCGAGCGGATCGTCGCAATGCAGTACGGCCACAAACGGATCCTCCTGCAGCGGGAACACGTCCAGCTGTTCGGGTACCGAGTTGTCCAGCGCCCCGATGCCAAAATCAATCTGCCCTTTCAGCAGTTGCGCCACCAGCGCATCGTTGGTCTGGTCGTGAAACTCCACCCGCAGGCGCGGAAAAGCCTGCGCCAGCGTCTGCGGCAGCAGCGGAAACAGCAGTGAACTGACTGAAGGCACCAGACCGATCCGCACCGTACCGTCGCCGCCGGCCTGCACAATCTGCTGCATATCATCAAACGCCAGCTGCGCCACGCTGAGCACCCGCTGGGCGTGTGGCAGAATGGCGTGACCCAGCTCGGTCAGCGTGACCGCCGACGCGGTACGGTTGACCAGTTTACCGCCGAGCACGGTTTCGATTTGCCGCAGGGCGCTGCTGAGTGCCGGCTGACTGATGGCCAGTTTACTGGCGGTATCCGTAAAATGACGCAGCTGCGCCAGAGTGACAAAATACTGTAGCTGCCGAAGGGAGAGCGCAGGCAAGCGCTGCCAGGGTTCCGTCATCATTATCCATTACACGCGTCACAGAATAACCCGGGGTTATCGGGCGATAAATTTTATCAGCTGGGCAAACGTTTGCCGGGTGCATAGAGTAACGTCAATATTTCAATGCTGGAACTGTTAATTGCATGACTGCCGAAACCCGACGCCGCGCCGTGAAGGCTGCACGAGGCGAAACGCCGTTTGACCTGTTGCTTACGCATACCCGAGTTGTTGATATGGCAACCGGTGAGATCCGCGACGCGGATGTGGGTATCGTCGGCTCGCTTATCGCCAGCGTCCATCCGCGCGGCAGCCGCAACGATGCGCTTGAGACGCATGACCTGAACAACCAGTTTCTCTCTCCGGGGCTAATGGACACGCATGTTCATCTTGAAAGCTCGCACCTGCTGCCTGCCCGCTACGCAGAGATCGTACTGGCGCAGGGCACCACTGCGGTGTTCTGGGATCCGCACGAGCTGGCAAACGTGCTGGGGATTGAAGGCGTCCGCTTTGCCATTGAGGCGAGCCGCAACCTGCCACTGCAGGTAATGGTCGCGGCGCCATCGAGCGTTCCTTCCACACCGGGGCTGGAGATGTCCGGCGCAGACTTTGCGGGCGAAGAGATGAATACCCTGCTTGGCTGGCCCGAAGTGCGCGGCGTGGCGGAAGTGATGGACATGCACGGGGTGCTGAATGGCAGTCAGCGTATGCTGGAGATCCTGCAGGCCGGGCTGGAAAGTGGGAAGCTGATTGAAGGTCACGCGCGTGGTCTGAGCGGCGCGGATTTACAGGCGTACCTGGCGGCGGGCGTCACCTCCGATCATGAACTCACCTCTGCCGACGATGCGCTGGAAAAATTACGCGCCGGGCTGACGCTGGAGATCCGCGGCTCGCATCCTTATCTGCTGCCTGATATCGTCAGCGCGCTGAAAACGCTGCCGCATCTGTCGTCACAAATCACGGTCTGCACTGACGATGTCCCACCGGACATCCTGATGGGAAAAGGCGGCATCATCGCCCTGCTCAACCTGCTGATTGAACATGGCCTTCCGGCGACGGACGCGCTGCGGTTTGCCACCCTGAATGCTTCCCTGCGCCTGCAGCGTAACGATCTCGGGCTGATTGCCGCGGGTCGTCGTGCGGATCTGGTGGTGTTCGATTCACTGGATAAACTGACGGCTCGCCGGGTGTACGTCGCCGGAAAATGCATTGCCCGTAACGGAGCGATGATCGAGCCGATTGTTGATACGCCCCTGACGCTGCCCCGGGATACCGTGCGCCTGTCGTCGCTGACCGCCAGTGATTTTTACATGCGCATCGACAACGCAAACCACGGTGTGGCGCGCCTGCGTCATATCAGCGGCGCACGTTTTACCCGCTGGGGAGAAACCGACGCCCGGGTACGTGACGGACGCGTTGAGATACCGGCTGGTTTTAGCCTGATTTGGGTTCAGCACCGCCACGCGCGCCATGCGGCAAAACCGCAAATCGCCCTGCTGGAAGGCTGGGGAGAGCTGCGGGGGGCCATTGCCACCAGCTACTCCCATGACTCACACAACCTGGTGGTACTGGGACGCAATCCTGATGACATGGCACTGGCCGCCAACACGCTGATCCAAAGCGGTGGCGGGATGGCGCTGGTCCAGAACGGGGACGTGATTGCCCATGTGGCGATGCCCATTGCGGGGATGTTGTCAGAACTCGCCCCTGCGGAACTGGCGCGCCAGTTTCGTGAACTGCGTGAACGCAGCAGCCAGATTGCCGACTGGGAGCCGCCATACAGAGTATTTAAAGCCATTGAAGGGACGTGCCTTGCCTGCAACACCGGGCCGCATTTAACCGATCTTGGACTGACCGATGGCAGCACGCGCCAGATTGTCGATCCGCTGATTTCTTACCGGGAAACCCCGGACACCACACAATAATACCGAAGGAGAGCCGGATAATGGCCGACAATACCGTTAATTCGCCAGCACCAGGGAACTGGCTTGAACGTCGTTTTGCACTGCATACGCGCGGCAGTACCGTGCGCACAGAGTGTCTGGCCGGTCTCACCGGTTTTCTCGCCGCCGCCTATTTGCTGGTGGTCATCCCGGGGCTGCTGGCCGTGGGCGGGATGGATAAAGGCGCGGCGACCACCGGCACCATTTTGGTGTTTGTGGCCGGTACGCTGCTGATGGCGTTTTACGCCAACCTGCCGTTTATTGTCGGGCCCGGCATTGGTGGCTCAGTGCTGGTTGGGGTAACGCTGGCGGGCAGTGAAGGCATCGGCTGGCAAATTGGTCTGGGCATTGCCTGCTGGTCGGGAATTTTGTTCTTCCTGCTCACCCGTTTTGGCCTGCGAGAGGTTGTGACCCGCTCCGTACCGCAGTCCATCAAACTGGGACTGACGGCCTCTATCGGTCTTTTTGTCGCCGTACTGGGCTTTCGCAATGCCGGGCTGGTGCTGGCTAACGCAAAAACGAACGCGCTGATGCTGGGTGATTTTCTCTCCCCAGGCGCGCTGGTGGCGCTCAGCGGCCTGTTCCTCGCCATTGCCCTGCAGGCGCGTCGCATTCCGGGCGCCATTTTGTGGGCCATTTTGTTTGCCACTCTCGTGGGCATTCCGATGGGGGTGACACACCTTCCTGCCAGCTTTATTGACATGCCTCACTCACTGACGCCGGTGCTGGGCCATATCGACATGCTGGGCGCGCTGAATATTGCCTTCCTGCCGTTCCTGTTTGTCTTTTTCGCATCGGAGTTTTTCTCGACCATGGGCACCACGCTGGCGGTGGGAGGTGAAGCCGGGCTGCTGGATGAAGAAGGCAATATGGCAAACATCAATCGCCCGTTTATGGTGGACTCGATAGCCGCCGCGATTGGCCCGTGGGTGGGTATTCCTGCCGCCACGGCGCTGATTGAATCCTCCGCGGCCGCAGAAGCGGGGGGGAAAACCGGCATGACGGCGCTGGCCGCTGCGGTCATGTTCCTGCTGATGCTGCTGTTTACGCCCGTTGCGCTCATGATCCCAAAAGAAGCCACCGCCCCTGCCCTGATCCTGATCGGCCTGAATATGTTCAGCGGCCTGCGTAAGGTGGATCTGGCAAACTTCACCGACGGGCTGCCGGTGCTGATGATGGTAATGATTACGCTGATTGCCAACAGCTTCGGGACAGGGATTGCGGGAGGGCTGCTGTTTTACATCGTCATTAAAGCGATTGCAGGAAAATGGCGAGAAATCCCCGTTGGTCTTTGGATCCTCGCCATTCCGCTGGTGTATTACTTTGCCACGCTGGTGAAGCACTAATCCTTGCGCGGTTGCCGTGCCGGGCGTTGGCCATACTCGTAATGGCCATAGCCTGCACGGTAATACAGCGCTGCTGATTTCACCACATCGTTCAGCACGGTGCCGTTGATATGCGCCCCCGTTTGCTGCAAACGCTTAATGCTGTTCTCCATCTCTTTGAGGCTGGTTTTACCATAGCGGGCCACCAGCAGCGAGGTGGCGGCCACCGGAGCAGCCACTGAGGCGTCCGTTACGGCCAGCACCGGCGGGGTATCGAGGATCACAAGATCATAATGCTCGTCTGCCCAGGTCATTAACGCCCTGAAGCGTTCGCTCATCAGCAGTTCAGAGGGGCGTAACGGAACCGGCCCGCAGGTCAGCACATCAATGTTGCCTTTCTCATAGCGCTGAATCGCCGCCTGGAAATGACATTTTCCGTCAAGCACGTCGGAAAGCCCGGAATGGTTTTTCAGATCGAAGATGTTGTGTACATAGCCTTCGCGCATATCCGCATCAATGAATAACACCCTGAGCCCGGCCTGCGCCTCAATCGCGGCCAGCGAGGTGCTGACAAGGGTTTTACCGCAGTCCTGCGTTGGGCCAGAAATCATCACGATCCGGTTAGCGGCATCCTGCAAGGTGAAATGCAGGCTGGTGCGAAGCCCCCGCACGGCCTCGACAAAAACATCCGCAGGCCGATCAACTGGCAGGAAAGGGACATCGACAATCTTGTGTCTCCAACGTGAGCCAAAAACACGTTTTTTACGCAGGTTGGTTTTTTTCCACAGCCACAGGGAACGGGGCAAGGTGGCCATCACCTGTACGCCAAGCCCTTCCAGTTGCTCGGAGGTGTTGATGCCGCGTCTGAGCGCCATGCGGACCAGGACCAGCCCCATTGAGCATATCAGCCCCAACAGGATGCCTAAGACGATGACCACCAGCTTTCGCGGTTTGATGGGATCGGGTTGCGTCACCGCGCTGTCGATAATTCGCACGTTACCAATGGCGCTGGAGCGCGAAATGTTCAGCTCCTGCTGACGGGTGAGGAGCTGCAAATAAATGGTGCGGCCTGACTCCACATCCCGGCTAAGGCGCAAAATATCCTGCTGAGTCGATGGCATGGCGGCGACACGCTGATTAAGGCGGACCTTCTCCTGCTCAAGCGTCTGACGCTTTTCACGCAAGGCACGGTAGTTCGGGTGATCTTTCTTGAACAGCTGAGAAATCTCCGCCTCACGAAACGTCAGCTCGTTGAGCTGGTTTTCGATATTCACAATCTGCTCGAGAACCGATTTCGCTTCCAGGGAGAGATCCACCGAATCACGCTGTTTGCGATACTGATTCAGCCGCTCTTCAGCCAGATCCAGTTCGCTTCTGATTTTAGGCAATTGCTTCTGCAAAAATGCAAGACTGCGGGCATCCTGTGCTTCCTGGCGCGCAATGTTTTGCTGCAGATAGTTGTTGGCAATCCGGTCAAGCACATGCGCAATGCGCTCAGGATCGTTGCCGGTCAGCGTGAGCGTCAGCACCCCACTCTGCTTTGCCGATTCAACGACGCTAAATTGGGTGCTGAGCGTATTGATAGCTTCCAGACGGGTGCTGTTTTGCACCGTGAATTGCGTGCCCGTTGGCGCATTCATTTTCACCACCAACAGCGAAACGCCGGCTTTTTCCAGCGGTTTCCCTTCCCTGCCCTCGGCATAAAAGTTATCCCCCTCCAGCCGGTATGCTCCTTTTTCCAGCACAGTGAGCACAAGGGTGCGAGGTTTACCTTCGACAGGGGGAAGTTGCAGCCAGCCAAGGGCAACCGTCGCCGGTTTACGGCCCTGCAACCGTGCCCACAGACGTCCCACTACCGGGAACGTACGCTGCGTCACGTGCTGTGTTAGGCCTAATTCATCGACGGTTGCGCCCAGGATCATCCGCGATTTAAGCAGAAGAATTTCAGGTTCGACATCGGGAGACATCTCACTCCCAAACTGCCTTAAATTTTTGAGCAGGCTGTTATCCTGCTTTCCTTCTACCTGGATTAAGGCATCAGCGCGATAAACGGGCGTGGCCAGAAAGGCATACAGCCCCGCCAGCAGGGTGAACAGGAAAGTTATCGATAAAATGACTGCACGGTGATCGATCACCTCGCCGAGCAGGCTAATGAGATCGATTTCATGATTCTCCGGTGCTGCCGCACCGTAACTGTCTGTTGTGTAAGACGACATTAACGCTTCATTCCTTGTTGACTCAAACGATGAGCCCATTCCTGACTGGCTTTGCCCAGCAGACCGAAAACATAATCGAACGCTTCACGACTTTTACAATAGGGATCGGGGATGTCCTGCGGCCCCAGCCATTGCCCAAAAAGCAGCGATTTGCCGCGAATTTCCGGGGCCAAGTCAGAGATAAAGCGAAGATGGGCAGGTTCCATCACCAGAATCAGATCCGATTCCCGCATGATCTGCGGGGTCAGTTTGCGCGCGCGATGTCCCTCAAGTGAGATCCCATGCCGCCTGGCCACGTCCTGAGCGCTGACATCCGCCGGGCTGCCCTCCAGCCCATAGATACCTGCCGAGGTTATCCGTTTTCCCGGTAGCAACTGACGCAACAGCCGCTCGCCAATCGGCGAGCGACAAATATTGCCGGTGCAGACCACTAAGATGGAATCAAACATTATTGCGGCCACGATCTGATGTAACGGACCGTTTCGGTCAGGTCATGAACGCCACTGATGGTCGGCACGAGTTGCGTAATGACGCGATTCCAGCGTGACAGCGGTGCCGTGGTGACGTAAACAATGTCGTACGGCTCAAGCTGGAATTCAGTGCCCAACACCATCGCGGAGGCATCCTGCGCGTTAAGCTGATAAATGTTGGCAATTTTTCCCGCGTCGTTGCCTTTGGCAATGGAGCGAATGACAAAAATGCCCGTCGCATCGGCCATATCCTGATTCAGGCCGCCCGCATTGCTCAGCGCTTCAGCAAGGGTCATTCCGCTCCTGTCCATCTTGAGCGTGCTCTGCTTGATCACCTCCCCCATCACGAAGACTTTCAGGGCGTCATTACGAGGCACAAAAAGGATATCGCCCGGATAGAGCAGCTTATTTTGCGTCAGGTCGCCGTGCTGCATCAGCGCATACAGAGAGAGGCGCGAATCTTTCCCCTCGTGAGTGAGAACCACATTGCGCCAGTCCGCATCGGCAGAAAGCCCGCCTGCCGCGTTGACGGCATCCATGACCGTCAGGGGAATATTGGTGATTGCCTGCTGACCAGATTTGACGACTTCGCCCGTGACATAGGCTTTTTGCGAGCGGAAGGCAGCCACGCTGACGTCAACCTGCGGGCTTTCGATCACGCTATCCAGCCGTTTGGCGATCTCTTCCCTGACTTCAGAGACCGTTTTTCCCGCCACCGGGAGTTTGCCGACATAGGGATAGAAGAGCGTACCGTCGGCGTTGACCCAGTTGCCGGTGTCACTGGCACTGCGATACTGTCCGGCCGGTGTTGTCAGTTCAGGGTGATCCCAGACGGTTACGGTCAAAATATCACCGGTTCCAATGCGGTACTCCCAGTTTCTGACCTGCTCATCGAGCTTAGGATTAGACTGAGATTTGGTGACGGCAGGGCGCAATTTCTCAATCAATGAAGGGGTAACAGGATAGAGATCCACGCGCTTATCTAAATTATTATTTTCATCACCCGACGTAATGACGTTTTTTCCCGCTGAGCTTAATGTTTGCCCGGGAGAAAATACGCAGCCCGTCAACTGACTTATCGCTAAGAATATTACAGATAATGTGGTTGTGTTTTTCATTAGAATTAATATTTCATTCATGAGCGCAAAAAACGCATAACAGGCCATTCCGGAAGAATCGCCTACTTTTTCAACATGCTGTTTTTCAAGCAATTACGTAAAATTACACATCACTGAATGATGTGTAGAATGAACTGAAGGACCGGAACCACGTAGAATTGAGAATTAAACCGCTCCGCTTTTAGAAGTTTAAATCGTCTTCAAATGAAATGCATGCATTTCAGGTCACAAATTTAGAGTAAACTTATATTTTCAGAATTAATTAAAAAAAATATTTCCGTTCTGAATAAGTCCTAGGAAATAATATTCATAAACAAAATAGTATTAACCGTTTGATCTACACAAAACCGTCCACTTTTGTTACATTTTTTTTCTAACAGGCTCTGCTGGGATACTTAAAATAGGCTGTCTGCCATATCGTCAACACAGCAGGCTGAGCGTATCAGTAACGGTATAACTGGAGAAAAAATGGCTAAGCGTACATGGCTGCTTCTGGGTGTAGTAATGTCTCTTGCGAGCGCGGCTTCGGCAGCCCCGCAAACGGCGTCAGCATCTGGCGGCATCAAAGCTTATGAAGAACAAGAGTTCATTGCTGATTTCACGAAGTTCAAAATTGGCGACACGGCTCCGGCGCTGTATCAAACCCCTGAATACACCATCAAACAGTATCAACTGCGTAACCTCCCGGCGCCGGATGCGGGTACGCACTGGACCTATATGGGCGAGAACTATGTCCTGATCGGCGATGCCGACGGTAAGATCTATAAAGCCTATAACGGAGATATCTTCTATCATCGCTGATACCGTCCATATTCGGCCGTGGCAGGAGAGCGATCGTCCTTTCCTGCGCACCCTTTACCTGCATGCCCGCCGCGAGGCGTGGCCGTGGCTGAACGGTGCAGAATGGCAACTCGAAGATTTTGACGAGGCAACCCGAGACGAAGTGATTTGGGTTGCTGTACAGAACGGCCATCGTGTGGGCTTTGCGTCAGTCTGGACGAATGATAACTTTCTGCACAATCTGTTCGTTGATCCGCAGTATCAGAGCCTGGGCGTAGGCCGTTTGCTGCTGGAACAGGTACAAAAAACGTTTACCAGTACGGGGGCGTTAAAGTGCCTGGTGAGAAACGAACGGGCTATCGCGTTTTATCAGCGTCATGGCTGGCACATCGAGGCAACGGGGGATTCTCCGGAGGGAGAGTACTATCTGATGCATTACCGATTGCGTTAATGTCGGGTGGCGGCTTCGCCTTACCCGACCTACATGATGGTGCCATTTGTAGGCCGGGTAAGCGAAGCGCCACCCGGCACTCAAGCGCAGAAGAATTACACCGCGCGGAAGGCGATTTCGCCAGGAATGACTTCACCCTGCCAGTAAAGCTGCGCCGCAACGCGCCCCGCCAGCTGACGGTACAACTCCGCAAACTCACTGTCCGGGCGGTTGATGACCGTCGGTTTCCCGCTATCCAGATCTTCACGCAGCGTGATGTGCAGCGGCATCTGTCCCAGCAACTGGGTGTGATACTGCGCCGCCAGTTTTTCTGCACCGCCGGTGCCGAAGATAGGCTCGTGATGACCACAGTTGCTGCAGATGTGCATGCTCATGTTCTCGACGATACCGAGCACAGGCACCTCGACTTTCTCAAACATCACGATGCCTTTTTTGGCGTCGATCAGCGCGATATCCTGCGGCGTGGTGACAACAACCGCCCCGGTGACGGGAATGTTCTGCGCCAGCGTCAGCTGGATATCACCGGTACCCGGCGGCATATCCAGCACCAGATAATCCAGATCCGGCCACAGGGTCTCCTGCAGCATCTGCATCAGCGCTTTGCTGGCCATTGGACCACGCCAGACCATCGCATTGTCATCAGTCACCAGATAACCGATGGAATTCGTTGCCAGACCGTGCGCCATGATTGGCGCCATGTGGGTTCCATCTGGCGAGGTTGGACGCTGGTTTTCTGCGCCCAGCATGTTGGGAATTGACGGCCCGTAGATATCCGCATCCAGAATACCAACCTTCGCCCCTTCGGCCGCCAGCGCGAGCGCCAGGTTGACGGCGGTAGACGATTTCCCCACCCCGCCCTTGCCGGAGCTGACGGCGATGATGTTTTTCACACCGTTAACGCCGGGCTGGTTTTTCACCCGCTTGAGGGTGGCGATACTGTGGCTCAGCTTCCAGTCAATCGCTTTTGCACCGGTAATGCGCAGCAGCTCTGAGCTGGTTTGCTCTTTCAGCGCGTCGAAGGCGCTGGTCCAGACGAACGGCATCTGCAGCTCGATGTGCAGCGTATCGTCCAGCCATGCGACATGGTGCAACGCTTTCAGCGTAGTGAGATTGTGCTTCAGGGTTGGATGCTGAAAGTTAGCCAGCGTCCCGGCGACCATTGCTCGTAAGGCTTCCGGTGATTTGGCCTGGGATTGCGAACTCATCCCGACTCCTTTGTTCTTGTGAATAAGACCTTAGATGAACAAGTTTACCTGAAAGGCCGTGGTTTGTGCTTACTTAATAATGCCCCTTTTGGTAATATCAAAAACCCTTTTCACAGTTAAAAGAAGTAATGCCTACTATGACTCAAGTCGCGAAAAAAATTCTGGTAACGTGCGCACTGCCGTACGCCAACGGCTCAATCCACCTCGGCCACATGCTGGAGCATATCCAGGCTGATGTCTGGGTCCGTTACCAGCGAATGCGCGGCCACGAGGTTAACTTCATCTGCGCGGACGATGCCCACGGCACGCCGATCATGCTGAAAGCCCAGCAGCTGGGAGTTTCCCCGGAGCAGATGATTGCCGAAATGAGTCAGGAGCATCAGACCGATTTTGCTGGCTTTGACATCAGCTATGACAACTACCACTCCACGCACAGCGAGGAGAACCGCGAGCTGTCAACGCTTATCTACACCCGTCTGAAAGAGAACGGTTTTATTAAAAACCGCACTATTTCTCAGCTGTACGATCCGGAAAAAGGCATGTTCCTGCCGGACCGTTTCGTCAAAGGCACCTGCCCGAAATGTAAATCACCGGATCAGTACGGCGATAACTGCGAAGTGTGCGGCGCTACCTATAGCCCGACAGAGCTGATCGACCCGAAATCGGTGGTCTCCGGCGCCACGCCTGTGATGCGTGACTCCGAGCACTTCTTCTTCGACCTGCCATCCTTTAGCGAAATGCTGCAGGCGTGGACCCGCAGCGGCGCGCTGCAGGAGCAGGTAGCGAACAAAATGCAGGAGTGGTTCGAATCCGGCCTGCAGCAGTGGGATATCTCCCGCGATGCGCCCTACTTTGGTTTCGAAATTCCAAATGCACCAGGCAAATATTTCTACGTCTGGCTGGACGCGCCAATCGGCTACATGGGCTCCTTCAAGAACCTGTGCGACAAGCGTGGCGACACCGTCAGCTTCGAGGAATACTGGAAGAAAGATTCCACCGCCGAGCTGTATCACTTCATCGGCAAAGACATCGTTTACTTCCACAGCCTGTTCTGGCCGGCAATGCTGGAAGGCAGCAACTTCCGCAAGCCAACCAACCTGTTTGTTCACGGCTACGTGACGGTGAACGGCGCGAAGATGTCCAAATCGCGTGGGACGTTCATCAAAGCCAGCACCTGGCTGAACCACTTTGATGCGGACAGCCTGCGTTATTATTACGCGGCGAAGCTCTCTTCCCGCATCGACGATATCGACCTGAACCTGGAAGATTTCGTGCAGCGCGTGAACGCGGACATCGTGAACAAGGTGGTGAACCTGGCGTCCCGAAACGCGGGCTTTATCGCCAAGCGTTTTGACGGCGTGCTTTCTGCCGAGCTGGCCGATCCTGAGCTGTATAAAACCTTCACCGATGCCGCCGCTGCGGTTGGCGAAGCCTGGGAAAGCCGTGAATTCGGTAAAGCAATTCGTGAAATCATGGCGCTGGCCGATGTTGCCAACCGCTATGTGGACGAGCAGGCCCCGTGGGTTGTCGCGAAACAGGAAGGCCGTGACGCTGACCTGCAGGCGATCTGCACCATGGGTCTGAACATGTTCCGCGTGCTGATGACCTGGCTGAAGCCTGTACTGCCACAGCTGGCAGCGCGTGCAGAAGCATTCCTGAACACCGAACTAAGCTGGGATGCAATCCAGCAACCGCTGCTCGGCCACAAGGTGAATACCTTCAAGGCGCTCTACAATCGCATCGAAATGAAACAGGTTGAAGCCCTGGTGGAAGCCTCGAAAGAAGAGGTGAAAGCAGCTGCCGCACCGGTGACCGGCCCGCTGGCAGACGATCCGATTCAGGAGACCATCACCTTTGACGATTTCGCTAAAGTTGACCTGCGCGTGGCGCTGATTGAAAACGCGGAATTCGTGGAAGGCTCTGACAAGCTGCTGCGCCTGACGCTGGATCTGGGCGGTGAGAAGCGTAACGTCTTCTCCGGCATCCGTTCTGCCTATCCTGATCCGCAGGTACTGATTGGCCGTCAGACCGTCATGGTCGCGAACCTGGCACCGCGTAAAATGCGCTTCGGCATCTCTGAGGGGATGGTGATGGCCGCAGGCCCTGGCGGGAAAGATATCTTCCTGTTAAGCCCTGACGA
The DNA here is from genome assembly GCF_051948675.1 of Enterobacter sp. Lyrl_3. Taxonomy (NCBI): domain Bacteria; kingdom Pseudomonadati; phylum Pseudomonadota; class Gammaproteobacteria; order Enterobacterales; family Enterobacteriaceae; genus Enterobacter; species Enterobacter sp. Lyrl_3. Next base: position 688,634 of record NZ_JAYJLI010000001.1, read on the forward strand.
AGGCGCGAAGCCGGGTCAGCAGGTGAAATAACAAAAAAAGCCGGAGATTATCTCCGGCTTTTTTTGTTCTCCCTCTCGCACAGGGAGAGGGCCGGGATGAGGGCATCAGGCCGCACCCATTCCGCAATCACGCCTTCGTATTATGCACCCGGTGGGTCAGCCCACGCAGGAAGTTACGCAGAAACTGGTCGCCGCACTCGCGGTAATTTTTGTGGCCCGGCGCACGCATCATGGCGGTCACTTCCGGCACGGATACGCGGTATTTTTGCTCCGTCATGATCGCCACAATATCATCCGTTTTCAGCGAGAACGCGATACGCAGCTTTTTCAGCACCGTGTTGTTGTCCACCCGACGCTCCAGCGCCAGTTCAGGTGCAGAATCATCTTTGCCACGCTTATCGTAGATCAGGCCGTTCAGGAAGCCTGACAGGATAATGTCAGGGCAGCGAATAAACCCCTCTTCGTCCTCTTTGGTCATCCAGGTGTCAAAACCAGCAGAGGTGGATTCCATGGCAGACAGCGCAAGAATGCGCACCATGTCGTTGTTGTTTGCTTTCAGGGTGTAGCGCAGGCTACGAAGAATATCATTACTAAGCATGAGTGCCTTTAACTGTCGATGATGCAATGGCGCGCAGTGTACCAGTTTTACAGCCCAATCGCCTCTTTCAAACTTTTCAGGTAGCGACGACTGACGGGTACCGTTTGACCGGCCCGCAGTACCAGCTCTGCCTGACCGTTATCTTCCAGACGGATCTCTTTCAGGTGCGCCATGTTAACCAGATACTGCCGATGGCAGCGGACAAGCGGCGTGCGGCTTTCCAGCGTGCGCAGCGTCAGCTCGGTGAAGCCTTCATTGCCCTCGGCGCTGGTGACAAACACCCCGCTCAGGCGACTGCTGACAAATGCCACATCATCCATTTGCAGCAGGTAAATTCGGCTATGCCCGGTACACGGGATAAACTTCAGCGGCTGCTGGTTTTCCGGCAGCAGCGTGACGTCCTGTACCGTACGCTCCTGGCGTAAACGCGTCAGGGTCTTTTCGAGCCGCTTCTCTTCAATCGGCTTCAGCAGGTAATCGAACGCGTGTTCTTCAAATGCCTTCACGGCATATTCGTCAAACGCCGTCAGAAACACGATATACGGGCGATGCTCCGGATCAAGCATGCCGACCATCTCCAGCCCGCTGATACGAGGCATCTGGATGTCGAGGAATAGCACATCCGGGCGCAGTTTATGCACAGCACCAATGGCTTCAATGGCATTGGCGCACTCTCCCACAATCTCAATGTCACTCTGCTCCTGCAACAGCACGCGCAGGTTTTCCCGTGCCAACGGTTCATCATCGACTATCAGCACTCTTAACATGCGGTCTCCTCCAGCGGCAATCGTAACGTAATACGGGTAAATCGGTCCGGCTCACAGGCCACGGTGATGCCACATCCATCCCCAAAGTGAGCGCGCAGGCGTTTATCCACCAGGCTCATCCCCAGCCCGCCGGAAGCGGACGGGACGTAAAGCCCGGCATTGTCTTCAATATTCAGCACCAGATGATGATTAAAACGGCTGGCAGAAATAGTGATCTCCCCGGTGCCCAGAAGCTGCGATGTCCCGTGTTTAATGGCATTTTCCACAATAGGCTGCAGCGTAAAGGCCGGGAGATGCTGATACGCCAGCTCATCCGGCACGGATAACGACACCTGCAGACGAGACTGGAAGCGCGCCTGCTCAATCTGCAGGTAGGCGTTAACATGTTCAATCTCATCGGCCAGGGTCACAATCTCAGACGGCCGTTTCAGGTTTTTGCGGAAAAACGTCGACAGAAACTGCACCAGCTGCGCGGCCTGATCGCTGTCGCGGCGGATCACCGCTTTCAGGGTGTTGAGGGCATTAAACAGGAAATGCGGGTTCACCTGAGCGTGCAGGAGCTTAATCTCCGACTGCGTTAACAGGGCTTTTTGCCGCTCATATTGCCCCGCCAGGATCTGCGCGGAAAGCAGCTGCGCAATCCCCTCCCCCAACGTCCGGTTGATCGAGCTGAACAAGCGGTTCTTCGCTTCGTAGAGCTTAATGGTTCCCATCACCCGCTGGTTTTCCCCCCGCAGCGGAATGACCAGCGTAGAGCCGAGCTTACACTGCGGATGCAGCGAACAGCGGTAAGGCACTTCGTTACCGTCGGCATAGACTACCTCACCGGTCTCTATCGCACGAAGCGTATACGCGGACGAAATCGGTCTGCCGGGAAGGTGGTGATCGTCGCCGGTACCGGTAAAGGCCAGCAGCTTTTCACGATCGGTAATCGCAACGGCACCGATATCCAGCTCCTGATAGAGCACCTGTGCCACCTTCATGCTGTTTTCTTCGTTAAAGCCCTGACGCAGGATCCCCTCGGTTGAAGCGGCGACTTTCAGTGCCGTGGCAGAGAACGCCGAGGTGTATTTCTCAAACATGGCGCGCTTGTCGAGCAGAATGCGCATAAACAGCGCCGCGCCCACGGTGTTGGTGACCATCATCGGGGCGGCAATACTGTTCACCAGATGCAGTGCGTCCTCAAAAGGTCGGGCGATAAGCAGAATGATCGCCATTTGCGCCATTTCGGCCACAAAGGTGATCGCGCCAGCGGTAAGCGGGCTGAAGACTTTATCCGGGCGGCCACGTTTGATCATGTAGCTGTGCACCAGGCCACCAAGCAGCCCTTCTACGATGGTCGAGATCATGCAGCTCAGCGCCGTCATCCCGCCCATGGAATAGCGGTGCAGCCCACCGGTTAAACCGACAAGGCCACCCACAACGGGGCCGCCGAGCAGCCCGCCCATCACCGCGCCGATGGCGCGCGTATTGGCAATGGAGTCTTCAATATGGAGGCCAAAATAGGTCCCCATGATGCAGAAAATGGAGAAAGTCACATAACAGAGGAGCTTGTGCGGCAGGCGGACGGTGACTTGCATCAGCGGGATAAACAGACGCGTCTTACTCATCAACCAGGCGATGACAAGAAACACGCACATCTGCTGAAGCAACAGCAGCACCAGATTAAACTCGTACATACTCAGGAACCGCACCTTCTGAAAACGCGTAACATACACTGAAGGCGCCGAAGTTTCTTTGAAGCAGTCCAAAAAAGCGATAAATCGTGTCCGTCATCACATCTTTTGCCGAACATAACGGCTGCTTCGCATTATTTGTACAAAAAAAAGGCAATCCTTCCTGGTTCGACAAACTGGGTCTACAGTTAAGCTGGGGACGCGTTAGCCAGGGGGCGAATATGGCGCTTTACACGATCGGTGAAGTGGCACTCCTTTGTGATATCAATCCCGTCACGCTACGGGCTTGGCAGCGACGGTATGGTTTACTCAAACCGCAGCGCACGGACGGCGGTCACCGCCTTTTCAATGATGCCGACATCGATCGGATCCGCGAGATCAAAAGCTGGATAGATAACGGTGTGCAGGTGAGCAAGGTAAAGTCGCTGCTCTGCCATGACGATCCCGGTACCCAACACCGCTGGCGCGAACAGCAGGAAACCCTGCTCCGGCTTCTGCAGGCGGGCAACGTTCAACGTCTGCGCGCGTGGATCAAAGAGCAAGGCCGCGATTATCCGGCGCAAACCTTAATCAACCATCTTTTCATCCCGCTTCGTCGACGGCTGCAATGCCAGCACTCTACCCTGCAGGCGCTGCTGAGTATGCTCGACGGGGTGCTGATCAATTATATCGCCGTCTGTCTGGCCTCGGCGCGAAACAAGGGCGGAAAAGACGCGCTGGTTGTTGGCTGGAACGTGCACGATACCACGCGGCTGTGGCTCGAAGCCTGGATCGCCACCCAGCAGGGCTGGCGCGTGGAGGTGCTGGCGCATTCGCTGGCTCAGCTACGGCCCGAATTCTTCGACGGCCAGACTCTGCTGGTCTGGTGCGGGGAAGTGCCCACCGCCTCGCAGCAACAGCGGCTGACGGAATGGCGGGAGCACGGCTATCCGGTTTACGCCCTGGGCCCCGATGAAACGTAACGGCATTTAATGGTTCATTAACAGCTGCGCTTCACCGTATAATTGTTCCGTTAACAACAGGAGCAGATGATGAAGGCAACCAAACTGGCCGTAATTACCCTTTTTGTACTGATGGCCGTAAGCGGCATCGGCGGCGTGATGCTGGCCGGGTACTCATTTATTGTTCGTGGCGGTGTCGGCTGAGAAGCCGGGCCAGTCGTTCAAACAGGCGATCGATAACAATGGCCGCCAGCGCCACCAGTACCGCACCCTGAACGATATAGGCCGTATTGAACCCGCTTAAGCCGATAATGATCGGCGTTCCCAGCGTATTGGCCCCCACCGTAGACGCGATGGTCGCCGTGCCGATGTTAATAATCACCGACGTACGGATCCCCGCGATAATCACCGGTGCCGCAAGCGGCAGCTCAACCTTGCACAGCCGCTGACCGCTGCTCATGCCCATCCCTTCGGCCACGCTCAGTACCGATGCCGGTACCGACGCAATGCCCGCCAGCGTCCCCTGAAGAACAGGCAACACGCCGTAAAGGATCAGCGCAATGATAGCCGGTTGCTGACCAAACCCGATCACCGGCACCGCAATCGCCAGTACCGCCACCGGCGGAAATGTCTGTCCGATAGCCGCAATCGTCTCTACCAGCGGGCGAAACTCTCTTCCCCAGGGCCGGGTGACCACAATCCCCGCCCCCACGCCCAGCACCACGGCAATCGCGCTGGAGAGCGCCACCAGCCACAGGTGCGCCAGGGCAAGATTGATAAAACTCTCCTGCTGATAGACGGGGCGCGGCAGGCCGGGAAAAAGCGAGCTGAACAGCGCCCCACTGTGTGGCATCAGAAACAGCAGTGCAACAAAAAGCCCCGTCAGCCAGAGGAGCGGATCACGCATGACCTTCACGCGTCACCTCCCCGGCCAGCAGATCGCGAAAATGCAGGGTGCCGCACGGTGCCCCAGCGGCATCCGTAACCGGCAGTACCTCGCACTGGCGCGCCACAAACGCGGAGAGCGCGTCCCGCAGGCTCATCTGTTCCTGTAACGGTTCACCGCCCATCGCCACATCCTGCCGACGCATATAATCGCTGACGGTTCGCAGGGAGAGCAGTCTGACGCCCAGTTCGCTGCGCCCAAAAAACTCGCGCACAAAATCGTTCTGCGGATGGGTCAGCAGTTCAAGCGGCGTACCTTGCTGGATCACTTCCCCGTGGTCCATCAACACCAGATGATCGGCAAGCCGCAGCGCCTCATCAATATCGTGGGTCACGAGGACGATCGTCCGGCCAAGGATGCGGTGAATGCGGGTCATCTCGGTCTGCAGTGCCCCGCGCGTAACGGGATCGAGCGCGCCAAAAGGCTCATCCATCAGCAATACCTGCGGGTTCGCCGCCAGCGCGCGCGCCACTCCCACACGCTGCTGTTGTCCACCTGAAAGCTGATGCGGATAGCGGCCACGCAGCCCAGGCTCTAACCCCAGCAGCGACATAAGCTCGTCCACCCTCTCGTCACTCTTTGCCCGCGACCATTTTTCCAGCTGCAGCACGGTGGCAATGTTCTGCGCGACCGTCCAGTGGGGAAACAGGCCGATGGACTGGATGGCGTAGCCCATGCGACGACGCAGCTCCAGCACCGGCAGACTGCGGATCTCTTCCCCGGCAAAACGTATTACACCGCTGTCGTGCTCCACCAGGCGGTTGATCATCTTCAGCGTGGTGGATTTCCCCGACCCCGAGGTGCCAATCAGTACCGAAAACGCCCCCTCGGCAAAATTCAGGTTCAGGTGACTTGCTGCCGGACGACCGGCAAATGTTTTACTGACATCGTGAAATTCAATCATTGGCTCTTCTCCCGAGCAACGCGAGCCATAAGGCAAACAGCGCATCGATGACGACCGCCAGTGCAATCGTGGGCACCACGCCCAGTAACACCAGATCCAGCGCGCTGCTCAGCAGCCCCTGGAACACCAGCGCGCCAAAACCGCCTGCGCCAATCAGCGCGGCGATAACCGCCATCCCGACGGTCTGGACCGCCACCACCCGCAGGCTGCGCAGCAGCAGGGGCAAGGCGAGCGGCAGCTGGATCTGCCAGAAGCACTGTCGCCGGCTCATCCCCATCGCGTGGGCGCTCTCCAGTACATCCGGCGCGACCTGGCTTAAGCCCGCCACCACGCCGCGGACCAGCGGCAGCAGCGCGTACAGCACCAGGGCAATAAGCGCGGGGGTTAATCCGGTTCCGGCGATACCGACCGAGGCTAACGCCGGAAATGACTTCACCAGCCCCGCCAGCGGCGCAATCAGCAGGCCAAACAGGGCCACGGAAGGGATGGTCTGGATCACGTTGAGCACGGCAAAAACCCCGCCCTGGCGGGAGGGATGACGATAACACCACATGCCCAGCGGTACCCCCAGCAGTAACGCCGGGAACAGCGTGCCGAAGAGGATCGTCAGGTGTTGCGCCAGCGCATCATCAAACACCTCCTGACGGTTGGCGTACTCTTTTAACAGCGAGAGATTATTCAGCTCACCGCTGAACAGCAGCAGCAACGGAATACACCAGATCTGGGCATTGAGCACCCAGCGCCAGGCAGACGACGGGATCAGGCGGCGGATCGCATCGCTGCAGGCCAGCAGACACAGCGCCAGCCACAGCCACAGTCCACTGCCCACGGTGGTTCGCGCCAGTGGACTTTCCGCCGAGGTCATGTGCGTGGCGGCAAGCCCGGCACTCCAGAACAAGGTGATGAAGAGACCTTCACTGAGGAGTAACGTCAGCCACTGTGCAACCCGCCCACGGCTGAGCGAGAGCACAACCAGTGCACCCAGCGCCACAACCAGCAGCAGCGGCGTAAACGGCCAGACCTGCCAGAGCGCGCGCCCTTCCCCCGACATCAGGCGGTTTGGCGCCACATTGACAAACGGTAGCGCGACCGCCGCAACGGCCACACAGGCCAACAGCAGCAGTACGCGGTTATGACATTTTATTGGCACAGCCCTGTCCTGTTACTTCACAAGCCCTTGTTGTTTCAGGAAATCGGCGGCCACTTTTTTGGCATCCAGTCCCTCTACGGCAATGCTCGCATTGAGCTGTTGCAGCGTTTTTGCATCCAGTTTTTCAAAGACCGGTTTGAGCCAGTCGGCGATATCCGGGTAGGCTTTCAGCACCGCCTCACGCACCACCGGCGTGGGGGCATAAATAGGCTGAACGCCTTTTGGATCGGTTAAGGTCTGCAGACCAAGCGCCGCGACCGGGCCGTCCGTACCGTAGGCCATCGCCGCATTGACGCCAGAGGTCTGCTGCGCCGCCGCTTTGATGGTCACCGCGGTGTCACCGCCCGCGAGCGAGAGCAACTGTGCCTGGTCGAGCTTGAAGTCGTAGGCTTTTTCGAAAGCAGGCAGCGCGTCCGGACGCTCGATAAACTCCGCCGAGGCCGCAAGCTTGAAGTCGCCCTTCTCTTTCAGATAGCGGCTGAGATCCGCAAGTGACGTCAGTTTGCCTTTCTCCGCCACGTCTTTACGCACCGCGATGGTCCAGGTGTTGTTGGCCGGAGCCGGAGTCAGCCAGACCAGCTTGTTCTGTTCTGCATCGAGTTTTTTGACTTTTTCATACCCGGCTTTGGCGTTTTTCCATGCCGGATCGTTTTCATCTTTGAAGAAAAATGCCCCGTTGCCGGTGTATTCCGGGTAGATATCCAGCTCGCCGGAGGTGATGGCCCCGCGTACCACGGGCGTGGTACCCAGCTGAACTTTATTCACGGTTTTCACGCCGTGGCTTTCCAGCACCTGCAAAATAATATTCCCGAGCAGCGCGCCTTCAGTGTCGATCTTTGAGCCCACTTTTACCGGTTCTGCCGCCTGTAACGGCAGGCTTAGCGCCGCGAATAACGCCGCAGAAACTACCATCCCCGTTTTAATCGTCATTCCACTATCCTCATTTTTTTGCTGCCTTTTTCAGAGGCTTGAGAGAAAAGCGTAGCTTAAAACGGCGGATTTACCCGGCAAAATGCCTTTTTAGCATAAGGTAAGACGCATCCCCCGGTGGACGGGGGATGCAAAGGAGGGAAAGGTTACAGCAGCTCGAACTCGCCTTTATTGACGCGGGCGGAATCCACACCAATGTAGACATTGAACTTGCCCGGTTCCGCATCGTATTTCATCTGCTGGTTCCAGAACTTCAGGGCATCCACGTCAATCGGGAAGCTGATGGTTTTGGTTTCACCAGGTTTCAGGTTGACCTTCTCAAAGCCGCGCAGCTGTTTCACCGGACGGCTCATGGAGGCGGTTACATCCTGAACATACATCTGGATCACCGTCGCACCTTCACGTTTACCGGTGTTCGTCACGTCAACGCTGGCTGTCACCTTACCGTCACGCTTCAGGCTCGGGGCCGACATTTTCACATCAGAGACCTTAAAGGTGGTGTAGCTCAAACCGTAACCAAACGGATACAGCGGGCCGTTCGCTTCATCGAAGTAACGGGAGGTGTACTTGTTTGGCTTATCGGCGTTATACGGACGGCCGGTATTCAGGTGGCTGTAGTACACCGGGATCTGCCCGACAGAGCGCGGGAAGGACATCGGCAGTTTGCCCGACGGGTTGTAATCGCCAAACAGCACGTCGGCGATGGCGTTGCCCCCTTCCGTACCGGCGAACCAGGTTTCCAGAATAGCGTCAGCCTGCTGATCTTCTTTCACCAGCGCCAGTGGACGACCGTTCATCAGCACCAGCACCAGCGGCTTGCCGGTGGCTTTCAGGGCGGCGATCAGATCGCGCTGGCTTTGCGGGATCGTGATGTCCGTTCGGCTGGAGGCTTCGTGTGCCATCCCCTGTGCTTCACCCACCACGGCAACCACCACGTCAGACTGTTTCGCGGCGTTTACCGCTTCGTCAATCATCTCTTTCGGCGAGCGCGGATCCACCTTCACCGCCTCTTCATACTGATTGAGGAAGGTCACGATATCTTTATCATCAGTGACGTTCGCCCCTTTGGCGTACACCACCTTAGCGTTTTCACCGACCGCATTTTTAATACCAGTGAGCACGGTCACGGACTGATCGGCCACGCCCGCAGCAGACCAGCTCCCCATCACGTCGCGCTTGCTGTCGGCCAGCGGGCCGACCACCGCAATGGTGCCGGATTTTTTCAGCGGCAGCGTGTCGAGGCGGTTTTTCAGCAGCACCAGGCTTTCACGGGCCACTTCTCGGGCCTCTTTACGGTGCAGACGGCTTTCGGCATTGGTGTCCGCCGGGTCTGACTCTTTCGGACCCAGGTGGCTGTACGGATCGTTAAACAGCCCCATGTCATATTTCACGTTCAGCACGTGACGCGTGGCATCGTCCAGCTCCGCCATCGTCACCTTGCCGCTCTTCACCAGCCCCGGCAGGTATTTGCTGTAATATTCGTCGCTCATGCTCATGTTGATGCCGGATTTGAGCGCCACGCGCACCGCATCTTCCGGGTCGGAGGCCGTACCGTGTTTGATGAGCTCTTTAATGGCGCCATGGTCAGAGACGGTGATGCCCTTGAAGCCCCACTGGTCGCGCAGCACGTCTTTCAGCAGCCAGGAGTCAGAGGTGGCAGGCGTGCCGTTGAGCGAGTTCAGGGCGACCATCACCGCGCCGCTACCGGCATACAGGCCTGCTTTGTACGGCGGCATGTAATCGTTAAACAGACGCTGCGGGCTCATGTCGACGGTGTTGTACTCTTTACCGCCTTCCACGGCACCATAGGCGGCGAAGTGCTTGACGCTGGTCATGACCGAATAGCGATCTGCCGGGCTTTTACCCTGCATCGCTTCCACCATGGTTTTCCCCATCGTGGCGGTCAAATAAGTATCTTCACCAAAGCCCTCTGACGCGCGGCCCCAGCGCGGATCGCGGGAGACGTCAACCATCGGGGCCCAGGTCATGTTCAGGCCGTCGTCTGCGGCTTCATATGCCGAGACGCGCCCGACGGTTTTCACCGCGTCGAGGTTAAAGGAGGAGGCCAGACCGAGGCTGATAGGAAAAACGGTACGCTGTCCGTGTACCACGTCATAGGCGAAGAACAGCGGAATTTTCAGGCGGCTAAGTTCCATCACCTGATCCTGCATTTTGCGGATATCCTGACGGGTCACGGTGTTAAAAATCGCCCCTACCTGGCTCTCTTTAATCATTTCGCGGATCGCCTCTTTCGGGTTATCCGGGCCGACGCTGATAAGACGCAGCTGGCCGATCTTCTCATCGACCGTCATTTTCTTGAGCAATTCCGTGACAAACGCGTCCCGTGCTTCAGGCGTAAGCGGGTGATTGCCAAACAGTTCATCTGCCAGCGCAGGTTGCAGTGCCAGGCTGACGGCGACACCTACAGAACATAGCCATTTCATGTCGTTTTACTCTCTCATCAATTTCCGCCGGAAGATCTCGGCCAGGGCGTGCGAAAAGCGCAGTGTGCCACAAACCCTCAGAACGTTGCAGGGTTATTCTCTGATTTTTCTCACAAATACGCGCCCTCTAAACAGCTAATCGCGCTATGCTTTACAGCGAGAAATTTGCCCCACCACAAGGAGTGGAAGATGTCTTCTGTTCGAACTGCCGATAACACGACTTTTATTAACGAACTGTCGCGCCTGGTTGGTCACTCTCACCTGCTTACCGACCCGGCCAAAACTGCCCGCTACCGTAAGGGCTTTCGTTCCGGACAGGGCGATGCGCTGGCGGTGGTTTTTCCCGGCACGCTGCTGGAGCTGTGGCGCGTCCTGAGCGCCTGCGTCGCCGCGGACAAGATTATTTTAATGCAGGCGGCTAATACCGGCCTGACCGAAGGTTCGACGCCGAACGGCAACGATTACGATCGCGACATCGTGATTATCAGCACCCTGCGCCTCGACAAACTTCACCTGCTCGATAAAGGCGAGCAGGTACTGGCCTTCCCCGGTACCACCCTCTACTCGCTGGAAAAAGCGCTTAAGCCGCTTGGGCGCGAACCGCATTCGGTGATTGGTTCATCCTGCATCGGCGCCTCCGTCATTGGTGGGATTTGTAATAATTCCGGCGGTTCGCTGGTGCAGCGCGGCCCGGCTTATACCGAAATGTCGCTCTATGCCCGTATTGATGAAAACGGCAAGCTGACGCTGGTGAACCATCTGGGAATCGATCTGGGCGTCACGCCGGAGCAGATCCTGAGTAAGCTCGACGACGATCGCGTGAAAGATGAAGACGTACAGCACGATGGGCGTCATGCCCACGATCACGATTACATCACCCGCGTACGGGATATCAACGCGGATACGCCAGCGCGTTACAACGCCGACCCGGATCGCCTGTTCGAATCCTCCGGCTGCGCGGGCAAACTGGCCGTTTTCGCGGTCCGGCTCGACACCTTCCCGGCCGAGAAAAAACAGCAGGTGTTTTACATCGGCACCAATCAGCCTGACGTGCTGACCGAAATCCGTCGTCATATTCTGGGCGAATTCACGCATCTGCCGGTGGCGGGCGAGTATATGCATCGGGATATTTACGACATCGCCGAACGCTACGGCAAAGATACGTTCCTGATGATCGACAAGCTCGGCACCGACAAGATGCCGTTCTTCTTCACCATGAAGGGCCGCACTGATGCAATGCTGGAGAAAGTGCCGCTGTTTAAACCCCACTTCACCGACCGCTTTATGCAGAAGCTGGGTAACGTTTTCCCGGCCCACCTGCCGGAGCGAATGAAAACCTGGCGCGACAAGTATGAACATCACCTGCTGCTGAAAATGGCCGGGGACGGGATCGCCGAAGCACAAAACTGGCTGAGCGAATTCTTCAAAACCGCCGAGGGAGATTTCTTCGCCTGTACACCTGAGGAGGGGAGCAAAGCGTTCCTGCACCGTTTTGCCGCTGCGGGGGCCGCCATCCGTTACCAGGCCGTACACTCAGAAGAAGTAGAGGATATTCTGGCGCTGGATATTGCCCTGCGACGCAACGATACCGAGTGGTTTGAACACCTGCCGCCGGAAATCGACAGCAAGCTGGTGCATAAGCTCTACTACGGCCACTTTATGTGCTACGTCTTCCACCAGGATTACATCGTTAAAAAAGGGGTCGACGCGCACGCGTTGAAAGAGGAGATGCTCGCCCTTCTGCGCGAACGTGGCGCACAATATCCTGCGGAACACAACGTTGGGCATCTTTACAAAGCCCCTGAGACACTTAAGCAGTTTTATCGCGAGAATGACCCTACAAACAGTATGAATCCCGGCATTGGTAAAACAACGCGGAATAAATACTGGAAAGAGAGCGATAACGCAGAGCAGGCCATTACGCAAGCATCTGATTAATTCATACAGCCATATTTAAGAGATTGTTAAGCACAGCTCAATCGTACTAGAGTACCTGCACTCGCCGGAGAAACGTTTCTCCGGCATTCTTTGACGAGGAGCAGGCACATCATGTCGGCTGTTGATATTTTATCCGTAACCGAAGTGGAAGTGCGCGATGCCCTTCCCGACGATGTGCATGCCATTTCGGCTATTTATGCATGGCATGTACTTCACGGACGTGCGTCGTTTGAGGAAATCCCCCCCACCGTTGATGAAATGCGTAAGCGGTTGAAAAACGTGACCGATAACGGTTTGCCCTGGCTGGTGGCGCTGTATCGCGGCATTGTGGTGGGCTATTGCTACGCCACGCCATACCGTCCACGACACGCGTATCGCTTCACGCTGGAAGAGTCAATCTACGTGGATGCCAGCACCACCGGACGCGGTTTTGGCAGTGCACTAATGGACGCGCTGATTGAACGCTGCGAACAAGGTCCCTGGCGTCAGATGATTGCCGTTGTGGGGGATGGTCATAATAACGCCGGGTCATTGCGGCTGCATAAAAAGCACGGTTTTGAAGTGGTCGGTCAGCTGCGCAGCGTGGGCTACAAAAAAGGCGACTGGCGGGATACGGTGATTATGCAGCGCCCGCTCAACGACGGAGACTGGACCCTGCCGGAATAGGCCCAGTTCGGTCTGGTGCCCTCACCCCCGCCCTCTTCCACCGGGAGAGGGAGAAAACATAAAAAACGGTAACACAGTTACCGTTTTGCTTTTACCTAATCGTTCTGCGCCGTCGCCATCTGCTCGGCTTTCTGCTTTTTATACGTCAATGCCGCAGCCGGAACAGGCTGCACTTTCCCGGTTTCAATCCAGGTGCGCAGTCGGCTGGCATCGGCGAAGTGAGTATATTTGCCGAAGGCATCCATCACCACCAGCGCCACCGGTTTACCGTTGAACACGGTACGCATCACCAGACAGTGCCCCGCCGCGTTGGTAAAGCCGGTTTTCGTTAACTGAATGTTCCAGTTCTCGCGGTACACTAGGTGGTTCGTATTGCGAAACGGCAGCGTATAGGCCGGGTTCGCAAAGGTCGCCATCTCTTCACGGGTGGTACTGAGCTGCCCAATCAGCGGGTACTGTTTGCTGGCAATCAGCAGTTTGGTCAGATCGCGCGCCGTAGAGACGTTGTGAATCGACAGACCTGTCGGCTCAACAAAACGGGTGTTATTCATTCCCAGCGCTTTGGCTTTGGCATTCATCGCTCGAATGAAGGCATCGTAGCCGCCCGGATAATGGTGGGCGAGGCTCGCCGCGGCGCGGTTTTCAGACGACATCAGCGCCAGCAAGAGCATATTTTTACGACTGATTTCACTGTTCAGGCGTACGCGGGAGTAAACCCCTTTCATCTCCGGCGTGTGGCTGATATCCACTTTCAGTTTTTCATCCAGCGGCAGATGTGCATCCAGCACTACCATCGCGGTCATTAATTTGGTTATCGAGGCGATCGGGCGCACCAGATCCGGATGGCTGGCGTAGATCACCTTATTAGTGTTGAGATCAACAATCATCGCGCTGCCGGAAGCGATTTGCGGTTGAGCAGCAGCGGTGGTCACCGCGGGCGTTTTGGCGAGAGCTGGCACGCCAGCGGACGCCCCCAGCAACAGTGCCAGGCTAAGTAAAGAAACTCGGAATTTCAGCATGGTGAGACTTCTGATAATTATTCACGCACGTTATGACGTACACCGCCTGCGTCGACGGAGAAACACAGGCTGGCTTCGGCATCATAGCGGTCACCGTGCATTGTCGCCAGCGGATAATCGTGAACAGATGCTGCATTGCTGGCATTTACGCCAGCAATGCAATTAACTCAGAAGAGACGGTAACCATAACCCCAAAGAATCACCGTCAGCGCCAGTAACGCTTCCAGTACCAGCACGCCGATGGCGAGCGTAGAGCTGGAAAAGCTCAGGCCTTCTTCTTTATTGATATTCAGGAAGGTAGGTACGCCCAGATACAGCAGATAGCCGGTGTAAAAGAGCGCAATGGTCCCGATCAGCGCGCACAGCCAGACCAGGGGATAGAGCGCAACAATACCGCTTAAGAACAGCGGGGTTGCGACGTATCCGGCAAAGACCATACAGTGTGCCAGGGAAGGACGCTGCGGATAGTTACGTGCCATCCAGTGAATGACGCGTCCCATAACCGCCACCCCTGCCAGCATCAGGCCATAAAAGAGAATGGCAAGATAAAGCCCGGTAAACCAGGAAAGCTGTACTACGGTGCCATCACCAAAGTTCCAGCCGATTTGCGTTGTACCAATAAACGCGCATATCACCGGCACCGCCGCCATCAGCAGCACGTGGTGCGTGTAATGATGCGAGACCGTTTCGTTCTCACTTTTGATGACATGCATTTCACGATCGGGATGGGAAAAAAGTCCCCAGACATGGTTCATAGCGCCCCCTTGTTGTCGGCCCGTCATCGATACCTTAAGTATAATGCAGGGTTTAGATTATTTTATGTACAGTGGGAAATTTCCGTTGATTGCCCCGCGGTTGTCACAAGGGGTATATGATTAACCGAGGCACGCTGAGGGAGATGATATTTACGTAATGGATATCAACGGAGTTATTGAACAATACGGATACGCTGCGCTGGTTGTCGGAAGCGTGGCAGAAGGTGAAACCATCACCCTGTTAGGCGGCGTCGCCGCGCATCAGGGATTACTTAAATTCCCGCTGGTTGTCGCCGCGGTTGCGCTGGGCGGGATGATTGGCGATCAGCTGCTCTACTTTCTGGGGCTGCGTTTTGGGCCAACGCTGCTTAAGCGTTTCGCTAAGCACAAGAAGAAAATTAACCGCGCGCAGCGGCTGATCCAGCGCCACCCTTACCTGTTTGTGATTGGCACCCGCTTTATGTACGGCTTTCGGATTATCGGGCCGATATTGATTGGCGCCAGCCGCCTGCCGCCGAAAATTTTCCTGCCGCTGAACGTGATTGGCGCGTGCGCCTGGGCGCTGATCTTTACCACGCTCGGTTACGTGGGTGGAGAAGTGATTGGCCCGTGGCTGCATAACCTTGACCAGCATCTGAAGCACTGGGCGTGGCTGATTCTGGTGGTGGTGGCGGTGATTGGAGTCAGGCTGTGGATGCGGCACAGAGAGAAGAAGCAGGATGAGGAGTGAGTGCGGTCTGTTGCCCTCACCCTAACCCTCTCCCACGTGGAGAGGGAACTTAAAACGCCCTCTCCCACGGGGTGAGGGGAAGCTACCCCGCCGGCTTAAATTGCGGATTCGCCAGCATAAACCCGCCATCGACGATAAACGACTGCCCGGTGGTGTAGCTGGCGTCGCTGTCGCATAACCACGCCACCAGACTGGCGATCTCTTTGGTATATCCCGGTCTTGCGAGCGGGATCGCTGGCATCGACCCTTCCTTCACTTCACTCTCGTCCATATCATTCATCGGTGTGGCAATCGCCCCCGGCGCAACGGCATTCACCAGAATGTTGTGCTGCACCAGTTCCAGCGCCATCGATTTGGTTAATCCTCCCAGCGCATGTTTTGCGGCGGTATAGGCGCTGGCTTCCGGCAGTGGCGTATGTTCGTGCACCGAGGTGATATTGACGATTCGCCCTCCTTCCCCCTGCTCCACCATTTTACGTGCGGCAATCTGCGAACAGAGAAACGCACCGTCCACGTCGACGGTGAAAATGTTTCGCCAGTCGTCAAACGGCATATCCAGGAAGGGCGCTTTGGTCATCGCACCCGCATTGTTAACCAGCACGTCCAGGCGACCAAAACGGGCAATTAACGTTTCTATCGCCTGCGCGCCCCGTGGAAGGGTGCTTAGATCAAGGTGGATAGCTTCAGCCCGCCGTCCCTGCGCCTCCACTTCGCGGCAGGTATCCCGGGCCCCTTGTTCATCAGAGTGCCAGGTGACGCCAATATCAAACCCACGTTCAGCCAGCATCAGGGCTGTGGTTTTACCAATCCCGGAATCCGATGCGGTAACAATCGCTACTTTGGTCATACTCACCTCCTGAAGAACGGCAAAGAGGTAAGTATAGATAATGACCCTGATTAGCCATGATGATAACCACCACCCAGCGCGGAGGTGAGCTGTAGCGTGGCGTCGATATACTCGCCCTGCAGCATCAATCCGGCGAGATGTTCCTTCAGCGCTGGAATTCTGGCTTCACTGACGCGCGAGCCGGCAATAATTCCGGCGCTAAAACGTGCCTGCGCCAGCGCCACCACGCGCGCCGCATCTTTTTCTACCTGCTGCTGATGCTGATTTTTCGCCGTCAGCATTTCCACTTCGCTGGCCGTGCGCGCCACCTGGTTCACGGCATCCACCACCGCCTTGTTGTAGTTCGCCACCGACAGATTGTTCTGCGCCTGGGCAATATCCAGCTGCGCGTTCAGCCTGCCGCTGTCAAAAATGGGCAGAGTCAGCCCGGCGGTCACACCCATTTGCTGGGCTGAAGAACGGAACAGATCGCTCAGGTGCAGGGCATCCTGTTGTAAAAACGCCATCAGATTCACATCAGGATAAAACGCCGCTCTGGCGGCTTCGACCTCGCTCATTGACGCTTCGATATACCAGTGCGCCGCCTGCAGATCCGGTCGTCGGGCCAGCAGTTCATATCCCAGCGTCGACGGTAACGACGCTTCAACCGTCGGTAGGGCATGCCGTGTGAGCGCCAGCGCGGGGGTATTAGTCAACGCGTTCAGACGCGCCTCGATGGCTTTCATTTTGCCGTGAACCTCTGCGATCTGCTCTTCGGTTTTGCTGGCACTGATGTCGGTTTCGACACCTTCTACAGAGGAGGTGATCCCGTGCTGATACAGCTCGCGATCGGCACCGATGATATTGTCCTGTTGGGATTTGATCTGCGTGAGGACCTCCTCCACGGCCGCCTGAGTTTGCCAGTCCCAGTAGAGCCGCGCCACGCTGCTGGCAAGCAGTTGACGGGTCTGCTCAAGCTCCGCTTTTTGCGCATTCACCTTGCCTATCCGGGCCTCCAACCGGGCGCGATTTTTGCCCCACAAATCCAGATCCCAGCCCGCGGTCAAGCCAAAGGTACCGTTGGTATACCAGGGGCCGGTGGTGCCCGCAGCCGGGTCGGTTATGGCAAAGGGCCCCATCAGCCCTTCAGCGGACATTTTCTGACGTTCGGCATCGGCCGAAAAATCAACTTGCGGGCCGTCGGCCGCCAGGGCTGCTTTGGCCTGGGCTTCGGCAAGGGTAATACGCTGACGGGCAATCTGCATATCGGGCGCATCGCTTAATGCTTTGGCAATTAGCTTATCAAGCTGCGGATCGTTATACGCTTTCCACCATGCATTTTTCGGCCAGTCCTGATGAGGCAGCACCGTATTAACCGACGCCGTGAGTGACTGGGTATTAAGGGGAGTTACCGTGGCATGTTGCGGCGCACAGCCGGCCAGAATAACGGCAAAGGGAGCACTCAGAGATAAAATAAGAAAACGTTTCATTACGCCATTCACGCCAAAAAATAAAGGCGCAAAGTACGCCTGATGCCTCTCTTTTTTTTAGTAATGCTTGGCAATGCGCAAATTGTCATACATTTTTGTAATTAGAAAATTATACATGCCGAGAATAAGTCAAATTAACAAATTCATCTTAATTATAAATTGCCTGCTACACTTACTGTTGACATACATACGCAGGAGAAGGGGATGAAAATATTATTGTGGGTCATTTTAATTATATTTCTGATAGGACTGCTGGTGGTAACGGGTGTGTTCAAGATGATTTTCTGATTCATTTGCCCGGCACCGCGCCGGGCAAAGGTCAGCCAGCCCATGCGTCTGGTCCAGCGCTTCACAGCGATAATTGCGGTCACACGCTTATTATTTTGCCTGAATCACCCGCGCAATATCCGCAGAAGTCTGTAATGTCCGAATCTCCTGAAATAACCCCAGCGCTTCATCGTACTCTTTGCGTAAATAGCTGAGCCACTGTTTGATGCGCGCCACGTGATATAGCCCGGTGTCGCCCTGCTTTTCCAGACGGCTATATTTTTGCAGCAGCGTCACAACATCAGCCCACGGCATACGCGGCTCGTTATATTTAATCACCCGGCTGAGGTTAGGCACATTCAATGCCCCGCGGCCGATCATCACCGCCTCGCAGCCGGTGGCCTTGAGACAGGCCTGCGCGCTCTGGTAATCCCAGATTTCACCGTTGGCGATCACCGGAATGCTGAGGCGTTTGCGGATCTCACCAATTGCCTGCCAGTTAATGCGCTCGGCTTTATAACCATCTTCTTTGGTGCGGCCATGCACCACCAGTTCAGTAGCCCCGGCCTGCTGCACCGCATCGGCAATTTCAAACTGCCGCGCGTCGCTGTCCCAGCCCAGGCGCACTTTCACCGTCACCGGCAAATGGGCAGGCACGGCTTCACGCATCGCTTTCGCGCCACGGTAAATCAGCTCAGGATCTTTCAGCAGCGTCGCCCCGCCGCCGCTGCCGTTCACCAGCTTCGACGGGCAGCCACAGTTGAGATCGACCCCGTAAGAGCCGAGCTCGACGGCACGGGCGGCGTTCTCGGCCAGCCATTCAGGATACTGGCCCAGCAGCTGAATACGCACCAGCGTGCCGGAGGTGGTCCGGCTCTGGCGGTGCAGCTCCGGGCAGAGTCTGTAGAACGATTTTACCGGCAACAACATATCGACCACGCGCAAAAACTCCGTCACGCAGAGATCGTAATCGTTCACCTCGGTCAGAAGTTCGCGCACAAGGGAGTCGAGCACGCCTTCCATTGGGGCCAGTAAAACACGCATAGCAGTACCTGTGAAAAAAGACGCGCTATAGTAATCGCTCTGTATGTATGTTGAAAGCACGACGTTCTATTCTGGAATGACGGGTATGCTTAAAATTCATGATGTGATCCATGGCACACTTTCTGGTTTAATTGTATGATGAATGCGTTTCAGCAAGGATTTTAACCATGAGAAAATCATTGAACATTATCTGGCAATATCTGCGCGCATTCGTCCTGATTTACGCCTGCCTGTACGCCGGGATTTTCATCGCTTCCCTGCTTCCTATCACCATTCCCGGCAGCATTATCGGCATGCTGATCCTCTTTGTTCTGCTGGCGTTGCAAATTCTGCCCGCTAAGTGGGTCAACCCCGGCTGCTTCGTTCTTATTCGCTATATGGCGCTGCTGTTCGTGCCGATTGGCGTCGGGGTCATGCAGTACTTCGATCTGCTTAAAGCCCAGTTCGGCCCGATTGTCGTCTCCTGCGCGGTCAGTACGCTGGTGGTTTTCCTTGTGGTGAGCTGGAGTTCGCATCTGGTACATGGCGAACGTAAAGTGGTTGGACAGAAAGGAACAAAACAATGATGGCCAATATCTGGTGGTCGCTGCCATTAACCCTGGCGGTATTCTTCGCGGCACGCAAACTTGCCGCCCGGTTCAAGATGCCGCTGCTTAACCCGTTGCTGGTGGCGATGGTGGTGATTATCCCGTTCCTGCTGCTTACCGGTATCCCTTACGAACGCTACTTTGCCGGCAGCAAAATTTTAAACGACCTGCTGCAACCCGCCGTGGTCGCCCTCGCGTTTCCTTTATATGAACAGCTGCACCAGATCCGCGCCCGCTGGAAATCCATTATTACCATCTGTTTTGTGGGGAGCCTGGTGGCGATGATCACCGGTACTTCAGTCGCACTGCTGATGGGGGCCTCTGCGCAAATTGCCGCCTCTATTCTGCCGAAATCGGTGACCACGCCTATCGCCATGGCCGTGGGCGGCAGCCTCGGCGGCATTCCTGCCATCAGCGCCATGTGCGTGATCTTTGTTGGCATACTGGGCGCCGTGTTTGGCCATACCCTGCTCAATGTCATGCGCATTCATACCAAAGCCGCACGCGGTCTGGCGATGGGCACCGCGTCGCACGCGCTGGGCACCGCCCGCTGTGCGGAGCTGGATTATCAGGAGGGGGCGTTCAGCTCGCTGGCACTGGTGATCTGCGGAATCATGACCTCGCTGATGGCGCCGTTCATTTTCCCCGTGATTCTGGCGGTGATGGGCTAAAATTTGCGATGCGTCGCGCAAATTTCATTTTGTTTTCATAAGTTGCATACATAATGAGATATGGATCACATATAAAGCCCCGACGGCTCCGTACACTACCGATCCATTAACCTTTATGAGGCAAACGCCATGCATCCACGTTTTCAAGCGGCTTTCGCCCGGCTTGCAGAGAATTTGCAATCAGCTCTGGCCCCGATTCTGGCGGATGAGCATTTCCCCGCCCTGCTCACCACTGAGCAGATCACCACGCTGAAACAGGCCACGGATCTTGACGAAGACGCGCTGGCTTTCGCATTGCTGCCGCTGGCTGCCGCCTGTGCACGTGCCGATCTTTCCCACTTTAACGTTGGCGCCATTGCGCGCGGCGTCAGCGGAACCTGGTACTTCGGCGGAAACATGGAGTTCCTGGGCGCAACCATGCAGCAGACCGTTCATGCGGAACAGAGCGCCATCAGTCACGCCTGGCTGCGCGGCGAAAAGGCCCTGAGCGCCATTACCGTAAACTACACCCCGTGCGGGCACTGCCGTCAGTTTATGAATGAACTGAACAGCGGGCTGCAGCTGCGCATCAATCTGCCGGGTCGCGCGCCGCACACGCTGGGCGACTACCTGCCTGACGCCTTCGGTCCGAAAGATCTTGAAATCAAAACTCTGCTGATGGACGAGCAGGACCACGGTTACACGCTGTCCGGTGATGACCTGACCCAGGCGGCCATTCGCGCTGCCAACAAGAGCCATACGCCGTACAGCAAATCCCCGAGCGGCGTGGCACTGCAATGCCGCGATGGGCGTATCTTTAGCGGCAGCTATGCCGAAAACGCCGCGTTTAACCCAACGCTGCCACCGCTGCAGGGCGCACTGAACCTGCTGAGCCTGAACGGCTATGACTACCCGGATATTCAGCGCGCCATTCTGGCAGAAATTGCCGATGCACCGCTGATTCAATGGGATGCCACCGCCGCCACCCTGAAAGCGCTGGGCTGCACGTCAATCGAGCGTGTATTGCTGGCGTGATCCTTCTGGCGGGCAGACATGCCCGCCCGTTTTGCTGAAAAAGCCTTCAGTTGATGCGCTGTTTCTTGCGCTAACCAGGCGGGTACAGTAGCCTGAGTTAAATTCACCTTCGGTACGAGCCATCTGCATGTTAAAGCGCGTTTTTTACAGCCTGTCTGTCCTGGTCGGCATACTGCTGTTGATCGTGCTGGGTCTCGACCGCTGGATGAGCTGGAAAACGGCCCCCTACATTTTTGATGACCTGCAGGATCTGCCCTATCGCCAGGTGGGTGTGGTGCTCGGCACCGCAAAGTATTACCGCACCGGTGTCATCAATCAGTATTACCGCTACCGCATTCAGGGCGCGCTCAACGCCTACAACAGCGGCAAGGTCAATTACCTGCTGTTAAGCGGCGATAACGCGCTGCAAAGCTACAACGAACCGGTCACCATGCGCAAAGACCTGATTGCCGCAGGCGTTGATCCGGCAGATATCGTGCTCGACTACGCCGGGTTCCGCACGCTCGACTCCATCGTGCGCACGCGCAAAGTGTTCGACACCAACGACTTCATCATCATCACCCAGCGCTTCCACTGCGAACGTGCGCTGTTTATCGCGCTGCACATGGGCATTCAGGCGCAGTGTTATGCGGTGCCCTCGCCAAAAGATATGCTGAGCGTGCGCGTGCGTGAGTTTGGCGCTCGCTTTGGCGCGCTGGCCGATCTCTATATCTTCAAACGTGAACCGCGCTTTTTAGGCCCCCTGGTGCCAATTCCGGCCATGCATGAAGTGCCGGAAGATGCGCAGGGTTATCCGGCGGTGACGCCGGAGCAGCTGCTGGACATGCAGAAGAAAAAATAAACCCGCCATACGGCGGGTTTAACGTTTTCAGGAAGGTTATTTCTTACGCGCGTATTTCAGTGAATCCAGCGCAACCGCGAAGATGATAATGGCGCCCTTGATGATGTACTGCCAGTACGGGTTCACGCCGATGTAGGTCAGACCATAGTTGATGACCGTAAAGATGATCACACCGGTGACCACGCCAAGCACAGTACCCACACCGCCGCTGAAGGAGACCCCGCCCACCACGCAGGCAGCAATCGCATCCAGTTCATACATAAAGCCGAGGTTGTTGGTGGCTGAGCCGATACGGCCCGCTTCCAGCATCCCGCCGAAGGCATAGAACACACCGGACAGGGCATAAATCATCAGCAGGTTCAGGGCCACGTTAACGCCAGATACTTTCGCTGCTTCCGGGTTACCCCCGATAGCGAAGATGTTCTTACCAAAGCGGGTTTTGTTCCACAGGATCCAGACGAACGCCACCGCAATCAACGCGTAGAAGGTGATATACGACAGGCGGAAGCTGCCCAGCGCAATAAACCCTTGCGTGAAGGTCGAGAAGCCGCTGTCGAAGCCCGAGATGGGGGACGCACCGACGAAGTCGTAGTACAGGGAGTTGATACCGTAAACGATGATCATCGTACCCAGGGTGGTGATAAATGGCGTCACGTTCAGGTAAGCGATGATGATACCGTTGATCAGACCAATCACCGCACCGATGGCGCAGACAATCAGGATCACCACGAAAATGGGCATGGTCGCCATTTCCGGGAACACCTTGTTGGCGTTTTCCATCGACTGCAACAGGGTTGCCGCGATCACCGCCGCCAGGCCGACCTGGCGCCCTGCGGAAAGGTCAGTCCCCTGGGTGACGATGAGCCCCGCCACGCCCAGCGCGATGATAATACGCACGGAAGACTGAGTCAGAATGTTACTCAGGTTCAGCAGACTTAAGAACGTAGGGTCCTGGAAAATGATAATGGCCAGCAATACTAAAAGAACAACGTAAATACCGCCTTCTTTCAGATAAGTGAGAAAACTTTTTTTATTTAACGCACTCATGAGGAGCCCCTGATCTTAAAGGTGCAAAGACGCTAAACGCAAGATTTCGTTTTGCGTTGTCGTTTTCGTGTCAACAATACCGGCAACGAGACCATTGCTCATAACCAGAATACGGTCTGTGATCCCTAACAATTCCGGCATTTCGGAAGAGATAATAATGATCCCTTTATCCTTTTTCGCCAGTTCAGCGATCAGCTGATAAATTTCAAACTTCGCGCCGACGTCAATACCGCGGGTTGGTTCATCCAGCATCAGAATTTCTGGCTGCGTTAATAACCAACGACCGATAATGACTTTTTGCTGGTTGCCGCCCGACAACGAACCAATTTGCGTACGATGCCCCGGCGTTTTTACGCGCATAGAGTCAATAACCCACTGGGTATCACTCTTCATGCGGGAGTTATCCAGCAGACCCACTTTGTTTTTATAGTTGCGGATATTAGAAATTAACGAGTTAAAGTTAATATCCAGATAGGCATAAATACCGGTCGAACGCCGCTCTTCCGTCACCAGTGCAAAACCATTATTAATGGCTTCGTTGGCGTTGTGGTTGTTAATTTTCTTACCGTGCAGCGTGATGGTGCCTTCGGCTTTCTCGCGAATACCAAACAGGGTTTCGACGATATCGGTACGTTTTGCCCCGACCAGGCCTGCAATGCCCAGAATTTCGCCCTTGTGCAGGTCGAAGGAGACGTCGCGAATAGAGGGCTGACGCAGCGAGGTCAGATTACGCACCTCAAGGATCACCTCACCCGGCTTGTTCTCTTTGTCCGGGAAACGCTGGTTCAGGGAACGGCCCACCATCATGGCGATGATCTTGTCCATGTCCAGCCCTTCGAGAGGCTGAGTGGCAATCCACTGGCCGTCGCGCAGGATGGTTATCTCATCACACAGCTGAAAGATCTCTTCCATTTTATGGGAGATATAAACAATGCCGCAGCCGCGATCTTTTAGCTTACGAATAATGGTAAAAAGGTGGTTAACCTCTTTTTCCGTTAATGACGATGTCGGTTCATCCATGATGACAATTTTGGCATCATAGGAGAACGCTTTGGCAATTTCGATCATCTGCATTTGCGAGACGGATAATGTTCCCACGCGGGCGCGCGGATCGATATCAATATCCAGCTCATCGAAAATGGCTTTGGTGTCACGGTACATTTTGTCCTGATCGACAAAAACACCTTTGGTTGGATAACGCCCCAACCACATATTATCCATTACCGAGCGTTGAAGTACCAGGTTCAATTCCTGGTGAACCATAGAGATACCGTTTTCCAGCGCTTCTTTCGCTGAATGGAAATCGATCTCTTTCCCCTGAAAAAGAATGCTGCCAGAATCTTTTTGATAGATCCCAAAAAGACATTTTAATAATGTTGATTTACCGGCACCGTTTTCACCCATTAAGGCATGAATTGAATGAGGCCGAACTTTTAAATTAACATTATCGAGTGCCTTAACACCGGGAAACGACTTGTTGATGCCGTTCATTTCCAACAAGAATTCACCGGACGACGGAGTAGTTGTGCTGACCATAATTATACCTTGTTGGCCTCGCATATCGCGTTATAAAAGGGCGCAACATGTTGCGCCCTGTGGAGACATAACTAACTATCTTATTTACCGATAAACTCAGCCAGGTTGGACTGGTCTACGCCCACGTAAGGTACGCGAACGATTTTATTGTCGATTTTCCAGTTGGTGCCATCAGCCGCACCTTTACCGTCGGCCAGGTTTTTCGCCAGATCGAAGGTGGCTTTCGCCTGGTTGTTGGCATCGTTCAGCACGGTACCGGCCATCGCACCTGATTTCACCAGTGCCAGCGCTTCTGGCAGCGCATCCACGCCGAACACAGGGATAGAGGATTTGTTGTGTGCTTTCAGGGCTTCTACCGCCCCCATTGCCATCGCGTCGTTGTTAGCGATAACCACTTCAATTTTGTTCGCGTTAGGACCAGACAGCCACGCGTCCATTTTATCTTTCGCCTGAGCGGTATCCCACATCGCGGTATCTAAAGCCAGCTGCTGGGTTTTCAGACCTTTGTCGTTCAGCTCTTTGACAACGTAAGTGGTACGCGCTTCAGCATCCGGGTGGCCTGGCTCGCCTTTCAGCAGCACAAACTGGATCTGGCCGTCTTTGTTCAGATCCCAGTTCGGGTTGGCCGCCCAGTGTTTCGCGATCAGATCGCCCTGGATAATACCGGACTCTTTGGAGTCAGTACCGACGTAATACGCTTTGTCATAGCTGTCCAGCGCTTTACGGGAAGGTTCTTTGTTGAAGAAGACGATTGGCACGTTCTGGCCGCGCGCTTTCTCGATAACTGTGCCTGCAGCAGCCGGGTCAACCAGGTTGATTGCCAGTGCCTTCACGCCTTTTGCCAGCAGGACGTCAATCTGATCGTTCTGTTTGGACTGGTCGTTCTGGGAGTCATTCATCAGCAGCTGAACATCTGGCGCTGCTTTAGCATCTTTCTCGATCGCTTTACGCACAACAGACATGAAGTTGTCGTCGTATTTATAGATAGTCACACCAATACGGGTATCCGCAGCGTGCGCTGCTGCACCAAAAAGCATGCTTGCCATTACAGCAGACAGAGTCAACACCTTCTTATTCATGGTATCTCCGGTTTTTTTTATGCAGGGTAGTTCTTGTGAATAACGATCGGCGGGCAGGTGTTAATAAAACGTTACTGACAGCCGAAGTTCACTTATAAAATTTCTATCTTCCGTGTTCGGTAACGCTCCAGAAATGCGTTTTATTCGTTGTTTGCGGCACGTTGGCTATAGTGAAAGTGAATAATCACTGTTACATAGCGTTTCAGCCCCTAAAACGCTGACATCATAGTCAGCGCCTTGTTAAGATACTGTGAATTTACTCACAGATTGAAAACGGTTACATCAGCTGGCTTTATCAGTTAGTGATCGGAACCACAATTTGCCGGGCAGAGACCGAATGGCGGCGCACTAATGTCGGCATGAAACAGTGTGTTGCTACCGTATCAAGCAGCCCTGCCGCGCCCTGTAACGCCAGCTCAGTCGCCAGTTTGGCCATCGAGACAATGGGATAGCGTACCGTTGTCAGCTGCGGGTCGGTGTAACGGGCAATGGGAATATCGTCAAAACCGATCAACGACAAATGCTGTGGCACCGCAATGCCGTTATCTTTTAACGCCGTCAGTGCTCCGGCAGCCATGCTGTCGTTGTAGGCAAACACCGCGGAGAGCTGCAGGTTACGGCCCAGCAGCTCGACCATCGCCGCCTCCCCTCCCTGCATGTCCGGGGTACCGGTGCCTACCCAGCTTTCAGCAGGCGCAATGCCGTGCTCTTTCAGAGCATTTTGCCAGCCTTCGCGACGCAGTTCGTCGTCCTCAATCGCGTGGCTGGAGGCCAGATAACCGATTCGCTGGTGCCCGTTATTAATCAGCATGCGCGTGGCCATCATGGCGCCACTCACGTTATCCAGCCCCACGCAACGGTGGGCATAGCCGGGCACAATCCGGTTGATGAGCACCATGCCGGGGATTTGCTCCATAAATCCGGCAAGCTCCTCATCACTCAGGGCTTTTGAATGCACAATCAGCGCGTTACAACGCTGGCGGATCAGCACTTCGATGGCATAGCGCTCTTTTTCTGCTTCATGATAGCTGTTGCCGATCAGCACATACTTTTGGTGCTGCTGGGCAACAACGTCCACCGCTTTCACCAGCGCGCCAAAAAACGCATCCGACACGTCCATCACCACCACGCCAATGGTGTCACTGACCTGCGTAGCCAGCGCCTGCGCGTTAGCATTGGGGCGGTAACCCAGTTGGGTCACGGCTTTCATTACGGTTTCACGGGTTTCAGGGCTGACCAGCGCGCTGTTGTTCAGCACGCGAGAGACGGTGGCCACAGAAACGCCCGCCTGACGGGCGACGTCACGAATGGTGATCATATTCACCATCCTTAAAAGGATTGCAGCAACTCACAGACACCCCCTGTGTTTAGCAAGGTGGCTATTTTGGCAGCGAGAGAAAGGGGACTACGTGAAGAAGCTCACACAGATGAAAACGGTTACATCCATTTTGTTAATGATTGTGATCCAGATCGTTATCTGGATGTATTATTCAATGAAACACCTGACGCTTTTGCGGTTAACTGACGCCACGCCCACTCCAGCGGCCCCTGGCGGAAATACCGCAGCCAGATAACCGAAAACGCCAGGTTTATCGTCCAGACCGGAAGAACAAACGCCACCAGCGTAAGGCGGTCGAATTTCATAAACAGGCCAAATCGATAGAACAGCGTGGTACAGATGAGGGTCTGCAAAATGTAATTACTTAACGCCATGCGGCCAACGCAGGCAACGGCACTGACAATCCAGAGGCGGGAGAGCTGCGGCCAGTAGCCATAGATGAGCGCGGCGTAGCCGATGGTCTGGAACGGGGCACCGAGCTCGCGCGGAACCTGCAGCAGGAAAGCGCACCAGCGGTAATCCCAGTGTAGATGCCACTGCGCAATCACCGCTGGGAGATTGATCGCCACGCCCAGCAGCACCAGCAAGACGCCTGTGCGACGATAGTGGCGCAGGCTAAATTCCCCTTTCAGCCAGCCGGTGCGCATCAGGGATGCGCCCATCAGCATCATCCCCGCCAGCTGCCAGCCGTATTGCGCCCCCAGTGCCAGCAGGTTATCGCCCAGCATATCCGCGCGATTGCTTATCGCTTCCGCGCCGCCTTTTAGCTTCCAGAACTGCTCATACTGCAGGTTGGCGGCGTCCGGTATCCATGAGCGGCTTGTTGCGTCGCCGGCGATCATACCCAGCAACAGCAGCACCCCAAGCCCCATGACATAGAGCATCACGCCGGTGTTAAACAGGCTTTTGACGCTATGCGCATCACGGATGAGTCGCCAGCAAATTAGCCCGACTAATCCATAGGCGAGAAGAATATCACCGTCCCAGAAGAACAGGCCGTGAATAAAGCCAAGGAGCACCAGCAGGGTCAGACGTGACTGGATCCAGCGGGTGCCGCGTTTGAGCAGCAGTTGCAGACCGGCGCCAAACAGCAGCGCAAAGAGGGTGAGGAATTTCACCTGAGCAAAGAGATCGAGGATTGCCCACGTCCAGGCATCGCGACGGGTAATCTCGCCATACCAGGCGGGGTTGAGATAAGCGGCCTTCGGCAGACCGAAGGCGCTGATATTAAGCAGCAGGATACCGAGAATGGCGACGCCGCGAACAAAATCGAGCGTGACGTTTCGCTCCATGGTCCCTGCCCTGTCAGATTAGTTGTGGTGACGCACGGCGCGCAGGAACTCCTGGCGGGTGTTCTGGCTGGATTTAAACAGACCGCCCAGCGACGTGGTGGTGGTCGCACTGGTGGCATCACGTACACCGCGCGCCTTCACGCAGTAGTGAACCGCGTCAATGGAGACCGCGACGTTATTGGTGCCCAGCAGCGTTTGCAGCGCGGTCAGGATCTGCTGCGTCAGACGCTCCTGCACCTGTGGGCGTTGGGCAAAGAACTGCACGATACGGTTGATTTTGGACAGACCAATCACCGTATCTTTTGGAATGTAAGCCACGGTCGCTTTACCGTCGATGGTCACGAAGTGGTGCTCGCAGGTGCTGGTCAGCGTGATATCGCGCACCGTCACCATCTCATCCACCTTCATTTTGTTTTCAATGACGGTGATTTTCGGGAAGTTGGCGTAGTCCAGGCCGGAGAAAATTTCGTCGACATACATTTTTGCGATGCGATGCGGCGTTTCCATCAGACTGTCGTCGCTCAGATCGAGATTTAGCAGTTGCATGATCTCGGTCATGTGCCCGGCAATCAGACGTTTACGGGTTTCATTATCCACTTCCTGAACGGGTGGACGCAGTGGCGTTTCAAGACCGCGCGCAACCAGGGCTTCGTGGACAAGGGCCGCTTCTTTACTGAGTGATGACATTCTTTTCTCCTGCAGGTGTGGCGTCTTTTGCCCTCGTTGTGGCAAAAGTGTGCGCTCATTGTGCGTGAGGCCGCGCACATAATCCAGTATTCACGACGATAATTATTGCAATTGCTGCTGCCTTTCGGCCTGACGGTTCCACACCAGCGCGCCCGCAATGAACAGCGCAATGCCCGCCAGCCCCAGCGCAGGCTCAAGCTTGTGGGTAAGCCAGGTGGATAACGCCGAGGTCATCGGCCCCACCAGCTGTCCAATGGCATAACCGGTAGTCAGCAGCCCCGCCATATAGCGGGTATGTTCGGGTGCCAGCTCGCGCCCGTAGAGTAAAGAGAGCTGAACGGCACACAGGAATCCGCCGCCGACCAGCAGGCCGCCCGTCAGCAAGCCGCCAATTCCAGGCAGTAGCCATGCCGCCAGCACACCCGCCCCCTGTAACCACAGCACGATAGCCAGCCTGCGGTTCGAGGTAGAGGTGTGACGCAAAACGATACTGAGCACGATGCCCACAACAGCGGCAGCGCCAAATATCGGCCAGACAAACTGTGCAAACAGGCTGCCGGGAAAACGCACGGCCGCCATTTGCGATAAAAATGTTGCAGGCAGGATGTAGCCAAATCCGGCCAGGCTGTAGCTCCAGACCAGGCACTTCAGATCTTTCGTCAGAATAAGGGGTTCAGGCGCGCTGCCCGGCCGGTGCAGTTGCCCGGCACGCGGTAAATAGCGGGCAACCAGTGCGATAAGCACCAGCGCCAGCACGCCGTAAATCTGCCATGCGGCCCCGGCCGACAACGCTTTTGCGTGAATACAGACCGCAAGCAGTCCGCTTAGGGCGATACCTGCGCCCGGCCCGGCAAACACGGCCGCGCTCAAACCCGGTTTACCCAGTTGCCCCAGCCGCTCGTTGGTCCAGGCGGCAATCAGCACCATCGACCAGCCGCTCATGCAGCCAATCACAAAGCGCAGCAGACCATGTACCAGCGCGTTATCCGCTGCGGCGGAAAGCAGCGTCAGCGCCACAGCGCCAGTAATACCCAGCCAAAGGCGGGTTTCAACGAAGCGATGGGCGCGCATCGCATCCCATGCGCCCACCAGATAGCCCAGATAGTTCATCGCCGCCACCAGACCTGCGCTGGTGAGCGTGAGTTGCCCGGCGGCAATCATCAGCGGCACCTGAGGGGTAAACGCGAAGCGCCCAATTCCCATCGCTACCACCAGAACCACAAATCCACTGAGCGCAATTCGCAGCGCCATGACCGCTCCAGTTGTTAATAAAAAGTAAATTTATGATGCAGGATCTCGCTGTCTTGCGAAAGTGAAAGTTGCTCACAGGTAAATGAAAACTCTGTATTATGGGCTGAATGAATAGCAATTCGCATTAAGGAGCCCTGCATGGAACTGCTCGAAGAGCATCGTTGTTTTGAAGGTCGACAGCAGCGCTGGCGCCACGACTCCACTGTCCTGAACTGTGCCATGACGTTCAGTATTTTCCTGCCGCCCACTGAAGAGGGTGTTAAGCCCCCGGTTCTGTTCTGGCTCTCAGGATTAACCTGTAACGATGAGAATTTCACCACCAAAGCGGGTGCACAGCGTGTGGCGGCCGAGCTGGGTATCGCCCTGGTGATGCCAGACACCAGCCCGCGTGGCGATGAGGTGGCGGACGATGCCGGATATGATCTGGGCAAAGGGGCCGGGTTCTATCTGAACGCCACAGAGCAGCCGTGGGCGAGCCATTACCGCATGTACGACTATATTGCCGACGAGCTGCCAACCCTGATCCAGCGTGAGTTTGCAGTAAGCAACCGGTGTGCCATCAGCGGGCATTCCATGGGCGGGCACGGCGCGTTGATCATGGCGCTAAAGAATCCTGGCAGATACACCAGCGTTTCCGCGTTTGCGCCAATAGTGAACCCCACCCAGGTACCGTGGGGGCAGAAAGCCTTCACGAACTATCTGGGCGATGATGCACAACGCTGGCAGGAGTGGGACAGCTGTGCCCTGATGCTGGCGAGCCAGCCTGGAAATGCGATCCCGACGCTTGTCGATCAAGGTGATGCGGATCAGTTCCTGGCCGGACAGCTACAGCCCGCCGTGCTGGCTGAAGCCGCACGTCAGAAAGACTGGCCGCTGACGCTGCGTATTCAGCCCGGATATGACCACAGCTACTATTTCATTGCATCCTTTATTGAGGATCACCTCCGCTTCCATGCGGAGCATTTGTTCGGGTAAGTGCGGTTTTTTTTGCCCGGTAAGGCGCAGCGCCACCGGGCATGAAAACCACATCAGAACTTATAATCCACACCCACAAAGTAGCGGCGGCCATCTTCCGTGTAGCTGTAATCGTCGCGGCTCAGATCTTTATCCAGCAGGTTCTGCACGCCCGCGCGCAGCTTCACGCTTTTCGTTGCCTGCCATGCCGCGCCGGTATTCCAGATGACATAGCCGCCTGGCGTTGCGTCTGCGCTGGTTAACGCACGTTTCTCGCCGGTGTAGTGGCCCTGGACGTAGAACGACCAGTCCTGCGTCGCCTTCCAGTCCACGGTACCGTTGGCGGTATGGAACGGCAGTTCGGACAGCGGTTTGTTGCCGCCGTTGCTGATATCACGCCCGTCGTTGTAGGTATAGTTCAGCGTCAGCTTCCAGTCCTCAGCCACCGGGATCTTCAGCTCGGTTTCCACGCCACGAATACGCGCCTTGTTGACGTTGTAATAGCGGAAGATCGGTTCACCGTCAGCATTCAGCCCCACGTAGTTCGGGTAGCTCTTAGCCTGGTCAACGTTCGCCGTACGGCTGATGCTGATACGGTCATCAACATTGTTCTGGAAGGTGGTAATGCTGGCCTGCACGCCCTCTAACCATCCCTCTTCCCCGCTGTAGTACAGCCCGAGTTCAAAGCTTTCGCTGGTTTCTGGTTTCAGGTTCGGGTTACCGACAATCTCGCAGGCACCGCGACACGATCCGGTGATCCAGTCCGGACTCAGTTGCAGCAGGGATGGCGCTTTAAACGCGGTTGCCCAGCCCCCTTTCACCGTGACGGTATCGGTCGCGTTATAGACCAGATACGCTCGAGGACTCCAGTGATCGCCGTAGGTGTCGTGGTCGTCCATACGGATGCCGGTAGTCAGCGCCAGCGGTTCAAATATCCGCCATTCATCTTCAAGGAAGAGAGCATACTGGCTGGTAGAGGTCGCGCTGCCGGAGCCGCCGGTCAGGTTTACCGGATCTTTCAGCTTGTCGTGACGCCATTCGCCGCCGAAGGTCAGCAGCTGATTGATTTCACCCAGCGGCAGCACGTATTTACCATCAACGGCGTTGCTCTCGGAAGTGATGGTATGGCTGTTACCCGGGTTTTTGTTGTCCACCTTCTCGCCGTAAACTTTCAGTTCGCTGTTGCCTGTCCCCCATCGGCCGTTGTGGCTCAGGGAGTAGTTCTGGCGCTCAAGGCGATTTTTATCGAGGGAATCGGAATCACGATCCTGGCGGTCGAAACCATAGCCTGCGGTAAAGTCATGATCTTCCGTCGGCGTCCAGGCGAATTCCACGTTGGCATCGCGGCTGGTGAAGCCCTCAATACGCGGCGTTTCACCGCTCGTTGTGGTAGACGATTCTTGCTGCTTGTCTTTTTCACGCTTAGACACGCTGCCGTAGGCCTTCAGCCCCAGCACGCCGTCCACCAGCGGGCCGCTGGTGTAGAACTGGCCGTTGTTGGTGTCCCCGCGATCGCGGTGTTCCTGAATGGTGGAGTCGGCGCTCAGGGTGCCCGTCCACTTCTGACCGATTTTCTTGGTGATGATGTTCACCACGCCGCCCAGCGCATCTGAGCCGTAGAGCGAGGACATTGGCCCGCGCACCACTTCGATCCGCTCGATCGCATCGACCGGAACCCAGTTCAGATCGAAATCGTTATGGCGGAAGACGGCGTTGCGGGAGTTAACACGCTTACCGTCGATCAGGATCAGCGTATAGCTGCTGTCCAGACCGCGAATACTTACCCCTTTACGGTTGTCCCCTTCATTAGTGAGCTGCACGCCCGGTACGTCCTGCAACACATCTTTCAGGTTCTGAACGGGTTTACGCTGCAGGTCTTCCTGGGTGATGACGCTGATGCTCGCCGGTGCGTCCTTCAGGTTTTGCTCAGTCGCTGACGCCGTGACAACCAGTGTGTCGCTGGATTCCGCAGCGATGACAGGCAGTGCCAGGGACATGGCGGACGCACAAAGTCCTCCCCTGACGAAGGGATTCAACCTAAACATTCCATATCTCCATGAGGTAAATACAACTAAATCAAAAGATTATTGCCCACAATGCCTTTTGCTCCGCCCGCATCTCCGGCGGGTCGGTGGTCTGCTTATTTTGACGTAACGATAAAGCAAACGATTATTATTATCAATTAAATTGTTAAAAATTATATCCGTTCTGCATAATGTGGAGATAAAAAAGCCCGCTCAAATGAGCGGGCTAAAAGAGAGGAAGTGCGGTTTATTTGTTAAATCGTTCAGGGAATTCCATTTCACTGTAGCGAACGAAGTGCGTTCCTTTCATCAGCTTGTAGCCAAACCAGATCACCAGGAACAGCGGAATACCAATGTAGGTGGCCGTTACGGCGCCCCAGTCAATGGTGTCCGCCAGGAACGCTTCATAGTTCTGGCCCAGGGTGATAATCAGACACAGAATGAAGGCGAAAATCGGCCCCAGCGGGAAGAACCCGGAACGGTACGGCAGGTTGTTCAGATCGTGTCCCTGCATAACATAGCCGCGACGGAAGCGGTAGTGGCTGATGGCAATCCCCAGCCAGGCAATAAAGCCCGTCATACCAGAGGTGTTGAGCAGCCACAGGTAGACCGTCTGGTTACCGAACATGGAGGTCAGGAAGCACAGACCAGCAATGACCGTTGTGGCATACAGCGCGTTACGCGGCACACCACCACGAGACAGTTTTGCGAAAATACGCGGCGCTTTACCGTCACAGGCCAGGGTATAGAGCATACGGGTTGAGGCGTACATACCGGAGTTACCCGCAGAGAGCACCGCGGTCAGGATAACGGCGTTCATTACCGCCGCCGCAGAGAGCAGACCGGCATGCTGGAAGACCAGCGTGAACGGGCTGACGCTGATGTCTTTGACATCGTTGCGCAGCAGGCTTGGGTCAGTGTACGGGATAATCAGGCTGATAATCAGGATCGCGAACACATAG
Organism: Enterobacter sp. Lyrl_3; assembly: GCF_051948675.1. Classification (NCBI taxonomy): domain Bacteria; kingdom Pseudomonadati; phylum Pseudomonadota; class Gammaproteobacteria; order Enterobacterales; family Enterobacteriaceae; genus Enterobacter; species Enterobacter sp. Lyrl_3. Next base: position 723,009 of record NZ_JAYJLI010000001.1, read on the forward strand.
AACAGCAGAATACGCCAGAATACCTGACGCACCGCGCGCGGAATGTTCTTCTCCGGGTTTTCAGACTCACCGGCAGCAATACCAATCAGCTCGGTGCCCTGGAAGGAGAAGCCAACAATCATCGCCACGCCAATCATCGCCGAGAAACCACCGGCAAACGGCGCATCGCCAATCGTCCAGTTGCTCCACCCGGCCGGTTCCGCCCCTTTGAAAATACCAACGATCATCGCCACACCGACGACGATAAAGATGATGACGGTTGCCACTTTGATCAAAGAGAACCAGTATTCCGCTTCGCCAAAGCCGCGAACGGAGATGTAGTTCAGCAGGAAGATGACCGCAAGGAACAGCGCACTCCAGATCCAGCCTGGCGTGTCCGGGAACCACCAGGTCATAACCAGCTGTGCGGCGACAAGGTCAACGGCGATGGTGACCGCCCAGTTGTACCAGTAGTTCCAGCCCAGCGCGAAACCAAAGCCTTCTTCAACGTATTTCTGACCGTAGGTCGAAAACGAACCGGATACCGGCATGTACGCGGCCAGTTCGCCCAGGCTGGTCATCAGGAAGTAGACCATCAGGCCAATCAGGATATAAGAGAAAAGTGCCCCACCCGGGCCGGCTGCCGAAATGGTTGCCCCGGAGGCAACGAAAAGACCTGTACCGATTGAGCCGCCGATGGCGATCATCGTCAGGTGACGCGCCTTGAGTTCGCGGCGTAGCGCGGGCGCTTCTGTGGTTTTAGTTTCTGAAACCATGTGAAAATGCTGTCCATCTAATAAATGAGGCGCGATTGTAGCAGACGATCCGCGTTCCTTCCGGCAGAAATACTGAGTTATAAGAGAGCTTCATGACTCGGCCAGGATTATAAGTAAAGCATAATTTTTCCCTCTCCCCATTGGGGTGAGGGGCGCTTTTACATGGCGCAATAGCGCAGAAAACGCTGCAGCGAGCTGGAAAGATGTTTCTGACGATGGTGAATACACCACAACGTGCGCACCAGTTTGGGCAGCGGAAGCGGAACTTCAACCAGCGTTCCGGCCTCAAGCTGTTCAATAATGACCCGTCGTGAAAGGCAGCTGATCCCAAGGCCATGTCGCACCGCATGCTTGATCGCCTCTGAGTTGCCCAGCTCCATCCCCAGCTGGAAATGTGGCAAATGGGAGAGCAGCAGATAATCAACAATTTCCCGCGTGCCGGAGCCCTGCTCACGCAGGATCCACTGCGCCTGCGCCAGACGTTCCAGCGTTACTTCACCCTGCAATAACGACGAGGCGGGTGAAGCGAAGACCACCAGCTCATCTTCCAGCCAGGGTTCCGCAATGATATCGACGTTATGGCATGGCCCTTCGATAAGACCGATATCCACGCGAAAATCGATTACCGCGTTAATCACATCCTGACTGTTCCCCACGCTCATCTCCAGCGGCAGGGTCGGGAAATCCCGGCGATAGCGGGCGATCACTTCCGGCAAGATATAGTTTCCGATGGTGCTGCTGGCATACACGCGGATGGCACCGTTCTCTTCCCGGAAGAGTTGTTCAATTTCCGTTGCCTGTTCCAGCAGTGCCAGCGCGCGGGGATAAAGCAGGCGGCCATGTTCGTTAACCACCAGCCGCTTCCCTACCCTGTCGAAGAGCTGCACGCCCAACTGGCCCTCAAGATCGGTTAACGCGGCGCTGACCGCAGACTGGGAAAGCGAAAGCATCTGCGAGGCCTGGGTCGTCGACCCGCTTTTCAGCACTTCGGCAAAAACTTCCAGCTGACGCAAAGTAATGTGCATGGTTGCTTACCACTTATATAGATTGATTATAAGTATATAATCAATTTTATTTTTAAACCAGCGCGCCGTAACCTTTAGCCAGACAAAGGAGAAGGTTATGTCAGAAATCACCTTACAGCATCATCGTACATTGTGGCACTTCGTGCCGGGTCTTGCGCTCAGCGCGGTCGTCACCGGTGTGGCATTATGGGGCGGCAGCATTCCCGCCGTCGCCGGTGCCGGTTTTAGCGCCTTAACGCTGGCGATCCTGCTCGGCATGGTCGTGGGTAACACCGTTTACCCGCACATCTGGAAGTCCTGTGATGGCGGCGTTATTTTTGCCAAGCAGCATCTGCTGCGCCTCGGGATCATTCTTTACGGCTTTCGCCTCACCTTTTCACAGATTGCGGATGTTGGCATTAGCGGTATCGCCATTGACGTTCTGACCCTGACCAGCACCTTTTTACTGGCCTGCTTTATCGGACAGAAAATATTTGGCCTGGATAAACAGACCAGCTGGCTGATCGGTGCCGGGAGCAGTATTTGCGGTGCGGCGGCGGTACTGGCAACCGAACCTGTGGTCAAGGCGGAATCCAGCAAAGTTACGGTGGCGGTCGCGACCGTGGTGATCTTCGGTACGCTGGCTATTTTCCTCTACCCGGCCATGTATCCGCTGGTTGCCCACTGGTTTAGCCCGGAAACCTATGGCATCTACATTGGCTCAACCATGCATGAAGTGGCGCAGGTCGTGGCGGCGGGTCATGCCATTAACCCGGAAGCAGAAAACGCCGCGGTGATTGCTAAAATGCTGCGCGTCATGATGCTGGCACCCTTCCTGATTATCCTGGCCGCCCGCGTGAAACAGCTTGCGCCCGCGTGTGGTAATCAGAAGAGTAAAATCACCATACCGTGGTTTGCGATCCTGTTTATCGTGGTGGCGATTTTCAACTCCTTCCACCTGCTGCCAAAAGCGGTGGTCGATATGCTGGTGACGCTGGATACCGTGCTGCTGGCGATGGCGATGGCGGCGCTGGGGGTGACCACGCACGTCAGCGCGCTGAAAAAAGCCGGTGCGAAACCGCTGCTGATGGCGCTGGTGCTCTTCATCTGGCTGATTGTGGGTGGCGGTGCGATTAACCTCGTGGTTCACAGCCTGATGGCATAAACCACTACATCCTTCCCCTGTTAACCCGTTATGATACGCATTTCGGGTTAACAGGAGTCCCTTTATGAAATACGTTGGAGCGCACGTCAGCGCTGCCGGTGGCCTTGCGAATGCCGCCATTCGCGCCGCCGAAATTGAGGCGACCGCTTTCGCCCTGTTCACCAAAAACCAGCGCCAGTGGCGCGCCGCGCCGCTTACCGCTGATGTCATAGATGATTTCAAAGCCGCCTGTGAGAAGTACCACTACGGGCCGGGTCAAATCCTTCCCCACGACAGCTATCTAATCAACCTCGGTCATCCGGTTCAGGAAGCGCTGGAGAAGTCCCGCGAAGCGTTTCTGGATGAAGTCCAGCGCTGCGAGCAGCTTGGGCTGACGCTGCTGAATTTCCATCCGGGTAGCCATCTGATGCAGATAGACGAAGAGGCCTGCCTGGCACGCATTGCGGAGTCCATTAACATCACGCTGGATAAAACCCAGGGGGTTACCGCGGTGATCGAGAATACCGCCGGTCAGGGCAGCAACCTCGGCTTTAAGTTTGAACATCTGGCTGCCATCATCGACGGCGTGGAAGATAAATCCCGCGTGGGCGTATGTATCGATACCTGTCACGCGTTTGCAGCCGGTTACGACCTGCGTACAACCGAGGCCACGAAAAACACCTTCGATGAGTTCGAACGCGTGGTAGGCTTTAAGTATCTGCGTGGAATGCACTTAAACGATGCCAAAAGCGCCTTTGGCAGCCGCGTAGACCGTCACCACAGCCTGGGTGAAGGTAATATTGGCCATGATGCGTTCCGCTTTATCATGCAGGACGCCCGTTTCGATGGTATCCCCATGGTGCTGGAAACCATCAATCCGGATATCTGGGCGGAAGAGATCGCCTGGCTGAAGGCACAGCAGACCGCTGAACAGGCGGCATAAAAAAAGCCGGATCGCGTTAAGCGTCCGGCTTTTTTTTAGGTCGGGTAAGGCGAAGCCGCCACCCGACACCTCTTTTAGGCTGCTTTTGCCACCGCTTCCGCTTCAGGGCGTTTCAGCACCGCGTAAGAGAGCCCCGCCACCAGCGTACCAGCAACAATCGCCAGCAGGTAACCCAGTACCGGGGTGATAGCGCCAGGGATCAGCAGAACGAACAGACCACCGTGCGGTGCCATCAGCTTCGCGCCAATCGCCATTGAGATAGCCCCGGTCACCGCGCCGCCAACGATACAGCAAGGCAGAACACGCATTGGGTCACGGGCAGCGAACGGAATCGCCCCTTCGGTGATAAAGCACAGGCCCAGTACCAGCGCCGCTTTGCCGCCTTCCTGCTGCGCTTTGTCGAATTTACGACGCGCAATAATCGTTGCCAGGCCGAGCGCCAGCGGTGGCACCATACCGGCTGCCATAATGGCTGCCATTGGCGCGTAGGTCTGGGTACTCAGCAGGCCAACACCGAATGCATAGGCCGCTTTGTTTACCGGACCACCCATGTCGGTACACATCATGCCACCGAGGATAGCCCCCAACAGCACCGCGTTTGCCGTGCCCATGGTTTGCAGCCAGTGGGTCAGACCCGCCAGGATACCCGCCACCGGCTTACCAATCAGGTAAATCATCGCCAGACCGACCACCAGGCTGGAAATCAGCGGGATGATCAGAATCGGTTTCAGGGCTTCCATACTTTGCGGCAGCTTCAGCTTCGAGCTGATAAGCTTCGCGACGTAACCCGCCAGGAAACCGGCGATGATACCGCCAATAAAGCCGGAACCGGTGCTCACGGCCAGCATACCGCCGATAAGACCCGGCGTCAGACCCGGACGGTCAGCGATGGAGAAGGCGATAAAGCCTGCCAGCACCGGCACCATCAGCGCGAACGCGGAGCCGCCACCAATCTGCATTAACGCCGCAGCCAGCGTCCCTTCTTCTTTAAATGCGGTGATACCAAACGCGAATGACAGTGCGATACACAGACCGCCGGCCACCACCATCGGCAGCATATAAGACACACCGGTCAGCAGGTGACGATAGGCGCCCGCAGATTCTTTTTTCCCTTCGGTAGCCGGTTTAGCCGCACCGGTTGCCTGATAAGGCTGGGCTTCCACCAGCGCTTTATCAAACTCCTGCGCGGTCTTTTTCAGCGCCAGGCCGGTAGAGGTGCGGTACATCGGTTTACCCGCGAATTTCGCCAGATCCACTTCGATATCCGCCGCAACGATCACCAGATCGGCTTCCGCCACTTCTTCCGGGGTGATGGCATTGCCCGCACCCACCGAGCCACGGGTTTCAACTTTTACCCACCAGCCGCGTTTTTTCGCTTCGGTTTCAATCGCTTCAGCCGCCATAAAGGTATGCGCGACGCCCGTCGGACAAGCTGTCACCGCCACAATGCGTTTCGGGCCCGTGGCAGCAACCGGTGCTGCCGCAGCCGGTGCGCTGTAGACTGACGCGTGGCCTTTCGCTTCGCTCAGGAACAGTTCCGGATGTGCCACCGCGCGATTAATATCGCCCAGCCACACTTTTTTGCCGTTCAGTGCGCTGTCAGCCGGGACCTTATCACCCAGCACAATCGCCAGTTCAGCGTCGCCCGGGTTATCGGTCATTTCCAGATGTGCTTTGTTCGCCGCCGCTCCCAGCAGGGTCTTCGCCATATAGGCGCGAGCCTGTCCGAGACCGGAGTCAATAATCAGCAGCGTTTTCATTATTCCTCTCCTGCTGTTAGTTAAAAGGTTTTAAGTCAACGCGCGCCATCATCGCGGCTAACTGGGTACGATCGGTAATGCCGACATTGCTCTGACTCACGGCCAGGGCTGCAACGGCGGTGGCAAGACGTAAAGTATGTTCACTGGATTCGCGCATCAGCAGGCCATAGATCAGACCGCCAACCATCGAATCCCCGGCGCCAACGGTGCTGACAACGTCAACCGACGGCGGTTTGGCGATCCATTCGCCAGACGCGTTAACCCACAACGCCCCTTCTGCACCAAGCGAAATCACCACGTGAGCGATACCCTGCTCGCGCAGCGCATGGGCAGCGTCAATCACATCTTTTAATTCTGGCAGCTTCCGGCCAGCCCAGATCTCAAGTTCACGGCGATTAGGCTTCACCAGCCACGGGGACGCTTTCAGGCCGGCGACCAGCGCATCACGGCTGCTGTCAAAGATGATGCACGGGCACTGGCTGCGCAGGCGCGTCATCCAGTCGGTGAAGGCTTCCGGGCTTACGCCAGATGGCAGACTGCCGCTGACGCACACCATGTCGAACTGGCCCAGCCAGGTCAGAGAATCGTTAACAAAACGCTCCCAGTCAGACGGCGTCACTTCAAAGCCAGAGAAATTCAGATCGGTCACTTCCCCGTCTTTCTCCGTCAGTTTGACGTTGATACGGGTACGGCCCTGAACGACCTGGAAACGGTTAGCAATGCCCAGCTCGCTGAACAGCTGCTGGAAACCATCCTGGTTATCTTTACCGAGGAATCCCCCCACGGTGACATCGATACCGAGATCCTTGAGCACTTTCGCGACGTTAATCCCTTTGCCCGCAGCATGCAGGCCAGTGGTACGCACGAGGTTTACTTCGCCGCGCTCAATCTCCGGGCAAAACCCCACCAGGTCATAAGCCGGGTTCAGCGTAATAGTCGCAACACGTCTGCTCATTATGCGCCCTCCCCCAGACCCGCCGCGATGGCATCGCCAATCGCTTTCAGCGCCTGTTCAGCATCCGCACCCTGCGCGGTGAAACGCAGACGGTGACCCTTCTTCACGCCCAGCGCGACAACTTTCATCAGACTACGACCATTGGCCGCTTTGCCCGTGCCATCCAGGTTAGCCACGGTGATCTCACTTTCAAATTGTTTAATGGTATTCACCAGCATGGTGCCCGGACGGGCATGCAGGCCGTGCTCGTTACGTACAACGAACTCTGCGCTCAGCACGTCATCCGTCAGCGCATCATCACTGGTCAGCAGAGCCAGCACGGTGGCGGCATCCGCGTTCAGCAGTTTTTCAGCTTTGTTGTTCAGCAGCAGATCGCCCAGACGTTTCAGCACGGCAACCGGCTGGTCATCGGTCATGGCGACGGTCACCAGCAGTGCAGCGCTTTCACCGTCTACGTCAAAGGCGTTTGCGGCACGGCTCACCGCGATAGCGCTCCGCAGGTTGCCTTCAGCACTGTCGTTCAGCCAGATACCCTGGCCCAGATTGAGAGGCTTATCGTTAATGACGCGGGTAACAAAGGTAGCGTCTGCTGCCCCGGCTTCTTTCAGGCGTCCGGCATTCAGGGCCTGCAGCGTCACCAGATCGGTCGCGGCAACGTCCAGCGTCAGCGTGTCGTTATCCAGTTTCAGCGCTTCGCTCTGTTTTTCGCCCATCAGCAGAGCACGCAGCTCTTCAGCGGTGGTGGCAGATTTCAACTGCTCGGCCACGGCGTCATCGCTCAGCACATGCGTCAGCTGACGCAGCAAACCTAAGTGCTCGTCGCTGCTGGCCGCGATACCGATGGCCACGTAAGCCACCTGCCCCTCGCCCCACACAACGCCCTGCGGGAACTGATAAACCTTAACGCCGGTTTTCAGCACCTGATCGCGGGTGTCTGTGGTGCCGTGCGGAATGGCGATGCCATTGCCGAGGAAGGTCGAGGTCTGCTGCTCACGCGCCAGCATGCCGTTGACGTAGCCTTCAGCCACATTGCCGGCCTGCACAAGGGCAGCGGCAACCTGACGAATGGCCTCTTCTTTGTTCCCGGCCTGAGCGCCCGGGTGGATATCCTGTACAGATAACTGGAACATGGTTCTCCTCTCCTGCTGAAAGTGAATCGTTTCAGCTTCACTGAGAAAAAATGCGCTAGCCTGCTCCGTTTGTTAAAACAAGATAGCGCTGAAACGTTTCAAAAAGTCTTGCGCTTTCTGCAAGACGTTGCAAGGAAAGTTACATTTCTGATTGCAGAATTTAGAGATGCAGCACATTTCTTCCTCGTTCAGCTGAATTTTGCTGACGGTCAGCAAATCAGTTTCAGCTAAGGTCAGCTGCACGCGAATATGAAATGCCATTTTGATTATTCGTGGCGAAATTGACCTCACCCTCTGTTTATTTTCTGACTCGCGACGTACACTCCGCGTCTCCTGGAAACTCACCGACTGTGAAACATGCATAACACGCCCGCCGCCGTCTCGCCGAAGCCCTTTGATTTCACCTCAACGGCATTTTTAATTGTTGCCTTCCTGACCGGCATCGCCGGTGCGCTGCAGACCCCTACGCTGAGCCTGTTCCTGACCAATGAAGTCCATGCGCGTCCGGCGATGGTGGGCTTCTTCTTTACCGGAAGCGCCATTATCGGCATTCTGGTGAGCCAGTTTCTGGCGGGGCGTTCAGATAAAAAAGGCGATCGTAAAAGCCTGATCGTCTTTTGCTGTCTGCTGGGGGTGTTCGCCTGCGTCCTGTTTGCCTGGAACCGCAACTATTTTGTTCTGCTGTTTATCGGGGTGTTTCTGAGCAGTTTCGGTTCAACGGCGAATCCGCAGATGTTCGCCCTTGCCCGTGAGCATGCCGACCATACCGGGCGAGAAGCGGTGATGTTCAGCTCTATTCTGCGTGCGCAAGTATCGCTGGCGTGGGTTATTGGCCCGCCGCTGGCTTACGCGCTGGCGATGGGGTTTGGCTTTACGGTGATGTACCTGAGTGCGGCAGTGGCCTTTGTGGTGTGTGGCGCCATGGTGTGGTTCTTTCTGCCGTCGATGCGTAAAGAGCCAAAAGTTGCAACAGGCGTGCTGGAGGCACCGCGTCGTAACCGTCGTGACGCCCTGCTCCTCTTTATTATCTGTACGCTGATGTGGGGCACAAACAGCCTGTATATCATTAATATGCCGCTGTTTATTATTGATGAGCTGCATCTGCCCGAGAAGCTTGCTGGCATCATGATGGGGACCGCGGCCGGGCTTGAAATCCCCACCATGCTGATTGCTGGCTATTACGCGAAGCGTTTCGGGAAACGTTTTCTGATGCGTATCGCCGCCGTCGCCGGGCTACTGTTCTATGTTGGAATGCTGACGGTTCATACGCCGGGGCTGCTGCTGGCTTTACAGCTGCTGAACGCCATCTATATCGGCATACTCGCCGGAATTGGCATGCTCTATTTCCAGGATCTGATGCCGGGCCAGGCAGGCTCCGCCACCACCCTTTATACTAATACCACCCGCGTGGGCTGGATCATCGCAGGCTCAATGGCAGGCGTGGTGGCTGAAATCTGGAACTATCACACGGTGTTCTGGATTGCGCTGGTGATGTGCACCCTGACGATAGCGTGCCTGACAAGAATTAAAGACGTTTAAGGTGCGGTGAGTGCTTCCAGATTAAGCAGGTACGTCATCGCCTGCGCGCGCGTGTTGCCGCACATCTCGGCGGAGGGCTGCAGCCCGGAGCAGACCTTCGGGCGCAGAGGCGAGCCAAAGATCATGCACAGGTTGGTTTCAGAGAGCTGAACGCAGCGGGTATTCGCAGGCTTGCCCTCCGGCATTCCTGGAATGGGGCTGGAAATGGACGGTGCGGTACAGCACGCGCCGCAATCGGGACGACAATCCATAAATGCTCTCTATCGGTGAAAGACCCGCGCAGTCGGGTATCGGGCGCACAGTAACACCTTTTGTGTATTGATAGCAAAAGCCACGAATTCCGCTTGCCTGAAAGGCCGCGCACGAGTAATTTGGCGCGATATTTTTTACCTCCCGTAGACAGGATTACTGCAATGCCAAGAGCGAACGAAATTAAGAAAGGTATGGTACTGAATTACAACGGCAAACTGCTGATTGTGAAAGATATCGATATTCAGGCCCCGAGCGCCCGTGGTGCAGCAACGCTGTACAAAATGCGTTTCGCCGATGTACGTACCGGCCTTAAAGTGGAAGAACGTTTCAAAGGTGACGATATCGTTGATACCGTCACTCTGACCCGTCGCTATGTTGATTTCTCCTATATCGACGGCAACGAGTATGTATTCATGGATAAAGAAGATTACACCCCGTATATCTTCACCAAAGATCAGATTGAAGAAGAGCTGCTGTTCATTCCTGAAGGCGGTATGCCGGATATGCAGGTTCTGACCTGGGACGGCGTGCTGCTGGCGCTGGAACTGCCGCAGACGGTTGATCTGGAAATCGTTGAAACGGCACCGGGCATCAAAGGCGCGTCCGCCAGTGCGCGTAACAAACCCGCGACGCTGACCACCGGTCTGGTGGTACAGGTGCCTGAATACCTGTCCGCGGGTGAGAAAATCCGCATCCATATCGAAGAAAAACGCTATATGGGTCGTGCTGACTGAGTGCGGCTTTTGTCGGGTGGCGGCTTCGCCTTACCCGATCTACAAAAACACAAAAACCGGCTCTCAGGCCGGTTTTTTGTAGGCCCGGTAAGCGTAGCGCCACCGGGCAACAGCACTTACAGAAGCTCAGGATACTTCGTCATCTTCAGCGCCAGCTCTACGCCGCGCACTTCTGCCATCCCTTTCAGGCGGCCAATCGCCGAATAGCCCGGGTTCGTTTTCTTACGCAGATCGTCCAGCATCTGGTGTCCGTGATCCGGGCGGAACGGAATAGGACGTAAATCGCCAGCCTGTTTACGACGTGCCTCTTCCGCCAGAATGGCATCCACCACCGCCACCATATTCACATCACCGCTCAGGTGCGCCGCTTCGTGGAAGGTTTTCGGGTTCTCTTCACGGCAGGTTGCACGCAGATGCGTGAAATGAATACGATCGCCAAAGGTTTCAATCATCCGCACCAGGTCATTATCCGCACGCACGCCGTACGAGCCCGTGCACATGGTAAAGCCGTTATAGATGCTATCGACCGTCTCTTTCAGCCACTGCATATCTTCAATGGTTGAGACGATACGCGGCAGGCCGAGGATGGGACGCGGAGGATCGTCCGGGTGTACGGCCAGACGCACGCCCGCCTCTTCCGCGACCGGCACAATCGCGCGCAGGAAGTACGCCATGTTTTCGCGCAGCTGATTTTTATCAATGCCGCCGTACTCTGCCAGACGGGCGCGGAACTGATCCAGCGTGTAGCCCTCTTCTGCACCCGGCAGGCCCGCGATGATATTGCGGGTCAGCTTTTCAATGTCTGCTTCGCTTGCTGCGTTAAACCATTCGCGCGCCTGCTGCTGCTCGTCGGCCGTGTAATCGGCTTCCGCGCCAGGGCGTTTCAGAATGTGTAACTCAAATGCCGCGAAGGCGATCTGATCAAAACGCAACGCTCGGGAACCGTCTGGCAGCTGATACTCAAGGTCAGTACGCGTCCAGTCAAGAACAGGCATGAAGTTATAGCAAACGGTATCGATGCCGCAGGCCGCCAGGTTGCGGATGCTCTGCTGATAGTTAGCAATCCAGGTCTGATACTCCCCAGAATGGGTTTTGATATCTTCGTGAACGGGAATACTTTCCACGACAGACCAGGTTAAGCCTTTTTCTGTCAGCAGCGCCTGACGCTGTTTAATCTCCTCTACCGGCCACACCTGGCCATTCGGAATATGATGCAGCGCCGTGACGACACCCGTTGCGCCAGCCTGACGCACATCATCTAGAGAAACTGGATCGTTCGGCCCGTACCAACGCCAGGTTTGTTCCATTGCCCACCCTCCAAAGTTGTTATACCAATATGTGTTACTGCGATGACGACTACCATACATGTTTAATGAAGAGGGTCAACACAGCGCCACAGATTGATTGATCGAACTCACAGAACGGCGATATTTACGGCTTACCAATTCTCTTTGCTGTCATATAACTTTACACTGGCATTGTTAATTAATGGTTAATCAGGTGTGTATTTCATGAAGACAATTGCCTCCACCTCGCTTCCTGCCCATGTTCAGCAACCGCGCTACGATCGCTCGCTTCTGCGCTCGCGCATCGTCCACTTCGGCTTTGGTGCTTTTCACCGTGCGCATCAGGCGTTATTAACCCATCGGGTGCTGAATGCCAAAGGAGGCGACTGGGGCATTTGTGAGATCAGCCTGTTCAGCGGCGACGTGTTGATGAGCCAGCTGCGGGCGCAGGATCACCTCTTCACCGTGCTGGAGAAAGGCGCGGAGGGCAACCAGCCGATTATCACTGGAGCCGTGCATGAATGCCTGAACGCAAAACTGGACTCGCTGGCCGCCATCATTGAGAAATTTTGCGAGCCGCAGGTGGCAATTGTTTCCCTCACCATTACTGAAAAAGGCTATTGCATCGACCCCGCAACCGGGAAACTCGATTTGCAAAACACCCGGATCGTTCACGATCTGGAAAACCCGACGGAGCCCCATTCCGCCCCAGGGATCATAGTCGAAGCGCTCCACCGCCGCCGTGAACGCGGCTTACCCGCCTTTACGGTGCTTTCCTGCGATAACATCCCGGATAACGGCCACGTGGTGAAAAATGCCGTGCTCGGCATGGCGCAGAAACGCTCTGAAGACCTGGCCGGATGGATTGATACCCATGTGAGTTTCCCGGGCACAATGGTTGACAGGATTGTGCCCGCCGCCACCGATGCCTCGCTGGCGGAGGTCGCGCAGGAACTCGGTGTGGAAGATCCTTGCGCCATCAGTTGCGAGCCCTTTATTCAGTGGGTCGTGGAAGATAACTTTGTCGCCGGACGCCCGGAGTGGGAAGTGGCAGGCGTGCAGATGGTGCAGGACGTTCTGCCGTGGGAACAGATGAAATTACGTATGCTGAACGGCAGCCACTCCTTCCTGGCGTATCTGGGCTATCTCGCCGGGTATGCGCACATTAATGAATGTATGGAGGATGAGGCGTTTCGTCAGGCCGCGCGGCGGTTAATGCTGGATGAACAGGCCCCTACGCTGCGTATCACCGACGTTGATCTAACGGCTTACGCCGACAGCCTGCTCGACCGTTTTGCCAACCCGGCACTGCAGCACCGTACCTGGCAAATTGCGATGGACGGCAGTCAAAAGTTGCCCCAACGCATGCTGGATGGGATCCGTATTCATCTGGAGCGTCAAAGCGCGTGGCCCCTGCTGGCGCTGGGTGTGGCGGGCTGGATCCGCTACGTCAGCGGTACAGATGAACAAGGCAATACGATTGATGTCCGCGATCCGCTCAGCGACAAAATCCATGCGAAGGTTGAAGCCACCAATGACGCAAACCGCGTTAACGCTCTGCTGACGCTGAGCGAAGTCTTTGGTCACGATCTCGCACAAAACCACGTTTTTGTCGAGGCGGTGAACCAGGCATACCAACGTATTGCCCGCCTCGGGGCGCGCCAGGCTGTTATCGAAACGTTAAATCTTTAACGTTTATTGCGCTTAAGGCGAACGGACATGCGCTCCGTTTGCCCTTCCTCTTCTCATTGCGCCCTTTTTTCGTCAGGATGAGAGATAATTGTTACATCATCACAATTATCTACCGGAGCGCACGTGACCAGGACCAACCTTATTACCGGTTTTCTCGGTAGCGGGAAAACCACCTCAATTCTCCACCTGCTGGCCAATAAAGATCCGGCAGAAAAATGGGCCGTGCTGGTCAACGAATTCGGCGAAGTGGGTATTGATGGCGCGTTACTGTCTGACAGCGGCGCCATGATCAAAGAGATCCCGGGCGGATGCATGTGCTGTGTGAATGGCCTGCCCATGCAGGTGGGGCTGAACACGCTGCTGCGTCAGGGTAAACCCGACCGCCTGCTGATTGAACCGACGGGGCTTGGCCACCCGAAGCAAATTCTTGATTTACTCACCGCGCCGGTTTACGAGCCGTGGATAGACTTACGCGCCACGCTTTGCCTGCTCGACCCGCGACAGCTGCTGGATGAAAAAGCGGTGGCCAACGACAACTTCCGCGATCAGCTCGCCTGCGCAGATATTATCGTCGCAAATAAAGAAGATCGGGCCACGGCTGAAAGCCAGGCGGCATTCGATGCCTGGTGGCAACATTTCGGGGGCAACCGTCAGCGGGTACAAACCACTCAGGGGAAGATAGATGTCGCCCTGCTCGACCTGCCTCGCCTGAACCTCACCGAGCTGCCAGCCAGTGCGGAGCATGCGCATAGTCATCCCGCAAAGCAGGGTCTGGCGGCGTTGAGCCTGCCGGAACACCAGCGCTGGCGACGTAATCTCAACAGCGGTCAGGGTCATCAGGCCTGCGGGTGGATCTTTGATGCCGACACCGTATTCGACACCATAGGCGTGCTTGAGTGGGCAAGACTGGCGCCGGTCGATCGCGTTAAGGGGATTATGCGCACCCCCGACGGCCTGGTGCGCATCAACCGTCAGGGTGAAGATTTCTTTATTGAAACGCAGAATGTTGCGCCCCCGGATAGCCGAATAGAGTTAATTAGTGCGGTTAACGCCGACTGGAATGCCCTGCAGTCCAGCCTGTTGAAGCTTCGTTTAAGTTCGGGCGGCTAACGTTGCCCCTGATTTCCCTGTATGCTGAATGTTATGACAACTCGAATTCCCCTGATTTTGCTGCTCAATGTCGCCGGACTGGCGCTCTTTTTCTCCTGGTATATCCCGGTGGATCATGGTTTCTGGTTTCCGCTGGATTCTGCCATCTTCCATTTCTTTAACCAGGCTCTGGTGAAGAGTGATGCCTTCCTGTGGCTGGTGGCGATTACCAACAACCGCGCGTTTGACGGCTGTTCGCTGGTGGCGATGGGCTGCCTGATGCTCTCTTTCTGGCTGAAAGAGGACAAAACCGGGCGTCGCCGCATTATGATTATTGGTCTGATGATGCTGCTGCTGGCTGTAGCCATTAACCAACTTGCTACGGCGATTATTCCGGTCAAGCGCTCAAGCCCAACGCTGTTCTTTACCGATATTTATCGCGTCAGCGAATTGCTGCATATTCCAACGAAAGATGCCTCGAAGGCCAGTTTCCCTGGCGATCACGGCATGATGCTGCTTATTTTTTGTGCAGTCATGCTGCGCTATTTCGGCAGGAAGGCGTTCGCCATAGCCCTGATTATTTTTGTGGTTTTCGCCTTCCCTCGCGTAATGATTGGCGCACACTGGTTCACCGATATTGCCGTGGGCTCGCTCTCTGTTGCGCTGGTCGCGTTACCGTGGTGCCTGATGACACCGCTGAGCGACCGGATAATAGCCCTGTTTGATCGCTATCTGCCGGGTAAAAAGCAACAAGCATTAAACAAATAATTAACCAAAATTAACGTCCGCTATCAGGGATCATTGCGATCCCTGATAGATCTCCCGCCACGATCGTTTCGCACTGTCATCTTCCCGTCATCTCTTTCATGATAAAAATGAATCAATTGCGTGATAAAGCGCCGGATCTGACTGCATTTTAAGCAATGCCGGATTTTTACTTTCTGTATCACAATTTCTTATAAAAAAAAGGCTTTTTTTACTCGCAATAGCCCTGGCAATCGGTTAATCTCGAACTCGTTTTGCCCCATAGAGATAATTATTTCCTTGGTGAATAAATTTGTGCACTGCGCCACAAATGTGACCAGAAAGAATTGTCTCATTGTGAACAGATAATTAGTCTCGTCACGTTTGGCATTTTTATAACGATATTTGTCGTTAAGGACTTCAAGGGAAAATAAACAAAATGGTCAAATCTCAACCGATTTTGAGATATATCTTGCGGGGGATCCCGGCGATAGCAGTTGCGGTACTGTTGTCTGCATGTAGTACATCGAACACCGCAAAGAATATGCATCCTGAGACGCGTGTTGTGGGAATGGAAGATTCCTCGTCACTGCAAGCCTCTCAGGATGAATTTGAAAATATGGTACGTAATCTGGACGTGAAGTCCCGTATTATGGACCAGTATGCTGACTGGAAAGGCGTGCGTTATCGTCTGGGCGGCAGCACCAAAAAAGGTATCGATTGTTCCAGCTTTGTACAGCGTACCTTCCGTGAGCAGTTTGGGTTAGACCTGCCGCGTTCAACTTACGAACAGCAGGAAGTGGGTAAGTCGATTTCACGTACAAAACTGCGCACCGGTGATTTAGTTCTGTTCCGTGCCGGTTCAACGGGTCGACATGTCGGCATCTATATTGGTAATGACCAGTTTGTGCATGCCTCCACCAGCAGCGGTGTGACCATTTCCAGCATGAACGAGCCATACTGGAAGAAGCGCTACAACGAAGCGCGTCGCGTACTGACCCGCAGTTAATATGATGATTGTATCGTTGGTTATCCCTTGGCTGGCGATATGATGAAAAAAAGACACTGCTTCGGCGGTGTTTTTTTTTGCCCGTTACACTGAATACATCCAGCGGCAATTCAGGAATCACGACGTCTATGTTCACCCGCTACTTTTCCAGTCATCGCAAGATACTGTTCCTCAGTATTATTACAGGTCTGGTCACGGCCCTGCTTTTGGGTTCATTGCAATTTTTCTGGAGTTACCACAAGCGGGAAGTCCGGTTCGACACCCTTATTACCGATGTGAGCCTCTACATGGAGAGCTATTTCGAAGAGTTGAAAACCTCTATCGATGTTCTTCAGCCCCTCACGCTGAACAGCTGCCATGACGTCAATGCCGAGCTGACGTCGCGCGCGGCCTTCAGCCTCAATGTGCGCGCGTTCTTGCTGGTCAGGGACAAAATCGCCTTCTGCTCGTCGGCCACCGGGCCGATGGATACGCCGATGGAAGCTCTAATACCTGAGCTGCACATCAACAAGAAGATTGATATGGCATTACTGCCGGGCACGCCTATGCTGCCGAATAAGCCCGCCATTGCCATCTGGTACCGAAACCCTCTGGTTAAAGACGGCGGGGTGTTTACGTCAGTTAATCTCAATCTGACCCCGTACCTGCTTTATACCGCGCGCCAGGACGACTTCGCAGGGATTGCCATCATCATCGGTGATATGGCGCTGTCCACCATGTCCAGTACCCTGGTC
Organism: Enterobacter sp. Lyrl_3; assembly: GCF_051948675.1. NCBI lineage: Bacteria > Pseudomonadati > Pseudomonadota > Gammaproteobacteria > Enterobacterales > Enterobacteriaceae > Enterobacter > Enterobacter sp. Lyrl_3. Next base: position 739,779 of record NZ_JAYJLI010000001.1, read on the forward strand.
AGGGCGCAAGATTTACATGCCGTGCCCGAGCGTACCGCCACGCTTAAGGCCGTGCCGCTGACCATTAAGCTGTACGCTGAAAAGTGGACAAGCGACGAAATCCTTTACGCCCTCTTCTTTGGGCTGGTGTGCGGCATTGCGGCAGGATCGCTGAATTTCTATATCCTCACCATCCGCGTTAATCCCGGCAAAGAGATCCTTAGCGCCATTAAACGCGGCCAGTTTTATGTGGTCTATCAGCCCGTGGTGGATGCAAAAGATCTGCAAATGCGGGGGGTTGAGGTCCTGATGCGCTGGAAGCACCCCACCATGGGTGAGATCCCCCCTGATGCGTTTATCAATTTTGCTGAAGCGCAGCAGCTGATTGTTCCGCTCACGCTACATCTGTTTGACCTTATCATTCACGATGCACCGGTATTACAGACCCAACTGCCGCCGGGCGCAAAACTCGGTATCAACATTGCGCCCGGGCATCTGCACGCCGACAGCTTTAAAGATGATATGCGCACGTTTAAAGAGTTACTGCCGCCGGATCACTTCCAGCTGGTGCTGGAAATTACCGAGCGCGACATGCTCAACCACCGTGAAGCCAACAACCTGTTCGAATGGCTGCACAACGAAGGGTTTGAGATAGCGATCGATGATTTTGGTACCGGCCACAGTGCGCTGATCTATCTTGAACATTTCACCATGGATTACATCAAAATCGACCGGGGTTTTGTTAACGCCATCGGGACAGAAACCGTCACCTCACCGGTGCTTGATGCCGTACTGATGCTGGCAAGACGGCTGAACATGTCCACCGTCGCAGAGGGCGTGGAAACGCCGGAACAGGCGGCCTGGCTGCGCGAACATGGCGTTAACTTCCTGCAGGGATACTGGATTAGCCGTCCGATGCCGCTGGAGCAGTTCCGTGAGTGGCGGCCCGACCTGACGCACGCTGGCGAATAATTTCACATTGCCCGTGACGTCACTTATTATTCAGCTTAACTGAGCCGGTCTGTTAAAGAGGGAGCTGTCGCGAGATGTTTATGCGCTTCATACTGTTGCTGTTGGCACTGACGGCCCTGTCCAGCCAGGCGCAAACCATCAAAGAAGACGTTGCGTTTGCGGTGATTGGTGAACCGAAATACGCGGTGAATTTCACCCATTATGATTACGTCAACCCTGCCGCGCCGAAAGGCGGGAATGTGACGCTCTCCGCCACCGGCACGTTCGATAACTTCAACCGCTTTGCCCTGCGCGGTGTGGCCGCGGCGCGCACAGAATCTCTCTACGATACCCTGTTTGTCACGTCTGATGATGAGCCCGGAAGCTACTATCCGCTGATCGCCGAAAACGTGCGGTATGCGGATAATTTTGCCTGGGCGGAAATTTCGCTTAACCCGCGGGCGCGTTTTCATGACGGTTCGCCGGTCAGGGCAAGCGATGTCGCCTTTACGTTTCATAAATTTATGACTGAAGGCGTTCCTCAGTTCCGTATTGTCTACAAAGGCGCGTCGGTCAGGGCCATCGCACCGCTCACCGTGCGCATTGAGCTGAGCGAGCCGAATAAAGAGAATATGCTGAGCCTGTTCTCCCTGCCCGTAATGCCTGAATCGTTCTGGAAAGCCCATAAGCTGAGCGACCCTCTCTCCACACCGCCGCTGGCAGGCGGCCCGTACCGCATCACCGACTGGCGCATGGGGCAGTATGTGGTCTACTCCCGTGTAAAAGACTACTGGGCCGCCAACCTGCCGGTAAACCGGGGGCGCTGGAATTTCGACACCCTTCGCTATGATTACTACCTGGACGATAACGTGGCTTTTGAGGCCTTTAAGGCCGGAGCCTTCGATTTACGCCTGGAGAGCAGCGCTAAAAACTGGGCCACGCGCTATATCGGTAAAAACTTTGCCAAAGGCTACATCGTCAAGGACGAGCAAAAAAATAGCTCTGCCCAGGACACGCGCTGGCTGGCGTTTAATATTCAGCGTCCGGTATTTAACGACCGCCGGGTACGTCAGGCCATTACCCTGGCCTTTGACTTTGAGTGGATGAACAAGGCGCTGTTTTATGGCGCCTACAGCCGCGCTAACAGCTATTTTCAGAATACCGAATACGCGGCGCGCGCTTACCCCAATGCCGACGAGTTGACGCTGCTGGCCCCCTTCAAAGCACAATTGCCGCCGGAAGTGTTTACCACCGTGTTTGATCCCCCCACCTCCGATGGCAACGGCTTTGATCGTGACAATTTGCTGAAAGCCAGCAAACTGCTGGATGAGGCCGGTTGGGTCCTGAAAAATCAAAAACGGGTCAATGCCCAAACGGGAAAACCGTTGAGCTTCGAGCTACTGATCGCGTCAGGGGCAAACGATCAGTGGGTTTTGCCGTTTAAGCACAACCTGGCCCGGCTGGGGATCACAATGAACATACGCCAGGTGGATATCGCCCAGCTGACCAACCGCAAGCGCAGCCGGGATTACGATATGATGCAGAGCCTGTGGCCCGCGCAGCCCTGGCCAAGCTCCGACCTGCAGATTTCCTGGGCGTCCAGTTACATCGACTCCTCGTACAATGCGCCGGGGGTAAAAAGCCCGGTCGTTGACGCGCTAATTGCAAAGATCGTGGCGGCACAGGGCGATAAACAGAAGCTCCTGCCATTAGGACGCGCCCTCGACAGAGTGTTAACCTGGAACTACTACATGCTGCCCATGTGGTATATGGGTGAAGATCGTCTTGCCCGCTGGGACAAATTTTCGCTGCCTGCCGTGCGCCCGATCTATTCGCTGGGCTTCGATACCTGGTGGTATGACGTTAACAAAGCCGCCAGACTCCCAGCTGAGCGGCGATAAGGAATCATCATGGGTGCGTATCTAATCCGCCGTCTCCTGCTGATCATCCCAACCCTGTGGGCCATCATCACTATTAACTTTTTTATTGTGCAAATCGCCCCCGGCGGGCCGGTCGATCAGGCGATTGCGGCGATTGAATTTGGCACCAGCGGCGGGATGCCCGGCGGTGGCGGAGAAGGAATGGGCGCAAGCCATGCCAAAACGGGCGTGGGGAATATCAGCGAAAGCCATTATCGCGGCGGCCGCGGGCTGGATCCGGAGGTGATTGCCGAGATCACCCATCGCTATGGTTTTGATAAACCGATTCACGAGCGCTATTTCAAAATGCTGTGGGATTACGTCCGGTTTGATTTTGGTGATAGCCTGTTCCGCAGTGCCTCGGTCTTAACCCTGATCAAACAAAGCCTGCCGGTGTCGATCACCCTGGGACTGTGGGGAACGCTGATTATCTACCTGGTTTCCATTCCGCTTGGGATCCGCAAAGCGGTCTACAACGGCAGCCGTTTTGATATCTGGAGCAGCACGTTCATTATCATCGGCTATGCCATTCCGGCGTTTCTGTTCGCTGTGCTGCTGATTGTCTTTTTTGCCGGCGGCAGCTATTTCGATCTCTTCCCGCTGCGGGGGCTGGTATCCGCCGATTTCAGCACCCTGCCGTGGTATCAGAAAATCACCGACTATCTCTGGCATATCACGCTGCCGGTGCTGGCAACGGTGATTGGCGGATTTGCCGCCCTGACCATGCTGACCAAAAACGCCTTTCTTGATGAAATCCGCAAACAGTATGTCGTCACCGCCCGCGCGAAGGGCGTGGGTGAAAAACAGATCATGTGGAAGCACGTGTTCCGCAACGCCATGCTGCTGGTGATTGCCGGATTTCCTGCCACGTTCATCAGTATGTTTTTTACCGGTTCGCTGCTTATTGAGGTGATGTTCTCGCTTAACGGTCTGGGGCTATTGGGTTATGAAGCCACCGTGTCGCGGGATTATCCGGTGATGTTTGGCACACTCTACATTTTTACCCTGATTGGCCTGCTGCTGAATATCGTCAGTGATATCAGCTATACGCTGGTCGATCCCCGAATCGATTTTGAGGGCCGATGATGCCGCGTTTAAGCCCCGTCAATCAGGCCCGCTGGGCCCGTTTTCGCCATAACCGTCGTGGCTACTGGTCGTTATGGATTTTTGCCGTCCTGTTTGTGTTAAGCCTGTGCTCAGAGCTGATTGCCAACGATAAACCCTTGCTGGTGCATTTCAACGACCGCTGGTATGTACCCGTGCTTAACAACTACAGTGAAAGTGACTTTGGCGGCCCGTTTGCAACACCGGCGGAGTATCAGGATCCGTGGCTGCGCCAGCAGATTGATCAACACGGCTGGGCACTGTGGGCCCCGATCCGTTTTGGCGCCAACAGTATCAATTTCGCCACCACGACCCCCTTCCCTTCTCCCCCGTCCACGCAAAACTGGCTGGGAACGGATGCCAACGGTGGCGACGTGCTGGCGCGCATCCTCTACGGTACCCGAATCTCGATCCTCTTTGGGCTGATGCTGACGCTCTTCTCCAGCGTGATGGGCGTGGTGGCAGGTGCCGTCCAGGGCTACTATGGCGGTAAAATTGACCTCTGGGGTCAGCGCGTGATTGAGGTGTGGTCAGGTATGCCAACGCTGTTTCTGATCATCCTGCTGTCGAGCGTGGTGCAGCCAAACTTCTGGTGGCTGCTGGGGATCACCGTATTGTTTGGCTGGATGGCGCTGGTGGGCGTCGTGCGCGCAGAATTTCTGCGCACCCGTAATTTTGACTATATTCGTGCCGCGCAGGCACTGGGCGTGAGCGACCGTGGGATCATCTTCCGCCATATGCTGCCGAACGCCGTGGTGGCGACACTGACCTTTCTGCCGTTTATTTTGTGCAGCTCCATCACCACCCTCACCTCGCTCGATTTTCTGGGCTTCGGGCTACCGCTCGGTTCCCCCTCGCTCGGCGAGCTGTTGCTGCAGGGCAAAAACAACCTGCAGGCACCGTGGCTGGGCATTACAGCCTTTCTTTCCGTGGCGGTACTGCTTTCGCTGCTGATTTTTATTGGCGAAGCCGTGCGCGACGCCTTCGATCCCAACAAGGCGGTGTAACATGACGCAGCCCCTTCTCAGTATCGAGAATCTGTCGATTGCCTTTTCGAAACAGGGTGAGACGCGCACCGTGGTCAGCGATCTGTCGCTGCAGATCCAGCGTGGCGAAACGCTGGCGCTGGTGGGGGAATCCGGCTCCGGCAAGAGCGTCTCGGCACTCTCCATTCTGCGCCTGCTCCCGTCTCCGCCAGTGAGCTACCCGCAAGGAGATATTCTGTTTCACGGCAGCTCGCTGCTGCACGCCGACGAACAGACCCTGCGGGGCGTCCGCGGCAATAAAATTGCGATGATTTTCCAGGAGCCGATGGTCTCACTCAACCCGCTGCATACTCTGGAAAAACAGCTTTACGAGGTGCTCTCCCTGCACCGGGGCATGCGCAAAGAGGCCGCGCGCGGGGAAATCCTCGACTGCCTCGAGAGAACCGGCATCCGCAACGCGGCAAAACGGCTGAGCGATTTCCCGCATCAGCTTTCCGGCGGTGAACGTCAACGTGTGATGATTGCCATGGCGCTACTGACGCGCCCGGAACTGCTGATCGCCGATGAGCCCACCACCGCGCTGGACGTCACGGTGCAGGCGCAGATTTTGCAGCTGCTGCGGGAGCTACGTAGCGAGCTGAACATGAGTCTGCTGTTTATCACCCATAACCTGAGCATTGTGAAAAAGCTGGCCGACAGCGTCGCCGTAATGCAAAACGGACGCTGTGTAGAGCAGAACACCACCGCCGCACTGCTGAACGCGCCTCAGCACCCCTATACGCAGCGGCTGCTCGACAGTGAACCCTCAGGCGATCCTGTGCCTCTCCGGGGGGACAGCGCGCCGCTGCTCAACGTCGAGGGGCTGTCTGTCTCCTTCCCCATCCGTAAAGGTATTCTGCGCCGCGTGGTCGACCAGAACGCCGTGCTGAAGAACATCCGTTTTTCACTGCGCCCGGGCGAGTCGCTGGGACTGGTGGGCGAGTCAGGTTCAGGCAAAAGCACCACCGGCCTGGCACTGCTGCGTTTAATTGCCTCGCAGGGCGAGATCCTGTTTGACGGCATGCCGCTGCACCACTGGAACCGTCGGCAGATGCTGCCGGTACGTCCCCGCATGCAGGTGGTGTTTCAGGATCCCAACTCCTCGCTCAATCCAAGGCTGAGTATTTTGCAGATCATCGAAGAAGGATTGCGCGTCCATCAGCCTACCCTGACGGCTCTGCAACGTGAAAATGAGGTCAGGCGTGTGATGGCAGAGGTAGGGTTAGATCCCGAGACGCGGCATCGCTACCCGGCTGAATTTTCTGGCGGACAGCGCCAGCGTATCGCCATTGCCCGCGCGCTGATCCTCAAACCTGAGCTGATCATCCTGGATGAACCGACCTCCTCGCTGGACAGAACCGTGCAGGCACAGATCCTGACCCTGTTAAAAGGGTTACAGGAAAAGCACCGGCTGGCCTATATCTTTATCAGCCACGATCTACAGGTAGTGCGGGCGTTATGCCATCAGGTGATTGTGCTACGGCAGGGAGAAGTGGTCGAGCAAGGTGAGTGCCAGCGCGTATTTACTGCACCGACGCAGAGCTACACGCGCCAGCTGTTATCGGCAGACTAGCACTCAGAAGGGATACTGGCCCGAGAAAGGCTCAGCAATGGCCACGCCGAAGTTTTTCAGGCGGCAGGTTGCGGCAAATTCATCCTGACTTTTAACAAACAGGCACGGCTCGCCTTCACACTCCAGTACGGAGCTGTCCACTTCGATATCCGACAGCGCCTGGCTTAAGCGTTCCATTACCGGCCATGCATCTTCGTCGCTCGGGCTAAGCAGTTTGAGCGCGACCAGACAATTCTCGCAACCTGCAACGTTTTGCGGAATCGGTTCAACTTTCGAACCTGCAAAACCCGCCGACCAGCGATAGCTCTGGGGCAAGCGATGGACTATGGAGAGTTGTAATGTATTCACGTTCGATCCCCGGAAGCAAATTTACTTCACAATTTATTTACATTTATAGTAACACATCATCGCCAACCTGCACTATTCAGCGCTTTTTTATCGGTATCCAGGCTCGCGTCGGCGCTATATGTACCCGTTTCTGCGATCTAACTCAACCTTTTTAAATACAATGATGTGACTTTTTACACAAATAGATTTTACATAAAAGAAACAAACACAGGGTAAACGAACGCAAGTTTGGTTGATATGGGTCAACAAAAAGGCCCGTATCGGGCCTGATGTGCAGATTAATGAGCGGCTTTTCGCGGTCGGCTGGCATAAAGACAGAAGAGAATGGAGCTGGTGGCACAGAACGCCATCGCCCACAGCATTGGCCAGGCCGTGTTAAAGGTCGCCATTGAGAGTAACGCCCCCACCACGGCACCAATCCCGAAGCGGAACGTCCCCGCCAGCGATGACGCGGTGCCAGCCATATGCGGGAACTCATCAAGGATAACCGCCATCGCATTGGATGAGATCATCGAGACGCAGCCAACAAAAGCGGCAACCCCCACCACCAGCGCCCAGAAGCCCACGCCGAAAAACGCGCTGACCACCAGCCAGATAGCCATCACAAACTGGATCCACAGCCCGGCACGGAACATGTTCAGTGCTCCAATCCGGCGAACAAAGCGGCTGTTGATGATGGTCATGATGAACAGGAACACAATGTTCAGCGCAAAGTAATACCCAAAGTGCTGAGGGGAAACGTGGTTCAGCTCAATATAGACAAATGGCCCGGCGCTCAGGAAGGAGAACATGCCGGCAAAGCTGAAGCCGCTTGCCAGCATGTAGCTCAGCACGCGCTTGTGGCGGAACAGCGAGGCAAAATTCCCCATTGTGGTACGGATGTGGAATTTCTGGCGGCGCTCGACGGCTAACGTTTCATCAATAAAGAAGAAAATCATCGCCGAGGCCAGCAGTGCGGCAAGCGCCAGGATCCAGAAAATGGCATGCCAGCTGAACCATACCAGCACCGCGCCACCGGCCATCGGCGCCACCAGCGGCGCAATGGTGGTCACCAGCATGACAAATGACATCATGCGGGAGAACTCTTCTTTCGGGTAGATATCACGCATCAGGGCGTTAATCACCACGCTTGCCGCCGCCGCCGCGAGGCCGTGGAATAAACGCATCACGATCAGCTGATCGATACTCTGTGCCAGCGCACAGGCCACGGCTGCGGCTGCAAAGATCAGCGTTCCGCCCAGAATAACCGGCTTACGTCCGAGGCTGTCGGCCATCGGGCCATAAAACAGCTGGCCAAGGGCAAAACCGAGAATATAGGTACTGAGCGTCATCTGTGCGCTGCCAGCCGGTACGCCAAACTGCGCCGAAATCACCGGCAGCGCAGGCAGATACATATCAATCGACAGCGGCATCAACATGGCCAGCAGGCCAAGAATGAACACGATTTTGAAAGACGAGTGTGGCCTGGTGGTCACAGGGTTCTCCTGAAATTAATGCGAGGGCAGACCGACGCTGGCGATCTCTTCTTCCGTCAGCGGGCGATATTCGCCAGGCGCCAGATCGGGATCGAGTTCAATTGCCCCAATACGTTCACGATGCAGACCCACAACGTGGTTACCCACCGCGGCGAACATACGTTTCACCTGATGATAACGCCCTTCGCTGATGGTCAGACGGGCTTCGGTCGGGGTAATGACTTCCAGCACCGCCGGTTTGGTGAGGTCTTTTTCATTATGCAGCTGAACGCCTTTGGCAAATTGTTCTGCCGTGTCATCTGCCACCGGCGATTCCAGCGTCACCAGATAGGTTTTTTCACAGTGATGACGCGGAGAGGTAATGCGGTGGGACCACTGACCGTCATCGGTCATCAGCACCAGACCGGTGGTGTCGATATCGAGGCGGCCAGCCGCATGCAGCTTGTGCGCAACCGGTTCGTCGAGGAAATAGAGCACCGTCGGGTGATCCGGATCGTCCGTAGAACAGACGTAGCCTTCCGGCTTATTGAGCATGAAATAGCGCGGGCCGTGCTGCTGGGTGAGCGGGTTGCCGTCATACTCCACCTGATGGTCAGGTTGCAGTTTGAACGCGCTGTCTCTCACAATGTCGCCATCCACGGTAACGCGGCTGGCGCGGATCTCGCGCCCGGCAATAGCACGGCTTACGCCGAGTTGCTGAGCGATAAACTTATCAAGTCGCATGAAATCTTTTTAGCCTTAATGGTGCTGGAAGTCGGACAATGCGTCCGAAAAAGAAGCAGTCAGGAACGGTTCAGTATAATGGTCTGGTTGCGCCACTCAAGGGAAAAAGTTTCGTGGCATACTATATGCGGAATAACGATACAGAGACCCCATGACTTTTACACTTCGCCCCTATCAGCAGGAAGCCGTTGACGCCACCCTGGCCTGGTTTCGCAAACACCGTGAGCCCGCGGCCATTGTGCTCCCGACTGGCGCAGGCAAAAGCCTGGTGATCGCCGAACTTGCCCGCCTGGCGCGCGGCCGCGTGCTGGTGCTGGCGCACGTCAAAGAGCTGGTTGCGCAAAACCATGCCAAGTATTGCGCGCTTGGTCTGGAGGCCGATATCTTCGCCGCCGGGCTAAAGCGGAAAGAGAGCCACGGCAAAGTGGTGTTTGGCAGCGTGCAGTCTGTTGCCCGCAACCTTGAGCTGTTTCGCAGCGAATTTTCGCTGCTGATTGTCGACGAGTGCCATCGCATCAGTGATGACGACGATAGCCAGTATCAGCAAATCCTCACTCACCTGAAAGAGGTGAACCCTCACTTACGCCTGCTGGGCCTGACGGCAACCCCGTTTCGCCTGGGTAAAGGCTGGATTTACCGCTTTCATTATCACGGTATGGTGCGAGGGGATGAGAAGGCGCTGTTCAGCGACTGTATCTATGAACTTCCGCTGCGCTATATGATTAAACACGGCTACCTGACCCCGCCTGAACGCCTGGATATGCCGGTCGTCCAGTACGATTTCAGCCGCTTACAGGCGCAGAGCAACGGTTTATTTAGCGAAGCGGATTTGAACCAGGAGCTGAAAAAGCAAAAGCGCATCACTCCGCACATTATCAGCCAGATTGAAGAGTTCGCTGAAACGCGCAAAGGGGTAATGATTTTTGCTGCCACCGTTGAGCATGCGCGCGAAATCACCGGCTTACTGCCCGCTGGCGACGCGGCGCTGATCACCGGCGAGACGCCCGGCCCGGAGCGCGACAGCCTGATTGAGGCGTTTAAAGCACAGCAGTTTCGCTATCTGGTAAACGTCTCGGTACTCACCACCGGGTTTGATGCCCCCCACGTCGACCTGATTGCTATTCTGCGTCCGACCGAATCGGTCAGCCTGTATCAGCAAATCGTTGGCCGCGGTCTGCGTCTGGCCCCCGGTAAAACCGACTGCCTGATCCTGGATTACGCCGGTAACCCGCACGATCTCTACTCGCCTGAAGTGGGTACGCCGAAAGGAAAAAGTGACAACGTGCCGGTACAGGTCTTCTGCCCTGCCTGTGGCTTTGCCAACACCTTTTGGGGCAAGACGACGGCTGACGGTACGCTGATCGAACATTTTGGCCGCCGCTGTCAGGGCTGGTTTGAAGATGATGAAGGGCATCGCGAGCAGTGCGATTTCCGTTTCCGCTTTAAAAACTGCCCCCAGTGCAACGCTGAAAATGATATTGCCGCCCGCCGCTGCCGCGAATGTGACACGGTTCTGGTCGACCCTGATGACATGCTGAAGGCCGCGCTGAAGTTAAAGGATGCCCTGGTGCTGCGCTGCTCTGGCATGGCGCTGCAACCGGGAGCGGATGAAAAAGGCGAATGGCTGAAAATCACCTATTACGATGAGGACGGTGCCGACGTCAGCGAGCGCTTCCGGGTGCACACTCCGGCTCAGCGCATGGCTTTCGAACAGCTCTTTATCCGCCCGCATACCCGCACGCCGGGCGTACCGCTGCGCTGGATAACCGTGGCGGATATCGTGCATCAGCAGGTGCTGCTGCGCCATCCGGATTTTGTTGTCGCCCGCAAGAAAGGCCAGTACTGGCAAGTCCGTGAAAAGGTTTTTGACTATGAAGGCCGTTTTCGTCGGGCCAACGAACTGCGTTAACGACAGACAGGCCTTGAATAGGAAACAATTGTTTCCTATTATGCATTATCGCATTACAACAGGACTCACTCATGTCACGTCTTCCCGGTCGCCCGCGTGAATTTGACACCGACGCCGCCATCGACAGCGCCCTGCTCGTTTTCCGCGAGCGCGGCTACCATGCTACCTCAATCAAAGAGCTGAGTGACGCGACGGGCCTTACGGCGGGAAGCCTGTATAAAGCCTTTGGCAGCAAGAATGGCCTGTTTCTCGCGGCGTTCGACCGTTACATCCGGACGCGCAGCGCCGCCCTGTGCCAGCGTACCGAGGCGGCACGCAGCGGGCGAGATAAAATCGCGGCGGTGTTACGTTTTTACGCCGAGAGCAGCCACGGTCCTGAGGGCATACGCGGCTGTCTGGTGGTCGCCAGCGCGACCGAGCTGGCGGTTTTTGATGAGGCAACCGCGCAGTACATCAAAGCCGCCATGCAGCGTACCGAGCAGCTGTTGCTCGAACTGGTTCAGGAAGGCCAGCGGGACGGTAGCCTTTCCCGCGCGCTGCCCACGGAGCAAACGGCACGTAATCTTTTCGCGCTGCTGCAGGGTTACCGCGTGATCGGCAAAAAAGGCCTGTCTGAGGACGAAATCAATAGCGCCGTTAACGCGGCACTCAGCCTGCTCGGCTGAGTTTTTTTAACCAATTAGGAAACGATTATTTCCTATTATTCCGGAGATCGTTATGACCATGCCCATCGCCCCGCAGCACCATTTCACGCTCATCAATGGCATCCGTACGCACTACGTCACCGCCGGAGAACAGCACGCGCAGACGGTTGTCCTGCTGGCAGGTTTCCCCGAAAGCTGGTACGCCTGGCGCCATGTTATCCCTTTGCTGGCCGAGCGTTATCATGTCATCGCCCCGGACTTACCCGGACAGGGTGATACCGATTGTCCGTCAGAGGGGTATGACACCCACACCCTCGCCAGCCATGTTCATGAACTGCTGACCCAGCTTGGCGTGCATCGCTACTATCTGGCCGGTCACGACGTGGGAGCCTGGGTTGCCTGGCCTTATGCGGCGATGTACAGCGATGAGGTGATAAAGCTGGCGCTGCTGGACGCCGGCATTCCGGGTATTACCTTACCCGATGCCCTCCCCGTCACCGCGGACCGCGCCTGGCGCACCTGGCATTTTGCCTTTCACGTGATTGCCGACCTGCCTGAATTCCTCATCAGGGGCAAAGAACGTGGCTATCTGGAGTGGTTTCTGCGTCGCAAAGCGGCGAATCCCCTCACCTTCAGCGAGGCGGATCTTGACGAGTATCTGCGCATTTTTACGCGCGAAGGTGGCTTGCGCGCAGGGCTGGCTTACTATCGCGCTGCCGCCCTCTCCGCCGCGCAAAACCGGGCGCTTAGCGAACGGGGTAAACTCTCTGTTCATGTTCTGGCACTCAGTGCCGAGCAGGGTTCGATTCCTGATATGGCCTCGCCGCTGAGGGCGTTTGCAGAACGCGTTGACGGGCGCGTGATCCCCCGTTGCGGCCATTTTCAGCCAGAAGAGCAGCCTCAGGCCGTCGCCGACGCCCTAAGCGGTTTCTTTAGTGGGGATTAATTCATTGCCCTGAGGTGGATTGGGGGCTATAATGCCGCCCGCTTTTGCATCCGCAAAGCAGAACACTCACCTGCTGCTGGGTCGCCTGTAGTAGGGTTTTAAATACAGAGAGAAATCAATGTTCACTATCGAAGCAGAAGTACGTAACGTGCAGGGTAAGGGTGCGAGCCGCCGCCTGCGTACCGCTAACAAGTTCCCGGCTATCGTTTACGGTGGCGAAGCTGCTCCAGTTTCTATCGAACTGGATCACGACAAAGTATGGAACATGCAGACCAAAGCTGAATTCTACAGCGAAGTTCTGACCATCGTTGTTGGCGGTAAAGAAGAAAAAGTGAAAGTTCAGGCTGTTCAGCGTCACGCGTTCAAGCCAAAACTGACTCACATCGACTTCGTTCGCGCGTAATCGCAAACATGTCGAAAAAAAGCCCCGCTTCGGCGGGGTTTTTTTATGGCGGTTATTTACCGCCAGCGGTGCGACGCTGCAGCTGATCGCGCAGGTTGGGTGGCGTACCTTTAATGGTCAGCGTGTCGGTGGCCGGATCCCAGAAGATACGTTCCCCCAGCAGCATGGCATCAAAGTTGATGGTTAACCCGCCGCCGCTTCCGGCAAATTTGGTTAACTGACGCAGCGTACTGCGATCCGCCGGGAAGCTCTCTTCCAGCTCATACCCTTTCTCAGCAGTAAATTCCTGGAAACTGACTTCACTGACGCCGGCCAGCTCTTTTGACAGCGACTCCAGCTCAATCTCTTCCCCCGCCTGCAGTTGTTCGTTGCAGTAGCTGTAAACCTGCTGACGCACGTTCTGGCGCTCAGATTTATCGAGCTGCGCTTCCGCCGTGAAGTCATCCACCGCCTGCAGCAGCCCTTTGTTCTGCGCTTTGGCGTTGAGACCTTCGCTGGCACCGAGGAAGTCCATAAAGAAATCGGCCACTTTACGGCCAACACGCCCTTTGAGGAAGGTCAGGTAGCGCGTCGACTCTGGATTGGTTTCCCACTCGGTCAAATCAATACGCGCAACGATATCCGCATGGTTGATATCCAGATAATGGGTGGAGCTGATATCCAGTTGCTCATTCACGCGCATACTGCTTAAATTGTTCAGCACGGTGACCAGCAGATACTCAACCGCCAGGTAGCGATAGTGGCAGAACAGAACGATACCGCCGTCGGCAAACGGGTATTTTGCCAGTTCGTCGCGCAGACGTCCGGTTGCCGCGCGGCTAAACGCCAGGAAATCTTCTTCACCCTGACGTTGCAGGCGCAGGCTATCAGCCAGTTCACTCTCGTCGCTGAACAGACCATAGGCTTTATTTTTTGCACTGTAGACGCGGTGCAGTTCCGCCATCATTTCCACAACGGTTGCCGTGGGTTCCAGTAACGAATCGCGCAGCACCACTTCAAGGGTTTGCTCATCACGCTTGATAAGCTGGTGCAAGGCAATCTGGTTGATTTCCAGACTCATGATAAACTCTCCTTTTAGACCGGGCGGTATTCAACCACCACCAGGACATGTGTGCAACAACTGATAAAAAAGGGGAAAAAAAGCTGTTGCTACGGTAATATGTTGCCCTTTCATCAACAAACTGATTTTGATTTATGCCACAACATTCCCGCTACAGTGATGAACACGTTGAACAATTGCTCAGTGAGCTGGTCAACGTACTGGAAAAACATAAAACACCGACCGATCTCTCCCTGATGGTTTTGGGAAATATGGTCACCAACCTTATCAATACCAGCGTTGCTCCGGCTCAGCGTCAGGCGATCGCCAAATCTTTCGCCCAGGCTTTACAGTCTTCCGTTAGCGACGACCAGGCCCATTAAGGGAAACGAACAACAGTTTATGGTGACGAATCGTCAGCGCTACCGTGAAAAAGTCTCCCAGATGGTCAGCTGGGGGCACTGGTTTGCCCTGTTCAACATTCTGCTGGCGACGCTTATCGGCTGTCGTTATCTGTTTGTCGCAGACTGGCCGACGACGCTAACCGGGCGTATTTACTCCTGGATAAGCGTTGTAGGGCACTTTAGCTTTTTGGTTTTCGCCACCTATCTGCTGATCCTCTTCCCGCTGACGTTTATCGTCATGTCGCAGCGTCTGATGCGATTTTTATCCGCCATCCTTGCAACGGCAGGGATGACGCTGCTGCTTATCGACAGTGAAGTGTTCACCCGCTTCCACCTGCATCTCAATCCCATCGTCTGGGAGCTGGTGATTAACCCCGATCAGAACGAAACGGCCCGTGACTGGCAGCTGATGTTTATCAGCGTCCCGGTGATCCTTCTGATAGAGATGCTGTTTGCCACCTGGAGCTGGCAAAAACTGCGCAGCCTGACCCGCCGACGCCATTACGCGAAACCGGTGGCCGCGATCTTTTTCGTCTCCTTTATCAGTTCGCACATCATGTATATCTGGGCGGATGCGAACTTCTATCGCCCGATCACCATGCAGCGGGCGAACCTGCCGCTCTCTTATCCAATGACGGCGCGTCGTTTCCTTGAGAAGCACGGGCTGCTGGACGCGCAGGAGTACCAGCGTCGTCTGATTGAGCAAGGGAATCCGGAAGCGGTTAGCGTGCAGTATCCGCTGAGCGATCTGCGCTATCGCGATATGGGACGCGGACAGAACGTCCTGCTGATCACCGTCGATGGTCTGAACTACTCCCGTTACGAGAAGCAGATGCCCGCGCTGGCCGAGTTCGCCAGCAAGAACGTGACGTTCACCCAGCATATGAGCTCCGGCAACACCGCCGATGCGGGCATTTTTGGCCTGTTCTATGGCATTTCTGCCGCCTACATGGACGGCGTGCTTTCTGCGCGCATTCCTGCAGCGCTGATCACCGGGCTCAATCAGCAAGGATATCAGTTAGGGTTGTTCTCCTCAGACGGCTTTAACAGCGCGCTGTACCGCCAGGCGCTGCTGTCTGATTTCTCCCTGCCAGCCGCAGAAAGCCAGTCGGACGAGCAGACCGCCAGTCAGTGGATTAACTGGTTGCAGCGTTATGCGCAGGAAGATAACCGCTGGTTCTCCTGGGTTGCCTTTAATGGCACCACGCTCGATGACAGCAATCAGAAAGGCTTTGCGCGCCGCTACAGCCGTGCAGCAGGCAATGTTGATGACCAGATTAGCCGCGTGCTTGATGCCTTACGCGAATCCGGCAAGCTCGAAAACACCGTGGTGATCGTGACGGCAGCCCACGGCGTACCGCTGGGCGACGAAGCGAAGAGTATGAGCTGGTCGCGGCCGAATCTGCATGTTCCGCTGGTGATCCACTGGCCGGGCACCCCCGCTCAGCGCATTAACATGCTCACCGAACATAAAGATGTGATGACCACGCTGATGCAACGGCTGCTGCACGTCAGTACGCCGGCAAATGAGTATTCACAGGGGCAGGATCTCTTCAGCGCCACGCGTCGCCACAACTGGGTCACGGCAGCGGGCAATGATACGCTGGCGGTCACCACGCCAATGCTGACGCTGGTATTGAACAATAACGGAAACTATCAGACGTATAATCTGCAGGGTGAACGGCTGAAAGACCAGAAACCACAGTTGAATCTGCTGCTACAGGTTCTGACGGATGAGAAACGGTTTATCGCTAACTGATTAATTATAAACCAGTTAGCCTCAGATTCCCTTGCATTCAAAACGGAATCGAGTAGTATTCATTTCATGCGTCGGCACGTAGCGCAGCCTGGTAGCGCACCGTCATGGGGTGTCGGGGGTCGGAGGTTCAAATCCTCTCGTGCCGACCAAAACTATTTAAAAACCAGCCATATGGCTGGTTTTTTTGTGCACAAAAAAAGCCAACCCGCAGGCTGGCTTTTGAGATCGCAAGTGAACGCTTAGTGCTTGTCGCGCCCGCCAAGGAAGAAAATACCCAGCGGAATGGCAAGCAGGACGGTGAACACCAGGCTGTAAACGAAGATCATCGCCGACTGCAGGACATACATGCTGGTCGTCCACGCAGAGAGTGGAATGTTGTACTGTTCGATGACGCCGACAATAGTTGCCCGGCCCACGCACGCGGCCGCAATCATAAACACAACCAGCAGCGCCAGGAGGAACTTACGGCCTTCAGGTGTTTTCAGTTTTGCACGAATCATCTCTCTTCCCTTTACAGATGAATAACATTATGTATGCCTTAAAATAACACGATCTGCCGCCAGACTCCACAGAAGTACAAACCACCACAAAAATGGCACTGCATTAGCTCATTACACTGCTTTTATTGAAAATGTAAGTAAATTACGCTAATCATTCATGGGCGTTATGCTAATCTCATCAGGATGGTTTTGACATAAAGGAATGACTGTGAAAAACGCACCTAAATTTGCCCTTGCCCTGATCGCCGCCGCGTGCGTCAGCACCAGCGCCTTCGCAACTGAAAGCCAGAAGGTACAACCTCTGGAAAAAATCGCGCCTTATCCGCAAGCGGAAAAAGGCATGAAGCGTCAGGTGATCCAGTTACCGGCTCAGCAAAATGAAGCGAATTTCAAAGTGGAACTGTTGATCGGCCAGACGCTGGAAGTGGATTGCAACCAGCATCGTCTCGGCGGACAGCTGGAAAGCAAAACGCTGGAAGGCTGGGGCTACGACTACTTTATCTTTGATAAAATGACGTCACCGGTTTCCACCATGATGGCCTGCCCGGATGGCAAGAAAGAGAAGAAATTCGTGACCGCGTATCTGGGTGATAACAGCCTGTTACGCTACAACAGCAAGCTGCCAATCGTGGTGTATACGCCGGAAAACGTGGAAGTGAAATATCGCGTGTGGAAGGCGGATGAAAACATCGGACAAGCGGTAGTACGTTAAGAATAAGTCGGGTGGCGGCTTCGCCTTACCCGACCCGGAATGGGTGTGCTCTGGTGCCCTCATTCCAACCCTCTCCCACCGGGAGAGGGAGAAAACACTAAAAACGGTAACGGATGTTACCGTTTTGCTTTTACCTTACAGCGCGATATCCGCCACCGGTTTGTTTTCTGCCTGCGGCTTCAGCTCCGCTTTTGGTGCAGCATCAGCAGCCTGCGGCTTAACGTATTGCAGTTGCAGTACGCGGCTGGTGTATTCCAGCTCCTGCTCCGTCGCGTCCACGTTACCGTTCAGCTTCGTTCCGTAGGATGGAATAATCGTTTTCAGCTTCGCCTGCCATTCCGGTGTGGCGACTTTATCTTTAAACACTTTTTCCATCAGGTGCAGCATGATAGGTGCAGCGGTAGAGGCACCAGGGGAAGCCCCCAGCAGCGCGGCAATAGTGCCGTCTTTATCGCTTACCACTTCGGTACCCAGACGCAGCACACCGCCCTCTTTCGGATCGCGTTTGATGATCTGTACGCGCTGACCCGCCTGCCACAGACGCCAGTCTTCTTTCTTCGCCTGCGGATAGTACTCTTTCAGCGCCTCGAAGCGTTCTTCATCAGAAAGCATCACCTGGCTAATCAGGTATTTCACCAGATCGAAGTTATCCAGACCGACATCCATCATTGGCTTCACGTTTGAGGTGGTGGTTGCGCTCAGCAGATCCCACAACGAGCCGTTTTTCAGGAACTTAGTGGAGAAGGTTGCAAACGGCCCGAACAGCACCACACGCTTACCATCAAGCATACGGGTATCGATGTGTGGAACGGACATTGGCGGCGCCCCCACGGAGGCCTGACCATACACTTTTGCCAGATGACGGTTCACCACTTCCGGGTTTTCCGACACCAGGAACTGACCGCCCACCGGGAAGCCCGCGTAGTCGTCCGCTTCCGGAATACCGGACTCCTGCAGCAGTTTCAGCGCCGCACCGCCCGCACCAATAAAGACAAACTTTGCCTTGATAACGTGCTCGGCTTCGTTGTTTTTCAGATCGGCAACGGTCACGCTCCAGCTGTTGTCAGCGTTGCGCTTAAAGCCACGCACTTCGGTGCTGAGCTGCAGATTGAAGTTCTCTTTTTTCTTCAGAGAGGCCACCAGCTGACGGGTGATTTCGCCATAGTTGACGTCAGTGCCAATCTCAGTACGGGTTGCCGCCACCTTCTGGTTCGGGTCACGACCTTCCATCACCAGCGGTGCCCACTCTTTGATCTGCGCGTGATCTTCAGAATATTTCATGCCGCGGAACAGCGTGCTCTGCTGCAGCGCCGCGTAGCGCGCGCGCAGGAAGTTCACATTCTGCTCGCCCCACACAAAGCTCATGTGCGGCACGGTGTTGATGAAGGAGTGCGGATCGTGCAACACGCCGCTGTTCACCTGGTGAGACCAGAACTGGCGAGAAATCTGGAATGCTTCGTTGATCTCTACCGCCTTCTCGATACTAATGGAACCGTCCTTTTTCTGCGGCGTATAGTTCAGTTCCATGAGTGCCGAATGTCCGGTACCGGCGTTATTCCAGCCGTTTGAGCTTTCCTGCGCCACGCCATCGAGGCGCTCGACCATGGTCATTGACCAGTCCGGCTGAAGCTCTTGCAGATAGGTTCCCAGCGTGGCGCTCATGATGCCGCCGCCAATTAAAAGGACGTCCGTTTCCTGCTCTTTTGGTGCGTCAGCTTTCGCCGCCATGGAGACGGTGTTCAGCCCCACGGCCAGAGAAAAGAGCATGGCAGTCATTTTTTTCATAATTTTGCCTTAGTTGAGTAGTGCTTGAAGCGTGGAAATTGCAGGTGAAAAAAGCTGCGGGGGGAACGGTAGCAACTTTTAAATATTGTTTAAAGGTTACGAAATTATTGTAATTGTGAAATTTAATGATGGATTGTTTGTGCGGGATTGCCGGATGAAACTGGCAAGGCGCGTTATTTCTGGTTACTATGCTGCACTTTGTGATCGCGCGCACGGAAGCCCGCCCTAATCTGCGAATTGTTATGTCATTACCCCATGCTTCTCTTTCCCGTGAAGACCAGGTCGCCACGGTGCTGCGTTCCCCTCAACTGCTGCTACGCGAAACGCTGGCAGGCGTAATTACCGCTCTGGCCCTCATTCCTGAGGTGATCTCCTTTTCCGTGGTCGCAGGCGTTGACCCAAAGGTCAGCCTGATTGCCTCTGTGGTGCTGTGTCTGACCCTTTCAGCGTTCGGCGGTCGTCGTGCGATGGTCACAGCAGCTGCGGGCTCCGTCGCGCTGGTGATTGGCCCGATGGTGCATCAGCACGGCGTGCAGTACATCCTGCCGGCGGTCCTGATGGCGGGGATAATCCAGATTCTGTTCGGCGTGCTCGGAATGGCGCGCCTGATGCGCTTTATTCCCCAGTCGGTGATGACCGGCTTCGTAAATGCGCTGGGATTGTTAATTTTCTTCGCGCAGGTTCCCCACTTCTGGAGCCGCAGCCCGCTGATTGTGGGCCTGTTCGTGCTGACGCTGCTGATTGTGCTGTGGGTGCCGCGCTTTGTTAAAAGCATCCCGTCACCGCTTATTGCGATTGTACTGCTCACCCTGTTCACCGTGACCAGCGGACAGGTTCTCCCGACGGTGGGGGATGAAGGTTCTATGAGCAGTGGTTTGCCAGGGCTGACACAGCTGCTCGTTCCGCTGAACATGGAAACGCTCAGCATCATCTGGCCATGCGCGCTGAGTATCGCTTTTGTCGGCCTGCTGGAATCACTGCTGACGGCAAAACTGGTGGATGAACTGACCGCGACGACGTCCAGCAAACGCCGTGAAAGTATCGGTCTGGGCGCAGGGAATATTCTTGCCGGGTTGTACGGCGGTATCGCGGGCTGTGCCATGATCGGACAAACCATCGTCAACGTGGAGATGGGCAAAGGTCGCAGTCGCGTCTCAACTTTTGCAGCGGGCATGGTGCTGCTGGTGCTGGTCACCGCCCTCAGTGAGGTGATGGCAAAAATCCCGATGGCCGTGCTGGCCGGGATCATGGCGATTGTTGCCATCAAAACGTTTAACTGGCACAGCCTTCAGCCTGCCACGTTAAAAAGCGCGCCCATTGCCGAAACGGTTGTGATGCTGATTACCGTTGCAGCAACGGTTTCAACCGGTAACCTGGCCATTGGCGTGCTGGGCGGGATTATTGTGATGGCATTGCTTCCCGCCCGGCTCAAGCGTCGGCTTAAAGAAGAAAAATCGTTGCTAGCCCAAGAAAAATAAAGAAACCGCCGGTATCGGTGATGGCGGTAATCATCACGCTCGACCCCACCGCGGGGTCGCGCCCCAGTTTGGTCATCGTCAGGGGGATAATGACCCCCATCATGGAGGCCACCAGCAGATTCAGCACCATCGCCAGCATCATCACCCCGCCTAACGCCATATCATCGTACAGCCACCAGGTAATGCCGCCCATAATGCCGCCCCACACCAGGCCGTTAATCAGCGCCACCCCCATCTCCCTGAAGATCAGGAAGGCGAAGTTACCCGGCTGAATGTTCTCCAGCGCCAGTGCACGGACGATCATGGTAATGGTCTGGTTGCCGGTGTTGCCGCCAATGCCGGCCACAATCGGCATCAGCGAGGCCAGCGCGACCAGTTGTGAAATGGTGTGTTCAAAGCCGTCGATCACCCGTGAGGCGATAAATGCAGTGCAGAGGTTAATGGCGAGCCATGCCCAGCGGGTTTTCACTGCCTTGCCGACGGAGGCGTGGACGTCATCTTCGGCGCTGATCCCGCCGAGCGCACGTAAATCGTTATCGGTCTCTTCGTAAACCACGTCAACGATCTCATCGATGGTCAGACGCCCCATCAGTTTACCCACAGAATCGACGACCGCCGCGCTCACAAGGTCGTCACGTTCGAAGGTACGGGCCGCTTTTTCCGCGTCGTCTTCCGGGGAGAAGACCATCGGCTCGGTTTCCATCACCTCACTCACCCGCCGCTGGGTGCTGTTGAGCAGGATCGTTTTAAGCTCCAGCTCGCCAAGCAGGGTTTTATCCCGGGAGGTGACGAACAGCTTATCGGTGTTGTCCGGCATGCTGCCCAGGCGACGCAGATAGCGCTGCACCGTACCGAGAGTCACATCCGGGCGCACCATGATGACGCCAAACTCCATAATGGCGCCCACGCTGTGTTTGTCATAGTGCATCACCTGACGCACGCGTGCCCGCTCTTCCGCAGGCAGCGAAGCCAGTAGTCGCCCGGTCAGGTTTCGCGGCAGGTGCTGAACGAGGTAAATCTGCTCGTCAATGTCCAGCGTCTGCAGGGCATCGAGGATATCCCGGTCGCTCATCTCATCAATGAGATCGTCCCAGACGTTTTCAGAGGCTTCCAGCAACACCTGCCCGCGCTCGTGATCCTGCACCAGACGCCACAGGGCGTGACGCTCTTCCGAGGGGAGGGCTTCCAGGGTATCCGCCAGATCCGGCGGAGGTAAATGAGCAACCAGCGCACCTACCTCAGCAATATCGTCGGCCAGCGTGCCGACATCATATTGCTCAGCCAGGGTCAGTTTGCCCAGTAACGCAGAGGTGACCGCTTTATCCGTCGTGAGGAGCCAGATGAGACGCGCACGTTCCTGGTCGCGCTGCCTGGCACTGTTTTTCTTTAAAACCGACATTAATCATAAATCCATGAAATAAGTTGGCTTTAAGCATAGCGCGGAGATATGTAAATAAGAATAAACAACGGGGCGGGATGGAGAAAAAATCAGCATAACATGCACGATTTATCCCCTCTCCCCGTGGGAGAGGGTTAGAGTGAAGGCTTCAGGCCGTGCGCGCCACCGCATCGCGAGACGCCGCATCGCGCTCCTCACCGGTCAGCTCGCTCAGCTTGCCGTCACGCATCTCCAGCAGCCGGTCGGCGTGAATGAAGTAGTGATCGTCATGGCTGATGGCAAAGATGGTTTTGCCCATCGCCTGCATCAGCGGCAGCAGCACCTGGTAGAACTCGCGGCGGAAATGCGGGTCCTGATCCGCCGCCCACTCGTCCAGCAGAATGATGTCGCGCTCTTCCGCCAGGGCCAGCAGCAGCGCCACGCGTTTTTTCTGGCCTTTCGAGAGCTTCAGGTTGAGGATCTTGCCGTCCTGCAGCTCAAGCTTGTGCGACATCTGCAGATGCGCCAGCCACTTCTCCACCAGCGCCGGGTTAGCCTGTTGCCCTTCCGGCCCCAGTAGCTGATCGAAGAGCCAGACATCGGTGAATACCGCCGAGAACAGCTTGCGATAATCCTCAGGCTTCTCTGCGCTGAGCGCGCGGCCATCCAGCAGAATGTCACCCGATTGCGGCTGATATAACCCCGTCAGCAACATCGCCAGCGTCGATTTCCCGCTGCCGTTACCGCCAATGAGAAACAGCAGTTCGCCGCGATGAATCGTCAGATTGACCGGCCCCACGGAAAAGGCGTTGTCCTGGTAGCGGAATGTGACGTTACGCAGTTCCAGCGTTTGCCAGTTCGGGAAGGCCTGAGGGCGCGGGAACTCGGCTTTGAACGGCGCAAGGTCGAACTTTTTGAGCTTATTAAACGCCACCTGCGCACTCAGCAAGGTGGGCAATGCACCGACGGCAGAGAGCAGCGGTGTGCGCAAAAACAGCAGCGTCAGGGAGTAAGTTGCCGCTACATTGGTATCGGCCCAGCCCAGGCTGTTGGCCATCCAGAAGACCAGGCCAATCGCGCCCAGCATCATAATGTTCGACCAGTTAACCGCGCTCAGGTGGAAGGTATCGGCACGGATAATATGGTGCCGGTATTCACGCGCGTCCGGGATGTAGAGGTTGTTGAAGATATGCTCGGCACGCTCGCGGTTCAGGGTCAGCTCTTTACGCCCTTCCAGTACCGTCTGGTAATCGTTATAGAGTTTGTCCTCGGTTTCACGCAGTACCGCCATGTGTTTGTAGACGCGGGAAACCAGCAGAAAACCACCCCAGATGGTAATAGTAATCCACAGTGCCGTAACGGCCAGCATCTTGCTGGAGAGCCAGGCGAGATAGGCCGCCGAGCCAACAGTCAGGATAATGCCCTGTACCAGCTCCGGCAGACGGACAAACGCAATGGTGATGGCGCGC
Organism: Enterobacter sp. Lyrl_3; assembly: GCF_051948675.1. Classification (NCBI taxonomy): domain Bacteria; kingdom Pseudomonadati; phylum Pseudomonadota; class Gammaproteobacteria; order Enterobacterales; family Enterobacteriaceae; genus Enterobacter; species Enterobacter sp. Lyrl_3. The sequence goes on from NZ_JAYJLI010000001.1 coordinate 763,302, forward strand.
ACGTCGCTGGTCAGTCCCGCCAGCAAAGAGGCGCTGCCGAGCTGCTCGACGCGTTCCACCTGGGTATCCAGGATCCGCTTGATAAACTCGCTGCGCAGGCGGAAGACGAAATGATGCCCGAGGGCCGTCAGCGCCAGCTGGGAACCCAGCGTGACCGCCATCAGCAGCAATAATAGCCCCAGAAATTCCGGCAGAACGGACAGCGAGGTGTCGACCATTTCGATCAAACGCACGTTGATGAAGGCGATAAGACCAATACCTAATGCGGCGCTGGCAAGGCTTAGCGCCATTACCGCAATAAAGGGCCAGCGATACTGACGCCAGACAAGAAGAAGTAGTTGCATGCAGGCAATCCGGACAATAAAAATCAGCCAGCAGTGTAAACTGCCCTGCGTTTACATCAAGAATAATTCTTATTTTTGTTTGTCTGGCGCGGTCTGGCGGAAAGTCAGGTTAAAGCGGAACTCGCCCGTCTGCGGATGGACGCCAGGCTTCAGTGGCTGAATGCCGTGGTAATAGAGCCGCGACTCCCTGCCCCACACCACCACATCCCCATGCTCCAGCATCAGACGCTGGAGAGGATCGTTGCGGCGTAATCCGCCGAACTGGAATATGGCGGGCAGACCCAGGGATACCGAGACGATCGGCGCACGCAGATCGGGTTCATCTTTATCCTGATGCAGCGAGAGTTTCGCCCCAACACCATAGCGGTTGATAAGACAGGCATCCGGTTGAAAATCGGGATAGGTGGCCTCGACGGCGGCATCATGGCAGAGCGCCTGAAAAACCGCAGGCATGGGCGGCCAGGGCTTGCCGGTGACGGGATCGTCCGGGGCATAGAGATAGCCCCGTTCGTTGGTTGCCCATCCTGCCGTACCGCAGTTGGTCATCGCCACCGACATGGTGTAGCCGCCAGGCGTCACCATATGTCGGAATGGCGAAACGGCCGCGACGTACTGGATCCCGGCCAGCAGCGCCGAGGCCCGGGAGAGTGCAAACCGGCGCAGGATCACTGCGCCAGGCGCTAGCGGCTCCTGCCAGGGTTCTGCATCCGCAAAGAGATCGAGCATTATCCCTCCTGATTCCTGGACTCACGTTTCAATAATAGCGCCTTTCGTTCCGTCCCCCAGCGATAGCCCGAAAGCGCTCCGTCCTGGCGTACAACACGATGGCAAGGGATGACGATCGCCAGTTTATTTGCGGCACACGCTGCGGCCACCGCACGTACCGCGCCAGGTTTGCCAATCGCCTGCGCCACCTGCTGGTAGCTGGCTGTTTCACCGCAGGGAATATTGCGCAGGGCCTGCCAGACCAGCTGCTGGAAAGCGGTTCCGCGAATATCCAGCGGCAGAGCCAGCGGCACGCCACGGTTATCGATAGTATGAATAACCTGAGCAATACGTCGGGCAAATTCGCCTTCCAGCGGCGCGCGCTCCGCGTCCGGAAACAGCGACAAAATCTCCTGGGTGACTTTGGCATCATCATCGCCCAGCAATATTGCGCAGATCCCCCGCTTGCTTTCGCCCACCAGACAGCGGCCTAAGGCACACTCGCTGATGGCATAGCGCACTGCGACATCCCCTTTACGGTACTGCTTTGCCGTCATGCCCAGCGCGTCATTGGCTTTACGATAGTAGCTGCTGCTGTCCGGGAACCCTGCCGCCAGCACGGCATCGGTTATTTTATCCCCGTGGGCAAGCGCATTGCGCAGGCGCTGTCCCCGCGCCGCCTGCTGCCAGGCTTTTGGCGTCATCCCGGTTACGGATTTAAACAGGCGGTGAAAATGGAAAGGACTCATGGCAACCTGCTGCGCCAGCATTTCCAGCGTTAACGCGGGATCCTGCTCCAGCAGGCGGCAGGCGCGCTCCACTTTTTCCAGCTTCTCTTCCTGCGGGTCGCGTTTGTCCGGTCGGCAGCGCTTGCACGGCCGAAACCCAGCCTGAACAGCATGGTGCACATCGGGGTAAAAGTGGACATTTTTACGCAGCGCGTGTCGGGCGCGACAGGACGGACGACATACGATCCCTGTCGTCTGGACGGCAAAGACAAATTGTTCGTCAGCACGCGGATCGCGGGCCAGCACAGCCTGCCAGCGATCCTCATCGGTCATATAGGTCGGGTTTTTCATCATCGGCTCCTCTTACAAGCATACCTACAGCTTGCCTGAGCGCCAGCAATCAAAAACCCGCAACCTTGCTTTTTAATTCTTTTCGCTCACCAGGAAGCTGTCGAACTGCGGTGAACTCCAGGTCTTAAAGCCGTCGGCCTCTTTGGTGATCATATACACCGCCAGCCCTTGCTGGCGAACCACCTCTTTGGCTTTCTCAGTACCGAGCACCATTAACCCGGTATCCCAGGCATCGGCTTCCAGCGCCGTCGGGGCAATCACCGTAACCGAGACCAGATTATGCGTAATAGGTCGCCCGGTCTGGGGGTCAATAACATGCGAGATCCGCTTCCCGTCGAGCTCGTAATAGTTACGGTAGCTGCCGGAGGTGCTGATGCCATGGCCGTTAATATCGACAATTGCCTGCACCGCATTTTGCTGGTCGGTCGGTTTTTGAATCGCCACACGCCACGGTTTGCCGCTGGCGTTCATCCCCCGGCTGACCAATGCGCCACCCACGGAGACCAGATAACGCGGGATGCCTTCCTGAGCCATCAGTGCGGCCAGATGATCCGCCGCATAACCTTCCCCGACTGTCGACAGGTCAACAAACAGGTCGGGGATGTCTTTTTGCAGATACTGTTGCCCGTACTGGTTGATCACCGTCAGGTGCTGAAGCCCTGTCCGGGCACGGGCGTCGTCAATGGCCGCCTGATCGGGGGTGGTCACCGGCTGCTTATTTGGGCCGAATCCCCAGAGGTTAACTAACGGCCCCACGGTCACGTCCATCGCACCGTGGGTTTTATAGCCCACGCGCATCGATTCGGTCACGATATCGGCCATCTCCTCGCTCACCGGCCACAGGGACGTGCTGGTAGAGAGGTTAAAGCGCATCAGCGCCGAGTCGTTTTTGTAGGTGGATAGCAGCTGATCGTCGGCATCCAGCTGAGACTGAATTTTGCCGCGAAGTTCTTCTGCGCGTGCTTTATCAAGGTTCATTACGCTGACGCGCCAGAATGTCCCCATCGTTTTGCCTTCCAGCACCGTCGCCGCTGGCGCGTCGGTGTGTGCCACAGGCGTGGAAGAGTCACATGCGGTCAGGAAAAAAAAGGTTGCCAGGACGCTGGCGCGTAAAAAAGTCATGTCCATTCATTATTATCCTCATGCCAGGGCGGCAAGAGTACACCAAAATGCGGGAATTGAAAGGCCTTAAAAAAGGCAATAAAAAGGGGCCAGCCGGCCCCTTTGTTACACTGAAAAGCGATTAGAACTGGTAAACCAGACCCAGTGCTACGATATCGTCAGTGCTGATACCTGCGTTACGGGTGAACTCTTTGTCATCCAGCAGGTTGATTTTGTAGTCCACGTAGGTAGACATGTTTTTGTTGAAGTAGTAAGTCGCACCCACATCAACATATTTCAGCAGATCCTGATCGCCGTAACCTTCAATGTCCTTACCTTTGGACTGCAGGTATGCCACGGAAGGACGCAGGCCGAAGTCGAACTGGTACTGAGCAACCACTTCGAAGTTCTGTGCTTTGTTGGCCCAGCCTTGATCACCGATGCGAGTTGCGTTGTAGGTCTGAGTATACTGAGCAGCCAGATAGATGTTGTTGGCGTCGTATTTCAGACCACCGGTGTAGGTTTCAGCGCGATCGCCGTTACCTAAGCCGTAGTCATTCTGAGAGTTGGTACGTTTAGAGCTGCTGATGGCAGTACCGATACCGAAGCCTTCGCCCAGGTTATAAGTGATAGAACCGCCAACGCCGTCACCGTTCTGACGCAGTTCATTACGACCATTGTTAGTCTGGTCTTCACCACTCACGCTACCGTTTTTACCCTGATACTGAACAGCGAAGTTCAAGCCATCAACCAGGCCGAAGAAATCGCTGTTACGGTAGGTCGCGAAGCCGTTACCACGCTGCTGCATGAAGTTGTCAGAACCGTAGGTGTCGCCGCCAAATTCTGGCAGAACGTCGGTCCAGGAAGTCACATCGTAAACAACACCGTAGTTACGACCGTAGTCGAAAGAACCCGCGTCACCAAATTTCAGACCGGCGAACGCCACACGAGTCCAGGAGTTGTTTTCGTTCTCACCAGAGTTACCCTGAATCTGGTATTCCCACTGGCCGTAACCGGTCAGTTGATCGTTAACCTGAGTTTCGCCTTTGAAGCCAAGACGCATGTAGGTCTGGTCGCCATCCTGACTGTCGTCATCAGAGAAATAGTGCAGACCATCGACTTTGCCGTACAGATCTAATTTGTTGCCGTCTTTGTTATAAATTTCAGCCGCATTTGCTGCGCCTGCTACCAGCAGTGCTGGTACCAGGAGGGACAGTACTTTAACTTTCATTTTATTAACCCTCTGTTATATGCCTTATTATTACCACTGCTTACCGGTTAACCCTCTTAACCAGTCGGCAATTTCATTCTCCTCAAAATTACAGAATAATCCAACAGGAATATGATACGAAAACTTTGAAAATGTTTCATTTCACTATCAAGATGTTTCAATTTGTAAACATCAAGGAACTTTTACAAAGCACAAAGCGCTTAGAAAATTAGCACTCATAATCAAGCGAAAATATATGCTCATATAAATCAATCGCTTGCGATAAAGAAAATTACAGCACTGAATGACAAAACAAGATCGTGCGTAATCACTAAAATAACTCTCGCTATCATCATTAACTTTATTTATTACCGTCATTCAGCTTTGAATGTCTGTTTATCCCTAATTCAACCGGATGCTTCGCATTCGGTTTTTTTTACCTTTCTTTACGTAATTATTCTTTTTTTGTGCTACCGCACAGAAATCATAACGACTATTAACTAAATTCGCCTGAAACCCCTTCCGCATAAAACGCAACGCAACAAAACATAATTTCTTGTTTATTCGTGCTATTCTCTGTCTGATATCGAGCGTAATCTGTACATTCACCTCGGGTATGTACACATTTAATACAGACCATTCAGGAGTACTCACAGAGGAAAAAGTCGCGTGTTCAAAGGCTATGAGGCTGGAAATTCAGTTATTACCCTTTATACTGCCCTATCGCCATAAAGCACGGCCATTACGGGTTAAACATATCAATGAGTCAGACTGAAACTACCGCCCCGAGCAAATTCTCCCTTCTCCCCGGGAGCATCACCCGTTTCTTTCTTCTTTTGATCGTTGTGCTGTTGGTCACGATGGGGGTTATGGTTCAGAGCGCGGTGAACGCCTGGCTGAAGGATAAGAGCTATCAGGTCGTTGATATCACGCATGCCGTGCACAAGCGCATTGACACCTGGCGCTACGCCACCTGGCAGATTTACGACAATATCGCAGCCGCCCCGGCGACATCCTCAGGTGAAGGGCTGCAGGAAACGCGCCTGAAACAGGACGTTTACTACCTGGAAAAGCCGCAGCGTAAAACGGAAGCGCTTATTTTCGGCTCGCACGACAGCGCGACGCTTGAGATGACGCAGCGCATTTCGACCTATCTCGATACCCTCTGGGGTGCCGAGACGGTGCCATGGTCGATGTACTATCTGAACGGTCAGGATAACAGCATGATCCTGATCTCGACCCTGCCGCTTAAAGATCTCTCCTCGGGTTTTAAAGAGACGACCGTGGGCAGCATTGTTGATTCCCGCCGGGCAGAAATGCTGCAACAGGCGAACGCCCTTGATGAACGCGAAAGTTTCTCTTCCCTGCGCCGTCTGGCCTGGCAAAATGGCCATTACTTTACCCTGCGCACCACCTTTAACCAGCCAGGACATCTGGCGACGGTTGTGGCGTTCGATCTGCCAATTAACGATCTGATCCCGCCGGATATGCCGCTCGACAGCTTCCGTCTGGAGCCGGACAGCAGTACCCAGAACATGCGTGCTGCCTCGGATAAAGAGGCCGCAGAAAGCGTTTCTATCTCCTTTAACGGCTCGAAGATTGAAATTGCCTCTTCGCTGAACTCAACCGGTATGCGCCTGGTGTGGCAGGTGCCGTTTGGCACGCTGCTGCTCGATACCCTGCAAAATATCCTGTTACCGCTGCTGCTGAATATTGGACTACTGGCGCTGGCGCTGTTTGGCTACAGTACGTTCCGTTTCCAGCCCGGGCGTCAGAGCGATGCCTCAACGGTCCCGGCCAGAACCAGTAATGAATTGCGCGTATTACGTGCCCTGAATGAAGAAATCATCTCAGTACTGCCGCTGGGTGTGCTGGTTCACGACCAGGAAGCCAACCGCACGGTGATGAGCAATAAAATTGCCGACCATCTGCTGCCGCATCTTAACCTGCAGAACATCACCACCATGGCGGATCAGCATCAGGGGGTGATCCAGGCCACCATCAATAATGAACTGTATGAGATCCGTCAGTTCCGCAGCCAGGTCGCCTCCCGCACGCAGATCTTCATTATTCGCGATCAGGATCGCGAAGTGCTGGTGAACAAAAAACTGAAGCAGGCGCAAAGACTGTATGAGAAAAATCAGCAGGGTCGCGCCGCGTTTATGCAAAATATTGGTGATGCCTTCAAGCAGCCGTTAAGAACGCTGGCGACGCAGGCAGCGGCGTTGAGCACGCCTGGAAGTCAACAGCTGGCAAGCCAGGCGGATTCGCTGGTGCGGATGGTGGATGAGATCCAGCTCGCGAACATGCTTGAGAACGACTTCTGGAAAGGCACGCCGACCCTCTTCTCGATTCAGGATCTGATTGACGAAGTGGTGCCGGAAGTTCTGCCGGTGATTAAGCGCAAAGGTCTGCAGCTGCTGATTAATAACCATCTGCCGGCCAACGACGAACGTCACGGCGATCGTGAGGCGCTGCGTCGAATTCTGCTGATGATTATTCAGTACGCCGTCACCACCACGCAAATTGGCAAAATCACGCTTGAGGTCAATACCGACGAGTCCGCGGAGGATCGTCTGACGTTCCGTATCCTCGATACCGGTGAAGGCGTAACAACCAGTGAGATTGATAATCTGCACTTCCCGTTCCTGAACGATACCCAAAGCGATCGCTACGGTAAGGCCAATGCCCTGACCTTCTGGCTGTGCGATCAGCTGGCGCGTAAGCTTGGCGGCCATCTGAACATTAAAGCCCGTGAATCGCTTGGCACCCGTTATTCGCTGCACGTAAAAATGGCCGCCAATCCTCAGGAAGAAGATGAAGAACGCCTGCTGGACGATGTGGTTGTGATGGTGGATGTGACCTCGAACGAGATCCGCAATATCGTGGTACGCCTGCTGGAAAACTGGGGTGCGGCCTGCATCACGCCGGATGAAAGACTCTCAAGTCAAGAATTTGATCTGTTTTTAACTGATAATCCGTCTAATCTTACTGCCTCCGGCTTGCTTTTAAGCGATGATGAGCCAGGCGTGCGAAAAATCGGCCCAGGCCAGCTGCGCGTCAACTTTAATATAAGCAATGCGATGCAGGAAGCTGTACTACAACTAATAGAAGAGCAACTGGCGCAGGAAGAGATAGCGGAATCCCCGTTAGGCGGCAATGAAAATGCCGAGCTTCACGCCAGCGGATATTATTCACTCTTTGTTGATACAGTACCAGATGATGTTAAGCGGTTGTATACTGAGTCCGCTGCGAATGATTTTGCAGCGCTGGCGCAGACAGCACACCGGCTTAAAGGGGTGTTTGCCATGCTTAATCTGGTTCCCGGCAAGCAGTTATGTGAAACGCTGGAACATCTAATTCGTGAGAAAGATGCCTCTGGCATTGAAAAATACATCAGCGACATTGACGCCTACGTCAAAAGCTTGCTGTAGCAAGGTAGCCTAATACATGAACAATATGAACGTAATTATTGCCGATGACCATCCGATTGTACTGTTCGGTATTCGCAAATCACTTGAACAGATCGAGTGGGTGAATGTAGTCGGTGAATTTGAAGACTCTACAGCACTGATCAATAACCTCCCAAAACTTGATGCACACGTGCTCATTACCGATCTCTCCATGCCTGGAGACAAATACGGTGATGGGATCACGCTCATCAAATATATTAAACGTCACTTCCCGGACATCTCGATCATTGTTCTGACCATGAATAACAACCCGGCGATTCTGAGCGCCGTGCTGGATCTGGATATCGAAGGGATTGTACTGAAACAGGGCGCACCAACTGACCTGCCTAAAGCGCTGGCTGCGCTGCAGAAAGGCAAAAAGTTCACCCCTGAGAGCGTCTCTCGTCTGCTGGAAAAAATCAGTGCAGGTGGCTACGGTGACAAACGCCTGTCGCCAAAAGAGAGCGAAGTTCTGCGTCTGTTCGCTGAAGGTTTCCTCGTGACCGAGATTGCCAAGAAGCTGAACCGCAGTATTAAAACCATCAGTAGCCAGAAGAAATCAGCCATGATGAAACTGGGCGTGGACAACGATATCGCGCTGCTGAACTATCTCTCCTCCGTGACGCTGAGCGCGACGGATAAGGATTGATCCAGAACGGGTGTGCGTCCTGATGCCCTCATCCTGTCCCTCTCCCACGGGGAGAGGGTGAAAAGTAAAAGGCCCTTACGGGCCTTTTTTATGTCCGCGTTTTTCTCACCCGATCCGCGTAAATCGACAATGTCTGCTTCAGTACGTCCAGCGTAACCGGTTTCGACAGACAGCTGTCCATTCCTGACTCCAGGCAGCGCTGTTTCTCTTCCGCCAGCGCATTCGCCGTGACGCCAACCACCGGCAACGTCAGACCAAGCTGGCGGATACGCTGCGTCAGACGATAGCCGTCCATATTGGGCATATTCACGTCGCTGAGAACGATATCAATATGGTTTTTACTCAGCACATTCAGCGCATCCACGCCGTCATTAGCGGTTTTACATTGATAACCCAGCGAGCCCAGCTGGTCAGCCAGCAGGCGACGGTTAATCGGATGGTCATCCACGACCAGAATCATCATATCGTCGTTTACTGACGCCAGCGATTCCGGTGACGGCAGGGTCGCCGCGCCATCGTTCTCTTCGAGCTGCACGCTGTAGATGCGCGCCAGCAGCCCCAACAGCTCATGTGGCGTCGCCACACTATGAACCCACTCGCCCGGCGCACGCTCAACCGGAATACCGATGTGGCGACGACAGAACATCACCACGCCCCTTCCCTGCCACGGTTGCGCCAGCGTGTCATCGGTGATCAATACATCGTCCACGTCCGGCGTCTGGCCTTCATAACGGGAAACCCGCACGCCGCTGTGGTTCAGCAGTGCCGTCAGATAATCATTCAGCGAGGCGTTGTGCACCGCCAGCCAGCAGCGCTTATCGCTCAGGCCGTCAACCGTCGTTTTCGCCGGATACTGCGCAGAATAGAGCGGAATACGAATGGTGAACTGGCTGCCCATGCCGGGTTCGGTATCCACCGAGATATCGCCGTCCATCATGCTGACGAGCTTCTCACAAATTGCCAGCCCCAGTCCGGTCCCCTGGAAGTTACGCTGCACGCCGGTACCAACCTGGAAGAACGGGTCAAACAGACGAACCACTTCCTTCGCCGGGATCCCAACACCGGTATCCCGCACGCGAATGCTCAGGTAGTCCCCTGCCCGGCACACATGCAACACGATACAGCCGATGTCGGTGAACTTGATGGCGTTACTGAGCAGGTTCGAAATGACCTGCTGCAGACGCATAGGATCGCCATGCAGCGTCAGCGGTACGTCTGGCTCAATAAAGCAATAGAGACCCAGCTGTTTACGTACCACCAGCGGCAGATAGTTGGCGCTGATGTGGTTCATCACCTCGCGCGGAGAGAACTCTCGCGGTTCAATTTTCAGCTGCTCGGACTCAATTTTCGAGAAATCGAGAATGTCGCTGATGATTTTCAGCAGCAGGCTTGAGGAGTTGTTCATCGCCGTCACCAGGCGATCAACGCCTTTCGGCAGCTCTTTGGTTTGCAGCAGATCGAGGTTGCCGATAATCCCGTACAGCGGCGTACGCAGTTCGTGACTGACGGTGGCAAGGAACATGGATTTCGACTGGCTGGCCTGCTCTGCCGCCTGGGCCATCTCCTGCAAAGACTCTTCCATCTTCACACGTGCGGAGACATCCACCAGCACGCAAATCGCCACGTTTTCATTGCGATAGCGCGAATGCACGAAGCTTATCTGTAAGTTAGTGTGGGTGCTCGTCAGCACGTCGACAAAATTCACCTGCTGACCACAGATAATTTGCGTCAGCCTTTGCCGGTCCTCGTGCGTCAGCATGTTCAGGTAGTTATGCGCCAGTTCATTACTGAGGATATTGGTGCCGTCCTGGGTGCGCAGGATACAGATCCCCACCGGTGCGGAGGCAACAATCTTACGGTTAAACTGCTCGTGTTCCTCCAGACGCTGGGCATCGCTTTCAGCGGGGATAAAAATCTTCCGCTCATACATCCGCGCCAGGGTAAACAGCGCGCCACCGGCCAGCACGTTCAGCAGGATGGCATTCATGATAAGAATACGGATCCGCTCAAGCACCATATCCACAGGCAGGGAATAGACGATACTCAGCGACGATGGCGGTAAGCTTTTCTTCAGCACCAGCTCACGGAATCCTGAGGTATAGCCAAACCACGAACGCTCCTGCATCCAGTGCGGATCGACGTTCAGGCGATTATCCGGCCCGGTGAGTGAAATCAGGGGATGGCCGTTCTCATCCAGAATGGTCACTCCCATCGGCAGACTGCCCGGCGTGAAGAAGTTTTCCATGCGGATGGTCTGTTCAATGCCCAGCAGCGCCTGCAGGCGATTGCCCAGATAAACCGGCGTCAGCGCATAGAAATAGCCCACGCCCATGCGCGGCCCCTGGCTTATCCAGAAGATGTTATTCCCGCGCTCGTCCTGCGGCGCATTGCGGTATTTCAAAATGCGTTCATGCAGGCTTTTCAGCGCATCATCACGTTCGACGGGCACATCGCGAAGGCCAAAGTCGGCCATGCAGAGGTTTTCACTGCCAATCAGGAATACGCGGTTCAGGTCATAGGCGGCGGAGAAGTTGTCGCGCCAGTAGCGCATAAACCAGGAGAGCGATTCCAGGGAACCGCGCCAGGTGTTGCTCATGGCGGAGCAGTCGGAATCCGGGAACAGCGGCTCGAAATCCGGTACTTCGGTTTTGTCATTACGGCCGCGGATGGCAAGAATACCGTTTTCCGCCGTCAGGCGATTTTCGGCAATGTACTTCAGCTCCTTCATCACGTCGGAGGTGCGCTGAATATAGCGCTGGGCCTGATCGGAACTTAGGTTAAATTCCTGACGGATCTCCGCTTCTTTCTGGTGCAGCGCGTTGACGATGTAAAACACCGAGGACAAGGCCACCAGTAACCAAAGCAAGAGCGCCAGCGCCCGAAACAGATAGCGAGAGACTTTCAGCGTGGTTCGAAAGGAGACGAGGTATTTCAAAGGGGCGAGGCTCCGCCGTCGGGGTCAAAAAGAATGTGGTTAAGGTAGCGGTAAACGCGGCTTGTCGCAACGTTGACTTGTCTGCATCTACAAAAGAAAAGGGCCGGAATCCGGCCCTTTATGCGTCAGGAGACATTACTCGTCAGCATCATCCGCTGCATCATCGTCGGTGTCCACTTCCGGTGCGATATCATCATCACCTTCCGCGACGCTACCGTCGATGGAGTCGAGCTCTTCGTCGTCCACTGGCTCAGCAACACGTTGCAGACCCACCACGTTTTCATCTTCCGCCGTACGGATGAGGATAACGCCCTGGGTATTACGACCCACCACGCTAATCTCCGACACGCGGGTACGCACCAGCGTACCGGCATCGGTGATCATCATGATCTGGTCGGCATCGTCTACCTGCACCGCGCCCACAACGGAACCGTTGCGCTCGGTCACCTTGATAGAGATAACGCCCTGCGTGCCACGCGACTTGGTTGGGTATTCCCCTTCCGCGGTACGTTTACCGTAACCATTCTGCGTCACGGTCAGGATAGCCCCTTCCCCGCGCGGAATAATCAGAGAAACGACGCTGTCTTCGCCCGCCAGTTTGATACCGCGAACGCCCGTTGCGGTACGACCCATTGCACGGACGGCGTCTTCTTTGAAGCGCACCACTTTACCGGCTGCGGAGAAGAGCATGACTTCATCTTTGCCTGAAGTCAGATCGACGCCAATCAGCTCATCGCCTTCGTTCAGGTTCACCGCGATGATACCGGCAGAACGTGGACGGCTGAACTCGGTCAGCGCGGTTTTCTTCACGGTACCGCTGGCAGTCGCCATAAAGACGTTCACGCCCTCTTCGTACTCGCGTACCGGCAGAATGGCGGTGATACGTTCGTTCGCTTCCAGCGGCAGCAGGTTAACGATCGGACGACCACGTGCACCACGGCTCGCTTCCGGCAGCTGGTAGACCTTCATCCAGTACAGACGACCCCGGCTGGAGAAGCAGAGGATGGTGTCATGGGTGTTCGCCACCAGCAGACGGTCGATAAAGTCTTCTTCTTTAATACGTGCCGCAGATTTGCCTTTACCACCACGACGCTGTGCTTCGTAGTCAGTTAACGGCTGATACTTCACGTAGCCCTGGTGAGACAGGGTCACAACAACGTCTTCCTGGTTGATCAGGTCTTCGATGTTGATATCTGCGGAGTTGGCGGTGATTTCGGTGCGACGCTCATCGCCGAACTGATCGCGGATCAGCTCCAGCTCTTCGCGGATCACTTCCATCAGGCGCTCTGCGCTGCCCAGGATGTGCAGCAGTTCAGCGATCTGCTCCAGCAGCTCTTTATATTCGTCGAGCAGTTTTTCATGCTCAAGGCCGGTCAGTTTCTGCAGACGCAGATCCAGAATCGCCTGGGCTTGCTGTTCAGTCAGGTAGTACTGACCATCACGCACGCCGAATTCAGGTTCCAGCCACTCAGGACGCGCGGCGTCATCACCGGCACGCTCCAGCATTGCCGCAACGTTGCCCAGATCCCACGGACGGGAAATCAGCGCGGTTTTCGCTTCCGCCGGGGTTGGCGCGCGACGGATCAGTTCAATGATCGGGTCGATGTTGGCCAGCGCCACGGCCAGTGCCTCAAGGATGTGGGCACGGTCACGCGCTTTACGCAGTTCGAAAATAGTACGACGGGTCACCACTTCGCGGCGGTGACGGACAAACGCGCTCAGGATCTCTTTCAGGTTCATGATCTTCGGCTGACCATGGTGCAGTGCAACCATGTTGATACCGAAGGAGACTTGCAGCTGGGTCTGAGAGTACAGGTTGTTCAGCACAACCTCGCCCACCGCGTCGCGTTTGATTTCAATCACGATGCGCATACCGTCTTTATCAGACTCGTCACGCAGCGCGCTGATGCCTTCAACACGTTTTTCTTTTACCAGCTCGGCGATTTTTTCAATCAGTCGCGCTTTGTTCACCTGATACGGGATCTCGTGAACAATGATGGTTTCACGGCCGGTTTTGGCATCTGCTTCCACTTCGGCGCGGGCACGGATGTAAATCTTGCCGCGACCGGTGCGGTACGCTTCTTCAATACCACGACGACCGTTGATGATGGCCGCCGTCGGGAAGTCCGGGCCCGGGATGTGTTCCATCAGCCCTTCAATGCTGATGTCTTCATCGTCGATATAGGCCAGGCAGCCGTTGATCACTTCGGTGATGTTGTGCGGCGGAATGTTGGTCGCCATCCCTACGGCGATACCGGACGAACCGTTCACCAGCAGGTTAGGGATCTTCGTTGGCATGACGTCAGGAATTTTTTCCGTGCCGTCGTAGTTATCAACGAAATCAACCGTCTCTTTTTCCAGGTCGGCCATCAGCTCATGGGCAATTTTCGCCAGACGGATTTCCGTATAACGCATTGCCGCGGCGGAGTCGCCGTCGATAGAACCAAAGTTACCCTGACCATCTACCAGCATGTAACGCAGCGAGAAAGGCTGCGCCATACGAACGATGGTGTCGTACACCGCGGAATCACCATGGGGATGGTATTTACCGATTACGTCACCAACGACACGGGCAGATTTTTTGTAGGCTTTATTCCAGTCATTGCCCAATACGTTCATGGCGTATAGTACGCGACGGTGTACCGGCTTCAGGCCATCGCGGACGTCCGGCAGCGCACGGCCAACAATGACCGACATCGCATAGTCCAGATAGGAGCTCTTCAGCTCTTCCTCGATGTTAACCGGTGTAATTTCTCTCGCAAGGTCGCTCATCTAACCGCTATCCCTCTACTGTATCCCGGATTCAAAGGTCGCAAATTATAACACAGCCACGGTGATACAGGTAAACCTATACGCTTTATTCACAGGGATTGCCTGATATACTCATTCGTCTTGCTAAATAAGGAGTAAAAGCGCCCATGAATGCCGAAAAATCCCCGGTGGCTCACAACGTAGACCACGAAGAGATTGCCAAATTTGAAGCGGTGGCGTCCCGCTGGTGGGATCTCGAAGGTGAGTTCAAACCTCTGCATCGCATCAACCCGCTGCGTCTGGGCTATATCGCGGAGCGTTCCGGCGGTCTGTTCGGTAAAAAAGTGCTCGACGTCGGCTGCGGCGGCGGCATCCTGGCAGAGAGCATGGCGCGCGAAGGGGCCACTGTCACCGGCCTGGATATGGGTTTTGAACCGTTGCAGGTTGCCCGTCTGCATGCCCTGGAGTCCGGGATTCAGGTGGAGTACGTGCAGGAAACCGTTGAGGAACACGCGGCAAAACATGCGCACCAGTACGACGTGGTCACCTGCATGGAGATGCTGGAGCACGTTCCCGACCCGCAGTCCGTCGTCAACGCCTGCGCAAAACTGGTGAAACCGGGCGGCCAGGTCTTCTTCTCGACCATCAACCGTAACGGCAAAGCCTGGCTGATGGCCGTCGTCGGCGCAGAGTATGTACTGCGCATGGTGCCCAAAGGCACACACGACGTGAAGAAATTCATCAAGCCTGCCGAGTTACTGGGCTGGGTTGACCAGACGTGGCTCAAGGAGCAGCACATCACCGGTCTGCACTACAATCCGCTGACCGATAAATTCAAACTCGCCCCGGGCGTGGATGTTAACTATATGTTGCACACCACCGCCAAAAACGACTAACGTCATCCATTATTCTTATAAAGATTGCGCGACATCATGTTGCGCAATTCTGACCTCCCGTTGAAGAAATCAGCACTCGATCAAATTTTGAATTTTTTTTCTTAATTATTGACATCTCTTCCAGGCCTTACAGCATGAGGACTTAGCCTTTTTTACCCTTTCACAACCTCAATTTAACGTCAAAATCAACCCTTGTACTGAAAAGAATCCTTACTAGAATACTCACCATATAGCGTTTCTCTTATCGCAAACCCCCTATATGTAGTATTTATCCACAGAGTTAGTCACAAGGCGGATCTGTGGATAAACGGGGGATATTTTTTTATTTCACGGACAGGTAAAACCCACATGAATCAGAGTCTGCTGGTGACAAAGCGCGACGGTACTACCGAGCGTATCAATCTGGACAAAATCCATCGAGTTCTCGACTGGGCAGCAGAAGGCCTGAACAACGTATCTATCTCCCAGGTTGAACTGCGTTCCCATATTCAGTTCTACGACGGCATCAAAACGTCTGATATCCACGAAACCATCATCAAAGCGGCGGCGGATCTGATCTCCCGCGAAGCGCCGGATTATCAGTACCTCGCTGCACGTCTGGCGATTTTCCACCTGCGTAAAAAAGCCTACGGCCAGTTCGAGCCGCCTGCGCTTTACGACCACGTGGTGAAAATGGTTGAGCTGGGTAAATACGACACGCATCTGCTGGAAGACTATACGGAAGAAGAGTTCGAGCAGATGAACGGGTTTATCGACCACTGGCGTGATATGAACTTCTCCTACGCAGCGGTGAAACAGCTCGAAGGCAAATACCTGGTCCAGAACCGTGTCACGGGCGAAATCTACGAGAGCGCCCAGTTCCTCTATATTCTGGTGGCCGCCTGCCTGTTCTCAAACTACCCGCGTGACACCCGTCTGGAATACGTTAAGCGTTTCTATGATGCGGTCTCTACGTTCAAGATTTCTCTGCCGACGCCGATTATGTCTGGCGTGCGTACCCCAACCCGTCAGTTCAGCTCCTGCGTACTGATCGAGTGCGGTGACAGCCTGGATTCCATCAACGCGACCTCCAGCGCGATTGTCAAATACGTCTCCCAGCGTGCCGGTATCGGTATCAACGCCGGTCGCATTCGTGCCCTGGGCAGCCCAATTCGCGGCGGTGAAGCCTTCCATACCGGTTGTATCCCGTTCTACAAGCACTTCCAGACGGCAGTAAAATCCTGCTCTCAGGGCGGCGTGCGCGGTGGTGCGGCAACCCTGTTCTACCCAATGTGGCACCTGGAAGTCGAAAGCCTGCTGGTACTGAAAAACAACCGTGGGGTTGAAGGTAACCGCGTGCGTCACATGGACTACGGCGTACAGATCAACAAACTGATGTACACCCGTCTGCTGAAAGGCGAAGACATTACCCTGTTCAGCCCGTCCGATGTCCCGGGTCTGTATGACGCGTTCTTCGCCGATCAGGACGAGTTTGAACGTCTGTACACCAAATACGAAAAAGACGACAGCATCCGTAAACAGCGCGTGAAGGCGGTCGATCTGTTCTCCCTGATGATGCAGGAACGTGCCTCTACCGGCCGTATCTACATCCAGAACGTTGACCACTGCAACACCCACAGCCCGTTTGATCCGGTTGTTGCGCCAGTGCGCCAGTCTAACCTGTGCCTGGAGATCGCCCTGCCGACCAAACCGCTGGAAGACGTGAACGACGAAAACGGCGAAATTGCGCTGTGTACGCTGTCTGCGTTCAACCTGGGCGCGATTAAGAGCCTGGACGAGCTGGAAGAGCTGGCAGTGCTGGCCGTCCGTGCGCTCGACGCCCTGCTGGACTACCAGGATTACCCAATCCCTGCGGCGAAACGCGGCGCAATGGGCCGTCGTACGCTGGGTATCGGCGTCATCAACTTCGCCTACTGGCTGGCGAAACACGGTAAGCGTTACTCCGACGGCAGCGCGAACAACCTGACCCACGAAACGTTCGAAGCGATCCAGTATTACCTGTTGAAAGCGTCTAACGAGCTGGCGAAAGAGCAAGGCGCATGCCCGTGGTTTAACGAAACCACCTATGCGAAAGGCATTCTGCCAATCGACACCTACAAGAAAGACCTGGATGCGATTGCAAACGCGCCGCTGCATCTGGACTGGGAAGCACTGCGCGAGTCCATTAAGACTCACGGCCTGCGCAACTCCACGCTCTCTGCCCTGATGCCATCTGAGACCTCTTCGCAGATCTCTAACGCCACCAACGGTATCGAGCCGCCGCGCGGTCACGTCAGCATTAAAGCGTCGAAAGACGGCATCCTGCGCCAGGTGGTGCCGGATTACGAACTGCTGAAAGACAACTACGAGCTGCTGTGGGAAATGCCAAACAATGACGGCTATCTGCAGCTGGTGGGTATCATGCAGAAATTCATCGATCAGTCGATCTCTGCCAATACCAACTACGACCCGACGCGTTTCCCGTCTGGTAAAGTGCCAATGCAGCAACTGCTGAAAGACCTGCTCACCGCGTACAAATTTGGCGTGAAAACCCTGTATTATCACAACACCCGTGATGGTGCAGAAGACGCGCAGGACGATCTGGCACCGTCAATTCAGGATGATGGCTGCGAAAGCGGCGCATGTAAGATCTAATAAATCCCCTCATCCTAACCCTCTCCCACAGGGAGAGGGAACTCTTTCCCCCTCTCCCTGTGGGAGAGGGCCGGGATGAGGGGGAAATAACACCACAGGACACACTCATGGCATATACCACCTTTTCACAGACGAAAAACGACCAGCTCAAAGAGCCGATGTTCTTCGGCCAGCCGGTCAATGTGGCACGCTACGATCAGCAAAAATATGACATCTTCGAAAAGCTGATTGAAAAGCAACTCTCCTTCTTCTGGCGTCCGGAAGAAGTGGACGTTTCCCGCGATCGTATCGATTTCCAGGCCTTGCCGGAGCATGAAAAACACATTTTCATCAGCAACCTGAAGTACCAGACGCTGCTGGACTCCATTCAGGGCCGCAGCCCGAACGTTGCCCTGCTGCCGCTGATCTCCATTCCGGAACTGGAAACCTGGGTGGAAACCTGGGCGTTCTCGGAGACGATCCACTCCCGCTCTTACACCCACATTATCCGCAACATCGTTAACGATCCGGCGGTGGTGTTTGACGATATCGTCACCAACGAGCAGATTCAGAAACGCGCGGAAGGGATTGCCCACTACTACGACGAGCTGATCGAGATGACCAGCTACTGGCACCTGCTGGGCGAAGGGACCCACAACGTGAACGGCAAAACCGTCACCGTGAACCTGCGCGCGCTGAAAAAGCAGCTGTACCTGTGCCTGATGAGCGTTAACGCCCTGGAAGCCATCCGCTTCTACGTGAGCTTTGCCTGCTCCTTTGCGTTTGCCGAGCGCAAGCTGATGGAAGGTAACGCCAAAATCATCCGTCTAATCGCCCGTGACGAAGCCCTGCACCTGACCGGCACCCAGCACATGCTGAACCTGTTGCGCAGCGGTGCAGACGACCCGGAGATGGCGGAAATCGCTGAAGAGTGCAAGCAGGAGTGCTACGACCTGTTCGTGCTGGCCGCACAGCAGGAGAAAGAGTGGGCAGACTACCTGTTCCGCGACGGCTCCATGATTGGCCTGAACAAAGACATTCTGTGCCAGTACGTTGAGTACATCACCAACATCCGTATGCAGGCGGTCGGTCTCGATCTGCCATTCCAGACGCGTTCCAACCCGATCCCGTGGATCAACACTTGGCTGGTGTCCGATAACGTGCAGGTGGCGCCACAGGAAGTGGAAGTGAGTTCTTACCTGGTCGGTCAGATTGATTCTGAAGTCAACACTGACGACCTGAGCAATTTCCAGCTCTGATGACGCGCGTAACGCTGAGTCTTTCGGGCACAGAAGTGCTGTGCCAGGAAGAGCACCCTTCCCTGCTGGCAGCCCTTGAGGCGAATCAGGTGACGGTAGAGTATCAGTGTCGTGAAGGCTATTGCGGCTCCTGCCGCTGCCGCCTGGTCACCGGCCAGGTGGACTGGCTGACCGAACCGCTGGCCTTTATCAATGAAGGGGAAATTTTGCCCTGCTGCTGCCGGGCAAAAGGTGATATTGAAATCGAGATGTGATTGCCCTGGTTCCCTCTCCCGGTGGGAGAGGGTTAGGGTGAGGGCATCAGGCCGCAGAGCCTGATTGTCGGGTGGCGGCTTCGCCTTACCCGACCTACAAAACCTACTTCCGGTGAATGAATTCGACTGCTTTATCCGGGAAATCCGTAAACAACCCGTCTACGTCCGCCTGCTTATACAACACCTCGTAAAGCTGATTCACGTCCGTGGCGTACGGCGGTAACTGGTCAGCACGCACCGTATACGGATGCACCTGCATCTTGCTGGCGTGTGCCTCTTTTACCATAGCCGTCAGCTTCACGTGGCCCGGGATTGAACCTTCCGCCACCAGCATGTGGTAATCCGGCCCGATCCCGTCGGCGTACTGCGCGATCTGCTTCATGGCGCCCGGTTTGAACATCCAGTCGTAGTTATAGTTTACCCACTTGCCGTCTGCCTGCTTCTCCTGGGTTTCGTTCCAGTCGGTATAGGCAATCAGCTGGACCAGATTGAGATCCATCCCCATCTTAGGCTCCAGCTCGGTTTTGATGCGCTTCAGTTCTGCGGCGTCAAAACACTGGAGATAAACTTTGTCCTTCTTGCTGGTGTAGCCGTATTGCTTCAGCACCTCCAGCGTCTTCGCGGCAATATCCTTCCCTTCCTGGTGATGGAACCACGGGGCTTTAATTTCCGGATAGATACCGATATTTTTGCCTGTCGAGTGGTTCAGCCCCTGAACAAACTCAATCTCTTCCTGGAAGGTATGGATACGGAAGTCAGATTTGCCCATTGGGAAACGTCCCGGATAAACCTGCACCTTCTTGCCGTTTTCAATCTCGAAGCCTTCGGTAAACTTCAGAGAGCGGATTTCATCCAGAGTAAAATCGATGGCGTAAAAACGACCATCTTTACGGGCACGGTCCGGGAAACGCTCCGCCACATCGGTCACGCGATCAAGATAGTGGTCATGCAGGACGACCAGCTGGTCGTCCTTTGTCATCACCAGATCCTGCTCAAGATAATCGGCCCCCTGCGCGTAGGCCATCGCTTTCGCCGGCAGCGTATGCTCCGGCAGATAGCCGCTTGCGCCGCGATGGGCAATAACGATTTTATCCGCCGCCAGCGCGGAGCCGGTCATCAGGCCCGCCAGCAGCAGACCGGTCGCTAATTGAGTTAATTTCATGGCAATGCTCCTTATTGACGACGCGCCAGCACGTCCGCGTGGTGACGTTTTTCACCAATCATCACAACAATCAGCAGCAGTACCGCCAGCACGCTGCCGCCGATCATCACCATAAAGCCGCCGTCCCAGCCGAAGAAGTCAACGGTATAGCCCACGATGGCGCTCGCCGCGACCGAACCGCCCAGGTAGCCAAACAGACCGGTAAAGCCTGCCGCCGTACCGGCTGCTTTTTTCGGTGCCAGTTCCAGCGCATGCAGACCGATCAACATAACAGGACCATAAATCAGGAAGCCGATGACGATCATACAGGTCATATCCACGCCCGGGTTACCCGGCGGGTTGAGCCAGTAGACGACGGTGGCAATGGTCACGAGCGTCATAAAGAAGACGCCCGTTGCGCCACGGTTGCCCTTAAATACTTTGTCCGACATCCAGCCGCAAATCAGCGTCCCCGGGATCCCCGCGTATTCGTACAGGAAGTAGGCCCAGGAGGATTTATCCAGCGCGAAATGCTTCACCTCTTTCAGGTAGGTCGGTGACCAGTCGAGGATGCCGTAACGCAGCAGGTAAACAAACACGTTCGCAACCGCGATGTACCACAGCAGTTTGTTCGGCAACACGTACTTCATGAAGATCTGCTTTGCCGTCAGCTCTTCTTCGTGCTTCTCGCTGTAATCATCCGGATAGTCGTTTTTGTACTCCTCAATCGGCGGCAGGCCGCAGGACTGCGGTGTATCGCGCATCAGCGCAAAGGCGATAATCGCCACCAGAATGGCGCCAAAGGCAGGCATATAGAGCGCAGCGTGCCAATCGTTGAACCAGGCCATCCCCAGCAGGAACAGCAGAGGCGGAATGCCGCCACCCACGTTATGCGCGCAGTTCCACACCGACACGATGCCACCACGCTCCTTTTGCGACCACCAGTGCACCATGGTACGCCCGCATGGCGGCCATCCCATCCCCTGGAACCAGCCGCACAGGAACAGCAGCACAAACATAATAGCGATGCTGGACGTTGCCCATGGCACAAAGCCCATAAACAGCATCACCGCCGCCGCCAGGATCAGACCGGCTGGCAGGAACACGCGCGGATTCGAGCGATCCGACACCGATCCCATGATGAATTTCGAAAAGCCGTAGGCGATGGAGATCCCCGACAGCGCGAACCCGAGATCGCCACGCGAAAAGCCCTGCTCAACCAGATAAGGCATGGCGAGGGCAAAGTTTTTACGCACAAGGTAATACGCCGCATACCCGAAGAAGATCCCCAGGAAGATTTGCCAGCGCAGGCGGCGGTAAAGCGGATCTATTTCTGCCTCAGGCAGACGCGCCCGGTGCGGCGCAGGTTTAAAGATACTGAGCATGACAGCCTCCGTGGCCATATATTGAATTTACAGGGGTTTAACTGCCCCAAACTCCAGCAAGGCGGGGATGTTAAGAAATCACGGTGATTGTTACTGTGAATCAACGCACAAATTGTTACAGAAATATGACAACATGCGCAAAAAAGCGCATGGAATCACGTTTCACTTTCGAATTTCGCTCGTTTGTGTTCGAAATCAAACAAACCACAGTTTTCATGTGGCTAAATGATAAAAAACGAACACAGAGGGATGACAATGACAATTCACGATCCACGCTACAGCGATGTGATTATCATTGGCGGGGGCGCGACCGGCGCTGGCATCGCACGCGACTGTGCGCTCAGAGGGCTGAGCGTCACGCTCCTGGAGCGCCATGATATTGCGACCGGCGCTACCGGACGCAATCATGGCCTGCTGCACAGCGGCGCCCGCTACGCCGTTACCGACGGCGAATCGGCACGCGAATGTATCGCCGAAAATCAGATCCTGCGACGTATCGCCCGCCACTGTATTGAACCGACCGACGGCCTGTTTATTACGCTTCCCGAAGACGATCTCGCCTTTCAGTCAACTTTCATTACCGCCTGCCAGGCCGCGGGAATTCAGGCGCAAGCCATTGACCCGGCCCTTGCACGCCGCATCGAACCTTCGGTTAATCCGGCACTGACGGGTGCAGTAAAAGTCCCGGACGGCACCGTGGATCCGTTTCGTCTGACGGCGGCCAACATGCTGGACGCCCGCGAGCACAGCGCCCGGATCCTGACCGGCCATCAGGTCACCGGGCTTATCCGTGAGGGGCATCGCATCGTGGGCGTGCGGGTCCTGGATACGCAGTACAACGAACACAGCGAGCTGTATGCCGCCGTGGTGGTCAACGCGGCGGGGATCTGGGGGCAACGCATCGCAGAATACGCCGATTTATCTGTGCGCATGTTCCCGGCCAAAGGCTCGCTGCTGATCCTCGACCACCGCATTAATAACCATGTCATCAACCGCTGCCGTAAACCGTCTGACGCAGACATCCTTGTCCCCGGCGATACCATTTCGTTAATCGGAACCACCTCCACCCATGTTGACTACAGCGAGATTGACTACAATCGGGTCACCGCAGAAGAGGTCGACATCCTGCTGCGCGAAGGAGAAAAACTGGCGCCGGTGATGGCCCAGACCCGCATCCTGCGCGCCTACGCGGGTGTGCGTCCGCTTGTCGCCAGCGATAACGACCCGAGCGGACGCAATGTCAGCCGCGGCATTGTGCTGCTTGACCATGCCGCGCGCGACGGGCTGGACGGCTTCATCACCATCACCGGCGGTAAATTGATGACCTACCGCCTGATGGCCGAATGGGCGACGGATGCTGTCTGCCGCAAACTGGGCAATAGCGAACCGTGCGTGACCGCAGAACAGCCCCTGCCCGGCTCGCGCCAGTCCACCGAGAAAACGCTGCAAAAAATTATCTCCCTGCCTGCTCCCCTGCGTGGTTCGGCTGTCTATCGCCATGGCGACAGAACACCGGTCTGGCTGGGTGAAGGACGGCTGAGCCGCAGTCTGGTATGCGAGTGCGAGGCCGTTACCGCCGGGGAAGTGCAATACGCGGTGGAGAATCTGACGGTGAATAGCCTGCTCGATCTCCGCCGCCGCACCCGTGTCGGGATGGGTACCTGTCAGGGGGAGCTGTGTGCCTGCCGTGCCGCCGGGCTGCTGCAGCGTTTTCATACCACCACCGCCACCCAGTCGCTCGATCAGCTCAGCGATTTTCTGAACGAGCGCTGGAAAGGCATTCAGCCTGTCGCCTGGGGCGATGCCCTGCGTGAAAGCGAATTTACCCGCTGGGTGTACCAGGGGCTTTGCGGTCTTGAGAAGGAGCAACGCGATGAAATTTGATACGGTGATCGTCGGCGGCGGGCTGGCGGGTCTGCTCTGTGGCATCAAACTCACGAAGCAGGGACTGCGCTGCGCCATTATCACCCGGGGCCAGAGCGCCCTGCACTTCTCGTCGGGCTCGCTGGATCTGGTGGACGAAACGTACCGCGAAAAACTGCCGGCAGAGCATCCTTATCACCTGACTGGCGCGCAGCACATTGACCGCTTTGCCCTGGAGACCGAAGCGCTGCTGGCTGATTGCGGCGCACGTATGCAGGGGAGTGCCAGGCAAAATCACGCGCGCGTCACGCCGCTTGGCACCCTGCGTTCCGCCTGGCTCAGTCCGGAGGAGGTGCCCGTTGCCCCGTTCAAGGCCACGCGCGTACGGGTGGTGGGCATTAGCGGTTTTCTGGATTTTCAGCCCCATCTGGCGGCGGCCTCGCTCAGTCGCCAGGGGGTCAACGCTGAAACGGCAGAGATTGACCTTCCTGAGCTGGATGTCCTGCGCGACAACCCCAGCGAGTTCCGTGCGGTGAATATTGCCCGTTTGCTCGATAACGAAGAGAAATGGCCGCTGCTGTATGAGGCGCTCAAACCGCTTGCAGAGGGATGCGATGCGCTGTTTATGCCCGCCTGCTTTGGCTTACAGGACAACCGGCTGTGGCGCTGGCTGTCCGATCGCCTGCCCTGCTCGCTCGGCCTGCTGCCAACGCTTCCTCCGTCGGTGCCCGGCATTCGCCTGCATACCCAGCTTCAGCGCCAGTTTGTGGCCCAGGGAGGCGTGTGGATGGCGGGTGATGAAGTGAAAAAAATCACCCTGACTGACGGCTCGGTGAGCGAAATCTGGACCCGCAACCACGACGATATTCCGCTTCGTACGCGTTACGCGGTGCTGGCAAGCGGCAGTTTCTTCAGCAACGGTCTGCTGAGCAGCCGGGACGGCATTCGCGAGGCGATTATGGGGCTGGACGTCCGCCAGAGCGCCTCTCGCGCGGACTGGTATCAGAGCGATTTCTTTGCCCCGCAGCCGTGGCAGCAGTTCGGCGTAATCGTGAATAACCAGCTGCATCCGCAACTTTCAGGAAAGTCAGTACCGAATCTCTACGCCATCGGCTCGCTTTTGGGCGGATACGATCCTATCGCCCAGGGCTGCGGCGGCGGCGTCTGCGCCATAACGGCGCTCTATGTGGCAGAGCAGATTTGCCAGCGCACGGAGGCTGAACAATGAACGATACCCGCTTTGAAAGCTGCATCAAATGCACGGTCTGCACCACCGTCTGCCCGGTCAGCGGCGTTAACCCGCGCTATCCCGGGCCGAAACAGGCCGGGCCGGACGGCGAGCGCCTTCGTCTGAAGGACGGCGCGCTGTACGATGACGCGCTGAAATACTGCATCAACTGCAAACGTTGTGAAGTCGCCTGCCCGTCGGATGTGAAAATCGGCGACATTATTCAGCGCGCCCGGGCACGCTATAGCACGCAAAAACCGTCGCTGCGCGATGCCATTCTTAGCCATACCGATCTGATGGGCAGCGTCTCTACGCCATTTGCCCCGCTGGTGAACGCCGCGACCTCGCTGAAACCGGTGCGCCAGCTGCTGGATGCCACGCTTAAGATCGACCATCACCGCAGTCTGCCCAAATATTCCCACGGCACTTTCCGCCGCTGGTACAAATCCGTAGCGGCAGACCAGGCGCGGTATGCCGACCAGGTCGCGTTCTTCCATGGCTGCTACGTGAACTACAACCATCCGCAGCTGGGTAAAGATCTGCTGAAAGTGCTGAACGCCATGGGTACAGGCGTGCAGTTACTGAACAAGGAGAAATGCTGCGGCGTGCCGCTGATCGCCAACGGGTTTACCGATAAAGCGCGCAAACAGGCCAGAAGCAACGTCTCGTCGCTGCGCGAGGCCATCGTCGATAAAGGCATTCCGGTGCTGGCCACCTCCTCGACCTGTACCTTCACGCTGCGCGATGAGTATCCGCACCTGTTGGACGTGGACAATACCGGCCTGCGCGAACATATCGAGCTGGCAACCCGTTTCCTGTGGCGCAAGCTGGACAGCGGGCAGACGCTACCGCTGAAAAATTTACCCCTGAAAGTGGTCTATCACACGCCATGCCATATGGAAAAAATGGGCTGGGCGCTTTACACGCTGGAACTGTTGCGGCTAATTCCGGGGCTGGAGCTGACGGTGCTGGATTCGCGCTGCTGCGGCATTGCGGGGACGTACGGCTTTAAGCGTGAAAATTACGAAACATCACAGGCAATTGGCGCGCCGCTGTTCCGCCAGATTGAGGAGAGCGGCGCGGATATCGTGGTGACCGACTGCGAAACCTGCAAGTGGCAGATAGAGATGTCCACCAGCAAGCGCTGCGAGCATCCGATCACGTTGCTGGCGAAGGCCCTGGGTTAGGTATCGCCGGGGCCGCCGCCCCGGCAAACCGGTCACTCAACGAACAGCGATTCCACCACGTTGATCCAGCCGTGCTCGCTGGCCACCTCTTTACCTGCCAGCCAGCGACGCAGCATGTTCAGCGCCATCATGGCGCAGACGTCCTGACGCACCGCCAGGCTGTGGCGGGTGATACTCATTTTGACTCTTAAGGCATGCGTCCCTTCCGGCGTAGCCAGCGCAAAGTTGAGATATTCCTCATCCATACCCCCGACAAACAGCGCCAGCCCGGCAAAATGGTTGACCCGGCGTTCTGACGCCCAGCGCGCCGTCTGCGCCAGCGTCTCCTGCTGGAACGGCACCACCTCGCTGGCCAGCAGAGGAGCATTAACGCGCGACAGTTGCAGCGCCAGCAGGCCGCCGGTGAACTGCTCGCTGAGGGTGACGCTCAGCTGGCGCGACTGCAGATGCTTCGCAATCTGCGCCGGTAGCCCTTCCGTGCCCTCGAAAATCAGACTTTCGCCCGCCACGCGCTGCACTTCCGGCCAGAGCGCCAGCATCGCCGCTTTCTGCGTGGCAGGCCCGGTGAGCTTGAGTTCAATGATCGGCATGGAAGAGCGATAGCCCATGGATACCCCAGGCGGCAGCGGCAGGTGATCGAGGCTCTGCGCCAGATCGCTTTCCGAACGGCCAAAGGTGGTCAGGCGCAGGCAGACTGGCGGTTCAGGCAGGGTAAAACGTTGACGAAGGCGCGGCAGGATCTGCTGTTCGACCATCACTTTAAATTCAGACGGGACACCCGGCGTGAAGAACATCAGGCAGCGGTTCAGTTGAACGGCGAAACCGCAGGCGGTACCCACCGGGTTATCGACCAGTTCGGCGCTGGCCGGGATTTCAGCCTGTTTGCGGTTGCTGGGTGCCATCACGCGGCCACGTTCGGAGAAGAAACGCTCCATGTGGGCCAGCCACTCCTCGTGCAATACCAGCCCTTCGCCTTTGGCGGTCGCGGCAGCCAGCGCGCTGAGATCGTCGCTGGTGGGGCCCAGCCCACCGTTCACAATCAGCACGTCGCAGTGTTCGCTACGCTCGCGCAGAACGGTCACCAGCGACTCAAGACTGTCGCCTACGGTATTGCGGCGCGTTAACGGTAATCCTTGCTCAAAGAAAAGATCGGCAAGCCAGGCAGCATTGGTATCAATAATCTGTCCATGCAGCACTTCGTCGCCGGTGGATAACATCTCCACATTAATCATTGTGTTCTCCCGCTTATATGGTGAAAACACTATAGCGCAATCACCGGCATGGAGAGGAGAGAAACTGGCGCGACGGACGCCGCGCCGGAGGGGTTAGAAGCCTGCGCTGACGCCCACGTACGGGCCGTCAGCCAGCGCGTTGTCGCGGTTGCCGTCTTTGCCCGCCAGATTCAGATAACGATAACCCGCTTCAATGGTAATTGGGCGCATGATGGTCCAGCGCGCACCCGCGTTGGCTTCTTCATAGCTGTCGATACCGCTGGAGAGGGAGTCCGGAGAGTAGTAGTACTCACCAAACAGGCCGAAGCTGTCGCCAATTTTCCACTGCAGACCGCCGCCCACCGCTGCCGCATACCCTTCGTCGCCGTCGTTCGGGTTGGTGTAGATGCCTTTACCGCCGACGGTGGCCAGGAACGGGCCAAGAGGAATATTCAGACCCAGGCCGAGGCTTGCCGCATCGCCATCGTCGTCGTTATGCGTCCAGCCGCCGGTCATCGCCAGACCGGCGGTCTCGGTACCCAGGCCAAAGCCCAGATGGGTGTAATCCTGACCCGCTGAGCCGTTAAAGCTGATGGCGTTAGCTGCCGCCGAAACGAATATCAGGCCTAAGCCCATCAATGCCACTTTTTTCATTATCGTGTTCCCGCGCAATTTATAGAAAAGTCCCAAAAAAACCGCGAGATTTTAACCTGAGACGCCTGGCGATCAAGCACTCTGCGTGCGGCGGGCAAGTAGATTGTAACGATTTGAAACGCGCGGTTTTTTTACGTCAGCAACAGAAAGCGCATTTTTACGCTCAGCCCTCCCAGTGCCTCACTGCGGGAAAGCTGCAGGTGGCTTCGGTGAAGCCGGGCGATATCGCTCGCCAGCGCCAGCCCGATACCCGATCCGCTGGCGTCCCCGACGTTGTCCAGCCGATGGAAAGGCAGTACTGCCTGATGAATTTGGCTGTCTTCGATGCCGGGCCCGCTATCCTCCACGCTGAGCTCAACGCCGCCCGCGTCGGTGTGCAGGAACACGGTGACGATGCCTCCTGCCGGGGTGTACTTGATCGCGTTCTCAAGCAGGTTGGCGCACAGCTCCCCCAGCAGCACCTCATCACCGTCTATCAAGACGGGTTGCTGAATGCCGTCATAACCCAAATCGATCGCCTTGCTGCGCGCCTGCGTCAGTCTGGAGAAACAGCAGTTCTGCACCACCTGAACCAGGTCCACCGGCGCAAACTGGCGATCCCCCTGCTCTTTGCGCCTCACCGTGGAGAGTTGCAGCAGCCGTTCGGTGAGGACGATGGTGTTATCCAGCGTCACGTTCATGGCGCGTAAACTCTCCTGCCACAGGGCCGGATCGTTTCGCGTCAGGGCAACGGAAACCTGGGTTTTGAGCACCGCCAGCGGCGTTTTGAGCTGGTGAGACGCATCGGCGTTGAAGCGCTCCTGGCGGGAAAGTACGCCGCGTAACCTGTCGATATAACGGTTAAAGGCCACGATCAGCAGCCGCGTTTCCGACCAGGGCAGCAGCTCCGGCAGCGGGGCCAGCAGCCCTGGCTCACGGCGCACCATCAGCGAAGAGAGCTGACGCATCGGGCGCAGCACGCGGCGCAGCAGCCAGGCGGTTAAGACCAGCGTCAGCAGCACCAGTAGCCCCTGCGAAACGAGCGATGAAAACAGAAGCTGAGTGGCGAGATAGCGCCGCGACTGCAAGGTTTCGGCGACGTAGATCTCCGCCATACCGGAAACATTGTCTTCGTTAATCGGCTGGAGTAGCTTCGCCACGCGGATCGCCTGGCCGCGATACTCAGTATGATAAAACCAGGCCAGCGCGGGATAGTGCGTGGTGCGCGACGTGGAGGGGGGCATGTTCGGCAGATCGTCATAGCCGGAGATCACCCGCCCCTCCGGGTCAACCACCTTGTAATAGAGACGATCGTTCATGTTCAGCTCAAAGCTGTCGAGCACCACCCAGGGAACATCAACCAGCAGCTTGCCGTTGTGCACCTCCAGCCGCTCAGAGACGGTACGCGCCGAAGATAACAGCGTGCGGTCGTACGCCTGGGTCGCCGCCTGCAGGGCGCTGACGTAACTGTTAAAAGCCGATAATCCCCATAACAACAGCAGCGGCAGGCCGAGAAAAAGCAGCAGCTGCAGATAAAGCGACTGAGGCTTAACCCATTTCATCGCCGCACTCCAGCACATAGCCCAGTCCGCGCAGGGTGGTGATCCGCACGCCGCTGCCGCTCAGCTTTTTGCGCAGGCGATGAATGTAAAGATCGAGACTCTCCGGGCTGACGTCGTCGTTCAGGCTAAACACCTGATCGAACAACTGCTGCCGGGAAACGGGGCGGGTGCGACGATGCATCAGCACCTTCAGCAGCGACAGTTCGCGCGGGGTGAGCGAGAGCGGCTCGTCGCGCAGCAGGAAAAAACCGTCGTCGTCATACTCCAGCTCCCCAAGGCGCTGGCGTTCCTGGGTTCTCCCCTCGCTTCTGCGCAGCAGGGCGCGAAGCCTGGCGTCCAGCTCCTCCAGCTCAAACGGTTTTGGCAGATAATCATCCGCCCCGGCGTTCAGGCCTTTCACCCGATCCGCCACGTTGCTGCGTGCGGTGAGAAACAGCACCGGCAAGGTCTGGCCGCGTTTACGTAAACGGTGCACCACCTCCAGGCCGTCAAAACCGGGCATACCGATGTCCAGTATCGCTACCGCGTAGTTTTCCCCCTGCAGCAGATGATCGGCCGCGCGCCCGTCAGAAACGCAGTCTACAGCAAAGCCCTCCTGCACCAGCGCTTTCTCCAGCCAGTGAGCCAGCTCACGATTATCTTCCGCCAGTAAGAGACGCATATCACATCCTGTAAAGTTGGTGTCGCGTTGAAAGGGAAATGAAAGGTTATTGTTTTAACAATCACGCAACGGAACCGCTACAAGGTGGTTCACATAATCAGAAAAAAACCCGTACCCGTACCCCCGGATCGCCGGCGTGAGGATAAACGATGAAAAAACAATTACTTTCAACGATTGCTGCAAGCGTATTAATGTTGAGTGCCTCTGTTGTCCAGGCGCAGGACGCCCCGTCCCGCACCGAATGTATCGCTCCGGCCAAACCGGGCGGCGGTTTCGATCTCACCTGCAAGCTGATTCAGGTCAGCCTGCTGGAGACGAAGGCCATTGAAAAACCGATGCGCGTGACCTACATGCCAGGCGGCGTGGGCGCGGTGGCCTATAACGCAATTGTCGCGCAACGTCCGGCGGAAGCCGGCACGGTGGTGGCCTTCTCCGGCGGCTCGCTGCTTAACCTCTCCCAGGGTAAGTTTGGCCGCTACGGCGTGGATGACGTGCGCTGGCTGGCCACCGTCGGTACCGACTACGGCATGATTGCCGTGCGTGCAGATTCCCCGTGGAAATCCCTGAAAGATTTGCTCACCGCCATGGAAAAAGACCCCAACAGCGTGGTGATTGGTGCAGGCGCCTCCATCGGCAGCCAGGACTGGATGAAAGCCGCCCTGCTGGCGCAGCAGGCGAAAGTGGATCCGCACAAAATGCGTTACGTGGCGTTTGAGGGCGGCGGTGAACCGGTGACGGCGCTGATGGGCAACCACGTGCAGGCAGTTTCCGGTGACCTCAGTGAAATGGTGCCCTACCTGAACGGCGATAAAATCCGCGTGCTGGCGGTCTTCTCCGAAAACCGTCTGCCGGGACAGCTGGCAAACGTGCCGACTGCAAAAGAACAGGGTTATGACCTCGTCTGGCCGATTATCCGCGGCTTCTTTGTCGGGCCAAAAGTGACCGATGCCGAATACCAGTGGTGGGTCGACACCTTTAACAAATTGCAGCAGACAGACGAATTTAAAAAGCAGCGCGATCTGCGCGGACTGTTTGAGTTCAACCTGAACGGCAAGCAGCTGGACGAGTATGTCAAAAAACAGGTGAATGACTACCGCGAGAAAGCAAAAGCGTTTGGCCTGGCCAAATAACCGGAGGCGCTATGAGCGATCGCATTTTTGCCGGGATCTGGTTGTTGCTCTGCATTGGCGGGATGTTCGTCGCCTGGCAGATCCACAGCGAATACAGCTATGAACCCGTGGGGCCCCGCCCCTTTCCAATGGGCATTGTCGGCCTGATGCTGCTTTGCTCGGTGGCCATGCTGTTACGCCACCCGGATACCGTAGAGTGGCCGCCTAAGCGCATTTTGCAGCGGCTGCTGGTGATGGTCATTGTGCTGCTGATGTATGCCTGGGGCTTTGAATGGCTCGGCTTCCCGGTGGCGACCGCCATCCTGACGATGGTGATCGGCACGCTGTTTAACGCCAGCCTGCCTGCGGCGGGGATCTCGGGCGTGGTGATGGGCATTTTCCTGTGGTACGCCTTTGACCGCCTGCTGGATGTGACGCTGCCGCTTGGCGCCTGGCTTAATTAACGGAGCACGCTATGGATACCTGGATTTACCTCTCACAGGGGTTCGCTGTGGCGATGACCCCGGAAAACCTGGTGATCGCCCTGATCGGCTGCTTCGTCGGGACGATCGTCGGTCTGTTGCCTGGGCTTGGGCCCATCAACGGGGTCGCTATTTTGCTCCCGCTGGCGTTTGCCCTGCATCTGCCTGCGGAATCAGCGCTGATCCTGCTGGCGACGGTCTACATCGGCTGTGAATATGGCGGCCGAATCTCGTCAATACTGCTCAACGTGCCCGGGGATGCGGCGGCCATTATGACCGCGCTGGATGGTTACCCGATGGCGCGGCAGGGGCGCGGCGGCGTGGCGCTGTCTATTTCCGCCGTCAGTTCGTTCTTTGGCTCGCTGATTGCCATTGGCGGCATCATTCTGTTTGCGCCTGCGCTGGCCCAGTGGTCGCTGGCGTTTGGCCCAGCAGAATATTTTGCCCTGATGGTCTTCGCCATTGCCTGTCTCGGCAGCATGATGGCACAAAACCCACTGAAATCGTTTTTGTCTGCGCTGATTGGCTTAGGGTTAGCCACCGTCGGCGTGGATGCCAACACCGGGGTCTATCGCTTTACCTTCGACAGCGTTCACCTGTCCGACGGCGTGCAGTTTATCGTGGTCGTGATTGGTCTGTTCTCTGTCTCTGAGATCTTACTGATGCTGGAACATACCAGCAGCGGGCAGACGCTGGTGCGTAAAACCGGCCGGATGCTCTTTAACGCCAAAGAGGGGGTGCAGTGTATCGGTACCACGCTGCGTTCAGCGGTCATTGGCTTCTTTGTCGGCATTCTGCCGGGCGCCGGGGCGACCATCGCCAGCGCCATCACCTACATGACGGAGAAAAAACTCAGCGGCAACAGCGACAGCTTTGGTAAAGGTGATATTCGCGGCGTCGCCGCACCCGAGGCGGCTAACAATGCCTCGGCCTGTGGCTCGTTTATTCCCATGCTGACGCTCGGCGTGCCCGGCTCCGGTACCACGGCGGTGATGATGGGGGCGCTGACGCTCTATAACATCACGCCAGGACCGGCGATGTTCACCGAACAGCCGGATATCGTCTGGGGGCTGATTGCGGCACTGCTGATTGCCAACGTGATGTTGCTGGTCATGAACATTCCGCTGATTGGCCTGTTCACCCGTATGCTGACCATTCCGCTGTGGTTCCTGGTACCCGCAATCGCAGCCGTCTCGGCGGTGGGGGTGTATGCGGTACACAGCACCACCTTCGACCTGATTCTGATGGTGGTGCTGGGGGTGTTCGGCTACATCTTGCGTAAAATGCACTTCCCGATGTCGCCGTTGATTCTGGGCTTTGTGCTGGGTGAGATGCTGGAGCAGAACCTGCGCCGCGCCCTGTCCATCAGCAATGGCGATGTCGCCATTCTGTGGGACAGCAATGTGGCGAAGATCCTGCTGGTGCTGGCTATTGTGGTGGTGGTCGTGCCGCCGGTGCTGCGCCTGCTGCGTCGTCAGCGTAAGCCGCAGCCCGATGTCGGCTAATTAACCAGACAGCTGGGCATTCACCCACTGTTTTAACGCCTGGCGGGAGATCTTAATCCCGCCATTTTTTAACTCCGCAGGCAGTACCAGCCAGTGCACGGGCTGCTCAAATCGCGCCAGTTTGCCCTGTACCCATTCCGGCAAGCGGGTGATATCCGTTCCCGGTTCACACTCCACCACCGCTACCGGACGCTGACCAAATTCGGCGTCATTCAACGGAACAATGAAAACCTGGCTGATGTGCGGATGGGTCGCGATTATCCGCTCAAGACTCTCCGGCTGAATGCCCTCGCCTCCGCTGAAAAAGAGGTTATCCATCCGACCGAGGATCGTCAGGCGACCGTCATGCAGTTCGCCGCGATCGCGGGTGGCAAACCAGCCCTCTGAATTCGTGAGCGGCAGCAACGCGCCGTCGCGCCAGTAGCCTGAGGCCATGCTTTGCGCCTTGATCCACACTTCACCGTTAACGACCTGAACCTCCCTGCCCGGCAATGCGCTGCCCACGTCCGGCTCACCGTCAGCCTCTTTCGCGCAGACGGTAGAGGCAAACTCCGTCAGGCCATAGCCACAAAACGTAGAAATACCCTGCGCGCGCGCCTGTTGCGTCAACTCAACGGGGATGGCGGCCCCGCCCAGCAGTACCGCTTTCAGCGCGATCCGCTGGTGGGTATTGAGCAGACGCCAGAGCTGAGTTGGCACCAGCGAGGCATGCGTACACCCCTGCAAGGCCTGCTCCAGCGGCTGCTTCTCGCGTACGGTTAAGCGCGCGCAAGCCTGCAGCCAGCGCCATAAGATCCCCTGCCCGGAGACATGAAACAGCGGCAGCGAAAGCAGCCAGTCGTCATCGTCGCCGTAGGGCATCAGCGCGAGGACGCCCTCAGCGCTGGCAAGATGCGCCCCGCAGGTATGAACAGCCGCTTTCGGCAGCCCGGTGGAGCCGGAGGTGAGCGTCATTGAGGCCAGCCGCTCAGGCTGCCATGCCACGCGGTATTCGCCGGACGGAGCATGCATGCTAAGCGCGGCGAGCCCGTCATAGTGGCCGTCCAGCACCAGCGCAAAACGCAGCGTCATCTGAGGAAGTAATACCTCCAGCAGGGGATGCGGGAGCTGGGGATTAACCGGAAGAATTCGCGCGCCGCACTGGAGCAGCGCCAGCCATGCCAGCAGGGTCTGCGGGTGATTATGGGCGAGCAACAGCACGCCGTCACCCGTCTCCACGCCCTGCTGATGAAACCCTGCAGCCAGATTGTCGATGCGGGTGCAGAGCTGTTGCCAGCTCAGCACCTCGTCGTTGAGACGCAGAGCCGGTGTATCAGCACGCTGCTCGCGCCAGTGCCGCCACGGCCAGTCGCTAAAACTCATTGCAACGGCTCCAGCGCCTCAACGCCCGCGCACGGCAGCGCGCTCCCCGGCCACGGGCGAATGAGCTGGGTTTGCATCAGGTTTAACGTATCCAGCCCCGGGATGGTGTCGGGCGTTAACCAGGCGGCAATGCGCGCCAGCTGCGTCAGCCCAAGGCTGGATTCGATGGAGGAGCTGATCACCGCCGTCAGCCCTGCCTCATGCGCTGCCGCCACCTGTTCGCGCACCTTCGCAAGACTGCCCGTTAGCGTCGGTTTTATGACCACGGCGCTGACGCCTGGCTCGGCGCTAAAGGCAAAGTCCGCCTCGCGCAGGCTTTCATCCCAGGCGATAGCAATGCCGGTTTCTCGGGCAAAAGCGCGTGAATCCTCACGGGTTTTGCACGGCTCTTCCAGAAAAGCGATGCGGCTGCGGTACGCCGGGTTGACGTACTTCGCGAACTGTTGCGCCTTAAGCGGCGTCCAGGCGCGGTTGGCATCCAGACGCAGGCGCAGATCGGGGATCGCCTCCAGCAAGAGGTTAGCGACCATGCCGTCGCGTACCGCTTCGTAAAGACCGACTTTGATTTTCGCCACTTTCTCGCCGGGCATTGCGCTGAGCAAGGCAAACAGCTCATCCGGATCGCCCGTGCAGAGCGGCGCGGCACGGTAATCGGCCTCATCAGGGAGGCTGCCGTCGAGCTCCGCGAGCGCGCAGCTGATGCCAAACGCGGCGGAAGGGAGATCGGGCAGCGGCGGATTCAGGCCTGTACGCCATTCCTCTACCCATGCCATCAGCGCAGCCTGCGCCTCCTCCAGCGACTCCAGGCTAAAGCCCGGCAGAGGCGAAATCTCGCCCCAGCCCTGCCCTTCGCCCTGCTGCAGTTGCACGAAGAAGCCATCACGGGTTTTTAACCGCCGTTCACGCAGCACCACGCCCGCGTCCATCGGTATCTGCCAGCGGTATACCTGCGCGCGACGCATTACGGGTTCCGTTTGTATTTACTGAAGTCTGGCTGGCGTTTTTCGTTAAACGCGTTGCGTCCTTCCTGACCCTCTTCGGTCATGTAGAACAGCATAGTGGCGTTACCCGCCAGCTCCTGCAGCCCCGCCTGACCGTCACAGTCAGCGTTCAGGGCCGCTTTCAGGCAGCGCAGCGCCATTGGGCTGTTCTGCAGCATTTCGCGACACCAGCGAACGGTCTCTTTTTCAAGATCGGCAATCGGCACCACGGTGTTAACCAGGCCCATATCCAGCGCTTCCTGGGCGTTGTACTGACGGCACAGGAACCAGATTTCGCGGGCTTTTTTCTGACCGACAATGCGCGCCATGTAAGAAGCTCCCCAGCCGCCGTCAAAGGAGCCGACTTTCGGGCCCGTCTGACCGAAGATGGCGTTCTCTGCGGCAATGGTCAGATCGCACATCATGTGCAGCACGTGGCCGCCGCCGATGGAGTAGCCTGCCACCATGGCCACCACGGGTTTTGGGCAGGTACGGATTTGACGCTGGAAATCAAGCACGTTCAGGTGATGGGTACCCGCATCGTCCTGGTATCCGCCGTAGTCACCGCGTACTTTCTGATCGCCGCCGGAGCAGAACGCTTTTTCACCTTCCCCGGTCAGGACGATAACGCCGATGTTGTCGTCATAGCGCGCATCCGCCAGGGCCTGAATCATCTCTTTTACGGTCAGGGGACGGAAGGCGTTACGCACCTGCGGACGATTAATGGTGATTTTGGCGATACCGTCAGCCGATTTGTGGTAACGAATGTCGGTGTAACCTTCGGAGCAGTCTTGCCATTCAACCGGTGCATAGAGCATGTTTTCATCAGGATAGATCATAGAGTGTCCTTTATTCGACGACGCAGTATCTGAGCCAGACTCGCGCTAACCGCCCCGGGATTTTCCCGGTGGGCGTTGTGTCCGGCGTTTGGAATGACATGGCGAACAGCGTTCAGTTCAGCGGCCAGGGCCGCGAACTTCTCGTCACGTTCGCCATAGAGATAATCAAAAGGGAAATGTCGCGCGCTGAGGGCGGCACGCAGGTCTGGTTGCACGGCGAGCGAGGTTGCCTCAAGCATCATCGCCAGGTTTGTGCCCGCGTTGCGACAGCGCAGGGCGATGAGCGCCCTGCGCTGGCTGTCCGTCAGGGAGGCAAAGACAGGCTGTTGATACCAGTCGGCAAAGACGTTTGAGAGAGGCTGCGTGCGAAAACGCTGCGCCCACAGATGGTCGGATGCTGCTCTTGCCTCTCGTGCTGCGACCCCCTTCAGGCCCGGATGTCCGCCTTCCACGACGATGCCGCAAAGCCCCGCAGGATCCTGGCAGGCATGAAACATCGCAATACGGCCGCCAAGGGAGTACCCCACCAGCCAGTAGTTAAGTATGTTGTAACTAACAAGGGTTCGGGTAAGCACGTCACTCATTTCTTTGAACCCCGTGACGGCCATACTGGCGGACCGCCCATGCCCCGGCAGGTCGAGATAAAGCCGGGGATAATCGCTGAGCGCCTCGCCGACCGTCTGCCACTCGCGGCAATCGCCAGAAAATCCATGCAAAAAGACCAGCCAGGGGTAACCTGGCTTACCGGCCTGTTGCGCGCCTGCGTGGATCACAGGTGGCTCACCTGCGCCAGCAGACTTTGCAGCTTCTGCGCACCGTCAGCCTCGTTGACGACCAGTTCAATCAGCGTTGCACCGGGCTGTCGCCAGGCGCTGCTCAGGACTGCATCCAGCGCTTCCCAGTTTTCCGGGCGGTGGTATTTCAGGTTAAACATCGCTGCGGCATGTTCAAACTGCACGTTCTGCGGCATCAGATAGAAGCGCTCGCGTTCGCTCTGCGGTGTCGGCAGCAGGGAGAAGATCTGCCCGCCGTTATTGTTGACCACAATCAGCACAAACGGCGCCGACACCTGCCGCAGCAGCGCCAGCGCATTGAGATCGTACAGCGCTGAAAGATCGCCCACGATCGCCAGCGTGGATTTCGCGCTGGCTCGCTGCACACCCGCCGCCGTGGAGATCAGCCCGTCAATGCCGCTGGCTCCCCGGTTACTGTAGACCGGATAGCCCGCAGGCAGTTTTGAGAACGCATCAATCAGACGCACCACCAGGCTGTTGCCGACAAACAGTTGCCCCTGCTCCGGCAGATACCGGTGAATACGGTGCGCCAGCTCCGCTTCACCAAATTCTTCGCATTGTGCACGGGTCAACTCCCACGCCTGACGCGACAGCGCCGGGATCTCAACGGCCCACGGGGCGCGCTTTTCCGCCGGGTGGAGCGCCAGCCAGGCGTCAATGTCGCTCACCAGACGACGACCGCGATGGTGCGCCGGATCGAGCCGCCCTTCCAGTGGATCCACCAGCCAGTACTCTTCCGGGCTACAGGTTGCCTGCCACTGCAGTAACCGTTTGCCGGTCAGGCTTGCGCCCAGCTGAACCACAATCTGCGCCTGCGCCAGTTCAGTCACCGCTTTCGCATTCCCGAGCCAGAGATCGGCACACGGCAGCGGCTGTCCGGTCTGGGACAGCACGTCGCCAATCAGCGGCCAGCCAAGGGTGTGTGCCCATTCGGCCACCTGCCTGCCTTCGGCGGCGCTCATGCGCCCGGCAATAACCACGCCGCGTTTTTGTCGCCAGAAGAACCAGTCACGTTGCTTTGCGCTCTCAAGGTGTGTCTGCTCGCGCAGCCACGGCTTTTCGCTCTCCCACCAGTCCCCAAGCTGCTGCTGCCAGGCAAGACCGGTGTCGTCCATTTCGCCGTACAACGGCTCGGCAAACGGACAGTTAATATGTAACGCCCCGCTGCGCAACGTCTCCATGGCATGATCGACGGTCGAGACCAGCCAGCTTGCGGGAATGTCCTGCGTGGGTCGGGGTAACGAAACCGTCTGCGAAGGATGCGAGGCAAAGAGGCCCGGCTGACGAATAGCCTGGTTCGCTCCGCAGTCAATAAGCTCGGGCGGGCGATCGGCCGTCAGCAGAACCAGTTTCTCACCGGTCAGCCCGGCTTCAATAAGGGCCGGATAGAGGTTTGCCACGGCAGTACCGGAGGTGACGATCACCGCCACCGGTTCCTTGCTGACCTTTGCCAGCCCCAGAGCCAGGTGGCCCAGGCCGCGCTCGTCAAAATGGGTGTGGTGAATAAATACCCGGTTCTCTGCTGCCGCCAGCGTCAGCGGTGTGGAGCGTGAGCCCGGCGCAATACACACATGCCTGACGCCATGGCGAGTCAGGGCTTCAAGGATCACCGTCGCCCAGCGTCGGTTAAAAGAACTTACTGACATGAGATTGTCCGGTATCAAGAATGCGACACAGTATAAATAATAGAAAAAAATAGAATTTTGATATGAATCGGGATTGCGCGAATCAGTACTAATCCTTCAGGAGCAGAGAGCGCAAGCCTGCGGCTTTATTTTCGATCTCCTGCCATTCCTGTTCCGGATCGGAACCGCTGACGATCCCCGCCCCGGCGTAAAGACGGACGGTGGCGTCATGGACGCGTGCCGAGCGCAGGGCCACGCAGAACTCGCTTTGTTCTGGCGACAGATATCCGGCGGATCCGGCATACCATTCCCGGTCGAAAGGTTCAACGCGGTGTATAAATTCGCGTGCTGGCTGGCGCGGTAACCCGGCAACCGCAGCCGTCGGCTGCAGCACATGCAGACATTGCTCATCATCCGCATGCTTGAGCTCGGTCCAGATGCAGCGGCGAAGATGCTGCACTTTGCGCAACCGCATAACCTGTGCTGGAAGGACCTCCAGCGTCCGGGTATGGTGCTGCAGCCGCTGGCAGATATCCTCTACCACCAGCATGTTTTCACGCTGGTTTTTATCATCGTTCATCAGCCAGTCGCCCAGAAGGCGGGCCTGCTTGTCATCGGGATGGCTGGCGACGGTACCGGCCAGCGCTTCGGTACGCAGCAGGTTGCCGCGCCGCCGCCACAGCCGTTCAGGTGTGGAGCCAAGAAACGCGTTGCTGGCATCGAAAACCATGCAGAAATGATAGCAGTTCAGATTCAGGGCACGGCTGGCCGCCAACAGCGCCACGGCATTCGCCGGCTGACTGAACTGCAGATCGGTTGCCCGGGCGAGCACCACCTTTTCGACTTCGCCGCGCGCAATGGTCTCTGTCGCCTGACGGATAAGGCGCAGCCATTCCGGTTTTTGCGGCTGATGGGTCTCCTGCACTACCTGGGCGGAGAGCGGGCGGATTGGGCGGGCATCGCGAAGCTGCTGTAAGAACGCCAGCGCCGCGTCGGCATCCTCCTGAAGGGAACGGTCACTCCACAGCTGCAGACGCAACGTGGCGGTCCCGGCAGAACGTCGCCACAGCAGGCGGGGTAAAAAGAGACTGCCCTGCTCCGGGGTGAAGGCATTCAGGCCGCAGATCCGCGTGTCGTTCGCTACAGGCTGTTGCTGTAAAAACTGCGAAGCCTGAGCCAGAGAGGAAAAATGGATCACGGCGCCCAGCGCAGCCAGCTCTTCATCACCGTTACGCTGCTGCCAGTAAAACTGGGGAAACAGGCACTGAGCACCAAGCCAGGCGAGAGGGTCGAAAGCGTCGTTTAACGGGAAAGAGACGTCGACGTGACGTAAGCCGGGTGTAGCGGGTAACGCTTGCGCAAGCTGAGTACGCAGACGTTCCAGCGCGTTGGAAATCGAATGCACGCGAACCTCTCCCTGTAAAAACGCTTAGTATACGGGGTACCATTAGAAATATCAGTACCCACGTATAGGGAGGGGTTAAGCGTCCGATTCAGGGGTTAACGACGGGCCAGAAGCAGCCCCAGCACCAGACCGACCGCCGCACCGACACCAATGCCTTGCCACGGTTTTTCATGGACGTAATCATCGGCGCGATACACCGCTTTTTTTGCGCGGTAGTAGTAATTGTCGGAGGCATGGCTGACGCGGGTTTTGACGTCATGTAGCGCCTGTTCGGCACGCGCCTTGAGTTCGATATATTTCTGATCGGCAGGGTCGCCGGACGAACGTAACACCTCTTCCAGCGTTTCGCTCAGTAACGTCAGGTCGTCATCGACACGGGTATCCCAGGATTGAAATGACATATTTTTCTCCATGTTAGTACACCAGTCCGCTAACTATAGCCAACGACCTGCCATTACGCCTGTTTCACTTCCCGCGCCATACCGATATGAGGAATGCCGTCTTCGTCGTACACGTCCGTGACCGGCATAAAGCCAAAGTGGCCGTAGAAAGACTGAAGGTGCGCCTGTGCACCAAGGTATAACGCCTTGTCTGGCCACTGTTTTTGGCATGCCTCCAGCGTTTTTTCCATCAGTTGATAGCCCAGTTTTTCACCGCGCGCCTTGCCGCTAATAATGACGCGACCGATAACGACAGGCTCAAAATCGTCCTCGCTTTTCAGAATCCTCGCATACGCCACCAGCTCGTTATCCCTCCAGCCGAGAATATGACGGTTCTCGCCCACCAGATCATCACCATCGATGTCCTGATACGGGCAGGTTTGTTCCACAACAAACACTTCGCAGCGCAGTTTGAGCAGGGCGTACAGTGTCTGAACGGTGAGTTCACTATGGTGTAAATCTTGCCACTGGATCATGTCGGTCTCCTTCCTGGGTTCATCACGTTATACTAAACCCTCCCCCATTCGGCAAAGGGCTGATTGCGTTATGGAACTGATTTTTCTGGGTACGTCCGCTGGCGTGCCAACACGCACACGAAACGTGACCGCGATCCTGCTGGATCTGCAGCACCCAACCCGTGGCGGACTGTGGCTGTTTGACTGTGGCGAAGGAACGCAGCATCAACTGTTACACACCGCTTATCATCCCGGTAAGCTGGATAAGATCTTTATCACGCATCTGCATGGCGATCACCTGTTTGGCCTGCCGGGCCTGCTGTGCAGCCGTTCGATGGCGGGTAATGCCAACCCGCTGACGATTTACGGGCCGGCGGGTACTGGTGAGTTTGTTGAAACCACGCTGCGCCTGAGCGGGTCGTGGACGGATTATCCGCTGGAAGTGATTGAGATAACCGAGGGGCTGGTTTTGGATGACGGGGACTATACCGTCACCGCCCGGCCGCTGAATCATCCGGTTGAGTGCTATGGCTACCGCATCGAAGCGCATGATAAGCCCGGCGCGCTCGACGCCGCTGCGCTGATTGCCGATGGTGTGAAGCCCGGACCGCTTTTTCAGCGCCTGAAACAGGGCGAAACCGTCACGCTTGAGGACGGCCGCACGATTAATGGCCAGGACTATCTCGCCCCACCGCAGCCAGGGAAAAAACTGGCGATTTTTGGCGATACCGCGCCCTGCCCTGCGGCCCTGCAACTGGCGCGAGAGGTGGATGTGCTGGTGCACGAAGCCACGCTTGAAACGGCGATGGAAGAGAAAGCCAACAGCCGGGGTCACAGCTCAACACGTCAGGCGGCGGCGCTTGCCCGTGAAGCGAACGTCGGAAGATTGATTGTCACCCATGTCAGCTCGCGCTATGACGCCCGCGGCTGTGAAAAACTGCTGGCAGAGTGCCGCGACGTATTCCCGGCATGTGAGCTGGCCAACGATTTCACTAAGGTCAGCGTTTAGTCCTTCATTTTTCTCTCAGGATGCCGATAACGATTAAAAGGGCAGCATTTCACTTGAGGGTAGAATGGATAATTTCCAGAAAGATATTGATGACAGGGCAAATCTCACCCTGTCGAATCGTTTTGAGCTGT
This sequence comes from Enterobacter sp. Lyrl_3, assembly GCF_051948675.1. NCBI lineage: Bacteria > Pseudomonadati > Pseudomonadota > Gammaproteobacteria > Enterobacterales > Enterobacteriaceae > Enterobacter > Enterobacter sp. Lyrl_3. The sequence goes on from NZ_JAYJLI010000001.1 coordinate 805,557, forward strand.
TGCTGTTCCGTCTGGGCACGTCTCTGAATGAAAATAAATCCGAACTGTTTGGCATTAACGTCTTTAAGCTGCGTGAAATTGTGCCGATGCCGGAGTTCACCAAACCCGCAGGGATGAAGTCCCCGCTGATGGGGATGGTGAATATCCGCGATCAGGTGATCCCGGTGATCGACCTGGCCGCGGTGGCAGGCTGTAAGCCGACGACGGGGCTCAACATCCTGCTGATCACCGAATATGCCCGCAGCGTGCAGGCGTTTGCGGTGGAATCGGTTGAGAACATCATGCGCCTCGACTGGAAGCAGGTTCACGCGGCGGAAACCGCCGTCAGCGGACGTTACATCACCAGTATCGCCTGTCTGGACGAAAAGACCGATACCAACGAGCTGGCGATGGTGCTGGACGTTGAGCAGATCCTGTATGACATCACGCCGGCCAACCACGATCTGCACGCCACGAATCTGCAGACCACTAAGTTCCACATCAAGCCTGGCGCTGTGGCGATTGTGGCGGAAGATTCCAAAGTCGCGCGCTCCATGCTGGAGAAGGGATTACAGGCTATGGAGATCCCGGCGCAGCTGCATATCACCGGTAAAGACGCATGGGAGAAAATTGGCGTGCTGGCCGCGCAGGCGCAGGCTGAAGGGGTGCCGATCACCGATAAAATTGCCCTGGTGCTGACCGACCTCGAAATGCCAGAGATGGACGGTTTCACGCTGACGCGCAAAATCAAAACCGACCCGCTGCTGAAAGATATTCCTGTTGTGATCCACTCTTCGCTTTCGGGCAACGCCAACGAAGATCATATTCGTAAAGTGAAGGCCGACGGCTACGTGGCGAAGTTTGAGCTGAACGAGCTGTCGTCGGTGATTGAAGAGGTGCTGGACCGTTCGATGAAGAAGATTGACGGGCCGTTGATTAGCAGGAAACAGCTGGCTTAAGTCTGGTGCGGGCTGAGGGATCCCCATAAAATAATGCCTGCACGGAGGACCCCCTCTCCCTTGAGGGAGAGGGTTGGGGTGAGGGGGAACATACGGCTGTAGGGGTAATTCCGTTCACTTTATGTTCCTTGCTACTCTGTAACAACATGACCCGTGAACGTGCCAGGGCGGCTCAATCGCCGCCGCCCTGGCGACCCGGGCTCCCGGCGGTAAATCGCCGCTGCGCGGTGCCTTCGGCTTATTCCTTCCGGCTTATCGGGGACGGGCGGATGTAACATCCCTGTAAAGCCGCCCTCTCGGCGCATCCATGCGCCTCGCCCCGGCCTGCAGGAAACGCCTCAGCGATTTACAGCCGGACCAGGGCATCGCTGTAAGTTATTCATTTTCCTGAAACAACATTCATCGCTTTTGGTAAAAAATTACTGGAGATCCCTCAGCCCACAGGGAGAGGGCGAAAACCATAAAAAAACCCGCCGAGGCGGGTTTTTTGCTTTTACATCAGCGGCATTGCTCGCTGCACGATATCAATCAGCGGCTGCGGATAGATACCGAAGATCAGCACCAGCAGCGCGGAGATCAGCACCACAATACCACCGGCGCTGTACTGCCAGTTGCCTGGTGCGTCGCGGTTGAGTTGCTGAGGCGCGCTCAGGTACAGGCTCACTGCCACACGCAGATAGTAGTACAGACCGATTGCCGAGCCGATAACCACGCCCGCAGTCAGCCACCACAGGTGCGCCTGCACACCGACAGCCAGCACGTAGAACTTACCGATGAAGCCCAGCGTCATTGGGATACCCGCCAGAGAGAGCATCATCACGGTCATCACCGCAGACAGGATCGGACGGTGCCAGAACAGGCCACGGTAGGAGAACAGTGAATCTGCATCCGGGCCACGGTACGGGCTGGACATCAGGCTCACCACGCCGAACGCGCCGAGGCTGCTGAACAGGTAACCGGCCAGGTAAACGCCTACGGTTTCCATCGACATCTCACCGCTCTGCAGCGCAATCAGTGCCACCAGCAGGTAGCCCAGATGAGAGATGGAGGAGTAACCCAGCAGACGTTTAATGTTGGTCTGGCTCAGCGCCATCAGGTTACCAAAGATGATGGAGACGAACGCGATAATCCCCAGCACCGTGCGAACTGCTTCGCTGTCACCTACCGGTGCGTACAGGAACAGGCGCATGACCACACCGAAGATAGCGATTTTGCTCGCCGTCGCCAGGAAGGTAGAAACCGGCGCCGGTGCGCCCTGGTAAACATCCGGGGTCCACAGGTGGAACGGAACCAGAGAGAGTTTAAAGCCGAGGCCAACAATCATCATGCCCAGACCCGCCAGCAGCAGCGGCTCGTGCAGCATGCCGTCGCCGAGGCTCTTGCCAAGCGCCATGAACGAAAGGTTACCGGTCTGCGCGTACAGCAGCGCAATACCAAACAACAGGAAGGACGAGGCAGCAGCAGACAGGATGGTGTACTTGATGCTCGCTTCCAGAGAGCGCTTCTGACGGAAGGCGTAACCAATCAGGCCGAACAGCGGCAGAGAGATAAGCTCAATGCCGAGGAACAGCGCAGCCAGATGGTTTGCATTCGCCAGCAGAATGCCGCCGAGTGCGGCAATCAGTACCAGCAGGTAAAACTCTTCTTTGTTGTCGTTGTAGCCTTCGAGCCACGGATAGGCAAAGGTACAGGTCGCCAGGCTCGCCAGCAGAACCAGCCCCGTGTACAGCATGGCATAGCCGTCAACGCGCATCAGCGGGGTGACGTCCATCGCCCCGCCCTGGCCAACAAACCAGAGAGAGACTAACGCGGCGTTCAGTCCGATGACCGACAGCGTGGCATTCAGGAAGTGATTGCGTCGCCACGCAATGGAGAGCATCACAACCACCACCGTCAATCCGACGATCAGCAGCGGTAGCAGCGCGATCAGTTGTTGTGGAGTTATTGTCATGGCGAATTACGGCCTTGTAGTAGAAGCAGAATTAACAAACCACTGCTGGATATTACCCATCGCGGAGTGCGAGGTATCCAGAATCGGCTGCGGGAAGAAGCCCAGCAGCACCAGCAGTACGACCAGCAGCAGGATGATGAACAGCTCACGCAGCGACATCCCCGGCAGTTCTTGTGCAGCAATTTCGCTCTTCGCTTTACCGAAGTAAGCACGGTGCAGCATCGCCAGCGAGTAGACGGACGCGAACACCAGACCAAAGGTGGAGATGACGGTAATCATCGGTACCACTTTGAAGCTGCCGAACAGAATCATAAATTCGCCGACGAAGTTACCGGTACCTGGCATACCCAGGGTCGCCACCGCGAAGAACATGGACAGCGCCGGCAGCCACTTAATTTTACTCCACAGACCGCCCATCATACGCATGTCACGGGTATGCAGACGTTCGTACAGCTGACCACAGAGGATGAAGAGACCGGCTGCGGACAGACCGTGCGCAATCATCTGGATCACCGCGCCCTGGTACGCCAGCTGGCTGCCGGTGTAGATAGCAATCAGCACGAAGCCCATGTGGGAAACGGAGGTGTACGCAATCAGACGTTTGATGTCGTACTGCGTGAACGCCATCCAGGCACCGTAGAAGATACCAATCACACCCAGCCACATGGCAATCGGTGCGAACTCAGCGGACGCGTTCGGGAACAGTGGCAGCGCGAAACGCAGCAGACCGTAGGCTGCTGTTTTCAGCAAGATGCCCGCCAGGTCAACAGAACCTGCGGTTGGCGCCTGAGAGTGCGCATCTGGCAGCCAGCCGTGCAGCGGTACGACCGGCATTTTCACCGCGAAGGCGATGAAGAAGCCGAGCATCAGCAGGTATTCCACACCGTGAGACATCGGGGTCTTCAGCAGGTCTTCGTAGTTGAAGGTCCAGACACCGGTCGCATTGTGGTGCACAAACACCAGCGCCAGAATGGCAATCAGCATCACCAGACCACTCGCCTGGGTATAGATGAAGAACTTGGTGGCCGCCGTGATACGCGTTTTACCGTCGGACGCCTTATGGCCCCACAGCGCGATCAGGAAGTACATCGGCACCAGCATCATCTCCCAGAAGAAGAAGAACAGGAACATGTCGATGGCAAGGAACACGCCGATTACGCCGCCCAGGATCCACATCAGGTTCAGGTGGAAGAAGCCCTGGTATTTTTCGATTTCTCGCCAGGAGCAAAGTACCGCCAGAACGCCGAGCAGACCGGTCAGCACCACCATCAGCAGCGACAGACCGTCAATCGCCAGGTGGATCGTAATGCCGAAACGCGGGATCCAAGGCAGGATAAACTCAGACTGCCACTGCGGAATGCCTGCAGACTGGGTCAGGGAGTAGCCACCCTGCAACCAAAGTTGCAGACCAAGCGCGAGCGTCAATCCCATGGTGATCAGCGCGATCCAGCGCGGCATCTTCACGCCAAAGCGTTCAGTCTGCCAGCACAGGAAGCCGCCGATGAAGGGAATTAATATTAGCCAGGGTAGTAACATGGCGATTTACATTCCTTTTTAAGGCCCCCACAGAAGGGGCCTGATTTTCAACGAATTCGAATAAAATTCACTTTACGATCAACGCAACACCATCAGCAGCGCCAGCACGACAACCGCACCGATGCTCATGGACGCCACATACCAGCGCAGGTAACCGTTCTCGCTGTACAGCAGGCCTTTACCTGCAAAGCGGGAGAGGATCGCCGGGATATTCATCAGGCTGTTCAGTGGGTCGCGCTTCAACAGCCACGCAATGCCCAGGAACGGCTTAACGAAGATCATGTCGTACAGCCAGTCGAAGCCCCACGCGTTGTACCACCAGGTGCCCAGCAGGCGGCCTGGCGCACTGTTGGCAACGGCAGTCACCAGCGTGCGTTTGCCCAGCCACAGCCATGCAGCAATCAGGATACCCGCGATAGCGACCACACCAGAGGTGATTTCAAGCGTCAGAACGCGGCCGTGCTCAAGCTCGGTGGTGTCTGGCAGTACACCCTGCAGCGGCGGCACAATCATCGCGCCAACGAAGGTGGACAGGACCAGCAGCACAATCAGCGGCAGGTGGTGAGTAATCCCCTGCCCTGCATGAGCGTGAATTTGTTCTTTACCGTGGAATACGATGAAAATCATACGGAAGGTATACAGGGAGGTCATGAACGCACCGACCAGACCCGCAACCATCAGATTGATATGACCATTCGCCATGGCACCGGCAAGGATTTCGTCCTTACTGAAGAAGCCCGCGGTAATTAGCGGCAGTGCCGCCAGCGCCGCGCCGCCCACCAGGAAGCAGACATACACCAGCGGGATGGACTTACGCAGTCCGCCCATCTTGAAGATGTTCTGCTCGTGATGGCAGGCCAGGATCACGGAACCGGATGAGAGGAACAGCAGCGCTTTAAAGAACGCGTGCGTCATCAGGTGGAAAATCGCCGCGTCCCACGCCTGAACGCCCAGCGCCAGGAACATGTAGCCAATCTGGCTCATGGTGGAATAAGCAAGAACGCGTTTGATGTCGGTCTGCACCAGCGCGGCAAAGCCTGCCAGCACCAGCGTGACCGCACCAACGATACCCACCAGATGCAGAATTTCCGGGGTCATCAGGAACAGGCCATGGGTACGCGCAATCAGGTACACACCGGCGGTGACCATGGTCGCGGCGTGGATCAGCGCGGAGACAGGGGTTGGACCCGCCATCGCGTCGGCCAGCCATGTCTGCAACGGCAGCTGTGCAGATTTACCCACAGCACCACCCAGCAGCATCAGCGTTGCCCACCACAGCATGTTGTTGCCTGCGGCGAAGTGTGCCGGCGCCAGTTCCACCATTTCGCGGAAGTTCAGCGTGCCCAGTTCGTTGTAGAGAATGAACAGCGCGAACGCGAGGAAGACGTCACCCACACGGGTCACGACGAACGCTTTCATGGCCGCTGCGCCATTCTTCGGATCGGTGTAGTAGAACCCGATCAGCAGGTACGAACAGAGACCCACGCCTTCCCAGCCCAGATACATCAGCAGCAGGTTATCGGCCAGCACCAGAACCACCATGCTGGCGATAAACAGGTTGGTGTAGGCGAAGAAGCGGGAGTAGCCCTCTTCACCGCGCATGTACCAGGAGGCGAACATATGGATCAGGAAGCCCACGCCGGTCACCACGGAGAGCATGGTCAGCGAGAGACCATCCAGCACCAGGTTAAAACCGATGTTGAAATCACCGACCGACATCCAGGTCCACAGCGGCACGCTGAAGGCCTGACGCCCGTTGTTGAAGAAATCGATACCCGCATACGCTGTTACCAGCGCAGCCAGACCGACAGATCCCATGCCGACGGTCGCAGACAGATTCTCAGACCAGCGGCCGCGAGAAAACGCCAGCAGCACGAAGCCAATCAGCGGAAAAATAATGGTTAAGGCAAGCATGTTCATCCACGCAACTCACTTACTGAATCGATGTTCAGGTTCTGGCGGCGACGATGGAGCTGCAGCAACAGCGCCAGGCCAATACTCGCTTCGGCAGCCGCGAGGCTGATGGCGAGAATGTACATCACCTGACCATCGGTCTGGCCCCAGTAGCTTCCGGCGACCACGAAGGCCAGCGCGGAGGCGTTAATCATGATTTCCAGACCGATCAGCATAAACAGCAGATTGCGGCGGATAACCAGACCGGTTAAGCCCAGAACGAATAAAATCGCAGCGAGGATCAGTCCATGTGTTAAGGGGATCATGCGCGTTCCTCCGTTTTTCTTTTCGCGCGGTCGTCAGTGCGGTTGCTCAGCACCTCACCAGCACGCTCTTCGCGGCCAACGTGGAAGGCAACAACCAGACCCGCCAGCAGCAGCATAGAGGCCAGTTCAACCGCCAGAACGTATGGGCCAAACAGCGTGATACCCACTTCTTTCGCGCCGATTGGCGTACCGTCGATGCCCTGGTCGTTCACGCCGAGAATGGCATAAACAATCACCACCAGCATGATGGCCGACAAAATTGCCGGGCCAATCCACACCTGCGGTTTTAACCACTGACGTTCCTGCTCAATTTCAGAGCCGCCCAGGTTCAGCATCATCACCACGAAGACGAACAGCACCATGATGGCACCGGCGTAAACGATGATTTCCAGCGCACCGGCAAAGTGCGCGCCGAGCGCAAAGAACACCCCGGAAATAGCCAGCAGCGAAATGATTAAGTACAGCAGCGCATGCACCGGATTGGTGTGCGTAATCACTCGTAGCGTAGCCAGGATGGCGATAAGGCCACAGATATAAAAAGCGAATTCCATTGCCCTCTCCTTACGGTAACAGGCTCTTGACGTCGATAGGCTTGGCTTCGTTCTCTGCTTCGCCCTTATCTTTGCCGTCGATTGCCATACCCGCCATCCGGTAGAAGTTATATTCCGGGTATTTGCCCGGACCGGAAATCAGCAGATCCTCTTTCTCGTACACCAGGTCCTGACGCTTGTACTCACCCAGTTCGAAGTCTGGGGTGAGCTGAATCGCCGTGGTTGGGCACGCTTCTTCACACAGACCACAGAAGATGCAGCGTGAGAAGTTGATGCGGAAGAACTCAGGGTACCAGCGGCCGTCTACCGTCTCTGCTTTCTGCAGAGAGATACAGCCTACCGGACACGCTACCGCACACAGGTTACAGGCAACGCAGCGCTCGGAGCCGTCCGGGTCGCGCGTCAGCACGATACGGCCACGGTAGCGCGGCGGCAGATATACCGGCTCTTCCGGGTACATCCGGGTTTCGCGTTTGGCAAACGCGTGCAGGCCGATCATCCAGATACTGCGTACCTGGGTACCAAAGCCTACCAGTAATTCTTTTAAGGTCATGGTCTATAGCCCCTTATGGCTGCTGCCAGAGAATGACAGCCGCCGTTACCAACAAGTTGACGAGCGTCAGCGGCAGGCACACTTTCCAGCCGAAGGACATTACCTGGTCATAACGCGGACGCGGTAACGCTGCGCGAATCAAAATGAACATCATCATGAAGAACGCGGTTTTCAGCGCGAACCAGATGAACGGCGGTAAGAACGGGCCATGCCAGCCACCAAAGAACAGCGTTACCATCAATGCGGAAATGGTGACGATACCGATGTACTCGCCCACGAAGAACAGACCGAATTTCATACCGGAATATTCAATGTGGTAACCGTCGGCCAGTTCCTGTTCGGCTTCTGGCTGGTCAAACGGGTGACGGTGACACACCGCCACGCCCGCGATAGCAAAGGTAACAAAACCAAAGAACTGCGGGATAACGTTCCAGATGTCGGCCTGGTTGTTAACGATGTCGGTCATGTTGAATGAACCGGCCTGCGCCACCACGCCCATCAGGGAGAGCCCCAGGAACACTTCGTAGCTCAGCGTCTGCGCGGAAGCACGCATCGCACCCAGCAGCGAGTATTTGTTGTTACTGGACCAGCCTGCGAACAGTACCGCGTAAACCGCGAGCCCTGCCATCATCAGGAAGAACAGAATGCCGATGTTCAGGTCAGCCACCACCCAGGTCGGGCTGACAGGAACGATAGCAAACGCCAGCAGCAGCGAGGTGAAGGCGATCATCGGTGCCAGCGTAAAGATCACGCGATCCGAGAAGCGTGGGATCCAGTCCTCTTTGAAGAACATCTTGATCATGTCCGCAACCAGCTGGAGTGATCCCCCCCAGCCAACGCGGTTTGGTCCATAACGGTTCTGGAACAGACCAAGCAGACGACGTTCACCAAAGCTCATGAACGCACCACAGGTGACCACCACCAGCAGAATGACAATCGCTTTCAGAATGCTCAGCAGGATGTCGATAAGATCCGGCGTTAACCAACTCATGCTTTTGCCTCCTGCAGGTTATCAAGACGCGCACCCGCCAATACCGGCGCGATGCCAGGCATACCCATCGGCAGACCGACCTGCCCTGCTGTCAGGCTTTCAGAGATAATCAGCGGCAGGCTGATGGTCTGGCCCTCGTAGCTAAAGGCAATGTTCGCACCCGCGTTCACGCCAAGCTTCGCGGCGTCTGCCGGGTTGAGCTTGATGTACGGCTGCGGCATACGCTGCTGGAATACCGGTGAACGCTGGGACAGCTCGTCGCTACCAAACAGATGGTAGTACGGCGCAATACGCCAGCTACCGTCCTGCGCCTGGAAGCTCGCCGGAACGGTGGTGAAGAAGTCCAGACCGGTTTCGGAGGCTTCAATCAGACGCACGCCCGGATCGCCGTGACGCAGTGAACCGCCCACTTCCGCCTGGAACTTGTTCCACGCCTGCGGGGAGTTCCAGCCCGGCGCCCATGCGAATGGGATCTGTGAACGCGGCGCAGACGGCTGGTTGTTCCCTTCCATGGAGAAGGCGAACATGGTGTCTTTATCCTGCGGCTGACGCGGTTCGTGCACGCTGATATTGGCACGCATCGCGGTACGGCCACTGTAACGGTGCGGTTCACGCGCCAGTTTCTGGCCGCGAATACGGAAGCTCGCTTCAGGCGCAGCATCTTTAATACCCGCCAGCTGAGGCAGTTTTTCGACTACCGCATCGATAACGTGGTCGAGCTGCGTCCAGTCCACTTCACGGCTCTGCACGGTGCTGTGCAGGGAGTGCAGCCAGCGCCAGCTTTCCAGCATCACGGTGTTGCTGTCGTAGTACGCCGGGTCATAAACCTGGAAGAAACGCTGTGCGCGGCCTTCGTTGTTGATAACCGTACCGTCGCTTTCTGCGAAGCTTGCCGCAGAGAGCACCAGGTGCGCTTTATCCATAATCGCGGTGCGCTGATGGTCGATTACCATCACCAGCGGTGCTTTAGAGAGCGCAGCGTCAACACGCGCGGCAGAGGCATGGCGATGCAGGTCATTTTCCAGCACCACAACGGCGTCAGCAGCACCGGACTCCAGTTCGCTTAACGCTTCTTCCAGCGAGCCGCCGCCAATCATACCCAGACCGATGCTGTTCACCGCACGGGCAATCATGGTGACACCAACGTCCGCACCGCGGCCTTTCAGGGCTTTGGCGACGTTCGCTGCAGCCTGAATGATCTCGGCGCTACCGGCGTTAGTCCCGGAGATAATCAGTGGTTTCTTCGCCCCCGCCAGCGCCTGAACAATCACGTCGACTTTGCTTTGCAGGTCACGATCCAGTTCAACGGCCGGAGAATTGTTGTCCAGCGCATGAGCAATGGCGAAGCCAAGACGCGCCTGATCTTCAACCGGCGCGCAGTAGGTCCACGCGGCGATATCGTCCAGACGGGTGTTGTCGACGTTCGTCACAAACAGAGGATGCTTCGCGCGCTGGCCGATGTTGAGGATTGCCGCAATCTGCCAGTCAGCCACTTTCTGTGCCGCTGCCATTTCACGTGCTTTACCCTTCACCGCCTGGCGAACCGCCAGAGCCGCGCGAGCGCCGGTCTGCGTCAGATCTTCGCCCAGCACCAGAACCGCATCATACGATTCGATTTCGCGCAGCGCAGGGGTATGAATACCGCCTTCGCGCAGCACTTTCAGTACCAGCTGCAGACGTTCCTGCTCGCCCTGAGCGATACCGGTGTAGAAGTTTTCCGCCCCCACCAGCTCACGCAGCGCGAAGTTGCTTTCGATGCTGGCACGCGGGGAGCCGATACCGATCACTTTCTTCGACTGGCGCAGAATATCTGCCGCACCCTGCATCGCCTGTTCAGCGTTCAGGGTGATAAAGTCGTCGCCACGGCGCTGAACCGGCTGACGCGGACGGTCTTTCAGGTTCACATAGCCATAGCCGAAACGACCGCGGTCGCACAGGAAGTAATGGTTTACGGTACCGTTGTAACGGTTTTCGATACGACGCAGTTCGCCGTAGCGCTCACCCGGGCTGGTGTTACAGCCCAGCGAACACTGCTGGCAGATGCTTGGTGCAAACTGCATGTCCCACTTACGGTTGTAACGCTCGGAGTGAGTTTTATCGGTGAATACGCCGGTCGGACAGATTTCTACCAGGTTACCGGAGAATTCGCTCTCAAGCGTACCGTCTTCCGGACGACCGAAGTAGACGTTGTCATGTGCGCCATACACACCCAGATCCTGACCGTCTGCGTAATCTTTGTAGTAACGCACGCAGCGGTAGCAGGCGATGCAGCGGTTCATTTCGTGAGAGATGAACGGCCCCAGGTCCTGGTTACGGTGAGTACGTTTAGTAAAGCGATAGCGACGGAAGCTGTGACCGGTCATTACGGTCATATCCTGAAGGTGGCAGTTGCCGCCCTCTTCACAGACCGGGCAGTCGTGCGGGTGGTTGGTCATCAACCATTCCACAACGCTTTCGCGGAACTGTTTTGCTTCTTCGTCATCAATCGAAATAAAGGTGCCTTCGGTGGCTGGCGTCATACAGGACATCACCAGGCGACCACGCGTGTCTTCCGCGTTTTGATATTGCTTCACCGCACACTGGCGGCAAGCACCGACGCTGCCCAGCGCCGGATGCCAGCAAAAGTACGGAATATCGAGGCCAAGAGACAGACAAGCTTCCAGCAGGTTGTCCGCCCCGTTGACTTCGTATTCTTTGCCGTCTACATGAATCGTAGCCATTAGCATGCTTCCAGTTGTCTCGAATTGCTTCGAGCGTTAATCAAAATTCTGTTTTTACCAGCGTGCTTTCAGCAGGTTCGGCTGAATACCATTGATTGAATGGGTATTGCTGAACGGCTGCTTGATGCCTGCTTCGAATTCGTCGCGGAAATATTTAATCGCGCTCTGCAGCGGCTCGACGGCACCCGGTGCGTGGGCACAGAAGGTTTTGCCCGGCCCTAAGAATCGACACAGTTGCTCAAGTGTCTCGATATCACCAGGCTGGCCTTCGCCGCGTTCGATAGCACGCAGGATCTTCACGCTCCACGGCAGACCGTCACGGCACGGTGTACACCAGCCGCAGGACTCACGGGCGAAGAACTCTTCCAGGTTACGCACCAGCGAGACCATGCCGATCTCGTGGTCGACGGCCATCGCCAGCGCCGTACCCAGACGGCTGCCTGCTTTACCAATGCTTTCGAACTCCATCGGCAGATCAAGGTGGGCTTCGGTCAGGAAGTCTGTCCCTGCCCCACCCGGCTGCCAGGCTTTAAATTTCAGGCCATCGCGCATGCCACCGGCGTAGTCTTCAAGAATTTCGCGGGCGGTGGTACCGAACGGCAGTTCCCAGACGCCAGGGTTTTTCACGCGGCCGGAGAAGCCCATCAGCTTGGTACCGGCATCTTTGCTTGAGGAGATGCCCTGATACCACTCCACGCCGTTGGCGAGGATAGCCGGAACGTTACACAGGGTTTCGACGTTGTTCACACAGGTCGGTTTACCCCACACACCGGAGCTTGCCGGGAACGGCGGCTTGGAACGCGGGTTCGCACGGCGGCCTTCCAGGGAGTTAATCAGCGCGGTCTCTTCACCGCAGATATAACGCCCTGCACCGGTGTGCACGAACAGCTCGAAGTCAAACCCGGTGCCGAGAATGTTTTTGCCAAGCAGGCCCGCTTCGGTCGCTTCGGCAATCGCGCGACGCAGGTTTTCCGCCGCTTCGATGTACTCACCGCGCAGGAAGATGTAACCACGGTACGCTTTCAGCGCGAACGCGGAGATCAACATGCCTTCCACCAGTAGGTGCGGCAGTTGCTCCATCAGCAGACGGTCTTTATAGGTACCCGGCTCCATTTCATCCGCGTTACACAGCAGGTAACGGATGTTCATGGATTCATCTTTTGGCATCAGGCTCCACTTCAGACCGGTGGAGAAGCCCGCGCCGCCGCGGCCTTTCAGACCCGACTCTTTCACCGCATTAACGATGTCGTCTGGCGCCATGCCGCCCAGGGCTTTACGCGCCCCGGCATAGCCGTTTTTGCTCTGGTATTCGTCGAGCCATACCGGCTGTTTGTCATCGCGCAGACGCCAGGTCAGCGGATGTGTCTCAGCAGTACGAATTACAGTTTTCATTTGTACTGCTCCAGCAGGTCAGGAATGGCTTCCGGCGTCAGATGGCTGTGAGTATCCTCATCAATCATCATGGTCGGCCCCTTGTCGCAGTTACCCAGGCAGCAGGTTGGCAGCAGAGTAAAGCGACCATCGAACGTGGTCTGGCCCGGCTTGATATTGAGTTTTTTCTCAATCGCAGCCTGAATGCCCTGATAACCGGTAATGTGGCAGACAACGCTGTCACAGTAGCGGATCACATGGCGGCCCACCGGCTGACGGAAGATCTGGCTGTAGAACGTGGCTACGCCTTCTACGTCACTGGCCGGGATACCCAGCACTTCTGCGATCGCATAGATCGCCCCATCCGGCACCCAACCACGCTGTTTCTGTACGATTTTCAGCGCTTCAATGGACGCCGCACGCGGGTCTTCGTAGTGGTGCATCTCGTGCTCAATGGCGGCACGCTCTGCTTCACTCAGCTCAAAAGCCTCGGTTTGTGGTTGTTGATTCTCGTGCATAATTAGCGGTCCACATCTGACATAACAAAATCGATACTACCCAGATACACAATCAGGTCGGAGACCAGACTGCCGCGGATGGCGGACGGGATCTGCTGCAGGTGCGCAAAGCTCGGCGTACGCACGCGGGTACGGTAGCTCATGGTGCTGCCGTCACTGGTCAGGTAGTAACTGTTAATACCCTTGGTCGCTTCGATCATCTGGAAGGATTCTTGTGCCGGCATGACCGGGCCCCAGGAAACCTGCAGGAAGTGGGTGATCAGGGTTTCGATATGTTGCAGCGTGCGCTCTTTCGGTGGCGGCGTCGTCAGCGGGTGATCCGCCTTGAACGGGCCTTCCGGCATGTTGTTGAGGCACTGCTCAAGGATGCGCAGACTCTGGCGCAGCTCTTCTACTTTCAGCATCACGCGGGTATAGCAGTCGGAAACACCGCCGCCAACCGGGACTTCAAAGTCGAAGTTCTCATAGCCAGAGTAAGGACGCGCTTTACGCACGTCGAAATCAATACCGGTCGCACGCAGGCCAGCACCGGTGGTCCCCCACTCCAGCGCCTCTTTCGCGCCGTAGGCAGCAACGCCCTGGGAACGGCCTTTCAGGATGGAGTTACGCAGCGCGGCTTTCTCATACGAGGCCAGACGTTTCGGCATCCAGTCAAGGAATTCACGCAGCAGACGGTCCCAGCCGCGCGGCAGATCGTGTGCCACACCGCCGATACGGAACCAGGCCGGGTGCATACGGAAACCGGTAATCGCTTCCACCAGATCGTAAATTTTCTGACGGTCGGTAAAGGCGAAGAAGACCGGGGTCATCGCGCCAACGTCCTGAATGAACGTGGAGATGTACAGCAGATGGCTATTAATACGGAACAGTTCTGACAGCATAACGCGAATCACGTTAACGCGATCCGGCACAGTGATGCCTGCCAGTTTCTCAACGGCCAGCACATAAGGCATTTCGTTTACGCAGCCGCCGAGGTACTCGATACGGTCGGTATACGGAATGTAACTGTGCCAGGACTGACGCTCGCCCATTTTCTCAGCACCACGGTGGTGGTAACCGATATCCGGAACGCAGTCGACAATCTCTTCGCCATCAAGCTGAAGAATAATACGGAATGCACCGTGCGCAGACGGGTGGTTTGGACCGAGGTTGAGGAACATGAAGTCCTCGTTTTCGGTACCGCGCTTCATGCCCCAGTCTTCCGGCTTGAAGGTCAGCGCTTCCATCTCCAGATCCTGCTTGGCTTTGGTCAGCTCAAACGGATCGAATTCAGTCGCACGTGCCGGGTAGTCTTTACGCAGCGGGTGGCCGGTCCAGGTCTGCGGCATCATGATTCGCGTCAGATGCGGGTGGCCGTCGAAGGTCATACCGAACATTTCCCAGGTTTCACGCTCGTACCAGTTGGCGTTCGGGAAAAGTTTGGTGAGCGTCGGCAGATGCATGTCGTTTTCAGACAATGCCACCTTGAGCATGATATCCGTATTGCGGTCTATTGAGATCAGGTGGTAGAAAACGGAGAAATCCGCAGCAGGGAGACCCTGGCGGTGCGTGCGCAGACGTTCATCCATGCCGTGTAAGTCAAACAGCATGACGTAAGGTTTTGGCAATTTCTTGAGGAAATCGACAACTTCCAGCAATTGTTCACGCTTCACCCAAACAACGGGTACCCCGGTGCGGGTCGCCTGAACAGTAAAGGCATCCGGCCCAAAACGGTTGCGCAGTTCGCCAATGACGGGGTCATCCAGATGATCCCGGGTCTGCCAGGCGGCTTCTTGCGCGGTTAAGTCGGTCATATTGTTCACCATTGCAAATGGTCCGTGGTGACTGTTAAGCCTGGCTTCGCGCTATTTGAGTAGTGATATGCGAAGGTGTTCTCCAGGCCCACAGGCGCAAATTAAATTTCGTCAGGCGTACGCAGGTTGGTGACGGCAATACGTTCACCACGTTTACGCTCGCGCTCAGACTGCATGTTCGCGCGATAGACACCCTGATCGCCAACAACCCACGACAGCGGGCGGCGTTCTTTACCGATAGACTCCTGCAGCAGCATCAGCGCTTGCATGTAAGCTTCCGGACGTGGCGGGCAACCGGGGATGTATACATCCACTGGAATAAACTTATCTACGCCCTGCACAACGGAATAAATGTCGTACATACCGCCAGAGTTTGCACATGCGCCCATGGAGATAACCCATTTTGGCTCCAGCATCTGGTCATAAAGACGCTGAATAACCGGTGCCATCTTGGTAAAGCACGTACCGGCCACCACCATCAGGTCAGCCTGACGTGGGGATGCACGCAGTACCTCTGCCCCAAAACGCGCAACGTCATGCACCGCAGTGAATGACGTCACCATTTCAACGTAGCAGCAGGAAAGGCCAAAGTTGTATGGCCAGATGGAGTTCTTACGACCCCAGTTGACCATATCGTGCATGGCATGTTCGAGCTTGCCCATGTACACGCTTTTATTGACTTCTTGCTCCAGGGGGTCGGTTACGATCTCCTGTTTTTGCAGGGGGTAACGGTCATTCTCACCGTTAGGATCTATGCGGGTGAGCGTATAATCCATCTTATTGCCTCGCTGTTACTGCTGACGATTAGAGATACTGTTTTCCGGGTTGATGTGTTCACGACGTGAACGCGCAGGCGTCCAGTCAAGCGCGCCAATACGCACCAGATAAACCAGACCGGCCAGTAGCACTAAAATGAAAATTGCGGCCTCGACAAAGCCTACCCAACCACTTTCGCGGATGGAGGTCGACCATGCGAAAAGGTAAAGCGCTTCCACGTCAAAGATGACGAAGAACATGGCTACCAGATAGAACTTGGCAGACAGGCGTAAGCGAGCGGAACCTACTGAATCAATACCTGATTCGAAAGGGGTGTTTTTGTGCCTTGCGCGGGCGCGACCGCCCAGGAACCAGCCGCCGACTAACATCAGGCAGCACAGGCCAATGGCTACAATAAGAAAGATTGCGAATGCCCAGTGATGAGCGATGACTTCTGTGGATGTTGACATACTCATTGCTTACTCATCAAAAGTGATACCAACGACACTGCTCTTGCTGGCAGATGGGCATCACATCGATTCATGGGGAGGAACAAATAACCTTACACTAACTGTCAGAAATGAGACGTAGACAGCAAAATGATGGGGTTTTTTACTCCTTTCTATAACCTATTGTCAACTTTAACAAAGGTTTCTTCACATTAAATTACATCGAGCGATTCTCATTAACATTTGGTGCCCTTTAACCCTGGTGGTTACCTGACTTTTCGTCAAATGCATGTTGTTGAATCGTGTCCGTTTTGGAAGTAAAAAAAATAACCCTCCTATTTTGACAGGATTTGCCAACGATTCCTCCCCCTAAATGGGAGTATTTTCTTGATCTGAGACACGCTTTTGTTAATTCAACCAGTAAAACGGCAACATCTTTCCTGTTTTATTAACATGCCTGGCGCGGGAAGGAAGTGAGAAAAGAATTTGTTCAGACTTTAATCAACTGTATTTTACTCATTGATAATTAAGAACTCTTTTCATTTAACTCGCTTTAGCGGAGAGAATTTGTGCAAAAAAAAAGCCACTCCATGCGAAAATCGCGCGAGTGGCATTTTTTTACACTTACATTTTGTTACCAGAATTTTGAGCTCTCGATCACTCAAAGTCACCTTCAACGATCAGGGAGTCATCCCCCCCTTCGTGGGTAACATGCTCGAACTGCCACGGGTTATGGTAGTTCTCCATTGCTTCGAACACCACTTTCGCCAACTCGTTGTTACTGGACGTGTTGTGGCACAGCAGATACTCCGTATCCGGCAGCGGAGGGAGTCCATCGGATTTTCCCAGCACCCGCAGATCCGGGCTCATCATCTCCACCGGACGCGCCGTTACGCCAAGGCCGGCTTTGACCGCTGCGCGAACGGCAGGCAATGTGGAGGCCACATACGCCAGTCGCCACGGAATGTTGGCCTCGTTGAGCGCCGCCAGCACCATATCGCGGAATGGGCTCGGATCGTCCAGTAAGACCAGAGGAACCGGCTCGCCTTGCTGAAGCACATATTCCGCCGCGCAATACCAATGCGTAGGAGACGTTCGCAGCGTCAGGCAATTAAATTGGCCGGGACGATGCGTGGTGACCACGAGGTCAACCTCGTTCTCTTTTAACATCTCAATCATAAAAGCATTACGCTTCACGCTAACATCCAGCGCAAGCTTCGGATAAACCGAACTGATTCGATTAAGAAGGAACGGCAATATAGTATCCGCTGACTCATCAGATGCACCTAACGTTAGCACACCCTGAAGGTTGCTAAACATTAATGACATACATGCTTCGTCATTAAAGCGAAGTATTTTCCTGGCATAACCCAGTAGCTGAATACCGTGTTCCGTTAAGAGCTTATTACGGCCATGACGGGCAAAAAGCTCTTTACCAACCAGTTGTTCCAGACGCTGCATTTGCTGACTGACGGCGGACTGGGTTCGGCAAACTGCGGCAGCAGCTGCTGCAAAAGTGTTGAGGTCTGCGACCGCAACAAACGTTCTCAGCAGATCGAGGTCGAGATTCATTATCGGACGATTTGCATTTATCATATCTATTCACTTTCAGGTTGCTCGTGCGGAGCTGCCCGGGTTGAAGCTGTGTGTAACAGTTAAGCAATTCCTTCTGGAGTTTTCCCTCGCATCCCGGCCCGGCAGACTGCCTGACAGATAGTTATTGTGCTGCTTTAGTGTATATATCAACAGTCAGAAAGCACGTTTCATGACGTTATTTTTATTCTCTTAAACGTTCAGGATATTTAGATGATCGCAGGTTAATGTAAATTACATTAAAGGTATGACACCTTTTCTGCCATCTTTATCGCAGCGCTGTCAACGTTGCAGGTTGTGCTTTGCACACGCCAGCCAGAGATAACTCCAACAATAACAATCAATTAATTCAGAAAATCAGGGCAAGATATACAAATCACATACGTCTTTCCTCTGCTTTCCTTAAAGACATCTTAACTCAAATCCACTTTATTTATAAGTCTTATCGCAATATTCAGGATTAAAGGTTGTTGTTAGGCTTCTAAACTAATTTTATTAAAATTAACTAAAGTTGCATTTTGTAGGTTAATAATAAATAAATTTTAATTTAGATTAAGGCCAATCATTAATAACACTTAACATTAATTTCACATGAGCAACTTTTAACCAAAGCCTGCTATTACAGCGTGATCTATTGAAGCACTCAGATTTTACGAAAAGTCACTCAGGTAAACTTCCGCCTTAACCCTGGCCGCTATTTTATTTTTAATAGCACAATATGCAACAAAGATTAAAATTAACAGCACAATTAACCTAATAAAACGCTTTCATGCATAACTTTAGACCAGAAAATTTCAACGCAGGCAGCGAAAGAGATTCACCAGAAGTTTTTCTATTGCACAAAATCTTCTTCTGTTTACCCTTCAAAACGAAGCGAGGGGGGAGTACATTGTTCCGTGCTGACTTCCACGGCAGGGAGCGGCAATAATAGCGAAAAGGTTAAAGGTTCATGTCCCCTATCGAAAAATCCAGCAAGCTAGATAACGTCTGTTACGACATCCGTGGCCCGGTTCTCAAAGAGGCAAAACGCCTGGAAGAAGAAGGCAATAAGGTTCTGAAACTCAACATTGGTAACCCTGCGCCGTTTGGTTTTGAAGCGCCGGACGAAATCCTGGTTGATGTGATCCGCAACCTGCCTACTGCACAAGGCTATTGTGATTCAAAAGGACTCTACTCCGCACGCAAAGCCATTATGCAGCACTACCAGGCACGCGGTATGCGTGACGTTACCGTTGAGGATATTTATATCGGCAACGGCGTCTCTGAGCTGATCGTGCAGGCCATGCAGGCATTGCTGAACAGCGGCGACGAAATGCTGGTACCCGCCCCGGATTACCCGCTGTGGACGGCGGCCGTATCACTCTCAAGCGGTAAGGCGGTGCACTATCTCTGCGACGAATCCTCTGACTGGTTCCCGGACCTCGATGATATTCGTGCAAAAATCACCCCGCGTACGCGCGGCATCGTGATTATTAACCCGAACAACCCGACGGGTGCCGTCTACTCTAAAGCGCTGCTGATGGAGATCGTGGAGATCGCCCGTCAGCATAACCTGATCATCTTCGCTGATGAAATTTACGACAAGATCCTGTATGACGCCGCGCAGCACCACTCTATCGCCGCGCTGGCGCCAGACCTGCTGACCGTCACCTTTAACGGCCTGTCTAAAACTTACCGTGTGGCCGGTTTCCGCCAGGGCTGGATGGTCCTGAACGGTCCGAAAAAACATGCGAAAGGTTACATTGAAGGGCTGGAGATGCTGGCTTCCATGCGTTTGTGTGCCAACGTTCCGGCTCAGCACGCGATCCAGACGGCGCTGGGCGGTTATCAGAGCATCAGCGAGTTCATCGTGCCCGGCGGCCGCCTGTACGAACAGCGTAACCGCGCCTGGGAGCTGATCAACGACATCCCTGGCGTCTCATGCGTGAAGCCTAACGGTGCGCTTTACATGTTCCCGAAAATCGACGCGAAGCGCTTCAACATTCACGATGACCAAAAAATGGTGCTTGATTTCCTGCTGCAGGAAAAAGTGCTGCTGGTTCAGGGCACGGCCTTTAACTGGCCATGGCCGGATCACGTTCGTATCGTGACGTTGCCGCGCGAAGACGACCTCGAAATGGCCATCAGCCGCTTCGGGCGATTCCTCTCCGGCTACCACCAGTAACACAATCATTCTGCCGGGTGGCGCTACGCTAACCCGGCCTTCAAAATCCGCAAATTTGCATCTTCCCTCCCCTCCCCGCACAATGAAGTCTGTCGCAGTGAAGACAAAAGGTAACCTATGAGTCAGAGTCATTTTTTTGCCCACCTCTCCCGCCTGAAACTCATCAACCGCTGGCCTTTGATGCGCAATGTGCGCACCGAAAATGTCTCAGAACATAGTCTGCAGGTTGCAATGGTCGCGCATGCCCTTGCGGCCATTAAAAACCGCAAATTCAACGGTCAGGTCAATGCGGAACGTATCGCGCTGCTGGCGATGTATCACGATGCGTCCGAAGTGCTGACCGGGGATCTCCCCACGCCGGTGAAATACTTCAACTCGCAGATTGCACAGGAATATAAGGCCATTGAGAAGATTGCCCAGCAGAAACTGATTGAGATGGTCCCGGAAGAGCTACGTGACGTCTTTGAGCCGCTGATTGACGAACATCAGTATACGGAAGAGGAAAAGTCACTGGTGAAGCAGGCGGACGCGCTGTGTGCCTATCTGAAATGTCTGGAAGAGTTGTCCGCGGGGAATAACGAATTTTTACTGGCCAAAACGCGTCTGGAGAAGACGCTGGACTCCCGCCGCAGCGAAGAGATGGATTATTTTATGCAGGTGTTTGTGCCGAGCTTCCATTTATCGCTGGATGAGATCAGCCAGGATTCTCCGTTGTAATTTTTCGCCGGGTGGCGGCTTCGCCTTACCCGGCCAACGTTTCTGCGCTCACGCTAAAACGGGAATAACACCGGAATCAGCACCACACATACCAGCATCACCAGTATGGTGAACGGTACGCCAATCTTCACGAAATCGCTAAAGCGGTAATTCCCCGGCCCCAGTACCAGCGTGTTAACCGGCGAAGAGACCGGCGTCATAAACGCCGCAGAGGCCGCCATCGCCACCATCATCGCAAAGGGGTACGGCGACACGCCCATCGATTTCGCCATCGCCAGTGCAATAGGCGCCATCAGCACCGCCGTGGCGGTATTGGAAATGAACAGCCCTATCGTGGCGCACATCACGAACAGGCACACCATCATCATATATGGACCGTATCCCCCACCGATGTCCATGAGCCCTTTAACCACTAAATCCACCCCACCAGTTTTTTGCAGGGCAAGGGCGAATGGCATCATCCCGACAATCAAAATGATGCTTGGCCAGTGAATTGCTTTATAGGCGCTCTCGGCATCAATACAGCGAAACTTGCCCATTAACAGGCAGGCAATAATCGCCGCCACCGGGTTCGGGATCTCGTCGGTGAGCATTAGTGCCACCATCAGCACCAGACAAAAAATGGCGTGAGGCGCCTGGCTGTGGGCCGGAGAGGCATCGCTCTCCTCAACGGGCATGTTGAGTACCACAAAATCGCGGCCTTTTTGGCCGAGCTGGCTGATAAGCTTCCAGTTACCCACCACGAGAAAAATATCGCCCAGCAGGATGGGCTCATCCACCACTGCCCCTTCCATCGCCACGCCATCACGCTTCAGGCCGACGACATTAAGGCCGTAGCGGGTACGGAACCCCATTTCACGCACGGTTTTGCCCAACAATTCCGATTCCGGGATCAGCGACACTTCCGCCATGCCCACATCCAGCGCCTGGTCGGAGAAATACTCTCCGCGTAGCACCATCGGCTCCAGCAGCTGCTCACTGCAAAACTCACGCAGATCGACCTCTGCGGTGGACATATCGATCAGCAGAACGTCACGCGCCCGGAATTCGGACACCCCGTTCACGTTGACGATGACCCGACGAAAGCGACGCCAGCGCTCCACGCCGATCACGTTCGCGCCATACCGTTCGCGCAGCTTCAGGTCATCCAGGCGCTGGCCGACCATTGGCGAACCGGGACGAATGGCCAGACGGCGGGCGCGGCCGGCCAGACGGTACTGTTTGATCAGATCGCGGAAGGTGCGTCGTTTCCAGCCATCTTTAGTTTTATCTTGCTTCTCGCCTTTCAGGGCGAAGCGAGTCAGCAGCATATACACCACACCCATCAACAAAATGACCAGCCCAAGCGGGGTGACGCTGAAGAAGCTAAAGCCCTCCAGCCCTTCACGTATCAGCTCGCTGTTGACCACCAGGTTTGGCGGCGTGGCCACCAGGGTCATCATACCGCTGATGAGCCCGGCAAAGCTCAGGGGCATCATCAGGCGCGACGGTGAGGTTTGCATCCGCATGGAGACGCTCAACACCACCGGGATAAAGATGGCAACGACGCCCGTCGAGCTCATAAAGGCTCCCAGCCCGGCGACCGTAAGCATGAGGTAGATCAGCATTTTGGTTTCGCTGTTGCCGGCCACCCTCACCAGCCATGCCCCCACGAGTGTCGCCACGCCAGTGCGCACCAGCCCGTCGCCGATAATAAACAGCGCGGCAATCAGAATGACGTTGGGATCGCTAAACCCCGAGAAGGCTTCCGGCAGCGTGAGCGTACCGCTCAGCGCAAACGCAACGATAACAAACAAAGCGACGGCATCCATGCGCACTTTGCCTGTAGCAAACAGAATGATGGCGATTAAAAGCAGGCTGAGCACCCAAATCAGTTCACCGTTCACAACATGTCCTTGTCAGAGAGAGATGCGAAATTGTGCCATAAAAAAGCCCCAGCAGCGTGGGGCTAAATCATGGGATTACATTTTTAGCGAGACGGTTACAATACCGTCTGGCGCCTTAGCGATATCAAGCGCGGTCAGCGTATTGAGCACAAAGTCCGCCTCGTCCAGACGGGGAGAATCGGCCGGAACGTTGACGGCAATAACGTGGCTGCCGGCGTTCAATCCGGCCAGCACGCCCGCTGCCGCATCTTCCACCACCACGCACTCCGCCGGGGGGATGCCCAGCAGTTCTGCACCCAGCAAAAAGGCATCAGGTTCCGGTTTGCCGCGTTTTACGCGCTCAGCGGTAATGAACACGTCCGGCGTGGGTAAACCCGCCGCCTTATGACGAGCGTGAGCCACGGGAACCGAGCCGGAGGTGACAATGGCCCACGGAATTTGCGCTTCATTCAAATGCTCAAGCAGTTCACGAGCACCGGGTAACGCAGTAATGCCGTCCGTATCAGTGGCTTCAATGTGTTCCAGATATTTAAACTCTGCCTGAATTTCGTCCTCAGAGCGTCCCGCCAGAAAATGGCGGAGCGAGGTTATGGCCTGTTTGCCGTGGATAAAATTCAGCACGTCCTGATGGTCGATGCCATGTCTGTCCGCCCAATGGCACCATGAACGCTCTACAACCGGTAGCGAATCCACCAGCGTACCGTCCAGATCAAACAGAAAACCTCTACACTGCACACGCACCTCCGTCAGGCATTAGTGATTTGTTGAATTTCGTTGCTGCTTAAGTGGTACTGGCGCGGGCAGGCGTGCCATGCGCTCAGCATGCGCTGGTATTTTTCCCACATAGGGGTCTGCGCGTTAAAGCCGTGGGTGCCCGCATCAAAGTGCGTATAACGCCCTTCTGTATTCACCATAAAGCGGACATAGCTCAGATAGCGCGCTTCCGTTGCGGCATCAAAGCCTAAGAAAGTGACGCGGCGCTCGTCAATGGACTGCTGATCTTTCAGGTTGGTCCAGGACACGTGAAGCGCGTGGTACATCTCCATAATGTCGATCACGATGCGGCAGGTTTCTTCTTTCAGCTCGCCAAACTCGCGGTCCAGTTCACGCATCTGCAAACCAAAGCCGCGTTCGACGATGGTCTGCAGGCGGCTGTAGCGCTCAGCGTTATCGGGATCAAGCATAGTCATCATTTTGTACTGGTTGGACAAAATCAGACGTTGAGCATGGGTCATTTCCATCTTTCGACTCCTGTAGCGCATGGCACTTGAAAAAAAAGACACGGTAACGGTGTGTTACTGTGCCTTCTTTTATTAGTCGTTTCGATGATCAATCACAAATCATCGAGGAATGTTTTATCAAGTTGCTTAAAAGCTCGCTTAAGCGTGTCAGCCAGCGCCTGATAATCGGGCTTGCCTTCAACCGGAGCGAGCGCCTGACCGGCTTCTTCCAGTTTCCCGCGAACGTCATAAAACCAGTGTAAAATAGAAGGCGGCAGAGGTGTGATTGAACGCTTACCTAACCACCACAGCCCCTGCATCGGCAGGCTCAACGCAAAAAGCGCCGTCGCCACGGCAGGGCCGAGCTGTCCGCCCAGCGCAATTTGCCAGCAGAGGGTAAAAATAGCGACAGGAGGCATGAAGCGAATCGCGTAGCGCGTGGCGCGGATTGTGCGATTCTCAATGAACATGGGCGCAAGGCGTTTTTCCATCGGCCACGTCTTCGCGTAATGCTGTCCCCGACGAAACAGACTAAAAAAATTCACGGACGGGATCTCAGGTGTCGACATGGCATACCTCAACTTCACATATAAAAATTAAAATTTTCGTGCAAAACCACAACAAGCTATGACAACGTTCAAAATATTTTGTCATCACTACCCCGTATCGGGTATCCTGTGCCAGCCTGATAGGGCCGTAGACGAGAATCGTTAACTCGTCAAATTATCGCATATTATGCCATTGTCTGAAAAATGTTCAAAATGGCTTAAAATCATAGGTATTTCTTCCATCCTGCCAGAATGTTCGTTTGGCATGATGTTAATCATAAATGTCTGGGTCAGCATGCGTTACGCTTTTAGACTCTTTGACGTTTTTTTAGCCACGTATCAATTATAGGTACTTCCATGTCGAGTAAGTTAGTACTGGTTCTGAACTGCGGTAGCTCCTCACTGAAATTCGCCATCATCGATGCGCTCAACGGTGACGAGTACCTCTCTGGTTTGGCCGAATGTTTCCATCTGCCTGAAGCACGTATCAAGTGGAAGATGGACGGCAGCAAACAAGAAGCGGCTTTAGGTGCAGGCGCCGCTCACAGTGAAGCGCTGAACTTTATCGTTAACACTATTCTGGCACAAAAACCAGAACTGTCTGCTCAGCTGACTGCGATTGGTCACCGTATCGTCCATGGTGGCGAGAAATACACCAGTTCCGTCGTGATTGACGACTCTGTTATCCAGGGCATCAAAGACTCTGCATCTTTTGCACCGCTGCACAATCCGGCGCACCTGATCGGTATCGCTGAAGCGCTGAAATCCTTCCCTAATCTGAAAGACAAAAACGTGGCCGTGTTTGACACCGCGTTCCATCAGACCATGCCGGAAGAGTCTTACCTCTATGCCCTGCCATACAGCCTCTACAAAGAGCACGGTGTTCGTCGCTATGGCGCGCACGGCACCAGCCACTTCTATGTGACTCAGGAAGCGGCAAAAGTGCTGAACAAACCGGTTGAAGAAGTGAACATCATCACCTGCCACCTGGGCAACGGTGGTTCCGTTTCTGCAATCCGCAACGGTAAATGTGTTGATACCTCCATGGGTCTGACCCCGCTGGAAGGTCTGGTGATGGGTACGCGTTCCGGTGACATCGACCCGGCGATTATCTTCCACCTGCACGACACCCTGGGCATGAGCGTTGACCAGATCAACAAAATGCTGACCAAAGAGTCTGGCCTGCTGGGTCTGACCGAAGTCACCAGCGACTGCCGTTACGTTGAAGACAACTACGCAGAGAAAGAAGACGCTAAACGTGCAATGGACGTTTACTGCCACCGTCTGGCGAAATACATCGGCTCTTACACTGCGCTGATGGATGGCCGTCTTGACGCTGTTGTCTTCACCGGTGGTATCGGTGAGAACGCGGCAATGGTTCGCGAACTGTCCCTGGGCAAACTGGGCGTTCTGGGCTTTGAGGTTGATCACGAGCGTAACCTGGCTGCCCGCTTCGGCAAGTCTGGCTTCATCAACAAAGAAGGCACCCGCCCTGCTCTCGTTATCCCAACAAACGAAGAGCTGGTCATCGCGCAAGACGCGCACCGTCTGACTGCTTGATTCCACACCGCCAGCTCTGCTGGCGGTGCTGTTTTGTCACCCGCCACAATCAGGCGGTAACGAAAGAGGATAAACCGTGTCCCGTACTATTATGCTGATCCCTACCGGAACCAGCGTCGGCCTGACCAGCGTCAGCCTTGGCGTGATCCGTGCTATGGAACGCAAAGGCGTTCGTCTGAGCGTCTTTAAGCCAATCGCCCAGCCACGTGCCGGTGGCGATGCGCCAGACCAGACCACCACCATCGTTCGTAAGAACTCCAATCTGCCAGCGGCCGAACCGCTGAAGATGAACCACGTTGAATCTCTGCTCTCCAGCAACCAGAAAGACGTGCTGATGGAAGAGATCATCGCCAACTACCACGCCAATACAAAAGACGCGGAAGTGGTGCTGGTTGAAGGCCTGGTTCCGACCCGCAAACACCAGTTTGCCCAGTCGCTGAACTTCGAAATTGCGAAAACCCTGAACGCCGAGATCGTCTTTGTGATGTCTCAGGGCACAGATACCCCAGAGCAGCTGAAAGAGCGTATCGAACTGACCCGCAGCAGCTTCGGTGGTACTAAAAACACCAACATCACGGGCGTTATCGTCAACAAACTGAATGCGCCGGTGGATGAGCAGGGCCGTACGCGTCCTGACCTGTCTGAGATCTTCGACGACTCTTCCAAAGCGAAAGTCATTAAAGTTGACCCGGCTAAACTGCAGGAATCCAGCCCGCTGCCGGTTCTGGGCGCGGTGCCGTGGAGCTTCGATCTGATTGCCACCCGTGCCATCGATATGGCGCGTCACCTGAACGCCACCGTGATCAACGAAGGCGACATCAATACCCGCCGCGTGAAATCCGTGACCTTCTGCGCCCGCAGCATTCCGCATATGCTGGAGCACTTCCGTGCTGGTTCCCTGCTGGTGACCTCCGCAGACCGTCCAGACGTGCTGGTTGCTGCCTGCCTGGCCGCGATGAATGGCGTAGAAATCGGCGCTATCCTGCTGACCGGTGCTTACGAGATGGATCCACGCGTCAGCAAGCTGTGCGAACGCGCGTTCGCGACTGGCCTGCCGGTATTCATGGTCAACACCAACACCTGGCAGACCTCCCTGAGCCTGCAGAGCTTCAACCTGGAAGTGCCGGTTGATGACCACGAGCGTATCGAGAAAGTTCAGGAATACGTTGCAAGCTACATCAACGCAGACTGGATCGAATCCCTGACCGCAACCTCCGAGCGCAGCCGTCGTCTGTCTCCTCCGGCCTTCCGTTACCAGCTGACCGAGCTGGCGCGTAAAGCGGGCAAACGTGTTGTTCTGCCAGAAGGCGACGAACCACGTACCGTGAAAGCGGCAGCTATCTGTGCAGAGCGCGGCATCGCGACCTGTGTGCTGCTGGGTAACCCGGATGAGATTAACCGCGTTGCGGCATCCCAGGGCGTTGAGCTGGGTGCTGGCATCGAAATCGTTGATCCAGAAGTGGTTCGCGAAAGCTACGTTGCCCGTCTGGTCGAACTGCGTAAGAACAAAGGCATGACCGAAGCCGTTGCGCGTGAGCAGCTGGAAGACAACGTGGTGCTGGGTACGCTGATGCTGGAGCAGGACGAAGTTGACGGTCTGGTGTCCGGTGCAGTTCACACTACCGCGAACACCATCCGCCCACCGCTGCAGCTGATCAAAACGGCTCCAGGCAGCTCTCTGGTTTCCTCCGTGTTCTTCATGCTGCTGCCTGAACAGGTTTACGTTTACGGCGACTGTGCGATCAACCCGGATCCAACCGCAGAGCAGCTGGCTGAAATCGCAATCCAGTCCGCGGACTCCGCGATTGCCTTCGGTATCGAACCACGCGTCGCGATGCTTTCCTACTCTACCGGCACTTCTGGTGCAGGTAGCGACGTAGAGAAAGTGCGTGAAGCGACCCGTATTGCACAGGAAAAACGCCCTGATCTGATGATCGACGGCCCGCTGCAGTACGATGCCGCAGTTATGGCTGACGTTGCGAAATCCAAAGCGCCAAACTCCCCGGTTGCAGGTCGCGCTACCGTGTTCATCTTCCCGGATCTGAACACCGGTAACACCACCTACAAAGCGGTACAGCGTTCAGCAGACCTGATCTCCATCGGGCCAATGCTGCAGGGTATGCGCAAACCTGTGAACGACCTGTCCCGTGGCGCGCTGGTAGACGATATCGTCTACACCATCGCGCTGACGGCGATCCAGTCTTCGCAGCAGCAGTAAATAAGGTCTTGCCGGATGGCGCTAGCGCTTATCCGGCCTACAGGACCGTAGGCCCGGTAAGCGCTAGCGCCACCGGGCAACAAAAAGGCGACCACTCACGGGTCGCCTTTTTTATTTACAGCAACTCTCGCGCCGCTGAAACAATGTCATGCGCCGTCAGGCCATACTCCTTCTGCAGGAAGTCCTGCGTCCCTACCTGGCCATAACGCTCCTTCACCCCCACGCGACGCATCGGCACCGGGCAGGTCTCCACCAGCACTTCCGCCACCGCCGAGCCCAGCCCGTTGTGAATGCTATGGTTTTCGCAGGTCACGATCCGCCCGGTTTTCTCGGCGTAGTTTTTCACCAGCATCCGGTCGATGGGCTTCAGGGTAAACATGTCTATCACTGCCGCGCTAACGCCCTCCTGCTCAAGCTGACGGGCCGCTTCCAGCGCTTCGGCCACCATAATGCCATTGGCAATCAGGGTAATGTCGCTTCCTTCGCGCAGCACATTGCCTTTGCCGATGGTAAACGTTGAACCCGGGGCATACACGCTCGGCGCCTGCTTACGGATAGTACGTACCCAGTAGAACCCGTCGAGGTCGATAAGCTGGCGCAGTATGTCTTCAAACATCACCGCGTCGGTCACCTCCAGCACTACCGAATGCGCCAGACCGCGCACAATGCCCATATCCTCGAACGACATATGCGTCCCGCCGTTATGGCAGGCCGTCACGCCCGCATCCGAGGCAATGACCTTCACGTTATTTCGTTGGTAGTCCAGGGACATAAACAGCTGGTCGAAGCAGCGACGGCTGGCAAAGGCGGTAAAGGTATGAACAAACGGCTTGCGGCCGGTGAGTGACAGCCCGGCCGCGGTACCGATCACGTTGGCCTCCATAATGCCGCAGTTGATCACATGTTGCGGATAATCGCGCGCCACGCCGTCCATCGCCATTGAGCTCATCAGATCCGCTTCCAGGGCGATGATCTCGCTGCCGGCTTCAATCTGTTTTGCCACAAAGCCCGCGTAGATCTTACGCATCTCTATGGCATCTTTCTGTCCTGCAGGTGCAACCTTAATCATGAGTTACCTCCAGCTGGCGGATCGCCTCGTCGAGGGCCGCTTTGCTCTCCGGGGTCAATCGCAGATGGTGCGAATTACCCAGCTGTTCCAGATACGCCACTCCCTGTCCTTTGATGCTGTCGAGGATCACCACCCGCGGACGCGCATCCGCTGGCGGAACCGGTGCAGTGACCTTCAGCAGTGCCGGGATGTCATCTCCTTTCACCGTCACCACGTCAAAACCAAAGGCGCGGAATTTCCCTTCCAGATCGAACGCGCAGATGATCTCATCCAGCTCGCCATCAAGCTGTTGTTTATTCCAGTCCACAAACACCGTCAGGTTGTTAAGACGATGGTGGGCAATAAACTGGAACGCTTCCCAGCACTGCCCTTCGTTCAGCTCGCCGTCACCGACGATGCAAAAGACCCGATTTGACCGCCCGGCCAGCTTATGCGACAGCGCCATGCCGCCCGCGATGGAGATCCCCTGGCCAAGCGAACCGGTCGTGGCATCCACACCGCGTGTTTTTAGCCGGTCCGGATGGCTTGGCAGGCGTGTGCCATTCTGGTTAAGCGTGCTCAGCTCTTCCATCGGGAAATAGCCCTTAATCGCCAGCGTACTGTACAGGGCCGGTCCCGCATGGCCCTTCGACAGAACAAAGTAGTCTCGTTCTGGCCAGTCCGGGTCTGCCGGGTCAATTTTCATTACCGCGCCGTACAGTACGGCCAGGGTTTCGACGACCGACATACTGCCGCCGTAGTGACCAAATCCCAGCTGCGTCAGCGATTTCAGGGTCTCGAGTCGAATTTGACGCGCGAGTTCGGTTATCTCATTCTCATTCATGATTTGGCTCCGGTGTTTTCCTGCGCATTACCACCCGCAGATTTGTTTTTCGCGAACACGTTGTACGCCACCAGCAGCGCGAACAACGCAACGACAAGCCCGGTGATGGCCAGCGGTGACAGGAAGCGCGCCAGGTTGCCAAGCACAATCCCGACGGCGCCGAAATCAGCGTCCGAGAAAGTGGTATTGGCAAAGCCAATGGCTCCCAGTACAGGCAGCAGCAGCACCGGCAGGAAGGTGATTAAGAGCCCGTTGGCAAAGGCGCCAATCATTGCCCCGCGACGTCCACCGGTGGCGTTACCAAACACGCCCGCGGTTGCGCCGGTGAAGAAGTGCGGCACCACGCCCGGCAGGATCAGCACCCAGTTAAACTGGCCGCAGATAATTAACCCCACAATTCCCCCGAGGAAGCTGAACAGGAAGCCAATCAGCACCGCGTTGGGCGCATACGGATAGACCACCGGGCAGTCCAGGGCCGGACGCGCATTGGGCACCAGTTTTTCTGAGAAGCCGGTAAAGGCCGGGACGATTTCTGCCAGAATCAGGCGTACACCCTGCAGGATGATGAACACCCCTGCGGCGAAGGTGATTGCCATGATAATGGCGTAGACCAGGTAGTTCTGACCGCCGCTGAAGGTCGCCTCGACGTATTCACGCCCGGCGCTCACCGCCATGATCAGGTAGATAATCATCATGGTCAGAGAGATGGAGATCGAGCTGTCACGCAGGAAGCTCAGGTTCTTCGGCAGGTTCATCTCTTCGGTTGAACGTGAACCTTTGCCGACCTTACTGCCAATCCAGCCGGACAGCACGTAGCCCAGGGTGCCGAAATGGCCGAAAGCAATATCATCGTTGCCGGTAATGCGCTTCATGTAACGCTGCGCAATCGCCGGGAAGAAGGCCATGACCAGCCCGAGGATCAGCGACCCCGTAAAGACCAGACCGACCCCTTCAAAGCCCGCAACCGTGAGGATAACCCCAATCATGCACGCCATGTAGAACGTGTGGTGTCCGGTCAGGAAGATATACTTCAGACGGGTAAAGCGGGCGACGAGAATATTGGCCACCATCCCAAACGCCATAATCAGCGCAGTCGAGGCCCCATATTTTTCCAGCGCAATGGAAACAATCGCTTCATTATTGGGAATAATGCCCTGAATATTAAAGGCGTGTTCAAACATACCGCCTAATGGATTTAAAGACCCCACCAGCACGGTGGCGCCACCGCCCAGCACAATAAACCCGAGAATAGTTTTAATGGTCCCTTTTACAACGTCAGAAAAGGCTTTTTTCTGCGCAACGAGACCAATTAAGGCAATCAGGCCTACCAGCACGGAAGGGACTTTTAAAATATCGACAACGAAATTCAGCGTTTCAAGGATAAACATATCCACCTCGCCTTATCAGGGTTATTGTCTTTCGAACCAGGCACGCAGCTGCGCTTCAAGTTCGTTGATATCGATGATGTTGTTGATCACCACCAACTGGTTTTCCGGCACGCTGGCGCTGGAGGCAATATCTTTCGCCATCACGAAAAGATCGGCCGCACCGGGCGTGGCTGAAGAGAGATCGGAGTGCTCAACCTCGGCGTCAATGTCCAGCTTCTTAAGCACTTTTTTAATATTCATTTCGACCATAAAACTACTGCCCAGGCCAGAACCGCATATAGCCATGATTTTCATTGTTGTCCCCTTTTTTGCGTAGAGTATGTCCCATCACGCTTGCGCGTAATGTGTGTGACGAGTCGGATTAAATAATTAAATCAGAAGCGGTCGATTATCTTTTTTATTTCCTCCAGGGTATTCGCCTGATGTAATTCTGCCATATCCTCATCGCTTGAAAATAATTCAGCCAGCGCGGAGATCATTTCGATATGGCTGTGTTTATCCGGTGCCGCCAGCATAACGATCACATCGACGGGATCAAATTCGCCTGCACCGAATGAAACGCCCTTCCTGAGTTTTAATAATGAGAGGCCCAGTCCTTTTGCCCCCTCTTCCGGCCGCGCATGCGGCATGGCCAGCCCTGGTGCCAGCACATAATAGGGTCCTAAAGTGTGGTGCTGCTCAATGATGGCCGTTACGTATCCCGGCGCAATGACCTGCAGCTCCAGCAACGGTTTCGCGCATATCTCCAGCGCCTGCGGCCAACTCTCAACGCTATCCTGCAGCGTGATGGTTGTATCATATATCCACTTTTTGAGCATTTTCCCTCCCGACATCGCGCTAAAGATGAACAAACTTTATTCAACGCATAACGAATTGGCTGCGATCGGGATCACAAAGATAGCG
Organism: Enterobacter sp. Lyrl_3; assembly: GCF_051948675.1. Classification (NCBI taxonomy): domain Bacteria; kingdom Pseudomonadati; phylum Pseudomonadota; class Gammaproteobacteria; order Enterobacterales; family Enterobacteriaceae; genus Enterobacter; species Enterobacter sp. Lyrl_3. Next base: position 837,992 of record NZ_JAYJLI010000001.1, read on the forward strand.
CTACCAAGATCTAACATTCAGAAGTGTGATAGCGCTATCAAATTAACATCCTGGCGCGAAATCACAGCAAAAAAAGGGATTTAAGGCGTATACTGCCTGTCACGTGAAGCGAAGGATGAAATGAGTGGCGTCCTGTCAGCAGGAAGGTGTATGTCTCTAACCCGAAAACGGCGCAGTACCGGTAAAGTGACACTTGCCGATGTCGCACAGCTTGCCGGTGTGGGCACAATGACCGTGTCCCGTGCTCTCCGCACGCCTGAACAGGTTTCCGATAAACTGCGAGAAAAAATAGAAGCCGCGGTACAAGAGTTAGGCTATATGCCGAATCTTGCAGCCAGTGCGCTGGCTTCGGCCTCGTCATGGACGATCGCGATGGTCGTCCCCAATCTTTCCGAAGCCGGTTGTTCAGAAATGTTCGCCGGGCTCCAGCAGGTGTTACAGCCCGCCGGCTATCAGATCATGCTGGCCGAATCCCAGCATCGCCTTGAACAGGAAGAGAAATTGCTGGAAACGCTGCTGGCGTCAAATATCGCCGCAGCGATTTTGCTCAGCGTCGAACATACTGACACCGTGCGTCACTGGCTAAAAAACGCCTCGATTCCGGTGATGGAGATGGGCGCCATGCGCGCCGATCCTATCGATATGAATATCGGGATTGATAACGTCGCGGCCATGTATGAACTCACGGAAATGGTCATCAAACGCGGCTACCAGAACATCGGCCTGCTGTGTGCCAACCAGGAGCAGTGGATTTTCCAGCAGCATTTGCAGGGCTGGTACAAAGCGATGCTGCGCCACCATATGTCGCCTAACCGGGTGATTAACGCCGCCATGCCGCCGAGCTTTTCGACGGGGGCCGCACAACTTCCTGAATTTCTGCTGGCGTGGCCGGAGCTGGATGCGCTGGTTTGCGTCTCAGATGAACTGGCCTGTGGCGCGCTGTACGAGTGCCAGCGCAGGCGTATCAAGGTGCCGGACGATCTGGCCGTGGTCGGGTTTGGCGACAGCGACGTCAGCCGTGTCTGTCAGCCGCCGCTGACGACGATGGCAGTACCCCATCGTAAGATTGGTATTGAAGCGGGACGTGCATTGCTGGAACGTCTGAATGACGGAGACTGGCGCGATCAGAAACCCATCGCATCCAGTCTGTGTCTGAGGGAGAGCTGCTAAAGCTTATTCGGCCTCTTCTTCTTTCTCAGATTTGGTCGATTCGTTTTTGGCGTTGCGGGTCATCCACAGCGCCAGCGCTTTTAACGAATCCGGCGTGAACTCGTCACAACGCGCGGTGATCTCTTCCGGCGTCATCCAGCTCACTTCGCTTACTTCTTCTTCCTGCAGGGCGAACGGCCCGTGGGAAACGCAGCTAAACAGCCCGCCCCAGACACGGCAATGTTCGTCTTCGAAATAGAACTGCCCATGTTCGGCAAACGGTACGCCCGCAATGCCTAACTCTTCTTCCGCTTCACGGCGTGCGGAATCCAGCAGGACCTCATCCGCCTGAACGACACCGCCCGCAGTGGCATCCAGCATACCAGGGAGAAAATCTTTGGTGTCCGTGCGGCGTTGAACCAAAATTTTGCCCATGCCGTCATGAACAACAATATACGTCGCACGATGACGCAGGCGTTCAGCGCGCATTTGTTCGCGGCTGGCCTGCGCGATCACTTCATTCTCTTCGTTGACAATGTCAACCCACTCTGTACTTGCCAAATGACTCTGCTCCACCATCGGGAAACCTTCTCGTCTAAGCGCTCTTACGGCGCGTTTACAGTTGAGGTGTAACTTACGGATTAATCGCTACCTGTGCAATAACTTGCTGATCATTAAGTGCGATAACGCTTAACGTATGCTCATCAAGCATGCCATAGCTCGCCGGGTATCCGCCTTTCGGGATGCTGACCGAACCTGGGTTGAAGTGATAAATCTCCCCGCGTTTTTCTGCTACCGGAATATGAGTATGGCCGTAAACCAGGACATCGCCAGCGGCCAGCGCCGGGAGATTATCCGGGCTAAAAAGATGACCATGGGTGAGGAACAGACGGCATTTTTCCAGCAGCACCTGTTGCCACGGAGCGGTCATGGGGAAGTGCAGCAGCATCTGGTCCACTTCGCTGTCGCAGTTACCGCGCACGGCAATAATGCGCGAGGCATAGGGGTTGAGTTTTTCCGCCACCTGCGCAGGGGCATAGCCTTCCGGCAATGCGTTACGTGGGCCATGGTTCAACACGTCACCCAGAATAACCAGCCACTGCGCCCCACTTTGTGCGAACAGGGAAAGAACGCGCTCGGTCGCGGGCAGCGATCCATGGATATCCGACGCAAACATCAGTTTCATCAGTCACTCCTCAGAAAAACAGACTGCCCTTATCATACCTTAAGCGCCAGGGCTTATCAGCCGACGCGCTTAGCGGAGAGTGCCACATAGCGCTGCACCGACGCACGTTGCCACTGGAAAGTGGCGTAATCCACCAGCAGCTGGGGAACGTCATCGCCGTTAAGGATCAAGCGGTTCAGCATCAGCGCCAGGTCGGTATCGGCAATACACCATTCGCCAAACAGGTTCGGGTTACCGTGGGCCAGCAGCGAGGTGGCGGTGTCAATCAGCTTTTGCGCGCTCTGCGCCCCCTCAGTACTCAGGGCGGGCTTTTTCACACCCGCAAATACCACATCCGTGGAGCGTTCAACGCGAATCGGCACCAAATCGCTGCGTAGCCACGCCTGGATTTGCCGTGCCCGGGCCCGCTTTTGCAGATCGTGAGGATAAATACGCTCCCACTCTGGTGGCGCGAACCGATCTTCCAGGTATTCATCGATCGCAGACGATTCGCTCAGGGCGAAACCATCAATGTCCAGTACCGGCACGCGCCGGGTCAGATCGTAACCCTGCCACTGCGGTTTCAGATGTTCACCGCCGTCCAGATCAACGGTTTTCAGGCTAAATGACAGCCCTTTTTCCGCCAGCGCCACGTACACGCTCATGACATAGGGTGAAAAGAATTGGGCATCGGACCACAACGTGATTACAGGCTGGTTCATAACATCCTCATCGGCTGATCGATATTCCCTCAACATATAGTCTCTTTACGCCGCTGTCACTTGATGAAAACTCACGATTTTGCACAACCACCTATACTGATTGGTCATGGCATTACACTTCACACTGACAGGAGTTGAGAATGATCGACCTTTATTACGCCCCTACTCCAAACGGCCATAAGATCACCCTCTTTCTTGAAGAAGCCGAGCTGGAATACAGGATCATCCGCGTGGATATCAGCAAAGGCGATCAGTTCAGGCCTCTCTTTCTGGCCATCTCACCGAACAACAAAATCCCGGCCATCATCGATAACCTGCCAGCTGATGGCGGCAAACCGTTGAGCCTGTTTGAATCCGGGGAGATTTTGCTCTATCTGGCGGAGAAAACCGGCAAACTGCTGAGCGGGGAACTGCGCGAGCGTCACCACACGCTACAGTGGCTGTTCTGGCAGACAAGCGGCCTGGGCCCAATGCTGGGGCAGAACCACCACTTTACCGCTTACGCGCCACAACCCATCCCGTATGCGATAGAGCGCTATCAGGTGGAAACGCAGCGGCTGTACGGCGTACTGAACCGTCGGCTGGAGAAATCACCGTGGCTCGGGGGCGATCATTACAGTATCGCCGATATCGCCTGCTGGCCGTGGGTGAATACCCATGAACGTCACCGTATTGATTTAGCCTCTTACCCGGCGGTTAACAACTGGTTTGAACGTATCCGCACCCGCCCGGCGACCGAGCGTGCGATGAAAAAAATCCAGGAGATTTAGGCCTGCGCCCGGTTGGGCGCGTGTCAGGCTCTCATGTATTATGGGGAGGAAATACTGACACGGAGAAGACCTGCAATGTCGCAGCATGACGCTATTATTCGTATAAAAAATTTACGCTTACGTACTTTTATCGGTATCAAAGACGAGGAGATCGCCAACCGTCAGGATATCGTGATTAATGTGGTTATCCACTATCCGGCAGACAAGGCGAGAGGCAGTGAAGATATCAATGACGCGCTGAACTATCGCACGATTACGAAAAGCATCATTCAGTACGTGGAAAATAACCGCTTCTCTCTGCTGGAAAAATTAACTCAGGATGTGCTCGACATCGCACGCGAACATCACTGGGTCACTTATGCTGAAGTAGAGATCGATAAACTTCACGCCCTGCGTTATGCCGACTCCGTCTCCATGACGTTAAGCTGGCAGCGCCGGGCGTAAACCTGGAGGTTGTATGAAGATTCTGCTGACCGGCGGTACAGGCCTGATTGGCCGTCATCTCATTGCGCGCCTGCAGGCGTTACATCACGACATTACCGTGGTAACGCGCAGCCCTGAGAAAGCGCGCCAGGTGCTGGGTGCCGGTATCGACATCTGGAAAAATCTGGCTGACCGGCAGAATCTGGACGGCTTTGACGCCGTCATCAACCTGGCCGGTGAACCCATCGCCGACAAACGCTGGACGGAAGAGCAAAAACAGCTGTTATGCAGCAGCCGCTGGAACATCACCGAAAAGCTGGTCGAGCTCATCCGTAACAGCCATACCCCGCCATCGGTACTGATTTCCGGTTCTGCGGTAGGCTATTACGGCGATCTCGGTGAGGTGGTCGTGACCGAAGAAGAGCCGCCGCACAACGAGTTTACCCATAAGCTCTGCGCCCAGTGGGAACGTATTGCCTGTGCTGCCCAGAGCGATAATACCCGCGTGTGCCTGCTGCGTACCGGCGTCGTTCTCGCGCCGAAAGGCGGCATTCTGGCGAAAATGCTTCCTCCGTTCCGGCTCGGACTGGGCGGCCCCATCGGTAATGGCCGTCAGTATCTGCCGTGGATCCACATCGACGATATGGTCAACGGCATTCTCTGGCTGCTGGATAACGATCTGCGTGGGCCGTTCAATATGGTTGCGCCGTACCCGGTGCGTAACGAGCAGTTTGCCCACGCGCTGGGCCATGCTCTGCATCGCCCGGCGATTTTACGCGTGCCCGCAACGGTGATTCGCCTGATGATGGGTGAAGCGTCTGTGCTGGTGTTGGGCGGGCAGCGCGCGCTGCCTAAACGACTCGAAGCGGCCGGGTTTGCGTTTCGCTGGTATGACTTAGAAGAGGCGTTGAGGGATGTGGTGGGATGAATATGTTACATTTGTACGCCATGTCCCGATGAAATGGCGTAACAATGGCAACCATCACCACACCCCGGCTTCACCTCACCCCTTTCGAACCCACTGACTGGGCCTTCTTCCGCTCGTTGCGGGAAGATCGCAATATCATGCGTTACATGGCCGCCATCGCGCCGGAAAAAGAGACCCGGCGCGTATTTGCTGCGCGCTTAACGGCGGCGCACGTTTTTGTGATTCGTTTTCATGATGATGACACGCCGCTGGGCGATATCGGCCTGCAGATCAGCCCAGAGAATCGTGAAGAGGCTGATATTGGCTATACGGTTGTGCCTGCTGCACAGGGGAAAGGTATCGCCAGTGAGGCGTTGCGGGCGGTATGTGAGTATGCGTTTAACCAGACCGGCGTGAAAGCGATTAACGCCTACGTACTGGCGGACAACGGCGGGTCGGTGCGGGTGCTGGAGAAAGCGGGGTTTGTGCGTACGCAGGTGCTGGAGAAGGCGTACGAGATTGACGGCGTACGGTATGACGACTGGGTGTATCGGCTGGAGTGCGGTGCGGTCTGATGCCCTCACCCCGGCCCTCTCCCACAGGAGAGGGAGAAAACCCAGCCTGTAGGCCCGGTAAGCGAAGCGCCACCGGGCGATTGGGCTGCACTGCGGCCCTCTCCCAGGGGGAGAGGGAGAAAGGCAAAACCTACTTCAAAGAGCCCTTCAGGAACTGCTGCAAACGCGGGCTTTGCGGATTCGCCAGCACCTCATCCGGATGTCCCTGCTCTTCGATTTTCCCCTGATGCAGGAAGATCACGTGGTTCGAGACGTTGCGGGCAAAGCCCATCTCGTGCGTTACTACGACCATGGTTTTACCCTCTTCCGCCAGCTTTTGCATGATGCGCAGTACTTCGCCAACCAGTTCCGGGTCAAGTGCTGAGGTCGGTTCGTCGAACAGCAATACTTCAGGCTCCATCGCCAGCGCGCGGGCGATAGAGACACGCTGCTGCTGACCACCAGAGAGATGCACCGGGTACTTTATCTGCTGTCGCTCATCGATACCCACTTTCGCCAGGTATTTCACCGCGCGCTCACGGGCCTCCTGCTTGCTTAAACCCAGCACCTGAACCGGCGCTTCCATCACGTTCTCCAGCACCGTCATGTGGCTCCAGAGGTTGAAGTGCTGGAAAACCATTGTCAGTCGCGTGCGCAGCAGGCGCAGCTGGTTCTTATCTGCCACCTTCAGCTGGCCGTCTTTATCCCGGGTCAGATTGATATTCTGCCCGCTCACCACAATTGAGCCTTCACTCGGCTTTTCGAGGAAGTTGATGCAGCGCAGGAAGGTACTTTTCCCCGAGCCAGATGATCCGATAATACTGATCACGTCGCCTGCATTTGCCTGCAGCGACACCCCTTTCAGCACTTCATGTTCGCCGTAGCGTTTGTGCAAATCAATTACGTTTAATTTGTTCTCAGCCATCATCATTCTCAGTGCGTCGAAGAGGGTTTTATATGCTGCAACCAGCGCTTTTCTGCCTTACGGAACAGGCTAATCAGGACGTATGAAATAATCAAATAGAGCACTGCCGCAATGCCAAACGCGGTAAACGGCTGATAGGTCGCAGAGTTAATATCGCGGGCGATTTTAAGCAGGTCGGGCACCGTGGCGGTAAAGGCCAGCGCGGTGGAGTGGAGCATTAAAATCACTTCGTTACTGTAGGCTGGCAATGCGATACGCAGCGCCGACGGCAGAATAATGCAGCGGTACAGTTTCACCGACGAGAAGCCGTACGCGCGCGCCGCTTCGATTTCTCCGTAAGGAACGGAGCGGATGGCCCCGGCGAAAATCTCGGTGGTGTAGGCGCAGGTGTTGAGCGTCAACGCCAGCACCGTACAGTTCAGGCCGCTGCGGAAGAAGGCGTTCAGCATCTCGGTGCCTTTCACAATCTCCAGCGTATACATGCCCGAATAGAACACCAGCAGCTGTACGTAAAGCGGTGTACCACGGAATACGTAGGTAAACAGCCAGATCGGGAACTGAATAAATTTATTGTTCGACACGCGGCCAATGGCAAGAAACACCGCCAGAATGCCACCCATCACCACCGAAGAGATCAGCAGCCACAGCGTAATGGCCACGCCGGTGAAGCGATAGCCGTCCGTCCACAGCAGCGATTTCCAGTATTCCTGAATAATCTCAATCACAGGTCAGCCCTCTTCACACCCACGGAGTAGCGACGTTCGAGCAGAAGCAGCACACCATTGGAGACGGTCGTAAAGACCAGATAGATCACGCCACACACCACCGCAAAGTAGAACGGCTCCCAGGTACTTTTACCGGCAAGCTGCGTGGCCTTTACCACATCTTCCAGACCCAGCAGAGAGACCAGCGCCGTGGCCTTGAGGATAACCTGCCAGTTGTTGCCAATGCCCGGAAGCGCGTAGCGCATCATGGCCGGGAACATAATCCGGCGAAACGTCTGGGAGGAGGTAAAACCGTAGGCGGTCGCCGCTTCTATGTGTCCTTTCGGTACCGCCATATAAGCGCCGCGGAAAGTTTCGGTAAAGTACGCGCCGTAGATAAAACCGAGAGTGATAATACCGGCCACCATCGGGTCGATATCGATCTGTCCCATTCCCATGGCGTCCGTCACGCTGTTAAGCGCGATCTGCAGCCCGTAAAAGATAAGCAGCATCAGCACCAGATCGGGAACGCCGCGAATCAGCGTGGTATAACCTTCAAAAATCAGCGCCAGCGGTTTGTTTGCCGAAAGCTTCGCCCCTGCGCCTGCCAGACCTATCAGCACCGCCAGCACCACGGAGCTGATAGCCAGCTCAAGGGTGACAAGCGCGCCCTGTAAAATAACGCCAGAAAATCCGTACAGCATACCGCGAGCCCTGTCGTATCGTGAGTGATGGACCGTGTCTTATCCCCTCCCTGAGCGGGAGGGGCCGCACGTTATTTGACGGGGCGATTAGCCGCCGTAAACATTAAAATCGAAGTACTTTTTCGCCAGTTTGTCGTACGTGCCATCCGCGCGCATTTCAGCGAATGCTTTGTTCAGCGCTTCGCGCAGCTCGTTGTCTTCTTTACGCAGACCCATACCGGTGCCGACACCAAACAACTTCACATCTTTAATGGATGGGCCGCCAAATTTGTAATCTTTACCTACCGGCGTCTTCAGGAAGCCTTCGCTCGCGGCGACTTCATCCTGGAAAGCGGCGTCGATACGGCCTGCCGTCAGATCAGCGTAGATATTTTCCTGGCCCTGATAAGAGACGATTTCTATCCCCTTCGGTGCCCAGTGTTCATTACCGTAGGTTTCCTGGGTAGTGCCCTGCAGCACGCCCACGCGTTTGCCTTTCAGTGATTCAAGGGTAGGCTGGATATCAGACGATTTAGCCACCACCAGACGAGAATCTGCCGCATAGAGTTTGTCGGTGAAGGCAATCTCCTGCTGACGTTTTTCAGTGATGGAAAGCGAGGACATGATAACGTCGATTTTTTTGGCTTTCAGCGATGGGATCAGTGCATCCAGCGGGTTCTCGACGTAGGTACACTGCGCTTTGATGCGTTTGCACAGCTCATTGGCCAGATCAATGTCAAAACCGACCAGTTCACCCTTCGAATTCTTAGATTCGAACGGGGCATAGGTAGGGTCGGTACCAATACGGATTTTCTGCGGAATTGCTGCGAACGCCGCGGTAGCGCTGGAAAAGGCCAGCACCAGAGATAACGACAACACGAGTTTTTTCATATCTGTCCTCAACAAACTGTCTTCTTACGTGATTTTTACGACGACGGGGTGGTGCTAATGTGCCATCAATCCACGCCATCAGGCAAAGATTAATGCCTTTCAGGCGAGATTTTTTGCATGATAAATGCGTAAGTATGCACACAGCGATCCAATACGGTGCACGAAACGCACCATATTGGATCAATCACACCCGCAATGCACCAGAACAGTGCACCATCATCGAGTATCAATCACCGTAGACGTTGAAGTCGAAGTATTTCTTCGCCAGTTTGTCGTAGGTACCGTCTTTGCGCAGTTCTGCAAACGCTTTGTCGAAGGCGGCTTTCAGCTCGGTATCATCTTTACGCAGGCCAATACCGGTGCCGTCACCAAAGTATTTTTTGTCTTTCACGGACGGGCCAGCAAAGGCGTAGTCTTTACCTGCCGGCTGTTTCAGGAAGCCTTCACTTGCGGCAACCTCATCCTGGAATGCCGCATCCAGACGACCGGCCGCCAGGTCAGAATAAATCAGATCCTGGTTCTGGTAAGCCACCACGTCAACGCCCTTCTCACGCCAGTTTGCATTGGCATAACCTTCCTGAGTCGACCCCTGCAGCACGCCGACATGCTTGCCTTTCAGGGAGTCAATGGTTGGCTGAATGGGGGAGCCTTTTGCCGCAATCAGACGGGAATCCGCGGCGTAGAGCTTGTCAGAGAAGGCAATCTCCTGCTGACGTTTTTCGGTGATGGAAAGAGAAGAGATAATGGCGTCGATTTTCTTGGCTTTGAGCGACGGAATTAACGCGTCAAAGTCGCTGCCCACCCATGTGCATTTCACCGCAATGCGTTTGCACATCTCATTACCCAGATCGATATCAAACCCTACGAAATCGCCTTTCGCATCCTTGGAAGAGAATGGCGCGTAGGTTGCGTCTGTACCGATACGCACTGTCTGTGGAAGCGCTGCGTAGCTACCTGCGGCTGCACTTAACCCCACCAGCAAAGACAGAGCCAGAACCGTCTTCTTCATACATTTACCCTCAAGTACCGTGATTTTATTATGTATTGTGTTGTGTGTTGTGTTGCAGGCTTCTCTTGCAGGTCTTATGCCACATTGCCGTCGGGTCAAAACTTCGACGTTAAATATGTTAATAAAACGTTGCGATATTGCCTTAATGGTGAAAGATAGCAGGTCTGCCGAACGAACCGGAAAGAGAAAAAGGGAAAAAACGAATTAAATGTCGAGGATATGATCGCCGTTGCAATTTTGCCCTGAAACAGGGCATCGTCTCTGTTCATGCACGCTGTTTGTGCACAGAATCAGGCGCCCTGCCAGCGGGTGAAGAGGTCTTCGGGCAGGTGGATATCAAACTGATCCAGCACGCGGTTCACTGTCTGATTAATCACGTCATCGAGCGAGGCCGGACGATGATAAAACGCCGGCACCGGCGGCATGATCACCGCGCCCAGTTCAGCGGCCTGGGTCATTAAACGCAGATGCCCCAGATGCAGCGGCGTTTCGCGCACGCAAAGCACCAGAGGACGACGCTCCTTCAGCACCACGTCCGCCGCACGCGTCACCAGCGTGTCGGTATAGCTGTTAACGATGCCGGAGAGGGTCTTAATTGAACAAGGCAATATCACCATGCCCGCGGTTTTAAACGAGCCGGAGGAGATGCTGGCAGCGATATCGCGGGCATCGTGTACGACATCCGCCAGCGCCTGGACATCGCGCAGGGAGAGATCGGTTTCGAGGGAGAGGGTCTGACGCGCCGCCTGGCTCATCACCAGATGGGTTTCGACTTCCGCCACGTCACGCAGCACCTGCAACAGACGCACGCCGTAGATCGCGCCACTGGCGCCGCTAAGCCCAACAATGAGTCGTTTCATGATTTTCGCCCTTACTGATTTCAGGGCAGACTGTGCAGGATTTTGCGGGGAGTTGCAAGTGAGGGCGAAGGCCCTCACTTGCCTGCACAATTAACCTTCGTTGTGCATCTCTAAGCTTTCGAGATCGTTTTGCAGCTGGACGGCTTTCGCATCGTCGTTGCGCAGCGAATCGAGATAGTCCAGATACTGCTGATCAACATCTTTGGTGACGTAAACCCCGTTAAACACGGAACATTCAAACTGCTGAATATCCGGGTTCTCGGCGCGCACCGCGTCGATAAGATCGTTCAGATCCTGGAAAATCAGGCCATCGGCACCGATGATCTGGCGAATCTCGTCCACTTCACGGCCGTGGGCAATCAGCTCGTTCGCGGTAGGCATATCAATGCCATACACGTTCGGGAAGCGAATCTCTGGCGCCGCAGAGGCCAGATACACTTTCTTCGCACCGGCTTCACGCGCCATCTCGATAATCTGCTCTGAGGTGGTGCCACGTACAATGGAGTCATCCACTAGCAGCACGTTCTTGTCGCGGAACTCAGCACGGTTAGCGTTCAGTTTACGACGCACGGACTTACGGCGCAGCTGCTGACCCGGCATGATAAAGGTACGGCCAACGTAGCGGTTCTTCACGAAGCCCTGACGGTATGGCTTATCCAGAATGCGGGCGATTTCCAGCGCGATATCGCAGGACGTTTCCGGGATAGGAATGACCACGTCGATGTCCAGATCGTCCCACTCGCGGGCAATCTTCTCACCCAACTTGGTTCCCATGTTCACGCGGGCGCTGTAGACGGAGATCTTATCGATAAACGAGTCCGGACGGGCGAAATACACGTATTCGAACAGGCACGGGTTGCTGACCGGGTTGTCTGCACACTGGCGGGTAAACAGCTGGCCCTTCTCAGTGATATAGACCGCTTCGCCAGGGGCTACATCACGCAAGAATTCGAAGCCCAGGGTGTCCAGCGCCACGCTTTCAGAGGCAACCATATATTCGGTACGGCCATCACCCAGGTCACGCTTACCAAGCACCAGCGGGCGGATACCGTTTGGATCGCGGAAGGCGACCATTCCGTGACCAATAATCATCGCCACGCAGGCATAGGCACCGCGGATCTGGCGGTTTGTCGCAGCAACGGCGGCAAAGATATTGTCTGCTTCCAGCGGATAGTGGCGGAAATTATCCAGCTCGCTCGCGAACACGTTGAGCAGGATTTCTGAATCAGAGGTGGTGTTAATGTGGCGACGTTTCTCTTCAAACAGCTTTTTACGCAGCTCATGCGCGTTGGTCAGGTTGCCGTTGTGAGCAAGCGTGATGCCATACGGTGAGTTGACGTAGAAAGGCTGTGCCTCAGAGGCGCTGGAACTGCCAGCAGTAGGATAACGAACGTGACCGATCCCCATATTACCTTGCAGACGCTGCATATGGCGGGCTTCAAACACATCGTTTACCAGGCCATTCGCCTTACGTAAACGGAAGCAGTTGTTTGCATCAATGGTGATGATACCCGCAGCATCCTGCCCACGGTGCTGAAGCACCGTTAACGCGTCATAAATCGACTGGTTTACCGGCATGAAACCGGCGATACCGACAATACCGCACATTCGTCTTTTCCTCGTTAAGCCACATCTCAGAGCGAGTTACGCTCTGGGCAAGAAACTCGACGAGCTTTGCAGATAGTCAAAGAACCACCTGATGATGAAGCTGAACTCTGGAATGAGCTGCGATTTCTGCCAGTCTTCGCTTTTGGAGAACCCGGTAAAGGTATCCAGGAAGAACAGTATCGCGGCCACAATCAGCACGCCTCGTAATGCCCCGAAACAGATCCCGAGCACCCTGTCCGTTCCTGACAGACCGGTTTTCTCGACCAGTTGACCTATCACGTAATTCACGATAGCGCCGACAATCAGCGTCGCGATAAACAGCACCGCGATGGCGATTCCATTTCGGACCAGTTCATCTTCAAAGCCCGTGAACCAGACAGACAGGTAAGTGTAGTAATGACTGGCAACAAAGAAAGCACAACCCCAAGTCACCAGCGATAACGCTTCACGAACAAAGCCACGGATCAGGCTAACCAGACAGGAAAAACCAATCACCGCAATGATGGCGTAATCAATCCAGACCATATGTGTCCCACGATTTAACGCCCTGTCATCCAGTTCGGGGCGAATTCTAACAGAAAAAGAAAACGTTTGCGTAGGGATTTCCTTCCCGCGCGTAAATAAAAAAGGCGCTGAAAAAATGTTCAACGCCGTTGGCTTATTACGTCTCTTTGGACGTCTGCCACTCCCCCTCACCCTCTCCCCTTTGGGAAGAGGGCCGGGGTGAGGGGAACCTTATCAATTGGCGCTGTAGTTCATCACCACACCGCTCAGGCCAGAGATCTGCTTCAGCTCACCGAGCGAGCCTTTGAGCTTATCCTTAGACGCTTCTGGCCCCACAAGGATACGGGTGATTTTACCCTGCACCGGCGTGGAAGGTGAAGTGTAAACGCGATAACCCGCACTGCGCAGCTTACCCACTACCTCATTGACCTTATCGGCATTTTTCAGCGCACCCAACTGCACAACGTAGGCTTTCCCCGTCGGTGCAGCCTCTTGCTGGGCCGGTTTTGCCGCAGGCGGCGTCTCTGAAGCCGCGGCCAGCTGTTCTGCTGCTTTATCCCGCTGCGGTTTCGGCTGTGTTTTTTCCACCGGCTTCGGTTTTTCAACCGGCTTCGGCTGCTCTACCGGCACCGGATCGATTTCGATGTTGTTATTCGCCGCCAGACGAGACGGATCGAGGGACGGCGCGGCCGCATCCCCGGCACGCACTTCTTCAGCCGCCCCTTCCGGCGGCTGAGCAGGCAGCGCCTGGGTCGCCGCAGGCAGCATATCCGGTTCGTCGCGATCGCCCGGCTTCGGCACCAGCGGAATGGCTGCAAATTCATCCTGGTAATGCTTTTTCTGCCCGTCGAGCAGACCCGGGAGGATAATCACCCCGAGCGCGACCAGCACAATGGTTCCTGTTAAACGGTTCTGAAACTTACTCGCCACCGGTTCTCCCCGCGTCCATCACTTCCATGACATGTGCCACCGTGTGGAACGAACCACACACCAGCACGGTATCTTCTGGTTTAGCATCCGCCATCGCAGCTTGCCAGGCCTGAGCCACGCTATTGTAGATTGCGCCTTTGCCGAGATGTTCCAGCAACTGCTCGGCCGTCGCACCGCGCGGCCCCTCCAGAGGAGCACAATACCAGCTATCGACCACACTCTCCATGCAGGCCAGCGTACCGCCGATATCTTTATCATGAAGCATACCGATAACCGCCAGCACGCGCCCGGTTTTTGGTAACGATTTGAGACGCGCGGCGAGATACGCCGCAGCATGCGGGTTATGTGCGACATCCAGTATCAGCCGCGGAGCGTCGCTGACAATCTGAAAACGCCCGGGCAGAATCGCATTCTGAATACCGTCGCGGATGGCCTGTTCGCTCACCGCCAGCCCGCTTGCGCGCAGTGCCGCCAGGGCGGTGGCGGCATTAGGTTGCGGTACCTGCGGCAGGGGCAGATTTTCCAGCGTTCCCTGCGCATCGCGATAGCGCCAGCCGTTGTTCTGAACCTCATACTGCCAGTCCACACCCTGGCGCAGCAGGTGAGCGCCCTTCTCTTTTGCCACGTCGGCAATGGTGTGCGGCATATCCGGCTCGCCAACCACCGCGGGCTTATTCGTGCGGAAAATACCGGCCTTCTCACGGCCAATACTTTCGCGATCGGGGCCCAGCCAGTCGGTATGATCCAGGGCAATGCTGGTGACCACCGCCACATCGGCATCCACCATATTGGTGGCATCCAGACGCCCGCCGAGGCCCACTTCCAGAATCACCACGTCCAGTTGCGCCTGTTTAAACAGCCACAGTGCCGACAGGGTGCCGTATTCGAAATAGGTTAATGAGATCTCACCGCGCGCCGCTTCAATTTCTGCGAACGACGCCGTATGCGCAGACTCTGGCAGTTCGCTGTTTTGCACGCGAACCCGCTCGGTATAACGTACCAGGTGCGGAGAGCTGTAGACACCAACCTTGTAACCGGCAGCCATCAGGACAGCTTCCAGCGTACGGCAGGTGGTGCCTTTACCGTTGGTTCCGGCGACGGTAAAAACAAACGGCGCAGGTTTCAGCACATCGAGACGCGCAGCAACCTGGCTTACGCGTTCAAGCCCCATATCGATGGTTTTACTGTGCAGGTTTTCCAGATAAGAAAGCCACGTGGCCAGGGGCGACGTGGCTTGGGGAATGCTTTTATTTTCCATGATGCCCGGTTGTCATTAACAGTTTATAAAGCAAAAGGGCAGCGCCAACCGGCCCTGCCCTTTTCAGTTATCAGGCCTCGGGTTCCTGATCCGGTACTACCACACCTTCGCGCGGCTCATCCGGGTTCGGCGCCGGCAGATTCATCAGCTTCGCCAGGATGCTCGCCAGTTTCAGGCGCATTTCCGGGCGGCGGACGATCATGTCAATCGCGCCTTTCTCAATAAGGAACTCACTGCGCTGGAAGCCCGGCGGCAGTTTTTCACGTACGGTCTGCTCGATAACGCGAGGACCAGCAAAGCCGATCAGCGCTTTTGGCTCAGCGATGTTCAGATCGCCCAGCATCGCAAAGCTTGCAGAAACGCCACCCATGGTTGGGTCGGTCAGTACAGAGATGTACGGCAGACCGCGCTCCTGCATTTTAGCCAGCGCAGCAGAGGTTTTCGCCATCTGCATCAGCGACATCAGCGCTTCCTGCATACGTGCACCGCCAGAGGCGGAGAAGCAGATCAGCGGGCAGTTGTCTTCCAGCGCCTGCTCAACAGCACGCACAAAGCGCGCACCGACCACGGAACCCATTGAGCCACCCATGAAGGAGAACTCAAACGCGGCGGCCACTACCGGCATCTCGTGCAGGGTGCCTTTCATCACGACCAGCGCGTCTTTCTCGCCGGTCTCTTTCTGTGCAGAGGCCAGACGATCTTTATATTTTTTGGAATCACGGAACTTGAGCACATCTTTTGGCTCAAGCTCGCTACCCAGTTCTACCAGAGAACCTTCGTCCAGCAGGCTGTGCAGGCGATTACGCGCCGTCATGCGCATGTGGTGGTCACACTTCGGACACACCTCAAGATTGCGTTCCAGTTCTGCGCGATACAGAACCTGACCACAGCTATCACACTTCGTCCATACCCCTTCAGGAATGCTCGCTTTACGCGTTGGGGTAATGTTGCTTTTAATTCGTTCAATCCAGCTCATTGATAACCTTTCTGCCTGAACCTGGTCGTATGCCAGTTTTGCTGTAAGAGGCGAATAATGCCATTTTTGCCTCCAACAGACCATGAATGTTGCACATTAAAACATAACAGCCCGAAACTTTGGATAAAAAAGTGGTCGAACCGCCTGCGTGCATTTACTTCGCTTGCTTTGCTGCCGCGCGCTTGTGACGAATAATTTCGATAACACCCGGTAAAACAGAAAGCACAATAATCGCTACAATCAGTAACTTAAGGTTTTCCTGAACTACAGGGAGATCGCCAAACAGGTAGCCTGCATAGGTAAAGAGCAGCACCCACAGCAGCGCGCCAATGACGTTGTATGCCGCAAAATGACGATAGGACATGTGCCCCATTCCCGCCACAAATGGCGCAAATGTACGCACAATAGGCACAAAACGCGCAAGGATAATAGTTTTTCCACCGTGGCGCTCATAAAACGCATGGGTTTTATCTAAATAGCTACGACGGAATATTTTTGAGTCCGGATTGCTGAATAAGCGCTCACCGAAGACCCGTCCAATGGTGTAGTTGACCGCGTCACCGACAATTGCGGCGATCACCATCAGCACCACCATTATGTGCACATTCAAATCGTTGCCAGGCAGCGCAGATAACGCCCCCGCGACGAACAGCAGCGAATCCCCCGGTAGAAACGGCGTGACTACCAGACCGGTTTCACAGAACAGAATGAGGAACAGAATGGCATACACCCAGACGCCATACTGCGCGACCAGCTCCGCCAGGTGAACATCAATATGCAGAATGAAATCAATCAGAAAACGTATTACGTCCATATTGTCTAAGCCTTAATTGCACCTTTGTTTAGTCCGCCAGGAACAGCGGGCCCATTGGCGGTTTTGGCAGGTCAAACCGGTCCGGATAGTCCACCGAGACCAGATACAGCCCTTCCGCTTTCGCCGTTGCTGCCGCAAGCGTTCTGTCCTTCGCTGCCAGCAGTTCTGCAATCCAGCTCTCCGGCTGGTGTCCGGCACCCACTTCCATCAGGCTGCCCACAATATTCCGCACCATATGATGTACAAAGGCATTGGCTTTGATATCCACCACCACATACGCGCCAAAACGGCTGACGTTTATGTGCATGACGTTACGCCACGGCGTGCGGGACTGACACTGCACCGCACGGAACGAGGTAAAGTCATTTTCACCAATCAGACACTGCGCCGCACGATGCATACGTTCTGCATCCAGCGGTTCATAAAAATGCGTCACGCCCTGGCTTAACACCGCCGGACGAAGACGCTGATTGTAGATGACATAGCGATAACGGCGCGCAGTGGCGCTGAAACGCGCATGAAAATCATCCGGCACAGCTTTCACCCAGCGCACCGCAATGTCACCAGGTAAATTCGCATTTACACCCAACGTCCAGGCAGCGTCCTTGCGCACGGCGGTGGTTTCAAAGTGAACCACCTGCCCCGTTCCGTGGACACCGGCGTCAGTGCGTCCTGCACACAGGACGTTAATCGGTTCGTTCGCCACCTGAGAGAGCGCTTTCTCCAGTTTTTCCTGGACACTGCGCACCTCATTTTGACGCTGCCAGCCATAATATTTACTGCCGTCGTACTCGATACCGAGGGCGACTTTATGAACCGGCTTTTGTTCCACGTCTGACATCAGTACAGATACTCCTGCACCAGTTTTTCAGCGATTTTGACCGCCATCAGCGCGCCGCCGAAGCGCACGTTATCGGCTACGGACCAGAACTGAACCTGCTCCGGCATACCGTAATCATTCCGTACGCAGCCCACCGAGAGGTGTGCGCTGCCGGTGGCATCGCCAACCTGCGTCGGGAATTCACTCTCTTCGGAGAGCACAATGTCTTCACCGCGGCCGAACGCATCACGCGCTTCTTCAGCGGCCAGCGGACGCAGGGCTTCGAAACCTACCATCTGCGCATGACCGTAAAAGACCGGCGACTGCACGACGTTTGCGGAGATCATCAGCCCCTCGTCCTGCAGAATTTTGCGCGCTTCGTCGACGATACGGCGCTCTTCACGCACGGAGCCTTCACGATCCGGCAGCAGCGGCAGCATATTGAATGCCAGCTGACGGCCGAAGAAATCGTCTTCGTCAATCGGGATGCCGTTCAGGAGCTTCGCACTCTGTCCGGCCAGCGCGTCGACGGCCTTTTTGCCTTGCGCAGAAGCGGAAAGCAGGCTGGTCACGGTGATACGCGACAGACCGCCATCGTCGATTAAAGGTTTAAGAGCGGTCAGCAGCTGGCTGGTCAGGCTATTGGGAACCGCAATGATATTGCGGTTACGGTAGTCGGCCAGGACAAACGGGTTCACGTCCGGCACCACCAGCGGGACATCCGGCTCCATCGAGAACAGGCCGCTCAGATCGATCACCAGACAGCCAGAATTCGTCGCGTCTTCAATGTACGACGCGGTGGCTTCAGCACCTGCCGCAAAAAAGGCCAGCTGCGCCTGCGTCCAGTCGAATTCGGCGGCATCCTGAACCATGACGGATTTGCCGCCAAAACGCAGATGCTCACCGGCGCTGTCAGTGCGCGCCAGTGCATAGATATCACCCACCGGGAACTGACGCTCAGCAAGGGTTTCGAGCAGGGCTTCACCCACGGCACCCGTGGCACCTAAAATGGCAATGTTCCAGCCTTCAGACATGGTGGTTTACTCCAGAAATAAAAAAGCGTCCCTGTCGGAGTATCCAACAGGGAGCGTTAAGAAGACATTAATGCGCCGGGTGATGAACGGCGTTAAAACCCAGTTTATGCAGCAGCGTTGCCGCCGCCGCGTCATCGCACATGACATACAGAGAAGACCATTCACGGCGCTCAACGTAATTCTTGCGCAGCTTGTCAAACTCCCCCGGGATCCCCGCCACTTTACGCAGCAGCGCATCATCGCGGCGCACATCATACACCAAATGAACCAGCCTTTTCAGCGTTGCCTGATCGAGCGGGCCATGCAGGGTAATGCGGCCAAATTCAGGCGCGGGGAGTAAAGTGTCCAGCGCCACCTGCTGCGGACGGCCAATAAAGGCGCTATAGGCCTCAAAGACCTGGGTGGTGCCACGGGCCTTTCCTTCGAGCGTATAACCCGCTATATGCGCGGTTGCAACGTCGACCTTGTTCAGCAGCGCAACGTTGAGATCGGGCTCCGGCTCCCAGACGTCCAGCACCACGCTGAGATCCTGCCCCTCTTCCAGACATTTCAGCAGCGCGGCGTTATCGACGACCGGGCCACGACAGGCGTTTATCAGAATAGTGCCAGCCTTCAGACGACGGATCAGCGCCTCGTCAGCAAGATGGAGCGTCTTATAGGCCCCCTCTTTGAAGAGGGGCGTATGGAAGGAGATGACGTCACATGCTTCAACCAGCTCATCCAGGGGGCGGAAGTCGCCTTCATCACCGTTGTCTTTACGCGGCGGATCACACAGCAGGGTGCGAATGCCAAACGCCTCAAGGCGTTTTTGCAGGCGTCCTCCCACGTTGCCCACCCCGACAATGCCTACGGTGCGGTCTTTCAGCGCAAAACCGTCGCGCTCTGCCAGCATCAGCAGAGAAGAGAAAACGTATTCCACTACCGCAATGGCGTTACAGCCAGGCGCGGCGGAAAATCCGATCCCCGCCTGCGTAAGCCATTTGTCATCCACATGATCCGTCCCGGCCGTTGCGGTTCCGACGAATTTAATCGCTTTGCCGGAGAGCAACACCTCATTTACTTTGGTCACCGAGCGCACCATCAGGGCATCGGCATCATCCAGCTCGTTTACCGGAATGGGTCGACCAGGGACAGCCTTAACATTACCAAGGCGGCTAAAGAGCTCGCGGGCGTAAGGCATATTTTCATCAACGAGGATTTTCACGTCTGAGTACCTGTTTGAGAGGAAGAAAACCTGCCAAGTGTGCCATAATCTGGCCGCCAGGCATATATGCATGCCGGGTTTACGCTGAGTTTTGACTTTAAGGATTTTTGACGATGCAGCCTATTTCAGGTACGCCACCACGCCCTCCGGGTGAAGGCCCTGTCACGCCAAACGTTGCAGGTGAACAACCGCTTTCCACGCAACAGCGCACCGTGCTGGAGCGCCTGATCACGCGCCTGATCGCGCTCACTTCACAGCAAAATGCGGAAGTCTGGGCCGGGGTAAAGCATGATTTAGGCGTCCGGAACGATGCACCGTTGCAGTCGCGCCACTTCCCTGCGGCCGAGCAAAATCTGAATCAGCGTATTACCACCGCACAGCAAAATCACACCACTCGCCAGATAGTTTCACAACTGACCGAGTTGTTGAGCCAGGGCAACAACCGTCAGGCAGTCAGTGATTTCATTCGACAGCAGTTTGGCCAGACCGCCCTGAGCCAGCTAACGCCAGAGCAGCTGAAAACCGTGCTGACACTGCTGCAAACCAATCAGTTGACCATCCCGCAACCGCAACAGCGTCCGTCAACCGAGCGTCCGCTGCTGCCTGCTGAACACAATACGTTGAACCAGATGGTGACCAGGCTGGCCGCCGCCACCGGCGAGTCAACGAAGCTTATATGGCAGTCGATGCTCGAGCTTTCCGGCGTGAAGGCGGGTGAGCTGATCCCGGCCAAACAGTTTACGCATCTGGTCACCTGGCTACAGGCTCGCCAGACGCTGAGCACCCAAAGTACCCCTACCCTGCATACGCTACAGGCGGCACTGAAGCAGCCGCTGGAGCCGCATGAATTTGAGGTGATTCGGGATTACGCCCAGCAGACCTGGCAGGCCACGCCGCAAACGGTACTGACCACCGCGCAGGTGCAAGATTTGCTGAATCAGATCTTTATTCGCCGCGCCGAGCGCGAAGGCGGCGTGCCGGAAGTCAGGGATATTCAACCGATCTACAGCCCGCTGTTTGCGCCGGTGGTGGAGACCTTCAGAAACCTCTCTGCCCGTCCGGGATTACTGTTTATTGCGTTACTGATTGCGCTGGCAATTTTCTGGCTGGTTGCCTGATGTTATGCCCGGTGGCGCTGCGCTTACCGGGCCTACAACGACCCGAACCGTAGGCCGGGTAAGGCGAAGCCGCCACCCGGCAACAACGGCTCAAGACCTGCGAAACGCCACCAGCGTCACCACAATCCCCACCACCGCTGAAACCGCACCTGCCAGGAAGACGGACGGATAACCAAACGACGTGGCCAGGAGCCCCGCCAGCGGTCCGGTGACACCGTATGAGATGTCCTGAAACGCCGCATAACCGCCCAACGCCGTACCGCGCACCTGTGGCGCGACGCGTTTTACCACCTCAACCCCCAGCGCCGGGAAGATCAGGGAACAGCCACAGCCGGTCAGTGCCGCTCCGAGAAGGGCAACGGAGGCCACAGGGGCATACCACAGCAGCAGCAAACCGAGGGTCTCAATCACCAGCGACGCCACGGCCACCTTCACGCCACCAAAGCGATCCGGCATCCAGCCGAACAGCACGCGCATCAGGACAAACGCGCCACCAAAGGCGGTTAGCGTAAAGCCCGCCATCGCCCAGCCGCGGCTCATAAAGTACAGCGAAACGAATGTCCCAATCACCGCGAAGCCCACACCCTGTAGCGCCAGCCCCAGCCCCGGCTGCCAGATTTGACCTATTACGCTCCACAGGGAAGGACGCTCACCTTTATGGGCAGGTACTTTGCGCACCGAGCCGTTAAATGCCCATGCCAGCAGCGGTAACAGCATGGTGGTGGCCGCCAGCGCGGCAAAACCGAACTGGCTGTGGATCAACAGCCCCAGCGGCGCACCTGCCGCGAGTGCGCCATAGATAGCCATACCGTTCCAGGACATCACCTTGCCCGAGCGCGCAGGGCCTACCAGCCCCATTCCCCAGGTCAGGGTGCCGGTCAGCAGCTGGCTTTCACCAAAGCCGAGAATCAAACGTCCCACCACCAGCAGGGCAAATTTATACGCCGCGTCGACCGGCAGAAGCGCGGCAAGCAGCCACGCTGCGCCCGCCAGCCCGCAGGCAAACATGCCCTGCAGCGCTGAGCGTTTGGCACCGTGCTGGTCCGCCAGACGCCCGGCGTAGCCGCGGGTTAATACGGTAGCTAAAAACTGAATACCCACGGCGATGCCAACCAGGGTATTGCCGTAGCCCAGCTCCTGGTGAACAAACAGCGGGATAACAGGCAGCGGCAGGCCAACGGTCATGTAGGTCAGAAATACCGCAAAGGCGATACGGAAAAGGGAAAGGTTCCCGGAAGGGGTACTCTTCTCAGGGATAACGGCCT
Source organism: Enterobacter sp. Lyrl_3 (assembly GCF_051948675.1). Classification (NCBI taxonomy): domain Bacteria; kingdom Pseudomonadati; phylum Pseudomonadota; class Gammaproteobacteria; order Enterobacterales; family Enterobacteriaceae; genus Enterobacter; species Enterobacter sp. Lyrl_3. The sequence goes on from NZ_JAYJLI010000001.1 coordinate 860,285, forward strand.
TCATGCGTAACTCCGTGTTCAGGCATAAAAAAAGGGAGCCTCGCGGCTCCCTTCTACTATACCTTCAAACGCTTACGCTTTCAGCTTGCGCATGACCAGCGTGGCGTTGGTGCCACCAAAACCGAAGCTGTTGGACATTACGGTCGTCAGCTCACGTTCGGTGGTTTCGGTCACGATGTTCAGGCCCGCTGCCTGCTCGTCCATCTCTTCGATGTTGATGCTTGGCGCGATAAAGCCATTTTCCAGCATCAGCAGAGAGTAGATTGCTTCCTGCACGCCAGCTGCCCCCAGAGAGTGACCGGTCATGGCTTTGGTCGCGGAGATTGCCGGGCTGTTGTCGCCGAAGACTTCACGGATCGCACCCAGTTCTTTCACATCGCCTACCGGCGTAGAAGTCCCGTGGGAGTTCAGGTAGTCGATTGGGGTATCAACGCCGTGCATCGCCATCTTCATGCAGCGCACCGCGCCTTCGCCGGATGGAGCAACCATGTCAGCGCCGTCAGACGTTGCACCGTAGCCCACGATCTCAGCGTAGATGTGCGCGCCACGTGCCAGAGCGTGTTCCAGCTCTTCAACCACAACCATACCGCCGCCGCCTGCGATAACAAAACCGTCACGGTGCGCATCATAGGTACGGGATGCTTTAGCCGGGGTTTCATTGTATTTGGTAGACAGGGCACCCATTGCGTCGAATTCACAAGCCATTTCCCAGCCCAGCTCTTCGCCGCCGCCAGCAAATACGATGTCCTGTTTACCCAGTTGGATCTGCTCAACAGCATTACCGATGCAGTGTGCGGACGTCGCACATGCAGAGCTGATGGAGTAGTTCACACCGTGAATTTTGAATGGGGTTGCCAGGCACGCGGAGACCGCAGAACCCATGGCTTTGGTTACCACGTACGGACCTACTGCTTTCAGACCACGCGGGCTACGCATGGCGTCAGCACCGAATACCTGCGCTTTGGATGAACCACCGGAACCGGCAATCAGACCCACGCGCGGGTTGTTCTGGTAAACCTCTTCGCTCAGGCCAGAATCTTTGATCGCTTCCTGCATGGAGAGATAAGCATAAATAGAGGCATCGTTCATGAAACGAACCACTTTACGGTCAATCAAACCGGTGGTGTCCAGTTTGACGTTACCCCATACGTGGCTACGCATACCTGAATCTTTAAACTCTTCAGAGAAAGTGATCCCGGAGCGTCCTTCACGCAGAGATGCCAGGACTTCCTGCTGGTTATTACCGATGCTGGAAACAATGCCCAGGCCAGTAATCACTGCACGTTTCATTCAATACCTCTGTAAGTCGCACTATAGTAAGTTTCGAGTCGCACAATAGCGTACACTTGTACGCCGAACAAGTCCGATCAGACATTTTCTGCGGAAATTTGCACCGATGGACTCACATCGTTAAGATCGTGCCACTGCCTGTCAGACGAGTAACTTACGTGAAACAAAACGCTATACAACCCGCCAACCTCGAATTCAACGCTGAGGGTACACCTGTTTCCCGAGATTTTGATGACGTCTATTTTTCTAATGATAACGGACTGGAAGAAACCCGCTATGTTTTCCTCGACGGAAATCAGCTCAGCGCACGCTTTCCCGCCCATCCGCGCAGTCTGTTTGTCGTCGCAGAGAGCGGGTTCGGTACCGGCCTGAATTTTCTGACCCTCTGGCAGGCTTTCGACCAGTTTCACGCTGCCCATCCTGAGGCTACGCTACAAAGATTACATTTCATCAGTTTCGAAAAATTTCCACTCACCGCGCACGACCTGCACCTGGCGCACCAGCGCTGGCCGGAGCTTGCCCCGTGGGCTGAACAGCTTCAGGCGCAGTGGCCGCCCGCCATCGGCGGTTGCCATCGTCTGCTGCTGGACGGTGGACGCGTCACGCTGGACTTATGGCTCGGCGATATCAACGAACTGACCGATAAGCTTGATGATTCAATGAACCAGAAGGTGGACGCGTGGTTCCTTGACGGGTTTGCGCCAGCCAAAAACCCGGAGATGTGGAGTCAGCATCTGTTTAGCGCCATGGCGCGTCTGGCGCGGCCTGGCGCAACGCTCGCGACCTTTACCTCGGCGGGGTTTGTCCGCCGCGGCTTACAGGAAGCAGGCTTTACGATGCGAAAAACCAAAGGGTTTGGCCGCAAGCGCGACATGCTGGTCGGGACGATGGAGCAGACGCTGGCGATCCCCGCCCGGGCGCCCTGGTTTGCACGCCGCGCCAGCGCCTCCCGTGAGGTGGCGATAATCGGCGGAGGGATTGCCAGCGCCCTGCTTTCGCTCGCGCTTTTACACCGCGGCTGGCAGGTGACGCTCTACTGTGCTGACCCGGCTCCGGCAAACGGCGCCTCCGGCAACCGTCAGGGAGCCCTTTATCCGCTTTTAAGCGCGCACGACCCGGCACTGTTCCAGTTTTTCCCCGCGGCCTTTACCTTTGCCCGTCGCGTATACGACACCCTTCCGGTGGCGTTCGATCATGACTGGTGCGGCGTGACGCAGCTCGGCTGGGATGAAAAGAGCCAGCAAAAAATCGCGCAGATGCTGTCGCTGGGCCTGCCGGAAGAGATTGCCCGCGCGGTAAGTGCGCAAACGGTGACAGACACCACAGGCGTTGAGACGGGCTGTGGCGGTATTCAGTATCCGCTCGGCGGCTGGCTGTGCCCTGCCGAACTGACCACTGCGGCGATTACCCTGGCACAGTCACGCGGGCTGACGGTGCATTATGCTCATAAGGTTGCATCGCTTAGCCGGACAGCCCACTGGATCCTGCGCTTTGCCGATGGCAAAGAGGCCACGCATGCCAGCGTTGTGCTGGCAAACGGACATCACATCAGTCAGTTTGTCCAGACAGAGACATTGCCCGTTTATCCGGTTGGCGGCCAGGTGAGCCATATTCCGACCGCGCCTGCACTGAGCCAACTGCGCCAGGTGCTGTGCTATGACGGCTACCTGACGCCGCAAAATCCGTCTAATGCTCATCATTGCATTGGTGCCAGTTACCATCGCGGTGAAACTGACACGCATTACCGTGAGGAGGATCAGCAGCAGAACCGCCAGCGCCTGATTGACTGCTTCCCGGACGCGGCGTGGGCGAGAGAGGTTGACGTCAGCGAGGGCGAAGCGCGCTGCGGCGTACGCTGCGCCACCCGCGATCATCTGCCCATGGCGGGAAATGTACCGGACTATGAGGCAACGCTTGAGGCGTATCAGGATCTGGCTGAACACAAGGAGACGGCTGTGGTCTCACCGGTCTATCCGGAGCTGTTTATGCTGGGCGGGCTGGGCTCGCGCGGGTTGTGTTCTGCACCGCTGCTGGCTGAAGCGTTAGCGGCGCAAATGAGCGATGAGCCCATTCCGCTGGACAGCACCACGCTCGCAGGGCTGAATCCGAATCGTTTGTGGGTGCGGAAATTGCTGAAGGGGAAGCAGGTTAAATAGGGTGCCCTCTCCCACCGGGAGAGGGAGGTGAAACGCTTACTTCGCTTTCGCCTGCTTGAACAGGTTGTCCCACATACCCAGCACCAGAGACTGGTCGCGGGGAGAAAGCTCGCCCGCCTGGATGGCTTTTTCCAGGCTGCGGCTCACTTCATCATGAATGGCCTCGGCAGAGTGATCGTCCCCGGCTTCCAGCTCGGCAACGGCCAGCGTCAGGTGACCACGCAGATAACCGCTGGCGAACAGCTCATCATCACTGGCGTGTTCCACCATGTCATCAATTAACGCCAGAATGCGTGATTCAAATTCTGCGATCATCTTCTTTCCTCTGTTAAAGATCTTCCGGCCACGGGAAGCATTCCGCCGTGATCTCCGGCGTATGGTAATAATACTGTAAAGCCTTGATCAGGCGTGCCGGGCGTTCCGGGATGCCTTTCTCAAGATACTCCATCACCTGCGCATGTACGCGGCGCTGGAAGAGAATACGGTCTGGCTCGAAATCCCCTTCGAGATTGTCACAGCTGACGTTGAACGGGAAACCCGCCGCCACGCAGAACAGCCACTCCAGCGCCTGCGGTTTGACTTCCACATCTTCAAACTGACCCTGCGTGGCCGCGTCACGTCCGTCCGGACAGTACCAGTAACCAAAGTCCACCAGCTCGCGACGCGCTTTTCCCGCAATGCACCAGTGTGAAATCTCATGCAGGCCACTGGCGTAAAAACCGTGCGCAAATACGATGCGGTTATAGGGCACCTCTGCATCAGCAGGAAGATAGATCGGTTCGTCGTCGCCTTTAATCAGACGGGTATTAAAATCATCAGCAAAACAGCCGTCAAAAATCTCAATCAGCTGTTCATAGTTATGCGTACTGTTCATGCGTTCATCCCCAGCCAGGTGAGGATCTCCTGTCCATGGCTGTCATAAAGAAGCTTGGCGCTCATCACCGCCGAGACGATGACGATCATCGGGCGAATCAGCTTCTGTCCTTTGCTTAATACCAGACGCGAGCCCGCGCGCGCGCCTAAAAACTGCCCCGCCATCATCACAAACCCGGTTGCCCAGATAACCTTGCCGCCGATGATAAACAGCAGCAGGCCGCCGACGTTCGAGGTGGCATTCAGCACTTTAGCGTGGGCGGTAGATTTGGCGAGGTTAAATCCGGCCAGCGTGACAAACGCCAGGGCATAGAACGACCCGGCGCCTGGGCCAAAGAAGCCATCGTAAAACCCGACGCAGCCGCCTGCGATAAGCGCGAACGGCAGACCATGCAGCCGACGCTGCCTGTCCTCTTCACCAAGCTTAGGCATCAGCAGAAAGTAGAGGCCAATACAGATGACCAGCACCGGCAGGATCTGACGCAGAATGTCAGACTGTACGTGCTGAACCAACAGCGCACCGGAGGTTGAGCCGATGAAGGTCATCAGAATATTGAGCTTCTGGTCGGCAAGATTAACCACCTTACGGCGAATAAAATAGAGCGACGCGGAAAGGGACCCGCCGCAGGCCTGAAGCTTGTTGGTGGCAAGCGCCTGAGCCGGGCTCATGCCCGCCGCCAGCAGCGCCGGAACGGTAAGCAACCCGCCACCGCCCGCGAGGGCATCGATAAAACCGGCCAGCATTGCCACAAAGAACAGCACCACCAGCAGCAGCGGTGACACCATAAACAGGTCGACGAAATTATCCATTAAAGTACATGCTCATCCAGTAGCGCCTGGCAGGAAGGCGGCAACGGAGGCGGTGTCTTCTTCTCAGGCTTAGAGGTTCCAGGTTTTGCCGGTTCAAACCAGCTTTGCAGTTCCGCACCGCAGCCATCGCCTGGCGGTGGTAGCGGCTGATCTTCACATTCCAGACTGTTTGCCGGGCAGCGCAGACGTACGTGCATATGCGCACGATGCTGGAACCACGGACGCACTTTGCGCAGCCAGTCGCGATCGGTTCCCTCATCCAGGCAGAGCTGCTGCTTGATGGCCGGGTTAACGAAGATCCGCGTGACCTCGTTGTCCTTAGCTGCCAGCTTAATCAGGCTGAAAACATCCGGGGTCCACAGCGACGGCACAACGCTTTTGCCGTCGCGCGCCACCAGATCCAGCGCCTGCGGCTTCAGCAGTTGGGCCGAGGTCCAGCGCGTTTTAGGCAACTGCAGGAAAATATCCACATCCAGCCCGGTCTGGTGACTGGCGTGCCCACCGTTGAAACGACCGCCAGCAGGCATACCCATATCGCCAATCAGCATCGTACCCAGCCCCAGGTTATGCACCTGGTTGCCCAGACGCTGGATAAACAGCACCAGATCCGGGTGGCCGAAGTAACGACGCTGGTCGGTACGCATCACCTGATAAGTATCCGACTGCAGAGGAAGCTCCTGCGCACCAACGATACAGCCATTGGAGAACGCACCAATCGACTGCGCGCTTCCCGCCACCGGGTGAGTGATTTTTTGCCATGGCGTGGCGGCCAGACTGGCCCCACTGGCGAGTAGCGCCAGCAGAGCAATTGCGGTTTTTTTCATAGTTACCAGCGTGGAATGGTGGTCGTCACATCCGCATTCTGCGCACGCTGGCGCAGGAAGTGATCCATCAACACGATTGCCAGCATGGCTTCTGCGATTGGCACCGCGCGGATTCCGACACACGGATCGTGACGTCCTTTGGTGATCATCTCAACTTCTTCACCAGAGCGGTTAATTGTGTGGCCCGGCACGGTAATGCTGGACGTTGGCTTCAGCGCGATATTGGCAATAATCTGCTGCCCGCTGCTGATGCCGCCGAGAATGCCACCCGCATGATTGCTCTGGAAGCCCTCTTTTGTAATTTCGTCACGGTTCTGGCTGCCGCGAAGCTGAACCACGTCAAAACCGTCGCCAATTTCGACGCCCTTCACCGCGTTGATGCTCATCAGCGCGTGGGCAATGTCCGCGTCCAGACGGTCAAATACAGGCTCACCCCAGCCTGGCGGTACGCCGTCAGCCACCACGGTCACTTTTGCACCGATAGAGTCGCCCTCTTTTTTCAGGCCACGCATCAGCTCGTCCAGCGCCTCCAGCTTCTCAACATCAGCACAGAAGAACGGGTTTTGTTCAACCTGCTCCCAGTCTTTAATGGCCAGCGGAATGTCACCCATCTGGGTCAGGCACCCGCGGATCACGATGCCAAATTTCTGCTGCAGGTATTTCTTGGCAATCGCCCCTGCGGCGACGCGCATCGCAGTTTCACGGGCGGAGGAGCGTCCACCGCCGCGATAGTCGCGAAAACCGTACTTTTGTTCGTAGGTGTAGTCAGCGTGGCCCGGACGGAACACATCTTTGATGGCACCGTAGTCCTGAGAACGTTGGTCGGTGTTTTCAATCAGCAGACCAATACTGGTCCCGGTGGTGCGGCCTTCAAAAACGCCTGAGAGAATTTTGACCTGGTCCGGCTCGCGACGCTGCGTGGTGTAGCGAGAGGTGCCCGGACGACGACGGTCAAGGTCGTGCTGTAAATCGGCTTCGGTGAGTTCGATGCCTGGCGGTACGCCGTCAACGATACAGCCCAGTGCCAGCCCGTGCGACTCACCAAAGGTGGTCACGCGGAATATTTGTCCAATACTGTTTCCTGCCATCACGGCTCCGATGTCGTTATTTGTGTGTGAGCGTTGTGAAACGGGCCGAAGCCCGCTGGATTAATCTTTGTAGATGCTGAAATGTTCGCGCGCGTCGAGCAGCTGCGCTTTGGTCAGCATAAAGACGCCGTCACCGCCGTTGTCGAACTCAAGCCAGGTGAACGGCACATCCGGGTACTGCTCTATCAGATGTACCATGCTGTTGCCCACTTCACAAATCAGAACACCGTCGTCGGTCAGATAATCCGGTGCGCAGGCCAGAATGCGGCGGGTCAGCTTCAGGCCGTCAGAACCCGATGCCAGGCCCAATTCTGGCTCGTGACGGTATTCGTTTGGCAGATCGGACATATCTTCCGCATCCACGTACGGCGGGTTGGTTACGATAAGATCGTATTGCAGCGTCGGCAGGTCACGGAACAGATCGGAGCGGATAGGCGTAACATGGTGGATCAGCCCGTGTTCTTCAATGTTGTGCTCGGTTACCGCCAGTGCGTCGGTGGAGATGTCCACCGCGTCCACTTCCGCTTCCGGGAAGGCATAAGCGCAGGCAATGGCAATGCAGCCGCTGCCGGTACACATATCCAGAATGTGCTGCGGTTGACGGTTAATCAGCCCTTCGAAGTGGTTGTTGATCAGCTCACCAATCGGCGAGCGCGGCACCAGCACGCGTTCATCTACATAGAATTCGTGACCGCAGAACCAGGCTTTGTTGGTCAGATAGGCTACCGGAATACGCTCGTTCACGCGGCGGATCACACGCTCAACGATGCGGTGCTTTTCGCTGGAGGTCAGACGCGCGGTGCGCATGTCTTCCGGAATATCGAGCGGCAGGTAGAGAGAAGGCAGCACCAGTTGAACAGCTTCATCCCACGGGTTATCCGTACCGTGTCCGTACCAAATATTGGCGGCGCTGAAGCGGCTAACCGACCAGCGCAACATGTCCTGTATGGTATGCAGCTCGTTTACTGCTTCATCGACAAAAATTTTATCCACTCTTTCCTCCAGGGCATGCTCGCATAATTTTCGGCGGCTAGTTTGCCATGAAGACGGCGATAAATCAGCAATGACGCATACCGCTTGAGGTTAAAAAATGCGTTTAGTCGGGTACACTATCGGAAATACGAGATGAGAACGACGAATGAAAAAGAAAACATCGCTCAGCGAGGAGGATCAGGCGCTCTTCCGTCAGCTCATGACCGGGACGCGTCAAATCAAGCAGGATACGATTGTCCACCGGCCGATGCGCAAAAAAGTCAGCGAAGTACCGGTCAAAAGGCTATTGCAGGAGCAGGCGGATAATAGCCACTATTTTTCCGATGAGTTTCAGCCGCTGCTTAACACGCAGGGTGCGGTCAAGTACGTTCGCGAAGATGTCAGCCACTTTGAGCTGAAAAAATTACGCCGGGGAGATTATTCACCCGAGCTGTTTCTCGATTTGCATGGTTTGACGCAGATGCAGGCGAAACAGGAGCTGGGGGCGTTGATTGCCGCCTGTCGCCGCGAACATGTGTTTTGTGCCTGCGTGATGCACGGCCACGGTAAACATGTTCTTAAGCAACAAACGCCGCTGTGGCTGGCTCAGCATCCACACGTGATGGCGTTTCATCAGGCGCCCAAAGAGTACGGCGGAGATGCCGCCTTGCTGGTGTTGATTGAAGTTGAAGAGTGGCAACCGCCAGAACTGCCCTGAAAACATGGCGGGAGACATAGTGGCTCCCGCCTTATCGCACGTCACCTCAGATTGCTTTCGCCATCCGGAGATTGCATGGACTCATTTGCCAGTTGAAGACCCCTTTGCCGGTTTCGTCGAGGGTGACGTTGGCAATGGCGGAGGTTGTAAACATCGGTGGCGTCTCGCCCGGGCACAGTTCAGATACCAGATAGCCAACCAGTGGCAGGTGGGAAATGACCAGTGCAGAAGCGACACCTTCATTGCACAGCGCCTGCAGGTAGGCACTGACAAGGCCGACATCACCACACGGCGTGAGTTCAGGGAGAACATCCACGCTGGTCGGCAGGTTCATACACTCCCCTACCACATCCAGCGTCTGTTCAGCACGCAGGAACGGACTCACCAGAACGCGTTCAATGTCCACTTTTTGACCTTTAAGCCAGTTCGCCATCTGACGAGATTCGTCGCAGCCACAGACGGTTAAAGGACGTACTGAGTCACTGGCGGCATCGAGTGCCGCGTCGCCGTGACGCATGATAAAAACTTGCATATTGCACCGCTTTTGTTAACCAGAATCACCGGCGTTAACTACCCGCGATTAATGCTTGAGGTAGAAAACCCGATGGCCGGGCATTGTGCCTGATCCATTCGGTGAATGAAACGCTGTTTTTTACCTCAATGGCGTAAGTATAGTCAATCTCTGTTTACAAAATCGCCAAATCAGATTCATTCACCGCCGGATTTACCCTTCTTTGACCTCAACTTACGAGGACAGTTTCCCTTGCTGGCCAAAATGTCTGGCCCCGTTCCGCCATCTGCAATAATTCGTCACAGGGTGTAAACCGGGGACCATACTGCGTGGCAAGACGTTGCAGAATCGCAACCACTTCACCCGCTCCGAGGGTGTCCATGTAACGGAACGGGCCGCCAAGAAACGGCGGGAAACCAATACCAAATACGGCGCCAATATCGCCATCGCGTGCGCTTTTAATCACCTGCTCGCCAAAACAGCGTGCGGCTTCATTAAGCATCATCATCACACAGCGTTCAGCACACTGAACGGCAGACAGTTTCGCCTGTCCGGTTGTTGGGATAAGCCCATAGACCGAAGGGTCGACCTGTTTCTTGCTTTTACGCCCTTTTGCACCGTAAAGATAGAAACCGCGTTCATTTTTTCTGCCTTTGCGATCGTCCTTCAAAATTGCAGAAACAATGTTTGCAGGCGGGCTAAAACGCTCGCCATATGCGGCCTCCAGCACAGGTATAATTTTAGTGCCAGTGTCTATTCCTACCTCATCCAAAAGTTGGATTGGGCCAACGGGGAAACCAAACTTGACCAGCGCCTCGTCGACGTGTTCGATCTTCTCCCCTTCCACCAGCAGGCGCATCGCTTCGTTGATATACGGCGCCAGAATTCGGTTGACGTAGAATCCCGCTTTATCCGCCACGACGATCGGGGTTTTGCCCTGCTTTTTCGCCAGTTTCACTACCGTAGAGACAGTCTGCGGGCTGGTTGACGCGTGTGGAATAACTTCAACCAGCGGCATTTTTTCAACCGGACTAAAAAAGTGCAGGCCAATCACCTGCTCAGGACGCGCGGCTTTCGCTGCGATATCACCGATCGGTAATGAAGAGGTGTTCGAGGCGAAAATCGTGTGCGGCGCACAATGTTGCTCAACGTCCGCAACCATCTGCTGCTTAAGCGCCAGGTCTTCAAACACCGCTTCAATCACCAGATCGCGATGGGCAAAACCACGGTAGTCCGTAGTGCCGCTGATCATGGCCACGGTTTTATCCCGCTCGCTTGCCTTGATATGGCGGCGTTTAACCTTCCGATCAAGGTTCTGCCAGCTGTACTGCAGCGCGTGGTTGATCCCTTTCGGGTTGATGTCTTTGATACGTACGGGCAATTTGGCTTTGCTGGCTGTGACAAACGCAATACCACCGCCCATCAGTCCGCCCCCGAGAACGCCAACGGCGTTGAGCGGTGCAGGTTCCGCGTCACTACCCGGATCTTTTTTAACGTCAATGCTGGCAAAGAAGATGCTGCGCAACGCCTGCGATTGCGGCGTCATCGCCAGTTCACCAAAGGCTTTTGCCTCCGCGGCATAACCGCTGCTGCTGCCCTGCGACAACCCGGTTTCAATCACCTCAAGAATGCGCTTCGCCGCCGGATAGTTGCCTTTGGTCTTTTGTTCGGTTTTCTTGCCCACCATGCTAAACAGCAGCGCCCGCCCCAGCGGCCCGGCCAGGATGCGCTCACGCACCGGCAGAGCACGTCTTGCCTGACGTCCCTTCAGCGCCAGCTCTACGGCGGCTTCCAGCAAAATGGAATGCGGAACGACGTCATCAACCAGCCCCGCTTTCAGCGCCTGACGGGCACGCAGCTGTTTGCCGGTTAAGCTCATCTCCAGTGCTGTACTAACGCCAACCAGCCGCGGCAGACGCTGCGTTCCACCGGAGCCGGGAAGCAGCCCTAGCTGTACTTCCGGCAACCCAAGAACGGTTTTCGCGTCGTCAGTACAAATACGGCTGTGACAGGCCAGCGCCAGCTCCAGCCCACCGCCCAGGCATGCACCGTGGATCGCGGCGATCGTCGGGATCGGCAGCGAGTGGATCTCCGCCATCACCTGCTGCCCCTGGCGCGCCAGCTCTTCCGCCTCCTGCGCGCTTTGCGCCCGGGCGATCATGTTGATATCGGCCCCGGCAATAAAGTTGTCTGGCTTTGCCGAGATAAACACCAGGCCGCGAATCGCTTTGTTCTCGCGGATCTGCTTTAACATCTCGCGCACCTGAACGCCAAATTCCGCCTTCAGGGTATTCATCTTTTCGTCGGGGACATCAATGGTAATCACAGCCACGTTATCGAGGCGAACCGTCAGATTAAATGCAGATGCCATTGCCATTATTCAGCCTCCAGAACCATTGCTGCCCCAAGACCGCCCGCCGCGCAGGCGGTGACGAGGCCAAAACCGCCGCCACGGCGACGTAACTCATGTAATGTTTGGGTGATCATCCTCGCCCCCGTCGCCGCAAACGGATGACCGTAGGCGATAGAGCCGCCCAGTACGTTAAATTTGCTTTGATCCACTTCTCCGGTGGCATGGGCGCGGCCAAGCACATCGCGAGCAAAACGTTCGCTGGCCAGTAGCTGGACGTTGGCCAGGGTTTGTGCGGCAAAGGCCTCATGCATATCAATCAGCGTTAAATCAGCGAGGGTCAACCCTGCGCGATCCAGCGCCAGCGGCGTGGACCAGGCCGGGCCTAACAGCATGTCCTGCCAGACGTCGATCGCCGTGAACGCGTAGCTGCGCAGATAACCGAGCGGGGTAAGACCCAGCTCTTTGGCTCGCGATTCGGTCATCAGGATCACCGCGGCAGCACCATCCGTCAGCGGAGTACTGTTGGCGGCCGTAACGGTGCCGTGTTTGCGGTCGAATGCCGGACGCAGTCTGGCGTAGTCCGCCAGCGTCGAAGTGCCACGAATGTTGTTATCTTCCACCAGCGGTTCGCGGTAAGGCGGGATATACGCGGTCATCACCTCGTCGTTCAGCTTGCCTTCCGACCAGGCTTTCGCCGCCAACTGATGGGAACGGTGAGCCAGCGCATCCTGCTGCTCCCGGGTAATGCCGTAGGTTTTGGCCATCTGCTCGGCGGTGTCGCCCATGCGCAGGCCGGTGGAGTATTCAGCCACCGCAGGTGGAACAGGCATCAGGTCACGAAGGCGTAAACGCGAGAAGAGCTTGAGTTTTTGCCCGGTGGTGCGCGCTTTATTTGCATCCACCAGAATGCGGGCCAGCTTTTTACTGACCCCTATCGGCAGCACGGAGGACGAGTCTGCCCCGCCGGCGATCCCCGCGCGAATGGTGCCCGCCATCAGGCTTTCGGCCACGTTTGCCACCGCCTGAAAGCTGGTTGCACACGCACGGCTGACGCTGTAAGCATCCGTATGCACGTTCATTCCGGTGCCGAGGACAATTTCTCGTGCAATGTTGGGAGCTTCTGGCATCTGAACAACCTGGCCAAAAACCAGCTGCTCAATGACGTCAGGCGGTATTTCGCTGCGAGCCAGCATCTCCCCCACCACCATTTTCCCCAGGTCAACGGCCGGTATGCCGTGAAATGCTGTCGCCTGACGCGCAAACGGCGTACGCAATCCACTGACAATGGCAATGCGGTCACCTTGTCGGGTGATAAGCGGTAATGCCTGACTCATAACATTCCCCTGTAAAAATTTTGCAAACATAAAGTGGTCTGACCTGATAAATAGTCTTAACCATTTTTTTACATTCAGCCAATTGGGGAAACGAAAAAATGCGAACTAAAACACAGAGAAGAAAAAAGAAAATGCCCCGAGGTAAAAACAAAACGGTAACCCAGAGGTTACCGTTTTGAGTGTTTGCACCCTCACCCGTAGGAGAGGGCATCAGGCCGCGGAGATTAACGCAGACCGAGTTGGAAAATCAGCGTTTCAGCTTCGCAGGCGAAGACAAAGTCGATATCCAGCTTCACGCCGCCGTCCACTTCCGTGAAGGTGGACTTGATTTCACACGGATCGGATTCTACGTCGCGCGCGCGCTTGCTCAGCGCCGCCAGGGTTTCTTCCGCTTCGGCACGGTTGGTGAACACGCGGCTGTAAGAGGCGGTGCAATCGGAGTTGTCCATGATGGTACCAACATCCATACAGCAGCAAACCGGGGTTTCATCAGCACTGCATTTACTCATATCTCAATTTCCTCTGTATTCGCGCAGGACGCGAGACAAACACAATGCTGATATTTTACGCCCCGATGCAGACGCTCTCCAGCCGTTAATGGCGCAAAACGGGATAAGTGACCAATATCACACTAAAAAATGATCTAAAACAAAATTCGCCCTTTTGGGTGAGTCGTGATGGTCACATTTTTGCCAACCAGATCTCGTTTCAAGAAACATGTTTGAAAATATTAATAAACAAACTTGCAACATTCTAGCTGGTCAGACCTATACTCTGGCCACTGGTCTGATTTGTAAGTCATACCTCAGACCCTACACTTCGCGCTCCTGTTACGGTATGTAACAATTATTGAATAAAAATAACTCAATGAGGTTATGGTCATGAGCCAGAAAACCCTGTTCAACAAGACTGCGCTGGCAGTCGCAGTGGCAATCGTCTCTACGTCCGCCTGGTCAGCGGGCTTCCAGTTAAACGAATTTTCTTCCTCTGGCCTTGGCCGTGCGTATTCCGGGGAAGGTGCAATTGCTGATGATGCAGGTAACGCCAGTCGTAACCCTGCGCTGATCATGATGTTTGATCGCCCAACGTTCTCAGCGGGCGCCATCTTTGTTGATCCGGGTGTGGATATTACGGGCCGTTCCCCGAGCGGAGCCAGCCTGAATTCCGATAACATCGCACCAACGGCATGGGTGCCAAACCTGCACTTCGTTGCGCCAATCAACGACCAGTTTGGCTGGGGTGCATCCGTAACCTCTAACTATGGTTTAGCGACCGAGTTTAATAACGACTACGCAGCAGGAGCCTATGGCGGTAAGACCGACCTTGAGACTCTGAACCTGAACCTGAGCGGTGCTTACCGTCTGAACAGTAACTGGAGCTTCGGCGTTGGCTTTGATGCCGTTTATGCTAAAGCGAAAATCGAACGTTACGCGGGCGATCTCGGCAAAATCGTTGCGGGCTCCGGCGCACTGCCGCCGCCTCTGGCACAACAGGTTGCAGGGATCCCGGCAGACACCCAGATCGCGTATCTGAAGGGTGACGAGTGGGGCTTTGGCTGGAACGCCGGTATCCTTTATGAACTCGATAAAAACAACCGTTACGGTTTCACCTACCGTTCCGAAGTGAAAATCGACTTTGACGGCGACTACAAGAGCAGCCTGCCTTCTGCTTATAACCAGATCCTCGGCACCTTCGGCCTGCCAATGGGCACCGATGGCCGTACCACTGGCGGTTCTCTGAGTCTGCACTTACCGGAAATGTGGGAATTGTCCGGTTATAACCGCGTGGCACCACAGTGGGCGATTCACTATAGCCTGACCTACACCAGCTGGAGCCAGTTCCAGGAGCTGAAAGCGACCAACAGCAAAGGCGACACGCTGTTCTATAAAGATGAAAGCTTCCGTGATGCCTACCGCATCGCACTGGGTACCACCTACTATATGGATGACAACTGGACGTTCCGTACCGGTATTGCCTTCGATGATAGCCCGGTTCCGGCTGACAAACGTTCTATCTCCATTCCGGATCAGGACCGCTTCTGGCTGAGCGCCGGTGCGACCTATGCATTCAACAAAGATGCCTCTGTCGATGCGGGTGTTTCGTATATGCACGGTCAAAAAGTCAGCTTCAAGGAAGGTCCGTATGAGTTCTCTTCCGAAGGTAAAGCCTGGCTGTATGGCCTGAACTTCAACTACGCGTTCTAATTCGCGCAGGGATCAAAAAAGGTGAGCATCGCTCACCTTTTTTATTTATTCCGAATCGATATCTTTTAATTCGTTCTCGATTGCCTTCGCGTTTGGATTCTCTTCCGGCTTCAGCTTGCCACCATTGGCAATAAAGTCATGATTCTGGAAGTAAGCTTCACGCACCATGATGTATGGATCGGAAGACTGACGCAGCAGACCGTCGGAATCGAGCAGTTGCGCACGTGTTTCAATCCCTTCTACCGTCCATTTACCAATCGACAGCGGCCAGGTCAGCCACGAAAGAACCGGATACAGCGTATCCACCATATCACCGCCATCATCACGCACGGTAAAGCTGCCATAGAACGGCAGATGAACGTACGGGCCGTAACCGATGCCATAATGACCCAGCGTACTCCCGAAGCGGTGCGGCTGTTCACGCTGCAGTTTCGGGTTCGCCATGCCGGCGACATCGATAAAGCCCCCCATCCCCAGCAGGGAGTTCAGGAAGAAGCGAGTAAAGTGCACCATCCCCTGATACGGATCGCCTTGCAGGAAGTAGTTGACCATCACCGCTGGCTCTTCAAGGTTACTGGTGAAATTGCTCAACCCGTTACGCGCAGGCTGGGGAACATAATCACGCCATGCAACCGCCACCGGGCGAACCACATACGGATCCAGCACGTTATAGTTGAAGCTATACATTGAGCGGTTAAATCCTTCGAGAGGATCGGAGCGTCCCGTTTGCTCCCCGGAGCTGGCGCAGCCCACAAGCATCGTCGCGCCCAGCGCAAGCGCCGACAGCCGAAGTTTCATAAAATTCTCCCTGTTCAGTATGGCTATCGTTGATTGCCATCCGTAACGGAGCATTTGATGCTCCGTCTGTAAACGTGCAAGTGATTGTATCAGCACGTTTACCGATGTCTATGAGCACAATTACGGGCAGTAACCACCGTCACTCTGATCTCAGCATAGCCTGGCTTTTAGAATTCGTTTCGCTGGCAATTTTATAATGGCTTTGAATGAGATGTCTCACCTTTGTTGCCATTACCCTCACTTTAAGAGCATCCCCACGGGCATTTTGTTAAAAGCCGCTACGCTTAAAAGAAAGAACATCCAACTGGAGCGGTTATGAAAGACGTGGGCGAAGAGAAAATTGGCGAGAGCAATGAAGAACTTGAAATTGAGAGCGAGGAAAAAGAGCGCGGTGAAGAGATAGAAATTGATGAAGATCGCCTTCCCTCCCGTGCTATGGCGATCCATGAACATATCCGTCAGGATGGAGAAAAGGAGATGGAGCGCGATGCCATGGCCCTGCTGTGGTCCGCTATCGCGGCAGGCCTCTCCATGGGGGCATCGCTACTTGCGAAGGGCATTTTCCATGTGCAGCTTGAAGGTGTACCCGGTGGCTTTTTGCTGGAGAACCTGGGCTACACCTTCGGCTTTATCATCGTCATTATGGCCCGCCAGCAGCTTTTTACTGAAAACACGGTCACCGCCGTTCTGCCTGTCATGCAAAACCCGACTCTGGGTAACTTTGGCTTACTGATGCGTCTGTGGAGCGTGGTCCTGCTGGGCAACCTCATCGGCACGGGTATCGCCGCCTGGGCGTTTGAATATATGCCGATATTTGATGAACCCACCCGGGATGCGTTTGTGAAAATCGGTATGGAAGTGATGAAAAACACGCCCGTGGAGATGTTCTCTAACGCCATTATCTCTGGCTGGATTATCGCGACAATGGTCTGGATGTTCCCTTCCGCAGGCAGTGCCAAAATTGTGGTAATCATATTAATGACGTGGCTGATTGCGCTGGCCGACACCACCCATATCGTGGTGGGTACTGTAGAAATCCTCTATCTGGTGTTTAACGGCACGCTTCACTGGACCGATTTCTTCTGGCCATTTGCACTACCCACGCTTGCGGGCAACATCTGCGGCGGAACCTTTATTTTTGCGCTGTTGAGTCATGCCCAGATCCGTAACGACATGTCTAATAAGCGTAAAGCCGAGCTGAAAGCGCAGGAAAATGATGAAAAATCGGCAAATAAATCGGCCTGAATGGTGACTCTTTGAGCAGTCGGGCGGCAATGCGCTTAACGCAAAGTGTAAATAACGGTATACTCGTGCCGCCTCGTCCCCTTAGTTAAATGGATATAACGAGCCCCTCCTAAGGGCTAGTTGCAGGTTCGATTCCTGCAGGGGACACTTTGATAGTAAACATCACTGCGCTTTCCATAACTCCACGCAGTTTCGCCCCCGTCGTTTTGCCCCATACAACGCCTCATCCGCAGCCAGAATCAGACGTTCGTAGTCAGGATGACCATTAAACATGGCCGCCCCAATCGAAAGCGACAACGGTATCGGCTCGCCTGTCGGGGAATGAACCTTAATTTTTTCCACGCGTCGGCGGATCCGCTCGGCAATGCGCAGGGTATCGGCTTCGGTGATTTCCGTTAGCACAATCAAAAACTCATCTCCGCCGTAGCGGAAGACATAGTCACAGGTGCGAACGTTGTCATAAAACGCCCCGGCAACCTTTCTTAATATTTCATCTCCCGTGTTGTGCCCCCAGGTATCGTTGATTTGCTTGAACTTATCGACATCAATAAGCAACACCGACAGCGGCGTACCAGAACGACTTGCCTGGGTAATTTCACGTTTAAAAATGGTTGGCAGGAAGCGACGGTTGAGCAGACGCGTGAGCACATCCACGCCCACTTCGTGCCGGGCTACCTCATCAAACAGCTCATGCAGCAGGGTCACGATTTGCGAGAAGGTCGTTCGCGTCAGCCGCAAAAATTGCACCTGCCGCAGTCTGTCGTGAAGGGCATCGTCTGTCTGACGAACGTCATGAAAAGCCGCGTCGAACTCCTGGATAAGACGAGAGATATGCCCTGCTTCGGCAATACCACTGAAGTAGTGACGTCCCTTATGACTGAACCACAGCCCAAAGTCGGACTGCCCGAGCGGCCGGCTATTGTCGATGCTGGAGTCCAGCATCACTTTATAGAGCAGCGACAGTTCCCACGTCAGTAATGCGGCGGTCTGCCGTTCCTTCTCGACTTCCGCATTTTCCATCAGCGAGAAGATTCGATAGTTCTCGTCCTCTTTTGCCGCATTGTTCTCGCTGAAGACATAGGCGCGCGACATCACCTCCATTGCCAGATCAATGCTGTTAATGGCGTAGTGATAGATGCTTAACTTGGTCTCAGAAGGGTGTGGTGTGGCATTAATAAGGGGTAACAACAGCTTTTTCAGGATCCGAAAACCCATCTCAACCAGGTCGACTGATATACCTATTCGGGCGTGAACATCGGCGGCGCGCTGCTGAGCCCGCATCTGTTCATCAACCTGTTCAACCCGGCAGGAGAGAACATCAACAAGCCAACGGCGCAGCGCTTCCTGCAGCTGCCTTTCAACCTGCTCAGTGGTCAGAAACTCCGCTGCATGAGGGTCGGCCAGGACCACACGATAAAACTCCGTAATCAGACCAGAAGCATGATCGCTGGCCAGTTGCGCAGTAAGTTGATGAACGAGGGGATCCGTTTCATTGATTAACTGAATCCACTCATCCCTTACGGTTTGTAAATAGGTTTCCATTTACACCCTCCAGGGGAGATCGTTAGCTTGTCCGACGGGAATTAAGCGCCCGGATTCACCGTCTGGCATGCGTGATAATCAACAACAGCAACAAAATCAACACCCTTTCCAGGTGCCGCTTTTTTAATCAAAAACGAGTAATAGCACATATCGTATAACGGTGCTACATTACGCCGCCCACCCAACGTCAGCAGTGGTCAGGCAACGCCGTAAAGATCGGTAAAGCCTGCAACCATGACCTTGTCCAACGGTCTAATTGGCACGTGGTATCGCTTTATGCGTTACTTTCAAAGGCTTTACATAGGTTCACTATTTTGTCTCAATCCCACTTCAAACGTGCGTTTTTACACCCGCGTTACTGGTTTACATGGTTTGGTCTTGGCGTACTCTGGCTTCTGGTTCAACTTCCTTATCCTGTGATCCGCGTACTGGGCTCCAGGCTCGGCAGCGCGTCCCGCCACTTCCTCAAACGTCGTGAATCTATTGCCCGTAAAAATCTCGAACTGTGCTTTCCCCAGTATAATGCGCAGCAGCGCGAAACACTGATTGCCGAGAACTTTAAATCTATCGGCATGGCATTGCTTGAAACCGGCATGGCCTGGTTCTGGCCTGATGAGCGCGTCCGCAAATGGTTTGACGTGGAAGGTCTCGAAAACCTGAAACGCGCGCAAATGCAAAACCGTGGCGTGATGGTGGTTGGTGTCCACTTTATGTCGCTGGAGCTGGGCGGCCGAGTAATGGGGCTTTGTCAGCCGATGATGGCCACCTACCGCCCGCACAACAGTCCGCTGATGGAGTGGGTACAAACCCGTGGTCGCATGCGTTCCAATAAGGCGATGATCAGCCGTAACAATCTGCGCGGTATGGTCGGCGCCCTGAAGAAAGGCGAAGCCGTCTGGTTTGCACCCGATCAGGACTACGGACGTAAAGGCAGCAGTTTTGCGCCCTTCTTTGCGGTTAAAAATGTCGCCACCACCAACGGCACGTTCGTGATTTCGCGTCTGTCAGGCGCCGCAATGCTGACCGTAACAATGGTGAGAAAGGTTGATAAATCTGGCTATCGTCTGCACATCTCACCGGAGATGGCAAACTATCCGGAAAATGAATGCGAAGCTGCAGCGTTCATCAATAAAGTTATCGAGACCGAAATTATGCGCGCGCCGGAGCAGTATCTGTGGATGCATCGCCGTTTCAAAACGCGGCCGCATGGCGAAGCGTCTCTCTATATTTAATGTGGAGAAAGGTTAGTTTCGCTAAGAAACTAACCTTTTCAATCACCTGTAATCACCCTGAGTAATTGTCTTTTCTTGCCGTCGCTCAACGTGGATTTATTGCGCTCTGAAATCAAACTGTCGCCGTTCCACGACACCCGTAAGTTACGGAAAGTATTTAAAAAAATGCCTCTTGTCACCCCTCATTTTTAGGCGTACATTAGCGCCGTCTGGCAACAGGAAAGCACAGAATTCTGAGCTGGAGTTTGCATCGTAACGGGATAATTCTCATTTCCGTCTCAGGCAAATGTCAGTTCTCTATAATCAGGTGGACTCTGTTTTTAAGTGCGTACCAGAAGATACGCGGAGCGATGAAACGTGAAATATTTCTTTATGGGCATTTCGGTGATTGTTTTAGTGTGGGCCGGAACCTTCGCCCTGATGATCTAGCGAAGAACATGCAGTCAAAAAAACAGGAGCCGTTGGCTCCTGTTTTTTTATGTCATTAAGATTCGTGCTGTTCAACGGCACTCTTTGATGCGAGAAGCCCGTCGGCGCGGAACATACTCTTAATGCCCCTCACCGCCTGGCGAATACGGTCGCTGTTTTCAATCAGCGCGAACCGTACATGGGTATCGCCATAATCACCGAAGCCAATGCCCGGCGAGACGCAGACTTTCGCGTCCTGCAACAGCTTTTTGGCAAACTCCAGTGACCCCATCGCCGCGTAAGGCTCAGGGATTTTTGCCCAGACATACATTGACGCTTTCGGCATTTCCACCATCCAGCCAGCCTCATGCAGCCCTTTTACCAGCACATCGCGACGGCGTTTATACTGGGCGGCAATATCATGAACACACTGCTGATCGCCTTCCAGCGCGGCGATAGCGGCCACCTGCAGTGGGGTAAAGGTGCCGTAATCGTGGTAACTCTTAATACGCGCCAGTGCACTTACCAGCGTTTTGTTACCCACCATAAAGCCAATACGCCACCCCGCCATGTTGTAGCTTTTCGACAGGGTAAAGAACTCCACCGCCACATCTCGTGCGCCCGGAACCTGCATGATGGAAGGCGCTTTCCAGCCGTCGTACACAATATCGGCGTAGGCTAAGTCGTGTACCACCAGCACATCGTAACGCTTCGCCAGTGCGACGACTTTCTCAAAGAAGTCGAGTTCTACACACTGCGCCGTAGGGTTAGACGGGAAGCCGAGGATCATCATCTTCGGTTTCGGATAGCTTTCACGAATCGCACGTTCCAGCTCGTTAAAGAAATCGACCCCTTCCACCAGCGGCACAGAGCGAACCTGCGCCCCGGCAATCACCGCGCCGTAAATATGGATGGGGTAGCTTGGATTAGGCACCAGCACCGTATCACCATGATCCAGCGTAGCCAGCATCAGGTGCGCCAGCCCCTCTTTCGAGCCAATGGTGACAATGGCTTCACTTTCCGGATCGATATCAACCTGATAGCGATCCTGATACCAGCGAGAGATCGCACGACGTAATCGAGGAATGCCGCGAGAAGTGGAGTAACCGTGCGTATCCGGGCGCTGGGCGACCGTGCAGAGCTTCTCAACAATATGCGCAGGCGTTGGGCCGTCAGGGTTACCCATGCTGAAATCGATAATATCTTCGCCGCGACGACGCGCAGCCATCTTCAGTTCAGCAGTGATATTGAAAACATAAGGGGGGAGACGATCGATACGCGTAAAACGGCGTTCAGGACTGAATTCAGCCATAGATTCCTCAGATTAACGTTAGCGCCCGGACCGTCCGAGCGACGCTGCCACTTATGTGGCGTGTTTAGAAAATAACCTGAAAAAAAACATGCTGTCGAGGGGTTAAGCAAAAAAAAAGATGTCGCGTTAAAAACGGGAACCTTCAGATACCGAAAGCGGAAGCGTTCCTGCTTATTGTGCAATTTTAATACCCAGTCTTTAACATGATGATATCAAAACTGTTACCTTGTCGTTCTCCAGGAGTAAAAAAACTGGCATCTTCAGGAAGCCACCCTCAATCCCCTTTGAAGATTATGGTTTTTCCTCATTTGATAAACCCGACGGATAGCTGGTCAACAGGCGTCAGGTTTTTTATCATTGGGCTTTCCTCTTTTCGCTGGTCGACTCGTGCACGAAATATTCGATATGCTGCTGGCGGTTTTTGACCGTGCGGCATTAATGCTGATTTGCCTGTTTTTCCTCATTCGTATTCGCCTGTTCCGCGAGCTTTTGCACAAGTCCGCCCACTCGGCAAAAGAGCTGCTGGCCGTTACCGCCATCTTTTCACTTTTCGCGCTGTTCAGCACCTGGTCCGGGGTGCCGGTAGAAGGGTCGCTGGTCAACGTGCGTGTTATCGCCGTGATGTCCGGTGGGATCTTGTTTGGCCCCTGGGTGGGCATTATTACGGGTCTCATTGCCGGGACACATCGTTACCTGATAGATATCGGCGGCGTGACGGCGGTGCCGTGTTTTATCACCAGCATCATCGCCGGCGTCCTTTCCGGCTGGATTAACCGCAAAATCCCGAAAAAGCAGCACTGGCGCGCCGGGATCATCGCGGGCATGCTGTGCGAAACGCTGACCATGGTTCTGGTGGTCGTCTGGGCTCCCACCATCGCGCTGGGGCTGGATATTGTCTCTAAAATCGGCATTCCGATGATCCTCGGCAGCGTCTGTATCGGTTTTATTGTGCTGCTGGTGCAAAGCGTTGAAGGGGAAAAAGAGGCCAGCGCCGCACGTCAGGCCAAGCTGGCGCTGGATATCGCCAACAAAACGCTGCCGCTCTTCCGCCATGTTAACGCTGAATCCTTACGTCAGGTCTGCGATATCATCCGTCGCGATATTCATGCCGATGCCGTGGCCATTACCAATATCGACCACGTCCTGGCCTATGTTGGCGTGGGTGAGCATAACTATCAGGACAGCGATGACACCATCAGCCCCACCACCAGGCAGGCGATCAATTACGGTAAAATCATCATTAAAAACAATGATGAAGCCCACAGAACCCCAGAAATTCACTCCATGCTGGTGATCCCGCTGTGGGAGAAAGGCGTGGTGACGGGAACCCTGAAAATTTACTACTGCCACGCGCACCAGATCACCTCCTCCCTGCAGGAGATGGCCATCGGGCTGTCGCAGATTATCTCTACCCAGCTGGAGGTCTCCCGCGCGGAACAGCTGCGCGAGATGGCAAATAAGGCAGAGCTGCGCGCGCTGCAGAGTAAAATTAATCCTCATTTTCTGTTTAACGCGCTGAATGCGATCTCCTCGTCCATTCGACTTAATCCGGATACCGCACGTCAGCTGATTTTCAATCTGTCACGCTACCTGCGCTACAACATTGAGCTAAAAGATGACGAGCAGATCGACATTAAAAAAGAGCTTTATCAGATCAAGGATTACATTGCGATTGAGCAGGCGCGCTTTGGTGACAAACTCACGGTCATTTACGATATTGATGAAGAGGTCAACTGTGTGATCCCAAGCCTGCTGATCCAGCCGCTGGTTGAGAACGCTATTGTCCACGGGATTCAGCCGTGTAAAGGGAAAGGGGTGGTGACCATTAGCGTGACCGAAAGCGGCAACCGCGTGCGAATTGCCGTGCGCGATACCGGCCACGGAATTGATCCTAAAGTCATTGAGCGCGTTGAGGCCAACGAGATGCCGGGGAATAAGATTGGGCTGCTGAATGTCCACCACCGGGTCAAACTGCTGTACGGCGACGGGCTGCATATTCAGCGCCTTGAACCGGGCACCGAGATCGCCTTTTATATTCCGAATGAACGCTCTCCCGTTCATGCGTCTACATCCCTGTTGCCTTAGGCCGGAGTAACCCGTGAAAGTGATCATTGTAGAAGATGAGTTTCTGGCTCAACAGGAGCTGAGCTGGCTCATCAAAACGCACAGTCAGATGGAGATCGTGGGCACGTTTGACGATGGTCTGGACGTGCTGAAGTTTTTGCAGCATAACCGCGTTGATGCCATTTTTCTTGATATCAACATTCCGTCGCTGGATGGCGTATTACTGGCGCAAAACATCAATCAGTTTGCCCATAAGCCGTTTATTGTCTTCGTCACCGCCTGGAAGGAGCACGCGGTTGAAGCCTTCGAGCTGGAGGCGTTTGACTATATCCTTAAGCCTTACCAGGAGTCGCGCATCGTCACCATGCTGCAAAAGCTGGAGGCCGCGTGGCAACAGCAGAACGCCCCTGTCACCGCAAGCCCCGCAGTACGTGAGAATGACACGATTAACCTGGTGAAGGATGAACGTATCATCGTGACGCCGGTTAACGATATCTACTATGCCGAAGCCCATGAAAAGATGACGTTTGTTTATACGCGGCGGGAATCGTACGTGATGGCGATGAACATTACCGAGTTTTGCAGCAAGCTGCCGACAGCGCATTTCTTCCGCTGTCACCGCTCGTTTTGTGTGAATTTAAACAAGATCCGCGAGATCGAGCCGTGGTTTAACAATACCTACATTTTGCGCCTGAAGGATCTTGATTTTCAGGTGCCAGTGAGCCGCAGCAAGGTCAAAGAGTTCCGCCAGTTAATGCACCTGTAAATCCCCTCTCCCGCAAGAGAGGGGCTGGGTTTTAGAGGATCTGGCCGAGCACCTGACGCAGGTGGGCGCCCGAGCCAAGTAAACCCGGGTTGTCGTGCACAATCAGATAAACAGGAATGTCCTGCACGTAGCTTTTAAAACGTCCTTTGTCTTCGAACCCGCCGCGGAAGCCTGACGCTTTGAAGAACTCCAGGAAGCGCGGCACAATGCCACCGGCAATGTAAACGCCACCAAAGGTGCCGAGCGTAAGCGCCAGGTTGCCACCAAAACGCCCCATTATCACGCAGAACAGCGACAGTGCGCGACGGCAGTCGATGCAGCTATCTGCCAGTGCGCGCTCGGTCACGTCTTTCGGCTGCAGATTTTCCGGCAGACGGCCGTCAGACTTCACAATGGCACGATACAGGTTTACCAGCCCCGGGCCGGAAAGCACGCGCTCAGCCGACACGTGGCCGATCTCAGCGCGTAGCTCTTCCAGAATAATGCCCTCTTCTTCGCTGTTCGGTGCAAAGTCCACGTGGCCACCTTCACCCGGCAGACTCACCCAGCGCTTATCAACATGAACCAGATGCGAAACGCCCAGCCCTGTACCAGCACCGTATACGGCAATCGGCTTGCCTTCTACCGGGGCAGTACCGCCAAACTGAGTCAGGTGCTCTGGCTTCAGCATCGGGATGGCCATCGACACCGCAGTAAAGTCG
Organism: Enterobacter sp. Lyrl_3; assembly: GCF_051948675.1. Taxonomy (NCBI): domain Bacteria; kingdom Pseudomonadati; phylum Pseudomonadota; class Gammaproteobacteria; order Enterobacterales; family Enterobacteriaceae; genus Enterobacter; species Enterobacter sp. Lyrl_3. Next base: position 885,486 of record NZ_JAYJLI010000001.1, read on the forward strand.
TTGATGATTTCCAGATGTGCAAAGCCGAGGTTCTTTTTCATCTCGGCAATGGAAAATGCCCAGGTATGGTTGGTCATCGCGACCCAGTCGCCGGTAATCGGGCAGGCAATCGCGATACAGCCATCTTCAACGCTGACCTTGTGCTCTTCCAGATAGACGCGTACAACGGCCTCAAGGCTGGGGTAATCCAGCCCTGAATAGGTTTTCGCCAGGGAAATTTCACCGCTACTTACATCGCATAATGCCAGGCGCGCGTTAGTGCCGCCCACATCTCCTACCAAAGCATACTTTGTCATTCTTCTACTGCTCCGCTAAAGTCAGAATAAATCTTTGGAACACTGTAAATTCAAGGCGTGATAACAACAACGACCGGAAGGTGAATGCCCCGGGATTATCGATCTTCGTCACAGAATAACTTTACCGTTTCAGCACCTTTTGCACTATTGCCACAATGCTGATTGTGCAAAGTAACGTAATACCTTTTTGTACAAGGAAATTATCATGCTCCACCCGCGAGCCAGAACCATGCTGTTGCTGGCAATCCCGGCCTTAATTATTGGTATTGTCTCAAGCCTGGTGCTTATCGTCGTGATGAAAGTCGCCTCGGTGCTGCAAACGATGTTATGGACTGCGCTTCCGGCTCAGGTGGGTATCAGCGTTGATTCGCCGGCGTGGATCATTATGATGCTGACCCTGACGGGGATTGCGGTGGGTCTGGTGATCCGCTTTAGCCCAGGGCACGCCGGGCCAGATCCGGCGCTGGAACCGCTGATTGGTGCTCCGGTCGCACCTGCAGCGCTGCCAGGGCTCATTATCGCGTTGATTATCGGTCTGGCGGGCGGCGTTAGCCTGGGGCCGGAACACCCGATCATGGCGGTCAACATCGGTCTGGCGGTGTATCTCGGTTCACGCATTTTACCCCGCGTCGGGGCCCTGGACTGGACGATTCTGGCATCGGCTGGCACCATTGGCGCGCTCTTCGGTACGCCGGTCGCGGCCGCGCTGATTTTCTCGCAGACGCTTTCCAGCAATAACGACGTGCCGCTCTGGGATAAACTCTTTGCGCCACTGATGGCCGCCGCGGCCGGTGCGCTCACCACCAGTCTGTTTTTCAATCCACACTTCTCGCTCTCCCTTCCCCACTACGGCCAGATGCAGATAGCCGATATCTTCAGCGGTGCGGTTGTGGTCGCTATTGCCATTGCGCTGGGGATGATCGCCGTATGGTGTCTGCCGCGTCTGCACCGGCTGGTGCATAAGCTCAAACATCCGGTGCTTATCCTCGGGGTTGGCGGATTGATCCTCGGCATTTTAGGGGCCATCGGCGGTAAGGTAACGCTGTTTAAAGGTCTGGATGAGATGCAACAGCTGGCCTTCAGTCAGGTATTTAGCGTGTCCGATTATTTGCTGTTTGCGCTCATAAAGCTGGCTGCGCTGGTGGTGGCGGCAGCGTGCGGTTTCCGTGGCGGACGGATCTTCCCGGCGGTCTTTGTTGGCGTCGCGTTGGGGCTGATGCTGCATGAACATGTGGATGCCGTTCCGGCGGCGATAACCGTCTCTTGCTCTATTCTGGGGCTGGTATTGGTGGTGACGCGTGATGCCTGGCTGAGCCTGTTTATGGCCGCGGTGGTGGTTCCGGATACTACTCTCATCCCGTTACTTTGCATCGTGATGTTGCCCGCCTGGCTCCTGCTGGCGGGCAAACCGATGATGATGGCCTGGCGTAACGACAAGTGATCAGGCGTTGTTACGCGCTTCCAGCGCTTTGGTAATCGCCCCTAACAGCGGCGGGATATCCGCTTTGGGTAGCATCACTTCAATCAATGATAGTCGCTCGTGGTGTGCCACTTTTTCGAGCACCTCCGCCAGCTGTTCCGCTTCACTGACCCGCCAGCACTGTGCCTGAGGATCCAGGCTCAGTGCCTGCGGAATTTGCGTCCAGTTCCATAAGGCAATGTCGTTATAGCGCTGTTCCGGTCCATGAATGGCCCTTTCTACGGTGTACCCTTCATTGTTGAGCACCAGGATAATGGGGTGCTGTTTATCACGCAGCATCGAGCCCAGTTCCTGAATGGTCAACTGCGCGGCGCCATCCCCCGTGAGCACAATGACGCGCCGGTCTGGACAGGCGGTTTGGGCACCATACGCCGCGGCCAGGGTGTAGCCAATGGAGCCCCACAGCGGCTGGACGATAAAATTCACGTCTGCCGGCAGACGCAGATCGATCGCACCAAAGGCTGACGTCCCCTGGTCGGCAAGAATAATGTCACCCGGGCGAATAAAGGTTTGCAGGGTGCTCCAGAAATTCTCCTGAGTGAGCGAGCCCTCGGATTGCGGGAAGGCGATACCGCTGTGAGAGACTGGCACCAGGGTATCGTGGACATACTGTTTGCAGAGAGCCACCAGCGTCTCGATCGCGTCAGACATAGGGATACCGGTAAACCAGACATCCCCCACCCGTGCGGCATGGGGCTGCACTTCTATCGTTTGCGCCTGCGTCAGCTGATGGGTAAACCCCGCCGTCAGAGTATCAGTAAAACGCGTGCCAATGCACAGTACCGTATCCGCCCCTTCGATGGCCTCTTTTACCGCCCCGACGCTTGCCGAACCACTGTACGTGCCATAAAAACCGGGCTGGCGTTCGTCAAAAATGCCCTTGCCCATCAGCATGGTGGCGTGGGCAATGGGCACCTCTTTCACCCATTTCTGCAGGGCATGTTTCATGCCGTGGCGCAGGACCAGGAAATCGGCCAACAGCGCGGTACGCTTGCTTGTTTTCAGCCTGCTCTCGGCGGCGTCTCGGAACGCTTTCAGGCAGGCGTTATCGGCATGCGCTGTCTTTAACGTGAGAGCGTTTACAGGCGGCGTGGCTGATTTTTTAGCCACATCAGCAGGCAGCATCAGGTAGCCTGGACGTCGCTCCCGCAGCATGGTTGTTAACACTCTGTCGATTTCGTAGCAGGCGTTTTGTTCGGTCAGGATCGCCTGCGCGACCGTGATCGGTTCACTCATATGGTAGAAGTGACGGAACTCACCATCACCCAGCGTGTGGTGCAGCAGCTCACCTTTTTGCTGTGAGGCCGTACCCGGTGCCCCCACAATGTGTAACACCGGAACATGCTCGGCAAAGCTGCCGGCCATGCCGTTCATGGCACTTAATTCCCCTACGCCAAATGTTGTCAGCAGCGCGGCAAAGCCCTTACATCGGGCATATCCGTCAGCGGCATAAGATGCGTTTAGCTCATTGGCACAGCCCACCCAACAGATATCCGGGCTGTCGATGACATGATCGAGAAACTGCAGGTTATAGTCGCCCGGCACGCCAAACAGATGATCGGCACCACAATCTGTAAGACGGTCCAGCAGGTAATCGGCGACGCAGTACGGGGTTCGCATAACAGGTGTCCTTCTGACGTTGACCTCACTTTGAGTATTAAATAAGCGTGATGGCTGTCCAGAAATGGCAGAAAGAAGAGTATGGAAAGAATGCTTTACAAAAAAGGCTGCGCTATGCTCTGTTTTTTCGCATCAGTGTAAACGCATACACTGTTCTTACTTTTCAGCGCCAGAGGTCATGAGAATGCACTATCAGCCAGATAAAAACCGTTATCAGACAATGCTATATCGTCGCTGTGGGCAAAGTGGCGTTAAATTACCCGCCGTCTCTCTTGGGCTCTGGCACAACTTCGGTGACGCCACGCTTATCGAAAACAGCCGTCAACTTTTACAGCGCGCGTTTGATCTTGGTATTACACACTTCGACCTTGCCAATAACTATGGTCCGCCTCCCGGTTCCGCCGAGCGCAATTTCGGCCGCATTTTGCAGGAAGATTTTCTGCCGTGGCGCGATGAACTGATCATCTCGACGAAAGCGGGCTATACCATGTGGGACGGCCCTTACGGTGACTGGGGATCGCGCAAATATCTCATCGCAAGCCTGAATCAAAGTCTGAAACGTATGGGGCTGGAGTATGTTGATATCTTCTATCACCACCGTCCAGACCCGGAAACGCCGCTGCAGGAGACAATGAAAGCGCTTGACCATCTGGTGCGTCAGGGGAAAGCCCTGTATGTCGGTTTGTCCAATTACCCGGCCGAGCTTGCACGGCAGGCTATCGACATACTTCATGACCTCGGCACGCCGTGTCTGATCCATCAGCCGAAATATTCAATGTTTGAACGTGCGCCGGAAGCGGGCTTGCTGGACGTTTTGCAGGAAAAAGGTGTCGGCTGCATTCCGTTCTCGCCGCTGGCGGGTGGTCAACTGACCGATCGTTATCTGAACGGCATTCCGGCTGACTCCCGTGCCGCGAGCGGGAGTAAGTTCCTGAACCCGGATCAGATAACCCAGGAGAAACTGGAAAAAGTCAAAAAGTTGAACGCGCTGGCAGAAAGCCGGGGACAGAAGCTGTCTCAGATGGCGCTGGCCTGGATTTTGCGCCACGAGGCGGTAACTTCCGTACTGATTGGCGCCAGTAAAACCGGGCAAATAGACGATGCAGTGGGCATGCTGGAGAACCGCCATTTCACGGCGGAAGAGCTTGCCACCATTGACGCGATCCTGAATAGCTCAAAATAAATCCTGCTTTAGCAAAAAGTGCTATCACGTCTGAATTCGGAGTTGAGGCGATGAAACGAGGCTTTCCCAACTCGTAAAATTGCGTTAACAGGCCCCCTAAGGCCCCGATCGTGAAGGAGAAGAGTATGTTCAGGTCACTGATTCTTGCAGCGGTATTACTGGCTTCGGCCCCGCTGGTCGCCACTGCTGGCGAAATCACCCTGTTGCCATCAGTAAAATTACAAATTGGCGATCGTGACGACTACGGCAGATACTGGGACGGTGGCTACTGGCGCGACCGTGACTACTGGCACCGTCACTATGAGTGGCGCGGCGACCGCTGGTGGAAACATGATAATGGTTTGCACCGCGGCTGGTACAAAAACAACGCCTACGAGCGTGGTTATCGCGAAGGCTGGAACGACCGTGATGATCGCCGTGGCGGCTGGGATCGCGGCGGTAAAGGTCGCGGTGGACATGGTCACGGCCACGGTCGTCACTAATCTAAAAAAGGAGCCTCCCGGCTCCTTTTTCTTTTATAACCCCAATGCCGTGCCTATCAGTAACCACAGGTTCAGCGCCACTACCACAACCACGATGACCCATCCGGTCCGTTTCACCAGCGTGGTGTTAACCAGTTCGCCCATCAGATGTTTGTTGCTGGTAAAGATCAGCAGCGGCACCAGCGCAAGTGCGATCCCGAAGCTCAGCAGCACCTGGCTCATGACCAGAATGCGTGTTGGGTCCAGCCCCATCAGGATCACCACAAATGACGGCAACATTGTGACGGTGCGACGTACCCACAGCGGTATATGGAAACGGACGAACCCCTGCATGACCACCTGCCCGGCCAGTGTTCCTACCACCGTAGAGGAGAGACCTGCCGCCACCAGGCTTAAGCCAAATATAGTCGCAGCCGCATGGCTCAGTAACGGCTCCAGCGTCAGATAGGCCTGATCGAGATCGGCAATGCCGGTGTGACCGTTAAAGTGGAACGCTGCGGCAGCGGTAGCCATCATCGCCAGATTCACAAAACCGGCAATCGTCATGGCGATAGCAACATCCCATTTGGTTGCCGAATAGCGTTCTTTACGCGTCCCACCGTGCAGGTGCTGGGTTAACGAGGAGTGAAGATAAATCACATGTGGCATGATGGTCGCCCCCAGCACCCCGGCGGCGAGGAACACCGCTTCAGAGGTTGGCAGGCTTGGGATTACCATCCCTTTACCGAGTTGCGCCAGGTTTGGCTGCGAGAAAATCAGTTCGACAATATAGGCCGCAGCGACAAACAGCAGCAGGCCGCCGATGACTTTTTCCAGCGGTTTTTGCCCCCGACGCTGCAGCATCAGAATAAGGAAGGTGGCAATGCCGGTAAGTACCGCCCCCTGCAGCAGTGATACGCCGAGGATCAGCTTGAAACCAATTGCCGCACCAATGAATTCGGCAAGATCGGTTGCCATCGCAATGATTTCCGCCTGGACCCAGTACAACCATACCGCCGGGCGCGGGTAATGATCACGGATCTGTTCCGCCAGGTTTTTACCGGTGGCAATACCCAGTTTCGCGGAAAGCATCTGAATCAGCATAGCCATCAGGTTAGCCCAGACAACCACCCACAGAAGTTTATAGCCAAAGCTGGCCCCGGCCTGAATATTGGTTGCAAAATTGCCTGGATCGATATAGCCAATGGCAGCGATGAACGCAGGTCCCATTAATGCGAACCGCAACTTGCGCGCTGCTCTGCCACTGCTACCCTCTACGCGACTGTTTGTCATTTCTGCCTCTGAAATATAGCCTTTGCTATGTTTAATGCTATCAAAATGAGAATGATTATCAAGATCATTTGTAACGGTTGCAGTGATTTCTCTGATAGCTTTGAACGATAGACAGGCGGGTAAGCGGGGGCGCTCTAACAGAAACCGAAATCGCGCGCTCTTTTGTGAAGACTAGCACACAAACTTAACTTTTCACTCATTTACCTAACATAACAAAAATGTATTGTGGATCACTATTTTTGAGACTCGTCACAGGATGTAACTATAGTGTGTCCTTGATCTCGTTTTCTTTTCGGTTGTTACATAGAATGTGCACGAAAATTAAACCTGCCTCATATTTGGAGCAAATATGGACCGCGTCCTTCACTTTGTCCTGGCACTCGTTGTCGTTACTGCGCTTGCGTTGCTGGTCAGCCATGACCGTAAAAAAATCCGCATTCGCTTTGTTGTTCAGCTTCTCATTATTGAAGTTTTGCTCGCGTGGTTCTTCCTGAACTCCAACGTGGGGCTTGGCTTCGTAAAAGGCTTCTCCGAAATGTTCGAAAAACTGCTCGGATTCGCCAACGAAGGGACGAACTTTGTCTTCGGTAAAATGAACGACGAAGGGCTGGCATTCTTCTTCCTGAAAGTACTTTGCCCAATCGTCTTCATCTCTGCGCTGATCGGTATTCTGCAACACATCCGTGTTCTGCCGATTGTGATCCGCGCCATTGGTACCGTACTGTCCAAAGTTAACGGTATGGGTAAGCTGGAATCATTCAACGCCGTCAGCTCCCTGATTCTGGGCCAGTCAGAGAACTTTATCGCGTATAAAGATATTCTCGGCAAGATGTCCCGTAACCGTATGTACACCATGGCCGCAACAGCAATGTCCACCGTTTCCATGTCTATCGTGGGCGCGTATATGACCATGCTGGAACCAAAATATGTGGTTGCTGCTCTGGTGCTGAATATGTTCAGTACCTTTATCGTGCTGTCACTGATCAACCCATACCGTGTTGAGGAAGGCGAAGAGAACCTGCAGATGGCAAATCTGCACGAAGGTCAGAGCTTCTTCGAAATGCTGGGTGAATATATTCTGGCGGGCTTTAAAGTGGCGATTATCGTTGCCGCGATGCTGATCGGCTTCATCGCCCTGATCTCTGCCCTGAACGCCCTGTTCGCCGCGGTTCTGGGCATCTCCTTCCAGGGCATCCTGGGCTACATCTTCTACCCTGTTGCATGGGTGATGGGTGTCCCTGCTCACGAAGCGCTGCAGGTTGGCAGTATCATGGCGACCAAACTGGTTTCTAACGAATTCGTTGCAATGATGGATCTGCAGAAAATCGCCAGCACGCTCTCTCCACGTGCGGAAGGCATCCTGTCCGTTTTCCTGGTTTCCTTCGCGAACTTCTCGTCCATCGGTATCATCGCCGGTGCGATTAAAGGTCTGAACGAAGAACAGGGTAACGTTGTTTCTCGCTTCGGTCTGAAACTGGTTTACGGCTCAACGCTGGTGAGCGTACTGTCAGCATCTATCGCAGCACTGGTACTGTAACCCGTCACGTTATATGAGAACCGGGAGCCTGGCTCCCGGTTTTTTTATGCCTGCAGTGCGTCAAGCGGCGTCGGTTTGCCTATCAGGTATCCCTGCAGGTAATCCACACCAAAGCGCAGCAGCATGTCGCGTTGCGCCGGCGTCTCCACATATTCTGCCACCACACTCAGTGATTTGGTTTTTGCCAGATTACAAATCGACTGCACAATCATCGCGTCCATGTCGTCGGTACAGATATCTTTAACAAAGCAGCCATCTATTTTAATGATATCCGCCTGAAGGCGTCTGAGTCGTTCGTAGTTGGCATAGCCGGTACCAAAATCATCAATCGCGATACGGAAACCACGATCCCGCAGCTGCTGAAGGTTTTTGATACTGCTGCCAGAGTTCGAGAAGGCCTGCTCTTCCGTGATCTCCAGGACAACCTCCTGCGGTGCGATACCATAGTGTTCGAACAACGCGCTAATCTCGGTAGCCACCTCTTTTTGCATCAACGTCAGAGGCATCAGGTTGACAGAAAAGCGAGTGCCACCCTGCGACGCAGGATGATCGCGCAACCACAACAACAGTTTTTCCAGCACGCACATATCAAACCGGTGGCTCAGGTTAAACTGGGCAATCAGCGGGATGAAGCGGTCAGGCGTGATAATCTCTCCCTCGCTTTCCATGCGCGCCAGTATTTCGTAATAACCGCTGCCGTCCGCTTTCTGGATTGGCTGAGCATATAAATGAAACTGACCGGCATCCAGGGCATGTTTGATACGCGCTAACATCAGCACCCGTTCTGTGGTTTGCCCTGATGCGGCCTCCAGGCTATTGGTGAGCGCGAGTACGTTATGCGCTCCGCATGACTGCTCGGCCAGCCAGCTCAGTTGGCCCAGCGTATGGTGCAAGTTCTCGCCGTTTTCGACCATTCCCCAGGATGCGCCAAACTCGATATCCAGCCCCGTGTTGTTCCAGTAAATTTTACGGCTGTTTAATTGATCAACCATATGCTGCAGCCGTTCAGCGGTTTCAGGCCCCAACAATACAATGACCAGCTCGCTGCCTGGCAACTGGAAGAGCTTCTCATCTTTCTGCAACAGCGACTGCAGGGAGGTGGTTACCCTACGTTTGCAATGCACCCGCATGAGAATGCCGTAGTGGCGGCTTAAAAATTCCAGGTTATCCATCCGCAGGCAGCAGATTTTTGCATCCGGCTGAGCCTGAAGAAACTCTTCCAGCGCTCGAATATTCGGTAAACCAGTCAGCGGGTCGGTCAGCGCCCTGTCCTGCCAGTCCTGCTTCAACCAGTTGCTTCGCTGGTAGAGCCGCGACATGTAAAGCAGACAGATAGCGAAAGAGATCAGCACAGACAGGATAAAGGAGAGTGAATGCCCAGATTCGACGCCATTAAGGAAGTTGTAGTTATAGGTCAACAGCAGCAGAGCGGATGCCGCCCACAGTAAAGAGATGAGCGCATAGCTGAGGCGACTGATACCTAGCGTAAAGAGAATAAAAATGACTGGCATTAAATAGCCAGCAATAACCGGTGACTCAAATGGCGCACATAACACGGCAAGGGTGAAAATTAAAAAAACCAGCCAGATGAATACATACAAAGATTTTTTATGAAAAAACACTGGCTTCACGCTCCGCAGCCAGAAGGTTCTGACATAGCGGGGATTAATTATCATTCTTAATGGATAATAGAACATCATGGTGAAAATCAACGCTGCGCATATCAAGCTTTGAATATCAACGATGTTATAAATTACGGTGCCTTCGCCAAAGAATGTTGAGATAGTCACGGGAAAATCAAATAAAAAGCCAGCCAGATACATCAACCCTTTAATGCCTATCGGCACCATAAAGCCCAGCCAGAATATACGTTGCCCAATGTGTTTGTTCGGCACGCAGTGACGCCAGCGCTTGCCCAGCACAAGGCGCAGGACGCCACAGGCAGCAAAAACAGAAAACGTCTGACAGATCAATAATACTAAATATTGTAGTGGCGCTAAATTAATATTGTAGATGTTAGCAATAGTGAAACTTAAAAGAATGGGAATGATTGCCCGACGCCCAAATAACAAAATCACGGCCAGCATAACGCTTAACGGCAGCCATGCCAGATAAACATCATGACCATTTACTATAGCGCGTGGAGAGATATAACGGGAAAAGGGCACCGTAATCAAACACAGCGCCAGAGCAATCATAAATATCTTTACATTATTGTAAGTTTTTCTATTCATTAAGTTGGATAATCTGTTTTACCATGCAAATTATTGGCCGGACGGATAATAGGTTTATTAATTGCTCGAATCAAGTTGAAGTCCATTTATAGACTCGTTTATTGATTTGGATTGAGGCGAGGTATAGGAACGCTGCTAATTTGGCAACAAAAGAGGGTGAAGGTCGTTACAAAGACATAAAAAAAACCCCCGTCTTTCGACGAGGGTTCAAATTTTGGTGGAGCTAAGCGGGATCGAACCGCTGACCTCTTGCATGCCATGCAAGCGCTCTCCCAGCTGAGCTATAGCCCCACATGTTACTTTACTTACCCTACTCTGTTGGGTTCAGAGTTTGGTGGAGCTAAGCGGGATCGAACCGCTGACCTCTTGCATGCCATGCAAGCGCTCTCCCAGCTGAGCTATAGCCCCATCGTAAAGCTGTCATGTTGACGGGCGGCATAATATGAATTCCGCTGCGGAGTGTCAACGGCAAAATCATTCACTGCCGTTCAATCGCCGAAAAATCATGCAAATGAACCACTTTGCGAGCCGCCTCGCAGTCAGGAGTTAAGCCTGTCACGTTTTCACCTAAAACGGTGCTATAAAATGAACCGTTAATTGACCCCACAAATATTCAGGAAATTGTATGATCAAGGAACGAATGACGCCAGAAGAGTTAGCCCTCCTCACTGGCTATAGCCGCCAGACCATCAATAAATGGGTACGCAAAGAGGGTTGGATTACATCGCCAAAACCGGGAGTTCAGGGCGGGAAAGCGCGCCTGGTACATGTGAACGAGAAAGTGCGTGACTTTATCCGCAGCGCGCGCCGGGCAACGGAAACCGCAGATATGCCGGAAAATGCGTTGCAAAACGGTTCTCTGCACACATTACTTCTGACGCTGGCGAATGAAATGACGCCGGAAGAGCAAAAGCAGATGACATCGCTGTTACTGCGGGAAGGGATTACCGGATTGTTGCAACGTTTAGGGATTCGCGACCATAACTGATATGAAAAGATTACGCAGCAAAATGACCACGGAAGAGCTGGCGAACAGCCTGGGTGTTGCCCGGCAAACCGTTAACCGCTGGATTCGTCAGCAGGGCTGGAAAACCGAAGGGATCAATGGCGTGAAAGGGGGACGGGCGCGGCTGATCCACATTGATGCTCGGGTGAAGGAGCATATCATGAACCTCCCGGCCATTCGCAACCGTCAGGCGGTTTACCACCTGGCAGAAGCAACGATGCCCTATGGCGATCCTGCGTCGTCGAATCTGCTCGTGCAGATTGTCGACACGCTTGAAAACATGACGCAGCTGGAACAGGAACGACTGCACGTGTTGCTAAAACGCGAAGGCATCAGTGGTTTTCTTACGCGCTTGGGTATTGCTGAATTACACGCATAAAAAAACGGCAGGTTACCCTGCCGTTTTTGCATCTCAGGCTGTTTTACTGCTGGTTTTCGCGTTCAGCAATAAATCCCAGAGCCTTGTTAATGCGCGCCACGCTGCGAGACTTACCGATCGCGTGAACGGTAACATCCAGCGCCGGAGACTGACCCGCACCGGTCACCGCTACGCGCAGTGGCATACCCACTTTACCCATACCGACTTCCAGTTCATCAGCGGTAGCCTGAATCGCATGATGCACATTCTCTGCGGTCCACTCAGTGAGGGCAGCCAGTTTGTCACGTACCACTTCCAGCGGCTGACGCGCAACAGGACGCAGATGTTTCTTCGCGGCATCCGCATCGAACTCATCAAACTCTTCATAAAAGTAGCGGCAGCTCTCGGCGATCTCTTTCAGCGTTTTGCAACGCTCGCCGAGCAGTTTCACCAGGTCCGCCAGCTCAGGGCCAGTATGGGTATCAATATTGGCCTGCTCAATGTGCCACTGCAGGTAAGTCGCCACATATTCCGGCGGCATGGTATTGATGTAGTGGTGGTTCAGCCACAGCAGCTTGTCAGTGTTAAACGCACTGGCGGATTTGCTCACAGAGTTCAGAGAGAACAGATCGATCATCTCTTCGCGGCTGAAAATTTCCTGATCGCCATGAGCCCAGCCCAGACGCACCAGGTAGTTCAGCAGCGCTTCCGGCAGATAGCCGTCGTCGCGATACTGCATAACGCTGACCGCACCGTGACGTTTAGACAGCTTTTTACCGTCGTCACCGTTGATCATTGAAACGTGCGCATAGACCGGAACAGGGGCATTTAACGCTTTCAGGATGTTGATCTGGCGCGGGGTGTTATTGATATGGTCTTCGCCACGGATAACGTGGGTGATTTCCATGTCCCAGTCGTCAACCACCACGCAGAAGTTATAGGTTGGAGAACCGTCGGTACGGCGGATGATCAGATCGTCCAGCTCCTGGTTGCTGAATTCGATTGGGCCACGGATCTGGTCGTCAAAAATAACAGAGCCGTCCTGTGGGTTGGCAAAACGCACCACGCAAGGTTCATCAGCGGCATGCTCGCCGTGGTCATGGCGGCAGCGGCCGTCATAACGCGGCTTTTCGCCGTTCGCCATCTGCTCTTCACGTAGCGCATCCAGGCGCTCTTTAGAGCAATAGCATTTGTATGCCGTACCCGCGACCAGCATCTCGTCTATCACCGCGTTATAACGGTCAAAACGTTTGGTCTGGAAGTAAGGACCTTCATCCCACTGCAGATTCAGCCAGTTCATCCCATCCATAATGGCTTCAATTGCTTCCGGCGTGGAGCGCTCGAGATCGGTGTCTTCAATACGCAGCACGAACTCACCTTTGTTGTGGCGTGCAAAAAGCCAGGAATAGAGAGCAGTACGTGCACCACCGACGTGCAGGTAGCCTGTCGGGCTGGGCGCGAAGCGAGTTTTGATTTTCATTAAATGGCCTTACGTTATAAAGATGCCGGCAATCGGCAAATCCTGGGGAAAAAACGATGGGCAATATTCTATCACTGTGCGGCGATTCCTCAATGTCGATCCCTTTATCGTGACCGAGTTTGCTGTTTTTGTTTAGAAATCATGCGCCACAGCCCATTTCACGATCGTTTTGTTTAATTTTACGACGAACGAATAAAAACTTTAGAAAATGCGTTGACTCATTTTCAACTCTCCCTATAATGCGACTCCACACAGCGGGGGTGATTAGCTCAGTTGGTAGAGCATCTCCTTTACACGGAGGGGGTCGGCGGTTCGAGCCCGTCATCACCCACCATCTACTTCACGTAGACTCGCAGTGTAGATAAGAATTGAGATTGGGCGATTAGCTCAGTTGGTAGAGCATCTCCTTTACACGGAGGGGGTCGGCGGTTCGAGCCCGTCATCGCCCACCATTCTCACCTTATCGCAGCAGTTCCGAAATGGGCGATTAGCTCAGTTGGTAGAGCATCTCCTTTACACGGAGGGGGTCGGCGGTTCGAGCCCGTCATCGCCCACCATTTCGGGTCGTTAGCTCAGTTGGTAGAGCAGTTGACTTTTAATCAATTGGTCGCAGGTTCGAATCCTGCACGACCCACCAATGTAAAAAAGCGCCCTAAAGGCGCTTTTTTGCTATCTGCGATATGGACGGTTCGAATCTTTTGCACAGAAACTTCCTGTAGCCGCTCCAGCCAGCCTAACGCCCTGCCAGATATAGCAGTTTTCCTCAAGCTCCCACCATCGGTGCCGATATCTCTGTTTTATGGTAAGAGGAAAGACTATGACGACCATTCAGACATCAACCCACCCTATTCAAACCAGTAACAGTGGTGGGAGTGCTTCCAGTGGCAACGATATTGCTGCCCAAATCAGCCGCATTACGGAGCAAATCACCAAACTGACTCAACAGCTAAAAGAGCTGCCAGAGAGTGCCGGCAGCCCGGAAGAGAAGAAAAAACAGCAGGAGCTCATTCAGGCACAGCTTAAAGTGCTGCAGACACAGCTTGCACAACTATTGCGCCAGCAGGCGGAAGAGGCCCAGAAGAAACAAGACCAGAAGCAGGGCAAAGTGGAAGGCGTAAACAACCCATCAGATGTCAATCAGATCGATATTTACATCTAATCATCTGCAGCATTAAACAGTGGGTCGCGTATGCGGGCTTCGGTTAACCGTTGCGCCTGGATACGCACCACTTCCCAGATAGCCTGTGCCGCCCCCGAAAGAGAACGATTTTTTCGTCGAACCAGCATCAGCTTTCTGTCAACCACCGGGGTCAACCGTCTTACAGCCAGCCGGCTCCCCTGTGGCAACGGCAGCGCCAGGGCAGGCAATACGCTGATCCCAATGCCTGCCTCAACCATAGGAAACAGCGTAGCCGGATGACCAATCTCCTGCACGATGGTTGCTTTTACCCCCTGAGCATTCAGCGCGGAGTCAATCAACGGACGGCTGCCCGATGCATAATCCTGTAAAACCAGTTTCGCGCCCTGCAGCGTCTGCCAGCTAACATGAGGCAGCATTGCCAGCGGATCGTCGTCCCGACAGAGCAGCAAAAAAGGCTCAGAAAGCACAATCTCACACTCCAGGTCACTCACCTGGCCGGGATCGATGACGATGCCAAAATCCACATCGCCCTGGCGGATGCTCTCCAGCACCCACTGTTGCGGCCTGTCGTGCAGCACAAAATCGATATCCGGATAGCGCTGGTTACCCTCAGCAATACACTGCGGAATAAGATGCGCCGAAATCGTCTGGCTTGCTGCCACCCGTACGGTGCCAGAAAGCTGCTGCCCCAGTCTCCCGACATCCCTGAGCGTGCTGTTCAGTTCATCCAGTAACCGCTCCAGTCGCAGCGCCAGCTGCTGTCCGGCTTCGGTTAATACCACTTCACGCGTGGTGCGGTCGAGTAGACGCACACCTGTCTGGAGTTCCAGTTCTTTCACACTGTGGCTGACGGCCGACTGGCTCAGGCCAATGATCTCCCCTGCCCGGCTGAAGCTGCGGGCATGGGCCACGGTGACAAAAACGCGAAGCTGACGTAAGGAATAATTCATCTGTTTAATTCATGAATAGATGCAATAAATCAATTTTATTTCTCAAAGGGAACAAAGCACAATAGCGACATCTGTTTTCAGGAGTCATTATGAAACTATTTCGTATTCTTGATCCGTTTACACTTACCCTGGTCGTCACTGTTTTACTGGCCTCCTTCTTCCCCGCGCGCGGCGGTTTTGTGCCATTCTTTGAAGGACTCACTACCGCGGCCATCGCGCTGCTGTTCTTTATGCACGGCGCCAAACTCTCCCGCGAAGCCATTATCGCAGGGGGAAGCCACTGGCGACTCCACCTGTGGGTCATGTGCAGCACCTTTATTCTTTTCCCAATACTCGGCGTGCTGTTTGCGTGGTGGGCTCCGGTCAATGTTGACCCGGCGCTCTATACCGGTTTCCTCTACCTCTGTATTTTGCCAGCCACCGTCCAGTCCGCGATTGCCTTTACTTCGCTGGCAGGCGGCAACGTCGCGGCCGCTGTCTGCTCGGCATCGGCATCAAGCCTGTTAGGGATTTTCGTCTCGCCGCTGCTGGTTGGCCTGCTGATGAATATGCACGGTGCAGGCGGTAATCTGGAGCAGGTCGGGAAAATCTGTCTGCAGCTGCTTCTGCCATTTGTCCTTGGTCATCTTTCTCGTCCGTGGACGGGGGCGTTTGTGGCGAAGCACAAGAAATGGATCTCAAAAACCGATCAGACGTCGATCCTGCTGG
The DNA here is from genome assembly GCF_051948675.1 of Enterobacter sp. Lyrl_3. NCBI lineage: Bacteria > Pseudomonadati > Pseudomonadota > Gammaproteobacteria > Enterobacterales > Enterobacteriaceae > Enterobacter > Enterobacter sp. Lyrl_3. The sequence continues at coordinate 901,233 of NZ_JAYJLI010000001.1, forward strand.
TGGTTTACTCCGCCTTCAGCGAAGCCGTGGTGAATGGTATCTGGCATAAGGTGGGCGCAGGCTCGCTGCTGTTTATCGTGGTGGTCAGTATCGTCCTGCTGGCGATTGTCATTGCGGTAAACGTCTTTGTGGCACGCAAATGTGGCTTCAACAAAGCAGACGAAATCACCATTGTGTTCTGCGGCTCGAAGAAAAGCCTGGCAAACGGCATCCCGATGGCCAACATTCTGTTCCCGACCTCGGTGATTGGGATGATGGTACTGCCGCTGATGATTTTCCATCAGATCCAGCTGATGGTCTGTGCAGTACTGGCGCGTCGTTATAAACGTCAGACGGAAAAACTGGCGCAGGAAGAGACCCGCGCCGCGAAGGCTTAAGGACGTTTCAGGGGCTGAACCAGCTGGGTCAGCCCCTCGGTTTTAATCAATAGCGTGATGGCCATCAGCTCGCCCAGTCGTCCCGCCGGGAATTCATCCTTTCGGGCAAACCACAGAAGGTACTCTTCCGGCAAATCAATCAGCCTGCGGCCCTTATATTTACCGAACGGCATCTCTGTATTGGCGATCTCGACGAGCTGCTCTTTTTCCACGTTACTCTCCCAGCAGACGCATCATTTCTGCTTCATCGATTACCTCAATCCCGAGCTCCTGCGCTTTTGCAAGCTTGGAACCGGCGGCTTCCCCGGCGATCACCAGATCCGTTTTCTTCGACACGCTGCCCGCCACTTTTGCCCCCAGTGCCACCAGACGCGCCTTCGCATCATCCCGTGAAAGCTGGCTGAGACTGCCGGTCAGTACTACCGTTTTACCGGCAAACGGGCTGTCGATCTCTTCGGCATTGACGACGACCGGCGCAGGCCATTTAATGCCCTGCTCCAGCAGTTTTCCGATGACGTCGCGGTTGCTCTCTTCGGCAAAGAAGTTAAAGACGTGCGTGGCCACCACAATGCCGACATCAGGCACTTTTTGCAGCTCCTCAATGCTCGCTTTCTCCAGCGCGTCCAGCGTGCCAAAGTACGCCGCCAGACCTGCTGCGGTGGCTTCACCCACCTCACGAATACCAAGCGCATAGAGGAAACGGGCAAACGTGGTCTCTTTGGCGGCTTCCAGCGCATTCACTACATTCTGAGCCGACTTCGGCCCCATGCGGTCAAGACCGGTCAGCTTACCCGCCGTCAGTTTGAAAAGATCCGCAGGCGTATGGACATACTCTTTCTCAACCAACTGGTCGATAATTTTGTCGCCCATGCCGTCAACGTCCATTGCCCGTCGGGAAACGAAGTGCTTGAGTGACTCTTTACGCTGCGCGCCACAGATTAATCCCCCGGTACAGCGAGCCACCGCTTCGCCTTCCACACGCTCTACGTCTGAGCCACATACCGGGCAATGCGTCGGAAACACGATGGCGCGCGTATCATCAGGGCGCTCTGACTGAACCACGTTGACGACCTGCGGGATCACATCTCCCGCCCGGCGAATCACCACTTTGTCACCAATACGCAGGCCAAGACGATCGATTTCATCCGCGTTATGCAGCGTGGCGTTGCTCACCAGCACACCGGCCACGTGCACCGGCTCCAGACGTGCAACCGGCGTGATGGCTCCGGTACGACCCACCTGGAACTCCACATCGCGGACAAAGGTCATCTGCTCCTGGGCCGGGAATTTAAACGCCACAGCCCAGCGCGGTGCTCGCGCCACAAAGCCTAGCTGCTCCTGAAGCGCAAGCGAGTTAACCTTTATCACCACACCATCGATATCAAAACCGAGCGTTGGGCGGTCTTCTTCAACCTTGCGATAAAACGCAAGAACCGCCTCCGGTGAGTCGCAAAGCTGCACGCGGTTGCTGACCGGCAAGCCCCACGCTTTAAACTGCAGCAAACGCCCGAGGTGGGTGTCCGGCAGTTCCCCTCCCTCCAGAATACCGACGCCATAGCAGAAGAAAGTAAGCGGTCGCTTCGCGGTAATGCGCGGGTCCAGCTGGCGTAAAGAGCCTGCCGCCGCGTTGCGCGGGTTCGCAAACACCTTCCCACCGGTGCGACGCGCCTCTTCGTTGATTTTCTCGAAGCCCGCCTGCGGCAGGAAAACTTCACCGCGCACTTCCAGACGAGCAGGAATATTGTCGCCGTGCAACTTCAGCGGGATCGCGCGGATGGTACGCACGTTGGTGGTGATGTCTTCCCCGGTGGTGCCATCACCGCGCGTTGCGGCACGGACCAGCACGCCGTTTTCGTAGAGGATGCTGACGGCCAGGCCATCCAGCTTCAGCTCACAGCACCAGGTCAGGGCGTCGCTGCTTTTGAGTCGATCCTGCACACGCTTATTAAAGGCGAGAAAGCTCTCTTCATCGAAGACGTTATCCAGAGAGAGCATCGGCACTTCATGACGTACCTGGCTGAACGCACCTAGCGGTTCAGCGCCGACACGTTGGGTTGGGGAGTCCGGGGTGATCAACTCCGGGTGCTGCGCCTCTAAATCGCGCAGTTCACGCATCAGGCGATCGTACTCCGCATCCGGCACTTCCGGTGCGTCCATCACATGATAAAGATATTCATGATGGCGAAGCGTGGTTCGCAGTTCAGTGATTTGTTGTTCGATTGAGTCCATATCGCACCATCAATGAGAAAAAACCCCCGACAGGCGGGGGTTGAGGAGGAGTTGAAGAAAACGCGTCGATTACGCGTTGGCTTCCTTAACTTCGCGGATGCGGTCCTGATACTCGCGCAGTTTCTGCGGCGTCATCATGCGACGCTGGTCGTCGAGCACCACACCACCGACTTCGTCAGCGATGTGCTGAGCGGACTGCAGCATCAGCTTAAAGTTTTGCAGTTCGTCACCGTAAGATGGAACCTGCATAAAGATCGTCACGCCCGGCGTCACGAAATCGCCCGTCATTTCAGGGTCGAAGGTGCCAGGGTTAACCATGTTGGCCAGGCTAAACAGCGCCGGGCCGCTACCGTCCGGGCTCAGGTGGCGATGGAAAATATTCATGTCGCCAAACTTGAAGCCAGCCTGTTGAATACTGTTAAGCAGCACGTCACCGTTCAGATGGCTGCCGTGATGGGCGGCCACGTTCATGATGATCACCGCTTCTTTACGCTGCGGTTTTTCAACAACCGGTTCTGGCTCTACAACGGGCTCTGGCTCAACCTGCGGTGCCGGGGCTGGCTGTGGTGCAGGCTGCGCCTGAACAGGCTGTTGCGGCGGTTGCTGTACCGGCTGAGCAGGCTGCGGTTGTACAGGCTGCTGCACGGGTTGCTGTGGAACCGGCTGCGGCGCAGGCTGGCGCGGCTGTGCAGAAGCATACGGCGGTTGATACTGGTGCTGCGCAGTACGGGGGGCTTCATGCTCCCCATGAGCCGCGCCGGGCGCAGTATTGACCCGATGAACACGAACTTCACCCACGCCGTCGTCATCGCGATCGTCGATGTCATATTCACTTTCATCGTCGTCACGACTGGACTTCATGCGCTTCAGTGGGCGATCGCGAAACATAGAAGAACGCTCTTTACGGCTGGTCCAGAAACCATGTACCAGTAAAGCGATTATGGCGATCGCGCCAACAATGATTAATATCAGACGCAAATCCTGCATCATTATATTCTCTGTTGTTCTAACACCTTGCCACCACGGCAAACATTTACTCACTAAGAGTATTTGCCGTTTACGTCAAGTGCAAGTGTGTGCAGAGCATTCACAGCATAAAGATGAACTAAATCGTGCTTTTTGCTGTTTTTTCGAACATTTCCGAACTGGTCATTGGTCCGTAACTGGATAATATAGGCGGGCAATTCCACTGGTTGTGAAAAAAGGAGTACAGCCTGGTTATGGTTTCAACATCATCTTCTCCCCCACGCAGCGGCGTCTGGTATTTTTCTCAGGGCTGGAAACTGGTCTCCCTGCCGGGTATTCGACGTTTCGTCATTCTGCCCTTGCTGATCAACATTATTCTTATGGGCGGCGCCTTCTGGTGGCTTTTCACGAAGCTTGAAAGCTGGGTCCCGGCCATGATGAGTTATGTACCTGACTGGCTGCAGTGGCTGAGCTATCTGCTGTGGCCACTCGCGGTGATTTCTGTGCTGTTGGTGTTCGGCTATTTCTTCTCAACGATTGCCAACTGGATTGCGGCGCCGTTTAACGGCCTGCTGGCGGAACAGCTCGAAGCGCGTCTGACCGGTGCCACACCACCGGACACGGGCGTACTGGGGATCATGAAAGATATTCCGCGCATCATGAAGCGCGAATGGCAAAAATTCGCCTGGTATCTCCCCCGTGCAATTGTACTGCTTCTCCTTTATCTGGTGCCCGGTATCGGCCAGACGGTTGCGCCCGTGCTGTGGTTCCTGTTCAGCGCCTGGATGCTGGCTATTCAGTACTGCGACTACCCGTTTGATAACCACAAGGTGCCCTTTAAAGAGATGCGTACCGCGCTGCGCACGCAGAAAATGGCCAATATGCAGTTTGGCGCGCTTACCAGCCTGTTCACCTTGGTCCCCTTCCTTAATCTTTTCATCATGCCCGTTGCGGTGTGCGGCGCAACGGCAATGTGGGTCGACTGCTACCGTGCTAAGCACGCGTTATGGAAGTAATGCAAAAATGTGTAAACAAGGGATGGCTTATGCTATCCCTTATTCCATACTGATCCCCATTATTTCCTTGCAGTATATAGATATGCGAATTCCTTACTTCCCCATACCTGCTTAGCAGGTATGCTGGGTCGGTATCCCAATTTCATACAGTTAAGGACAGGCCATGAGTAAGATTTATGAAGACAACTCGCTGACTATCGGTCATACGCCCCTGGTTCGACTGAACCGTATCGGTAATGGACGCATTCTGGCGAAGGTCGAATCCCGCAACCCGAGCTTCAGCGTAAAATGCCGTATCGGTGCAAATATGATTTGGGATGCCGAAAAACGTGGCGTGCTCAAGCCAGGCGTTGAGCTGGTGGAGCCTACCAGCGGCAATACCGGTATTGCGCTGGCCTATGTGGCTGCGGCGCGTGGCTATAAGCTGACGCTGACCATGCCTGAAACCATGAGCATCGAACGCCGCAAGCTGCTCAAAGCGCTGGGCGCAAACCTGGTGCTGACCGAAGGCGCGAAAGGCATGAAAGGTGCCATTCAGAAAGCCGAAGAGATTGTTGCCAGCGATCCGGCGAAATACCTGCTGCTTCAGCAGTTCAGCAACCCGGCAAACCCGGAAATTCACGAGAAAACCACCGGGCCTGAAATCTGGGAAGATACCGATGGCCAGGTTGATGTGTTTATCTCCGGCGTGGGTACCGGCGGTACGCTGACCGGTGTGTCACGCTATATTAAAGGCACGAAAGGTAAAAAAGACCTGATCACCGTGGCCGTTGAGCCGACCGACTCGCCGGTTATCACCCAGGCGCTGGCGGGTGAAGAGCTCAAGCCGGGCCCGCACAAGATTCAGGGTATCGGCGCAGGCTTTATTCCGGGTAACCTGGATCTGAAGCTTATCGATAAAGTCGTCACGATCACGAACGAAGAAGCCATCTCGACGGCACGCCGCCTGATGGATGAAGAAGGTATTCTGGCCGGTATCTCTTCCGGTGCTGCCGTTGCGGCGGCGCTCAAACTTCAGGAAGATGAGTCCTTTACCAACAAGAATATTGTGGTTATCCTACCTTCGTCAGGTGAGCGTTACTTAAGCACTGCACTGTTTGCCGATCTGTTTACCGAGAAAGAACTGCAACAGTAATGCCAGCATGTTAATAACGCGTAAAAAAGCACCTTTTTAGGTGCTTTTTTGTGGCCTGCTTCAAAGTTTTACCCCTCCTGGCATTGATTCACCCCGTTGGGTCTGGTATTTAAACCAGCAATTATTTTGATGCGTGAAATTAATCAGCGAACGAAATACCCTTGCTGAATCGATTTTATGATTTGGTTCAAGTCTTGCTTTCGCTGCATAATGTTTAATGACGATCGAAACGTCAGCGCTAACAATACAGGCTAAAGTTCAGTCGCCAGGCTAGACTTTAGTTCCACAACACTAAACCTATAAGTTGGGGAAATACAATGTTCCAGCAAGAAGTTACCATTACCGCTCCGAACGGTCTGCACACCCGCCCTGCTGCTCAGTTTGTTAAAGAAGCGAAAGGCTTCACTTCTGAAATCACTGTGACTTCCAACGGCAAAAGCGCTAGCGCAAAAAGCCTGTTCAAACTGCAGACTCTGGGCCTGACTCAGGGCACCGTTGTCACTATCTCTGCTGAAGGTGAAGACGAGCAGAAAGCAGTTGAGCATCTGGTAAAACTGATGGCTGAGCTCGAGTAAATTTCCGGGTTCTTTTAAATATCAGTCACAAGTAAGGTAGGGTTATGATTTCAGGCATTTTAGCATCCCCGGGTATCGCTTTCGGCAAAGCATTGCTGCTGAAAGAAGACGAGATCGTCATCGACCGGAAAAAAATTTCTGCCGACAAGGTTGATCAGGAAGTTGAACGTTTTCTGAGCGGTCGTGCCAAGGCATCTGCGCAACTGGAAGCAATCAAAACTAAAGCTGGCGAAACTTTCGGTGAAGAAAAAGAAGCTATCTTCGAAGGGCACATCATGCTGCTCGAAGATGAGGAGCTGGAGCAGGAAATCATAGCCCTGATTAAAGATAAAGGCATGACGGCCGACGCGGCTGCGCATGAAGTTATCGAAGGTCAGGCATCTGCCCTGGAAGAGCTGGACGATGAATACCTGAAAGAGCGTGCGGCTGACGTACGTGACATCGGTAAGCGCCTGCTGCGCAACATCCTGGGTCTGGCCATCATCGATCTGAGCGCGATTCAGGACGAAGTGATCCTGGTTGCCGCTGATCTGACCCCGTCTGAAACCGCACAGCTGAACCTGAACAAGGTGCTGGGTTTCATCACCGACGCCGGTGGCCGTACCTCCCACACCTCAATCATGGCGCGTTCTCTGGAACTGCCTGCCATCGTGGGTACCGGTAACGTCACCACTCAGGTGAAAAACGACGACTATCTGATTCTGGATGCCGTAAACAACGTGGTTTACGTCAACCCAACTAACGATGTGATCGAGCAACTGCGTACCGTTCAGGAGCAGGTTGCCACCGAGAAAGCGGAACTCGCTAAACTGAAAGACCTGCCAGCCATCACGCTGGACGGCCATCAGGTAGAAGTGTGCGCTAACATCGGTACCGTACGCGACGTCGATGGCGCTGAGCGCAACGGCGCGGAAGGTGTGGGTCTGTATCGTACTGAATTCCTGTTCATGGACCGTGACGCCCTGCCAACTGAAGAAGAGCAGTTTGCGGCGTACAAAGCGGTGGCTGAAGCCTGTGGCTCTCAGGCCGTTATCGTCCGTACCATGGACATCGGTGGCGACAAAGAGCTGCCGTACATGAACTTCCCGAAAGAAGAGAACCCATTCCTGGGCTGGCGTGCAGTGCGTATCGCCATGGATCGTAAAGAGATCCTGCGTGACCAGGTGCGTGCGATTCTGCGTGCCTCTGCTTTCGGTAAGCTGCGCATTATGTTCCCGATGATCATCTCTGTTGAAGAAGTGCGTGCACTGAAGAAAGAGATCGAGATTTACAAACAGGAACTGCGTGACGAAGGTAAAGCATTTGACGAGTCAATTGAGATCGGCGTAATGGTGGAAACACCAGCAGCCGCGACCATTGCGCGTCATTTAGCCAAAGAAGTTGATTTCTTTAGTATCGGCACCAATGATTTAACGCAGTACACCCTGGCAGTTGACCGTGGTAATGATATGATTTCACATCTCTACCAGCCAATGTCACCGTCCGTACTGAACTTGATCAAGCAAGTTATTGATGCTTCTCATGCAGAAGGTAAATGGACTGGCATGTGTGGTGAGCTTGCAGGCGACGAACGTGCTACACTTCTGTTGCTGGGTATGGGTCTGGACGAATTCTCTATGAGCGCCATTTCCATCCCGCGCATTAAGAAGATTATCCGTAACACGAACTTCGAAGATGCGAAGGTGTTAGCAGAGCAGGCTCTTGCTCAACCGACAACGGACGAGTTAATGACGCTGGTTAACAAGTTCATTGAAGAAAAAACAATCTGCTAATCCACGAGATGCGGCCCAAATTACTGCTTAGGAGAAGATCATGGGTTTGTTCGATAAACTGAAATCTCTGGTTTCTGATGATAAGAAAGACTCCGGAACTATTGAGATTGTTGCTCCGCTCTCCGGCGAGATCGTCAACATCGAAGACGTGCCGGATGTAGTGTTTGCTGAGAAAATCGTTGGTGATGGCATTGCTATCAAACCAACTGGCAACAAAATGGTTGCTCCAGTTGACGGCACCATCGGTAAAATTTTTGAAACCAACCATGCGTTCTCTATCGAATCTGATAGCGGTATCGAACTGTTCGTTCACTTCGGTATCGACACCGTTGAACTGAAAGGCGAAGGCTTCAAACGTATCGCAGAAGAAGGCCAGCGTGTTAAAGTTGGCGACCCGGTGATTGAATTCGATCTGCCATTGCTGGAAGAAAAAGCCAAGTCTACCCTGACGCCGGTTGTTATCTCCAACATGGACGAAATCAAAGAGCTGATCAAACTGTCTGGCAGCGTCACCGTGGGTGAAACCCCGGTTATCCGCATCAAGAAGTAATTCTTGCCGCACAGAAAAATGGCGCCTTCGGGCGCCATTTTTGTTTATGCGGGGAGGATAAGCTCGTCGTAACCTTTCGACTGCGTATAGATCATGACGTCAGTCACCCGATCGCCTGCCATGCGTATGGCGTCAGCAACGGTTTTTCCCCCCACGATACCGCTGACCAGTTCTGAACAGAACAGATCGCCCGTTCCTTTCAGATCCGTCTCGACGCGCGGGTGTGCGCTTACCGTAACGCCCTCTTTACTCACCAGCACGACGTGAATATTCTGCTGGTCGTCGGCCACTGGCGCACTGGTTATCGCCACCCATTTCAGCGTATCGGAAAGCAGCCCCTGCGCGGCGGCGATGGCGCTCTCTGGCGTGCGGCACGGTTTACCGCTTAACACTTCCAGTTCGAATACGTTGGGCGTAATGCCCTGCGCCAGCGGCAGCAGATGCTCACGATACGCCTCAGGAATATCAGGTTTAACGTACATACCGCTGTCGATATCCCCGATCACCGGGTCAACCAGCACCAGCAGTTCCGGGTGCTGCACTTTGATTGCCTTCAGCCACTGCGCCAGCAGAACAATCTGGCTGGCGCTGCCCATGTAGCCCGTGGTGACCGCCTTAAGCTCGCGCAGGATCTCGCGCTCTTCCAGCGCCCTCAGGTAGCCGCTGAACCACTCATCGGGGATCACCCCGCCGTAAAAGGTGTCATAGTGCGGCGTGTTGCTGAACAGCACCGTCGGTACGGCGGTCACGTTAAGCCGGTGGGTACGAATATTGGGTACCGCAATGCTGTTCCCCACGCTGCCGTACACCACCTGCGACTGCACCGCGACAATATCGGTTTGCTGCGCCCGGGTCTTATCCCGGAATAAAATCATCTCCATGACGCTTAAATCCCCGCCCCCTGCGAATAACTCTCTTCGCCAAAGACGCCGGTAGACAGATAACGATCGCCGCGATCGCAGATAATCGCCACCACCACTGCACCAGGGTTCTCCTGCGCCACACGCATCGCACCTGCTACCGCGCCACCCGAGCTAACCCCGCAGAAGATGCCTTCGCGTACCGCCAGCTCGCGCATGGTATTTTCCGCCTCGCGCTGATGAATATCCAGCACCTGATCCACCAGCTGAGCATTAAAAATGCCCGGCATGTATTCCGCAGGCCAGCGACGAATACCCGGAATGCTGCTCCCCTCTTCCGGCTGCAGGCCGACAATGGCGACCGGTTTTTCCTGCTCGCGCAGAAAACGCGACACGCCGGTGATGGTGCCGGTGGTGCCCATGCTGGAGACAAAATGGGTGATACGCCCGTCGGTTTGTTGCCAGATTTCCGGGCCAGTGGTCGTATAGTGGGCGTAGGGATTATCCGGATTATTGAACTGATCCAGCAGTTTGCCTTCACCGCGCTCAGCCATCGCCAGCGCCAGGTCGCGCGCCCCTTCCATCCCCTGCTCTTTGGTCACCAGTATCAGTTCAGCACCGTAAGCCCGCATCGCGGCGCGGCGCTCCTGACTCATGTTGTCCGGCATCAGCAGCTTCATGCGGTAGCCTTTCAGCGCGGCAATCATCGCCAGCGCAATGCCGGTATTCCCGCTGGTGGCCTCAATGAGCACGTCGCCTGGCTTAATTTCACCGCGCTTCTCAGCCTGGACAATCATCGACAGCGCCGCGCGGTCTTTGACTGACCCCGCCGGGTTATTGCCTTCGAGTTTGACCCAGATTTCGCTGCCGTTGTCAGGCCCCATGCGCTGAAGCTTGACCAGTGGAGTGTTGCCAATGGTGTGTTCGAGTGTATTCACGATTTTTACTCAATAAAAAAGCCGGGTGGCGCTTCGCTTACCCGGCCTACAAGACGCAGTTTTAGCTGTAGGCCCGGTCAGCGCAGCGCCACCGGGCGATAAACATCCTAATAACCTATCAGGCTGACTCCGCCAGAGCAATATCCTCGCGCGTCTCGATGCGCTGGTTACCGTGATAAATACGGGCATGCTGCAACCCCACAAACAGGCGTTCACCCCGGTGTGGCGCCTCTTCATCGCGCATCACCACCGTCAGCGGCTCGGTATACCAGCCCAGCGGTTGTACCACCATTTGTGTGTAGTGACCTTTAGGGCTAGCTTCCAGTACCTGCACCGGCAGCGGTGAATCCAAGCTGGTACGACGGCTGACATCCACTTCCCACGGGCGCAGGAACAGATCCACCGGCCCCTGATGGGCAGGCGTGTATCCCAGCGGCCAGCGGTGTGCCCCGACGTGGAATTGTCCGCCGCGTACGGTGCCCTGCAGACGGTTAACTTCGCCCATAAACTCCAGGACAAAACGGGTGGCAGGTTCACGCCAGAGCTGCTCTGGCTCGTCCACCTGCTCGATGTTCCCCTGGCTCATGACCACCACGCGGTCCGCGACTTCCATCGCCTCTTCCTGGTCGTGGGTGACGAAGACGCTGGTGAACTTCAGCTCTTCATGCAGCTGACGCAGCCAGCGGCGCAGCTCTTTACGCACCTGCGCATCCAGCGCGCCAAACGGCTCATCAAGCAGCAGTATTTGTGGCTCCACGGCCAGCGCGCGCGCCAGTGCGACACGCTGTTTCTGGCCGCCCGAAAGCTGCGCCGGGAAACGGTCAGCCAGGTGGGCCAGCTGCACCATTTCCAGCAGTTTGGTCACTTTCGCTTTGATGGTTGCCGCATCCGGGCGTTCGCGACGCGGCAGCACGGTCAGGCCAAACGCAATGTTGTCGAACACCGTCATGTGGCGAAACAGCGCGTAATGCTGGAACACGAAGCCGACTTTACGATCGCGGGCATGCAGGCGGCTCACGTCGGTGCCGTGAAAACGGATATGTCCGCTGGTCTGATGTTCAAGACCGGCGATGATACGCAGCAGCGTGGTTTTACCCGAGCCAGACGGCCCCAGCAGCGCCACCATTTGTCCGGAAGGGATATCCAGCGAGATATCATTCAGCACCTGGGTGCGACCAAAAGACTTCTTAATATTGGCAATCTCAATGCTCATGATTTCCCTCCTGATGCTGACGTTTTTCCTGATTTTCTAAACGCCACTGCACCACACTCTTCAAAAACAGGGTCAAAATAGCCATCAGCGTCAGCAACGCTGCGGCGGTAAAGGAGCCGATGGTGTTATAGTCCTGCTGCAGCAGTTCAATCTGTAACGGCAGCGACAGGGTTTCACCTCGAATGGAACCGGATACAACCGACACCGCCCCAAACTCGCCAATTGCGCGGGCGTTGGTCAGCACCACCCCATAGAGCAGTGCCCAGCGAATATTCGGCAGCGTGACGCGGCGGAACATCTGCCAGCCTGACGCGCCCAGCAACACAGCCGCTTCGTCTTCGTTGCTCCCCTGGCTTAACATCACCGGTACCAGTTCGCGTACCACAAACGGACAGGTTACAAAGATAGTCACCAGCACCATACCCGGCCAGGCAAACATCACCTGCAGGTTGTGCTCATCCAGCCAGCCACCGAGCGGGCCGTTAGAGCCGTAAAAGAGCAGGTAAACCAGACCCGCCACCACCGGTGAGACGGCGAACGGGATATCCAGCAGCGTCAGCAGCATCTGACGCCCCGGGAAGGTAAAGCGCGTCACCAGCCAGGCCAGCAGCGTACCGAATACCAGGTTGACCGGCACGGTGATCAGCGCAATCAGCACCGTCAGCCAAATGGCGTGCAGCATATCCGGGTCCGCCAGGTTTTCCAGCGCGGGCATAATCCCTTTGCTGAACGCCTGCACGAAAATATAGATTGTCGGTACCACGAGGATGAGAGCAGAAACCAGCACGCCCGTACCAATCAAAAACCATTTACCCCAGTTGATGCGGGGCGCATCGTATCGCTTCAATTGAGTAACTTCCGCCATCAGTGACCTACCACACGTCGACCAAAGCGACTTTGCAGAGTGTTGATTGTGTAGAGCAGCAGCAACGATGCGGCAAGAATGACCGAGGCAATGGCGCTCGCTGCCGGGTAATCAAACTCCTGCAAACGGATAAAAATCATCAGCGACGTCACTTCCGTTTTCCACGCAATATTACCGGCGATAAAAATGACCGCACCGAACTCGCCGAGGCTACGGGTAAACGACAGCGCCACTCCCGCCATCAGCGCCGGGGAAAGCTCAGGCAGGACAACTTTACGGAAGCTCTGCCAGCGCGTAGCCCCCAGCGTTTCTGCCGCTTCTTCATATTCCGGGCCTAACTCTTCCAGCACCGGCTGTACGGTACGTACCACGAACGGAATGCTGGTAAAGGCCATCGCCACCGCGATACCGAGCCAGGTATAGGTCACTTTGATGTCAAATTTCGCCAGCCACTCGCCGTACAGACCGTTTACAGAGAAAAGTGACGCCAGCGTCAAACCGGCAACGGCCGTCGGCAGTGCAAACGGTAAATCCATTAACGCGTCGAGCAGCGTGCGGCCCGGAAAACGATAGCGGGTTAAAATCCACGCCATCAGCAGGCCAAACACGCCGTTAAAAAGCGAGGCCACAAACGCCGACAGCAGCGTCACTTTATAGGCCGCAACGACCTGTGGGTTGGTGACCACTTCCCAGTACTGGGACCAGCTCATCTGCGCAAGCTGCATCACCAGCGCGCTGAGCGGCAACAACAAAATCAGGCAGACGAACAGCAGGCTGGTTCCGAGGCTTAAGGTAAACCCCGGCAGCACGCGTTTAGTCGAGAGGGCAAACATTACTTACGCCCCGCCGCCAGCAATTTGTCTAATTCACCGCCGCTGGCAAAATGCGTTTTCATCACCTCAGGCCAGGAGCCGAAATGATCCTCCACGCGGAACAGCGCGGTCTGGGGGAATTTATCTTTCAGTTTGTTCATCACGTCAGGGTTGTTCACGCGATAGTAGTAATCAGTAATGATGGTCTGCGCCTGTGGGCTGTACAGGTAGTTGAGATAGGCTTTTGCCGCTTTCTCAGTGCCGTTTGCCTGCACGTTTTTATCCACCCACGCCACCGGGAACTCGGCCAGGATGTTGGTTTTCGGGATAACGACTTCAAAGCCCTGCGCTTCATACTGTTTGCGGATGTTGTTCACTTCCGATTCAAAGCTAATCAGCACATCGCCCAGACCGCGTTCTGCGAAAGTCGTGGTTGCTCCGCGACCGCCGGTATCAAACACTTCGACGTTTTTCAGGAACTGGGTCATGAACTGCTCGGTTTTGGCTTTATCGTTACCGTCTGCTTTGTCCGCTGCACCCCACGCCGCCAGATAGGTATAACGCGCATTACCGGAAGTTTTAGGGTTCGGGAAAATCAGCTTTACGTCAGAACGAACCAGATCGCTCCAGTCGTGGATATTCTTCGGATTGCCTTTACGCACCAGGAAGCCCATGGTGGAGTAGAACGGCGAACTGTTGTTTGGTAGACGGCTCTGCCAGTCGGCCGGGATGAGCTTGCCTTTGTCATGCAGGATCTGCACATCGGTCACCTGGTTATAGGTCACCACGTCCGCTTTAAGCCCCTGGAGGATCGCCAGCGCCTGTTTGGACGAACCGGCGTGAGACTGTTTAATGGTCAGCTTGTCGCCGTTATTGTCTTTCGCCCACTGCTGCTCAAACGGCGGGTTAAGGGCGGCAAACAGCTCGCGGGAGACGTCATATGAACTGTTCAGCAGCTCAGTCGCCTGCGCCTGTGCCACCAGCAGTAAACCTGCCAGTGCCAGGGATCCTTTTTTCAGTACAGTAACGGCCATTGCGCACCCTTATAAATGTGATGACTATCTTATTGTCATAATATTTATAACGAGGTCGAAAGGAGTAACGGTTTTATATACCGTTTGGTGATTTACAAGCAGAAAAGGGAATAAGGGTGTGGCCTGTTGTCCTCACCCCAACCCTCTCCCAAAGGGAGAGGGAGGAAGGGAATTACAACGCCAGCAGACGCTCAATGGATGGTGCGAAGTAGTAGCCGCCGGTGACCGGTTTGGTGAAGCGCAGCATGGCGTCACGCTTGCCGTCGGTATCGCCGAACATGCTCAGCAGCTGTTGCTCAATATTGTACAGACGCGCGCAGTAGGCGCAGAAATAAAGGCCATGGGTTCCGCTTGCGGTGCCATACGGCAGGCTCTGGCGAACAATCTTCAGCCCTTTACCGTCTTCCTTGAGGTCAACGCGGCTCAGGTGAGAGGTCACCGGGCGTACATCGCCGTCGATCTCTTCGTTGGCCTCTTTGGTACGGCCAATCATCATCTCCTGGTCCTGCACACTCATGCGGTTAAGCTGCTTAAGGTTATGCTCCCAGCGCTGAACAAATACGTAGCTGCCGCCGGCATCCACGCCATCCTTGATGACCGCCACTTCACGGCGCGTCTCTTCACCTGCCGGGTTTTCCGTCCCGTCGACAAAGCCGCTCAGGTCGCGCTCTTCCACCCAGCGGAAACCGTGGACTTCTTCCTGAACGTCAATGCTGTCACCAAACGCCGCTACCGCCGCCTGAGCAACGGAGAAGTTCACGTCGTGGCGCAGAGAGAGAATATGGATCAACACGTCGTACTGGGTTGCCGGTGCCAGGCCTTTGCCATAAGGGATAAAGTCTTTGAGCTCTTCCGCCCCTTCGCCACCGCTCAGCTGACGCCAGACGTTATTGCCAAAGGCCACCACAGCGCCCAGATGGGCATCCGGGAATTTGGCCTGGAAGGTGGCCAGTTTATCCACAAAGACTTTGCTGGCCGCACGCAGGGCATCCACATCCCCTTTCACATTGGCTTCAATCCAAATCGCCGCGCGGCAATGTTCTGGCAAAATGCCACTCTGAACCTGAGACATCGCTCCTCCTGAAATAAAGATGCCACGACAACGTGGCATTGATGGCGGGTATTATACCCGGATTTCAGCGAGACGGATTGTTCAGGCGCAAATTACTGCTGCCAGATAATTTTGCTCACTTTCCAGTTTTTCAGCGTATCGTCAGACGGCATTAAGCCTTCAGGACCGCTCCAGGTTCCGGTAAAGAGATAGCTGATGTGCTGGCTGTCCGGTGCTTTACATTGCACCGCCACGCCATCGTCTGAAGGCGCGCTGGCGCAATTGCCGAAAGCCTGTTTATAGAGATCGCTAAACGGCGTACCAACCTTCACGCCGCTCGCCGTCGGGATAGCATCGTCCAGCACGGCAATACGGTTTACCGTGCCTTTATCGCCGTTAATCACCAGAGCCAGTTTGTCTCCTTTCAGCGCTTCGAAGTAACGCACGATAGTGCCGTTTTCAGTTTTCATGCCGCTGCGCAGACGATAGTCGCTGCTCAGGGCCGCCTGAAGCGCGTCCTGATCCAGCGCCGTCGCGGCGGTAATGTTGCCCACGCCCTGCTCGGTCACTTCCAGCGAAGAGCCAAACCAGTTCCACGGATAAGCGGCCGACCAGTTAATGGAGGAGAGCGTTGAACAGCCGGTTAACGCCAGCGGGAGAGCGCATAAAAGTAAACGCAGCGATTTCATTGAAACGTCCTTACGTGTTAAATCAACGCTTGTTGGAGTGCAGCATCGGCAAAAAGTGCCGCGTTAATCTGACTCATGCGTAAAACAGGCGCGTAAGCGGGGGTTAGTCAGCAGCCACAGCAGCGCCACGATATCGGCCACCACCAGCGCAATGCCGATGCCCGTAAGCGGTTCACCGTACCACCAGAGCACAGGCTGCCAGCAGAGCAGCGCAATCTGGGCCAGGATCAGCAGCCAGCGAAGCGCACGCCAAAGCCGTGGGATCGCCTGTCGTCGGCCGCTGCACAAAAACGTCACCACCGCCGGTACGCCCGGTAACAGGCCGAGCCAAAAGGCGTCGTGATCGGGATAAAAGAGCGTCAGTAATGTATCGCCCTGCCCGCGGGACGCGGCGGCCATGACAAACAGCACCCAGGTGCGGGCCTGCAGCAGCAGTACGCACCAGAATAAGAAAGGCAGCCTGACACGCCCCTGCGCGTCGTAATCTGCCGGGTGGATCTCAATACTCTTCATCTTCGATCAGACGCTTACCTAAGCTCAGCACGTCAGCGTGTTCATAGCCCAGACGTTCATACATGCCCAGCACCACGTCGTTATCTTCGCGCACCATGATCTGAATTTTTGGACAACCGCGAGCGATCAGTTTTTTCTCAAGACGATTGAGCAGCGCATTGGCAATGCCGCGCCCCCGGTATTCCGGGTGAACGCCCAGATAATAAGCAGAGCCGCGATGGCCGTCGTAACCGCCCATCACCGTGCCCACCACTTCGCCGTTCACTTCCGCCACCAGAAACAGACTGACGTCGTGATTCAGCTTACGCTCAATGTCCATCTCTGGATCGTTCCACGGACGCAGCAAATCGCAGCGCTCCCAAAGGGTGATCACCTCTTCGAAATCTTCCTGGCGAAAAACGCGTATCTCCATGGTATTAACCGCCTTTTCGGGTTTAAAAACAGTGATTATGGCGCGAACAGGGCATTTAGCCAATAACCGGGGAAAATCTCGCCAAAATTTGGCATAATGTCACTTTGTCACGTATTGAAATGAAAAGTAAAACAATTCTCAATAAGGACTGTCGTAACGCTAAACGCGATACGATATAACACCAGGACCGCAATTTTTACTATTCAGGCCGCATGAGCACATTCAAACCATTAAAAGCACTCACATCGCGTCGTCAGGTTCTCAAAGCGGGGCTGGCGGCCTTAACGTTAACGGGCATCGCACAGCAGGCTCAGGCAAAAGAAGAGAGCACGCTTAAAACCAGTAACGGACACAGCAAACCCAAAGCCAAAAAACCAGGCGCGAAGCGTCTGGTCATGCTCGACCCGGGTCACGGCGGCATTGATACCGGCGCCATTGGCAAAAACGGGTCAAAAGAAAAACACGTCGTGCTGGCAATTGCAAAAAATGTGCGATCGATTTTACGCAGCAACGGCATTGACGCCCGCCTGACGCGCACGGGCGACACCTTTATTCCGCTGTATGACCGCGTGGAAATTGCCCATAAGCATGGTGCCGATCTCTTTATGTCCATTCACGCGGATGGCTTTACAAACCCTTCCGCTGCGGGCGCGTCGGTATTTGCCCTCTCCAATCGCGGCGCCAGTAGCGCCATGGCGAAATATCTCTCCGACCGTGAAAACCGTGCGGATGAAGTCGCCGGGAAGAAGGCCACCGATAAAGATCACCTGTTACAGCAGGTGCTGTTCGACCTCGTGCAGACCGATACCATCAAAAACAGTCTGACGCTGGGCTCGCATATCCTCAAACGGATTAAGCCGGTGCACCGTCTGCACAGCAAGAGCACGGAGCAGGCCGCGTTTGTGGTGCTGAAATCACCGTCGATTCCGTCCGTGCTGGTGGAGACCTCTTTCATCACTAACCCGGAAGAAGAGCGTCTGCTTGGTACTGCGGCGTTTCGTCAGAAAATCGCCAATGCCATCGCCTCCGGCATCATCAGTTACTTTAACTGGTTCGATAATCAAAAAGCGCACTCCAGGAAACGTTAATGAAACCGAATGCAAAGCGGGTAAAAACCTTCCTGCTGCAGTTGCAGGATGAGATTTGCCAGAAACTGGCCGCTGCAGATGGCGGTAATTTTCAGGAAGATAACTGGCAGCGCGAGGCCGGCGGCGGCGGGCGTAGCCGCGTGTTGCGTAACGGCGGTATTTTTGAACAGGCGGGCGTCAATTTTTCCCACGTTTACGGGGAAGCCATGCCCGCTTCTGCAACGGCGCATCGTCCTGAACTGGCGGGCCGCAGCTTCCAGGCGATGGGCGTTTCGCTGGTGGTACACCCGCACAACCCGTTTGTGCCAACCAGCCACGCCAACGTGCGTTTTTTCATTGCGGAAAAACCGGGGGCCGATCCGGTCTGGTGGTTTGGGGGCGGTTTCGACATGACCCCCTACTACGGCTTTGAAGAGGATGCCGTGCACTGGCATACGACCGCACGCGATCTCTGCCTGCCGTTTGGCGAAGACGTTTACCCGAAATACAAAAAGTGGTGCGACGACTACTTTTACCTCAAACACCGCGACGAACAGCGCGGCATTGGCGGGCTGTTCTTTGACGATCTGAACACGCCTGATTTTGATACCGCGTTCAGCTTTATGCGTGCGGTGGGCGAAGGCTATACCGACGCTTATCTGCCCATTGTTGAACGGCGTAAAAACACCGACTACGGCGTGCGCGAACGCGAGTTCCAGCTTTACCGTCGCGGGCGCTACGTGGAGTTTAACCTGGTGTGGGATCGCGGGACGCTGTTTGGCCTGCAAACCGGCGGGCGCACGGAGTCGATTCTGATGTCGATGCCGCCGCTGGTGCGCTGGGAGTACTGCTACGAGCCAAAAGAAGGCAGCCCCGAGGCTGCCTTGAGTGAGTTTATTAAGGTTCGGGACTGGGTTTAACTGCCGGATGGCGCTGCGCTTATCCGTCCTGGTCAACCCGTAGGTCGGGTAAGCGAACGCGCCACCCGACACCACGCGCTTACAGCGGCTGCGTCTGCGCCTCAACCACCGCCAGCGCCACCATATTCACGATACGGCGTACAGAGGCAATTGGCGTTAACACATGCACCGGTTTTGCCACACCCATCAGCACCGGCCCCACGGTCACCCCTTCAGAGCTCGAGACGCGCAGCAGGTTGTAGCTGATACGCGCCGCTTCCACGTTTGGCATAATCAGGATATTCGCTGAGCCTTTCAGCGGGCTGTCTGGCATACGTTCATTGCGGATGCTCTCCACCAGCGCGGCGTCGCCGTGCATCTCACCGTCAATCATCAGCTCCGGTGCACGCTCGCGAACCAGCTCCAGCGTCTGTCGCATTTTGCAGGCCGCCGCAGATTTAGAGGAGCCGAAGTTAGAGTGCGACAGCAGCGCCACCTTCGGTTCGATACCAAAGCGACGCACGGTTTCAGCCGCCATCACGGTGATCTCCGCCAGCTCGTCCGGGGTTGGATCGTCGTTGACGTAGGTATCGGCGATAAAGGTGTTACCGCTTGGCAGCAGCAGCGCGTTCATCGCACCGGCCGTGTGCACCCCGTCGCGATAGCCGAAGATCTCCTGCACTACGCTGAAGTGCTCGTGGTAATCACCGATGGTGCCGCAGATCAGCGCATCCGCCTCGCCGCGATGAACCATGATTGCGCCAATCACCGTGGTGTTGCTGATCACCGCCCGCTGCGCCTGCTCCTGAGTGATCCCGCGACGTTTCATGATCGCGTAGTATTCGCTCCAGTACTCTTTAAAGCGCGGGTCGGATTCATTGTTAACGATCTCAAAATCAACACCCGGTTTGATCTGCAGGCCCAGCTTCTGGATACGCATCTCGATAACGCTCGGGCGGCCAATCAGGATCGGCTTCGCCAGCCCTAAGGTGATCAGCTCCTGCGTGGCATGGAGCACGCGCGCCTCTTCCCCTTCCGCCAGCACCACCCGCTTCGCGTCGGCACGAGCCTGAGAGAAAATCGGCTTCATAAACAGGTTAGTTTTGTAGACAAACTCGGTGAGCTTATCCACGTAAGCATCGAAATCGGTTATCGGGCGCGTCGCCACGCCGGAGTCCATCGCCGCTTTCGCAACCGCTGGCGCGATTTTGACAATCAGACGCGGGTCGAACGGTTTTGGAATGATGTAGTCCGGGCCAAAGCTCAGATCCTGATCGCCATAGGCTGAAGCGACCACTTCGCTCTGCTCGGCGTGTGCCAGTTCCGCAATGGCGTGCACCGCCGCGAGCTTCATCTCTTCGTTAATGGCCGTCGCGCCTACGTCCAGCGCCCCACGGAAGATGAACGGGAAGCAGAGCACGTTGTTCACCTGGTTCGGGTAGTCGGAGCGACCGGTACAGATGATGGCATCTTCACGCACCGCTTTCGCCAGCGGCGGCAGGATTTCCGGCTCGGGGTTCGCCAGCGCCAGAATCATTGGCGCACGCGCCATCTTCTTCACCATCTCCTGGGTCAGCACTTTCGGGCCTGAACAGCCCAGGAAGATATCCGCGCCGTCAATGACATCCTCAAGCGTACGCTTGCCGTCGTCGTCCACCGCGTAGGCTGCTTTGGTTTCCGCCATGTTAGGCTCGCGGTCTTTGT
Organism: Enterobacter sp. Lyrl_3; assembly: GCF_051948675.1. Taxonomy (NCBI): domain Bacteria; kingdom Pseudomonadati; phylum Pseudomonadota; class Gammaproteobacteria; order Enterobacterales; family Enterobacteriaceae; genus Enterobacter; species Enterobacter sp. Lyrl_3. The sequence continues at coordinate 921,910 of NZ_JAYJLI010000001.1, forward strand.
AGATCACGCCTTTGGAGTCGCAGACCACAATGTTGTGTTTCTGCATCCCGAGCGCCACCAGCAGGTTCATACAGGCAATGGCCGCCGCACCCGCGCCGGAGACTACCATGCGCACGTCAGAGAGATTTTTCTCCACCACGCGCAGGCCGTTAAGAATGGCGGCGGTGCTGATAATCGCCGTCCCGTGCTGGTCGTCATGGAACACGGGAATGTTCATACGTTCACGCAGTTTCTGCTCAATGTAGAAACATTCCGGCGCTTTGATGTCTTCGAGGTTAATACCGCCAAAGGTCGGCTCCAGCGCCGCCACGACGTTGATGAATTTATCGGGATCGTGTTCGTCCACTTCGATATCAAACACGTCGATACCGGCGAATTTCTTGAACAGAACGCCCTTCCCTTCCATCACAGGCTTACCGGCCAGCGCACCAATGTTGCCCAGGCCCAGCACCGCCGTACCGTTAGAGATCACGGCGACCAGGTTGCCGCGCGCGGTATATTTGTAAGCGGCGAGCGGATCTTTTTCAATTTCGAGACACGGTGCCGCCACGCCCGGCGAGTAGGCCAGCGCCAGGTCGCGCTGGGTTGCCAGCGGTTTTGTCGGGGAGACCTGAATTTTACCCGGGACAGGAAACTCGTGAAAATCGAGGGCACTCTGTTTTAACTGATCGTCCATCTTGTTATTCCTTTTACGTATCGGTCAGATAGTATCGCCGCAGGCTGCCGCATAAACTTTGAAGGCTGCCAAACTCTCACCATCACACATTAAAAATTGTTATCAATTTATAACAGCCATGTTACCCGTCTCAAAAGCAATGCCTCCCCCGTCTGCTATGCTTTTTTGTTAAGTCCATCATGATTTTTCCAGAAGTGTGAACTAACGCACTCGTCTAACGCTTTTATTTTCAAGGAGTCATGACTTATGAACCAACTTGACGGCATCAAACAATTCACTACCGTGGTTGCAGACAGCGGCGATATCGAGTCGATTCGGCACTACCAGCCTGAAGACGCAACCACCAACCCGTCGTTGCTGCTCAAAGCGGCAGGGCTTTCCCATTTTAGTCATCTGATTGATGACGCCATTGCCTATGGCAAACAGCGCGGCAAAACCCAGGAACAACAGGTTGCCGAAGCCAGTGACAAGCTGGCGGTTAATTTCGGTGCGGAAATTCTGAAAAGCATCCCGGGGCGCGTCTCCACCGAAGTCGACGCCCGCCTCTCTTTCGATAAAGAGAAGAGCATCAATAAAGCCCGCCGCCTCGTCGAACTCTACCAGGAGCAGGGGATCGACAAATCACGCATTCTGATTAAGCTCGCCTCCACCTGGGAAGGCATCCGCGCGGCGGAAGTGCTGGAAAAAGAGGGGATCCACTGCAACCTGACGCTGCTGTTCTCGTTTGCACAGGCGCGCGCCTGTGCCGAAGCGGGCGTATTCCTGATCTCACCGTTCGTCGGGCGCATCTACGACTGGTATCAGGCAAAACAGCCGATGGATCCGTACGTGGTAGAAGAAGACCCGGGCGTGAAGTCGGTACGTAATATCTACGACTATTACAAGCAGCACCGCTACGAAACCATCGTAATGGGGGCCAGCTTCCGCCGCACCGAGCAGATCCTGGCGCTGGCAGGGTGTGACCGCCTGACCATCTCCCCTGACCTGCTGAAAAAGCTGCAGGACAAAGAAGAGACGGTGATCCGTAAACTGGTGCCGACCTCCACCGTACTGCCCAAACCGAAAGCCATGACCGAAGCGGAATTCCGCTGGGAGCACAATCAGGACCCAATGGCCGTGGAAAAACTGGCGGACGGCATCCGCCAGTTCGCCGTCGACCAGCGCAAACTTGAAGATCTTCTCGCCGCCAAACTTTAACCTTGCCACGGAGTGAACTATGTCCCGTAAAGAGTTAGCCAATGCCATTCGCGCCCTCAGCATGGATGCCGTGCAAAAAGCCAATTCCGGCCACCCTGGCGCACCAATGGGCATGGCAGATATTGCCGAAGTATTGTGGAATGACTTCCTGAAGCACAACCCTAACGACCCCACCTGGTACGATCGCGACCGTTTTATTCTCTCTAACGGCCACGCGTCGATGCTGCTCTACAGCCTGCTGCATTTGTCCGGCTACGATCTGCCGCTCGAAGAGCTGAAAAACTTCCGCCAGCTGCATTCGAAAACCCCCGGCCACCCGGAGATCGGCTATACGCCAGGGGTGGAAACCACCACCGGGCCGCTGGGACAGGGTTTAGCCAACGCCGTTGGGCTGGCCATCGCGGAACGCACGCTGGGTGCGCAGTTTAACCAGCCGGGGCATGACATCGTCGATCACTACACGTACGTCTTTATGGGTGACGGCTGTCTGATGGAGGGGATCTCCCATGAGGTCTGTTCGCTCGCGGGCACGCTGGGGCTGGGCAAGCTGATTGGCTTCTATGACCACAACGGCATCTCCATAGACGGGGAAACCGAGGGCTGGTTTACCGACGACACGGCAAAACGGTTTGAGGCCTACCACTGGCATGTGGTGCATGAAATTGACGGCCACGATCCCGAGGCGGTGAAAAAAGCAATTCAGGAAGCGCAAAGCGTGAAGGACAAACCGTCGCTGATTATCTGCCGCACGGTTATCGGCTTTGGTTCGCCGAACAAAGCAGGTAAAGAAGAGGCGCACGGTGCGGCGCTGGGTGATGAGGAAGTGGCGCTGACCCGGCAGAAACTGGGATGGAAATATCCGCCGTTCGAAATTCCGAAAGAGATTTACCGCGCATGGGATGCCCGTGAAGAGGGTGAAAAGGCCCAGCACGCCTGGAACGAGAAATTTGCCGCCTACAAAAAGGCCTACCCGGAGCTGGCGGCCGAATTCACCCGCCGCATGAGCGGAGGTCTACCGGAGGACTGGGAAGAGAAAACCCAGGCGCTGATTGAAAACCTGCAATCTAACCCGGCCAAAATCGCCACCCGTAAGGCGTCGCAAAACACCCTGAATGCGATTGGCCCAATCCTGCCTGAGCTGCTGGGCGGCTCGGCGGATCTGGCCCCCAGCAACCTGACCATCTGGTCTGGCTCGACATCGCTGAAAGAGGATATCGCCGGAAACTATATTCACTATGGCGTACGCGAGTTCGGCATGACCGCCATTGCCAACGGTATCGCTCATCACGGGGGATTTGTCCCCTACACCGCCACCTTCCTGATGTTTGTGGAATACGCCCGTAACGCCGCGCGCATGGCGGCCCTGATGAAAGCGCGGCAGATTATGGTTTACACCCATGACTCCATCGGGCTTGGGGAAGACGGGCCAACCCACCAGGCCGTTGAACAGCTGGCGAGCCTGCGCCTGACGCCAAACTTCAGCACCTGGCGTCCGTGCGATCAGGTCGAGGCCGCGGTGGGCTGGAAGCTGGCAGTAGAGCGCCATAATGGACCGACGGCGTTGATCCTGTCACGTCAGAACCTGGCGCAGATTGAACGCACGCCGGAGCAGGTGAAAGACATTGCCCGCGGCGGTTACATTCTGAAGGACAGCGGCGGCAAGCCGGATGTGATCCTGATTGCCACCGGTTCCGAGGTGGAGATTACCGTCAAAGCGGCGGAGAAGCTGACTGCCGAAGGTCACGCGGTACGCGTGGTTTCCCTGCCTTCAACCGACATCTTTGACGCGCAGGATGAGGCATATCGTGAATCGGTCCTGCCATCCAGCGTGACGGCCCGCGTGGCGGTTGAGGCGGGTATTGCCGACTACTGGTACAAATATGTCGGGCTGAAAGGGGCCATTGTCGGCATGCGGGGATACGGTGAATCGGCGCCGGCCGACAAGCTGTTCCCGTATTTCGGTTTTACCGTTGAGAACGTCGTTGAGAAGGCGTTAAGCGTACTTTAGTGCGGCCTGCGTGCCCGGTGGCGCTACGCTTACCGGGCCTACATGGTTCGAAACGTGGGCCGGGTAAGGTGTAACCGCCACCCGGCAAAACTAGCGTGTGATCCACAACGTGGGCCAGGCATCTGGCCCATTCCAGTTATCGCAGCTGGGCTCCTCGGCATAACGCACCAGACGGAAGCGCTGGCCGTCAAAGCGCCAGCGCGTCTGGATACCGCAGTCGGCAATCCCCCGCCCTAACGCCAGGGTGGTCAACTCACGCGTTTTCTCATCAAAGCGAGCGTTCATTAACTCCATTTCACTGCTGCCGCTGGAAGGCGTAAACGGCAGACGCAGCCTGACGCTACGGGAAGAAAACGGTTTTTTACGTGATACCAGCCAGGCCAGATCGACGGTGTTATAGGCCCCCGCTTCGCAACTGACGATCAGCAGCGCTTTGTCATCGGTAAGCGCAGTGACGCGCACTTCCCGACGGTTGGGGTCGAGCGAGCACTGGCTGTTATTCATCCGCCAGGTACCATAATCCAGCAGATCGTTCAGTTCGCTGTGGGAGAGCGGTGTCGGGGTGGGATTCACAACCGCCACCTTTTTCAGGGCCGGTGCGGGCGGCACGCTTAACGGCGGATCGTCACCTTTTTTAATCCAGGCGGTTTCACTGCCGACGCGCTTTTGCTGCGCATCGATAAACAACAGCGCCGCTTTCAGGCCACTGAGGGAGATCGCCTGCTTGCCATCACGCAGGGTTAGCGCTTTCCCTTCCTGGATATGCTTAAGAAATGCAGTGATGGTCGCAGCATCGTCCGTTTTCAGATGCCATGGCGTTAACTGCCAGTGCTGACGCTCCAGTGTCACGGGCACCCCATCCAGCAGCAGGCGCGGCGCAATTGCAGGCTCTTTGACAGACGGGTCTGAAAGACCGCCGAGATCGATACGTAACGAGGCATCGGTTTTCGCGCCAGCGCTGCGGCTAAGCGTCATCACCAGACCACGGTGTTCACCGGTGTTGCGTGCCAGGCAAAAATTCTGGTTATTGCAGGTCACCTGCCAGTCTGAGAATGATTGCTGTGCAGGCGCAGCCCACACCCGCGGTGCGGGGAGCACACAAATCAGGAAAAAAATAAAAACGCAGTAGCGCATGAATGGCACAATCCCGGAACGAAAACGCTTAACTGGGCAGTATCTTCGTGTTCCCGCCGGGGTTGCTCAATCGGATTTATCGGATAGATTTATCCGAAAAACAAACTACATCCGTTCGAAAGAGGGAACCATCAGCCCGGTTGTTTGTAAATACTGCAGTAATATTACAGCCTTACCATCTTTAATTTCCCCGGAACGGATCATCGCCAGCGCCTGGACAAACGGTATCTCCAGCACCTCGATATCTTCATCTTCCACCCCACCGCCCTGATGGATACGATGCGCATCGCTGTATTCGGCAATAAAGAAATGGACGATTTCCGTCACGCCGCCGGGTGACATAAACAGTTCGAAAACTTTTTTCACCTCACCCACTTCAAAGCCCGTCTCCTCGATGGCTTCTTTGCGGATACACACTTCCGGCTCATCGTCATCCAGCAGACCTGCGCAGGTTTCAATCAGCCGTCCGTCCGGATTGCCATTGACCCACGTCGCCACCCTGAACTGGCGGATCAGTACCACGCTCTGCTTTTCACGGTTATAAAGCAGAATGGTTGCCCCATTGCCGCGGTCGTAAACCTCACGTTTGTGGCGGATCACGTCCCCGTTATTACGCGTTAAATCATAGGTGATGTTACGCAGGACAAAGTAATTATCAGAAAGGATTTTGTCTTTGATAACGTCAATTTTCAGGGTCATACGGGCTCCACGACACAATGAGTCTGCCTATATTACGCCGTGAACCCCGCTTTGTCGCCCACCCGATTTAATGCGTTTTTAACGCGCTGACGCCCAGCCAGTCGAGGATACCCTGCGCAGCATGTCGCCCTTCCGCCATGGCGGTGACCACTAAATCTGCGCCGCGTACGGCGTCACCGCCTGCGAAAATTTGCGGGTTAGAGGTCTGATAGCGATAGCGGCTCTCCACCGAGGCGATAATTCGTCCCCAGCTATCCGTCTCCACGCCCTGCGCCTGCAGCCACGGCATCTCGTGCGGATTGAAACCAAATGCCATGATCACCGCATCCGCAGGCATCACAAACTCGCTCCCCGCTATCGGTACCGGCCGACGACGGCCCTGAGCATCCGGTTCGCCGAGTTCGGTACGCAGCATGCGAATGCCGTTGACCTGTCCGTCAGGTGCCAGAGTTAACTCCACGGGCTGAACGTTAAACTCAAACGCGGCGCCCTCTTCCTTCGCATTCTTCACCTCTTTTTTCGAGCCCGGCATATTGGCTTCATCCCGGCGGTAGGCGCAGGTTACCTTCGCCGCACCGTGACGTAACGCGGTGCGGACACAGTCCATGGCGGTATCGCCCCCGCCGAGCACCACCACGTTCAGCCCCCGGGTATCGATAAATGGCGCTTTGGTTGTTGCCTCAAGCCCCATCACGTGGCGGGTGTTTGCCACCAGGAAAGGTAACGCGTCATAGACGCCGGGCGCATCTTCATGCGCGATACCCGCTTTCATGGAACGATAGGTTCCCACACCAATAAACAGTGCATCGTATTCGCGTTGCAGCTGTGACAGCGGCACATCCTGTCCGACGTCGCAGTTCAGAACGAACTGGATCCCCATGGCCGTGAATATCTCCCTGCGCCGTGCGAGCAGCGATTTATCGAGCTTAAAGGCCGGGATACCAAACGTCAGCAAGCCGCCAATCTCCGGGTGCCGGTCATAGACCGTGACGCTGACACCGCTGCGCGCCAGCACGTCGGCACAGGCAAGCCCCGCAGGCCCCGCGCCGATCACCGCCACACGTTTATCAACCGGCGTCACGCCGCTCAGATCCGGCTTCCAGCCCATCGCCAGCGCCTGGTCAGAGATGTAGCGCTCGATGTTGCCAATAGTCACCGCGCCTGAGATATCACGCACGGTGCAGGCGCCTTCACATAATCGGTCCTGCGGGCAGACGCGGCCGGTAATTTCAGGTAAACAGTTGGTCTGGTGTGAAAGCTCAACCGCCCCGGCGATATCCCCCGCTTTAACGCGTTCAATCCACTGGGGGATATGGTTGTGCAACGGACAGGTCCATTCACAAATGCTGTGTTCGCCGCACTTCAGGCAGCGCGATGCCTCACGCGCGGCCTGCTCTGCCCGAAACGGCAGGTAGATCTCCTGAAAATGGCTGACGCGTGCACTCGCGGCGAGTTTATCCGGCTCCCCGCGTCGCGGTGTGTTTCTCATCTGCTCAAGGCGGGTGTGCGGCAGGTCTGGCCTTACCACCTCGCCGTGCCAGGGCTGCGCCTCCTGACGGGCGGTGCGCTGGCGGCGGGTTTTCGCCAGGTTATTCAGTACGGCGGGCGTCGCCAGGGTAAGCACCTGTGCCGGACAATTTTCGATGCAGGCCGGGCCCTGTGGGCGCGTGTGGCAAAGATCGCATTTATGCGCCGAGGCTTTTACGTTGCCCTTGTCGAGAGGCGTAACAACGATCTCCATCGTGCCGAACGGACAGGCAACCACGCAGGCTTTACAGCCAATGCATTTTTGTTGATTCACCTGTACGCTGTCATCGCATTTGCTGATGGCCCCGTTAGGGCAGCTCTGCGCGCAGGGCGCATTTTCGCAATGGTGGCAGGTTACAGGCGTGCTCTTCGCGCCAGATTTCAGGACAGTGATGCGGGGATGAAAATGGCGTTCGCTCAGCACGTGTTGTTCATCGTTGTGCGCCATCACGCAGGCCACTTCGCAGGCACGGCACCCTATACACTGCTGGCTGTTGGCCATAATAAAACGATTCATAACGACACCTGTTTTTGGTTCAATAACCTTATTCTTTATAGGAATATTGTATTTACCCACGGCGGCGCTATCAGGCAATGTACAAATGCCCAGGAAGCCGAACTATCTCCAGTGAACCTGTGGCAGATCAATTTTTTTCAGGAAGCTGTTCTGTGACCGTTAAACGACCCGTTTCCGGAAGCCTGGCCCGGGCTTTCATTTCCATTATCGTGCTGTCCGTTCTGACCAGCACCGTCGCACTGTTCACGCTTGCCAGCAGCCAGCGGGATGCAGAAGCCATCAATATTGCCGGTTCCCTGCGAATGCAGAGCTACCGTCTGGGCTATGAGATGCAACGCAACAGCGATGCCCTGGCGGCGCATCGCGAGAGCTGGCAGCAGACGCTGAGCGCCCCTGCGCTACAGAAGCTGAGCCGCTGGTACGTGCCGGACGATGTTAAGGCGCGCTATCAGCAGCTGCATCTGGCATGGCAGGAGATGGACAACCACATCGCTCGCGGCGATATCGGGTGGTATCAGGCCCACATTGAAGACTTTGTCGGCCGGATTGACGCCTTTGTGCTCGCCCTTCAGCACTACACCGAACATAAAATCCGGGCGGTGATTCTGATCTCCCTGGCGGGCGGGATGGGCATCCTGATCCTGACGATCTTTACCCTGCGACGCATCCGCCGCCAGGTGGTGTTACCGCTGAATAATCTGGTGGCGGCCAGCGAGCGCATTGAGCGGGGGCAATTCGATACGCCTGCACCGGATACCGCGCTGCCAAACGAACTGGGCCAACTTTCCCGGGCGTTCAACCACATGTCTGCCGAGCTGCATACACTGTATCGCTCGCTTGAACACTCCGTAGCGGAAAAGACGCAGCATCTGAATGAGGCGCATCAGCAACTCGAGATGCTGTTTAAATGCTCTCAGGCACTGAATACCGGCCAGATAGACAGCCACTGTTTCCGGCATATTTTGCAGATAGTGCATGAGTACACGCAGATGAACTACCTGGAGTTGCGCACCAGCGACGACTGGCGGCTCAGTGAGGGTATCGAATCAAACGGGAGCCCTGTCCAAACGCTGCCCGTGCTGATGCAGGATACCCTGTACGGGGAATTACGCTGGCAAAGCGAGACGGGCCACGTTCCTCTGCCGCTGATGGAAAGCGTGGCGACAATGCTCGGACGCGGACTGTATTTCAACCAGGCGCAAAAGCACTACCAGCAGTTGCTGCTGATGGAAGAGCGCGCGACGATCGCCCGCGAGCTGCACGATTCCCTGGCGCAGGTACTGTCGTATTTACGTATTCAGCTGGCGCTGCTGAAACGCGCTATCCCGCAGGAGAATGCCCCGGCGCAGACCATTATCACCGACTTTTCCCGCGAGCTTAACAACGCCTGGCATCAATTGCGCGAGCTGCTTACCACCTTCCGCCTGACGCTTAACCACGCCAATCTGCCCGCGGCCCTACAGGAGTCACTGGACGGGTTACAGAGCCAGACGCAGGCAAAGCTGCACCTCGACTGCCGCCTCTCCTCGCTGGCGCTGGATGCCCAGAAACAGGTGCATTTGCTGCAGATCGTGCGTGAAGCGGTGTTGAATGCGATGAAGCACGCCCAGGCCAGCGAGATAACCGTCAGCTGCGTGACGTCTGCTGACGGCACCCACAGCGTCAGCATTCGCGATAACGGTATCGGGATTGGCGAAGCCAGCGAGCCGCCGGGACATTACGGGCTGAATATTATGCGCGAACGGGCGGCGCGACTCGGCGGAACGCTGCACTTTTCCCAGCCGCAAAACGGGGGGACGCTGGTGAGCGTGATCTTCCCGACAAACGGTGCCGGGAGGTAAATAACGGTAAAAGGTGAAGCGCAGAGAAAAGTGCATGATAATTTACACTATCTCCTTTATTTCTCCACGTTTGGTCTTCGTCTTGCCGCTAAAGTGATGCGGGCAATAAACAATAATGACGTGCAGCAAAACGAGGTCTCATTTTCATGGCGAATTTTTTTATCGATCGCCCCATTTTTGCCTGGGTACTTGCCATTCTGTTGTGTCTGACAGGTGTCCTGGCCATTACTTCACTTCCTGTTGAGCAATATCCCGACCTGGCACCACCAAACGTGCGCGTCACGGCAAACTACCCCGGAGCTTCAGCACAAACGCTGGAAAATACCGTTACGCAGGTTATCGAGCAGAACATGACGGGTCTGGATAACCTGATGTACATGTCCTCGCAGAGTAGCGCCACGGGCCAGGCGACCGTCACCCTGAGCTTTACCGCCGGTACGGATCCAGACGAAGCCGTACAGCAGGTGCAAAACCAGCTGCAGTCGGCGATGCGTAAACTGCCTCAGGCGGTGCAGAATCAGGGGGTTACCGTACGTAAAACCGGTGACACCAACATCCTGACTATTGCGTTTGTCTCTACCGACGGTTCCATGGATAAGCAGGACATTGCGGACTACGTCGCCAGTAATATTCAGGATCCCCTCAGCCGTATTAACGGCGTCGGTGATATCGATGCTTACGGCTCTCAGTATTCAATGCGTATCTGGCTTGATCCGAATAAGCTGAACAGCTTCCAGATGACGGCAACCGACGTGACGGATGCCATTAAATCCCAGAACGCCCAGATTGCGGTGGGACAACTGGGGGGAACGCCCTCTGTCGATAAACAAGCGTTGAATGCCACCATTAACTCACAGTCGCTGCTTCAGACCCCGGAGCAGTTTCGCAACATTACCCTGCGCGTAAATCAGGATGGTTCAGAGGTCCGCCTGGGCGATGTCGCCACGGTAGAAATGGGGGCAGAGAAATATGATTATCTCAGCCGCTTTAACGGTAACCCGGCCTCCGGTCTGGGGGTAAAACTGGCCTCCGGGGCCAATGAAATGGCCACCGCGCAGCTGGTGCTGGATCGTCTGGATGAGCTGTCGCACTATTTTCCCCACGGGCTGGAATATAAAGTCGCCTACGAAACCACCTCCTTCGTTAAAGCCTCTATTGAAGATGTGGTGAAAACGCTGCTGGAAGCGATCGCGCTGGTCTTCCTGGTCATGTACCTGTTCCTGCAAAACTTCCGCGCAACGCTGATCCCGACCATTGCCGTTCCGGTGGTGCTGCTGGGTACCTTCGCGGTGCTTTACACGTTTGGTTACAGCATTAACACCCTGACGATGTTTGCAATGGTGCTGGCGATTGGCCTGCTGGTGGACGATGCCATCGTGGTGGTCGAAAACGTCGAGCGCATCATGAGCGAGGAAGGGCTTTCCCCGCGCCAGGCCACACGTAAATCGATGGGACAAATTCAGGGGGCGTTAGTTGGCATCGCGATGGTGCTCTCGGCGGTCTTTATCCCGATGGCGTTTTTCGGTGGCACAACCGGCGCCATTTATCGTCAGTTTTCAATCACCATCGTCTCCGCAATGGTGCTGTCGGTGCTGGTGGCGTTGATCCTCACGCCTGCCCTCTGCGCCACCCTCCTCAAGCCGCTACATAAAGGGGAGCAGCACGGTCAGAAAGGCTTTTTTGGCTGGTTTAACCGCATGTTCAACCGCAGTGCCGCGCGTTATGAAACCGCCGTCGGCAAGGTGCTGCACCGCAGCCTGCGCTGGATGATGATTTATGTTGTGCTGTTGGGCGGTATGGTATGGCTGTTCCTGCATCTGCCGACTTCGTTCCTGCCGCAGGAAGACCGGGGGATGTTCATCACTTCGGTGCAGCTCCCGAGCGGGTCAACGCAGCAGCAAACGCTGAAGGTAGTTCAGAAGGTGGAGCAGTACTTCTTTACCAAAGAGAAAGATAACGTGGTGTCGGTCTTCTCCACCGTCGGCTCCGGCCCGGGCGGGAACGGGCAGAACGTTGCACGTATGTTTGTGCGCCTGAAAGACTGGGACGCACGCGATACGAAAACGGGCACCTCGTTTGCCATTATCGAACGCGCGACCAAAGCCTTCTCCCGTATCAAAGAGGCTCGCGTTTTTGCCAGCAGCCCACCGGCCATCAGCGGTCTCGGCAGTTCTGCCGGGTTTGACATGGAGTTGCAGGACCATGCCGGTGCGGGCCACACGGCGCTGATGGCGGCGCGCGACAAGCTGTTAGAGCTGGCCGGTAAAGATCCGGGTCTGACCCGCGTCCGTCACAACGGTCTGGATGACAGCCCGCAGCTGCAGGTCGATATTGATCAGCGTAAGGCGCAGGCGCTGGGCGTTTCCATCGACGATATTAACGACACCCTGCAAACGGCGTGGGGTTCAAGCTATGTGAATGACTTTATGGATCGCGGTCGCGTTAAAAAAGTGTATGTGCAATCCGCCGCGCCATACCGCATGCTGCCGGACGATATTAACCGCTGGTATGTCCGCAACAATGCGGGCGGCATGGTGCCGTTCTCCGCCTTCGCCTCCTCGCACTGGGAGAGCGGTTCTCCGCGTCTGGAGCGCTATAACGGCTATTCCGCCGTTGAGATCGTCGGTGAAGCCGCGCCGGGCGTCAGCACCGGTACGGCGATGGACACCATGGAAAAGCTGGTGCAACAGCTGCCCGCTGGCTTTGGTCTGCAGTGGACGGCCATGTCTTATCAGGAGCGGCTCTCCGGGGCGCAGGCTCCCGCGCTTTACGCGCTTTCGCTGCTGGTGGTCTTCCTCTGTCTTGCGGCGCTGTATGAAAGCTGGTCAGTCCCGTTCTCGGTCATGCTGGTGGTGCCGCTTGGCGTGATTGGCGCGCTGCTCGCCACCTGGATGCGCGGTCTGGAGAACGACGTTTACTTTCAGGTGGGGCTGCTCACCGTGATTGGGTTGTCGGCGAAAAACGCCATCCTGATTGTTGAGTTTGCCAATGAGATGAATGCGAAAGGCCATGAGCTGATGGCTTCCACGCTGCATGCCTGCCGTCAGCGCTTACGTCCAATCCTGATGACCTCGCTGGCGTTTGTCTTCGGGGTGTTACCAATGGCAACCAGCTCAGGTGCAGGCTCCAGCAGCCAGCATGCGGTAGGTACAGGCGTCATGGGAGGAATGATTTCAGCCACGATCCTGGCCATTTATTTTGTGCCGCTGTTCTTCGTGCTGGTGCGTCGCCGCTTCCCGCTCAAGGAACGGCCTGAATAAGATAGTGAAAATAAAAAAGGCGGCTCAGTAGGCCGCCTTTTTACTGTGCGATTAATTCACACTATGGTTATTTTACTTATTTAAGTGCTCTTGCAATTCTTACTGAATGTCATTTACGAAGCATGCCTTCGATAAAATCTTTCCAGTTCCCCAGTTCACGTTCAATCATAACAACCTCTCTTATTATTATGCGCATTCTACGAAAACGTATCATCATTGTGAAGACAATTTAACCGATTGCTGTGATTGTACCCCGTCTGCGCGCTGGATTTATGATAAATATGAACGGAGAACCTTAAATTTTGTGTGACGGCCAGCAATATTTTGAAATAACCCTACGCACGGGTGAGTTTTATTTTACCCGCTGAGTTTACAGGCAATTTATACCTGATGGACATCTATGCTTAAATGATGAAAGAATATTCAGCGTACAGGTGTGAGTTGAATTAAAAAGAGGTGTTAATCCAGAGCGTTTCTGAATGTGTTATATTCCGTTTAAGGATATATCTTCGAATTTACTGAACATTTAATGGTCATAAGAACAAAAGGATTCAACATGGTTGTCATGTACGGCATTAAAAATTGTGACACGATCAAAAAAGCCCGTCGCTGGCTCGAAGCTAACAACGTCGAGTACCGCTTCCACGATTACCGTGCCGATGGGCTTGATGCAGAATTTCTGCATACCGCCATTAACGAACTGGGGTGGGACGCGCTGCTGAACACCCGCGGCACGACCTGGCGCAAGCTGGACGAATCACTGCGTGCCAGCATCAAGGATGCCAACAGCGCAGCAAATCTGATGCTTGAAATGCCAGCAATCATCAAACGCCCATTGCTCTGCGCGCCCGGGCAGCCTATGCTGCTGGGTTTCAGTGAAACCCTTTATTCCGACTTTTTTCGTTGAGGTGTAGTTTATGTCATGCCCGGTCATTGAGCTGACTCAGCAGCTTATTCGCCGTCCTTCCCTTAGCCCGGACGACGCAGGTTGTCAGGCATTAATGATTGAGCGCCTGCGTGCCATCGGTTTTACCGTGGAGCGTATGGATTTTGGCGACACCCAGAATTTCTGGGCGTGGCGTGGCCAGGGCGAAACGCTGGCCTTTGCCGGGCATACCGACGTGGTTCCCGCAGGTGATGCGGACCGCTGGATCAACCCTCCATTTGAACCAACCATCCGCGATGGCATGCTGTTTGGCCGCGGCGCCGCAGACATGAAAGGTTCCCTGGCGGCAATGGTTGTGGCGGCTGAGCGCTTTGTCGCCCAGCACCCGAACCATAAAAACCGTCTCGCGTTTCTCATTACCTCTGATGAAGAAGCCAGCGCCCATAACGGCACCGTCAAGGTTGTTGAGGCCCTGATGGCCCGCAACGAGCGTCTGGACTACTGTCTGGTCGGCGAGCCGTCCAGCACCGAGGTGGTGGGCGATGTGGTGAAAAATGGCCGCCGCGGTTCGTTAACCTGTAACCTGACCATTCACGGCGTACAGGGACACGTGGCGTACCCGCATCTGGCCGATAACCCAGTTCACCGCGCAGCGCCGATGCTGAGTGAACTGGTGAGCATTGAGTGGGACAAAGGCAATGAGTTCTTCCCGCCAACCAGCATGCAGATTGCGAACGTGAAGGCAGGAACCGGCAGCAACAACGTGATCCCGGGCGATTGTTTCGTTCAGTTTAACTTCCGTTTCAGCACGGAACTGACCGATGAGATGATCAAAGCGCGCGTTATCGCCCTGCTGGAAAAATATCAACTGCGTTACACCGTGGACTGGTGGCTTTCCGGCCAGCCGTTCCTGACACAGCGTGGCAAACTGGTGGATGCGGTGGTGAACGCCATCGAGCACTATAATGAAATTAAGCCACAACTGCTGACGACGGGTGGCACTTCAGACGGACGCTTTATCGCCCGCATGGGAGCTCAGGTTGTCGAACTGGGGCCAGTGAACGCGACCATTCATAAAATCAATGAGTGTGTAAATGCCGCGGATTTACAACTGCTGGCCCGTATGTATCAACGTATTATGGAGCAAATCGTCGCCTGACGAGCGCTCTGAGAGGAATAGCGAATGGATTGGCTTGCAAAGTACTGGTGGATTCTGGTGTTAGTGTTTCTGGTAGGCGTATTGCTTAACGTGATTAAAGATCTTAAGCGCGTTGACCATAAAAAATTCCTCGCCAACAAGCCGGATCTTCCGCCTCATCGTGATTTTAACGACAAGTGGGATGACGACGACGACTGGCCGAAGAAAGACCAGAAGAAGTAATCCCCTCCCCCCCAGCCCCTCTCCCCAGAGGGGCGAGGGGTGCCATGTTCCCTCTCCCCTTAGGGGAGAGTGTTAGGGTGAGGGGAAATAATCACATAAACTCAACAATATCATCATCGTCCGGCTTACCGCCGCTGAGCGCTTCATCAAAGTAGTGCTTCGGTACGGTATAGCGCAGATGGTCGAGCGCAAACTGCATGCTGCGATCGTCAATCGCATGACCCAGATCGTCAACGATATCCAGCGTCACATCCCCGCCTTCCCGGATCAGGGCTTCCTGGGCAGCTACGGCATGCGAAAGCTCAATCACCCGGTCTTCGCCACCGTGGATCAAGTGGATCGTTGTCTGCGTGGTCGCGCTCGTCGGTAGCGTCGCGAAACGGCCGTTAAAGGCAATCACGCGCGAAGCCAGACCCGGCTCTGCTTTCACGCTCTCCAGCGACATAATTGACCCCTGTGAAAAGCCAATCAGCGCGGTCGCGTCGGCACCGACGCCGCTCTGCTGCTGCCAGTAACGCACGGTTTCGATAAAGACCGGCATAATGGCATCAATGCGCGTCTGACGGTTCTCTTCCGTCACGCCCTGAACGGAGAACCACTGCCGTCCGTCTGGGCCACACGGCTCCACGCCGCCGATACTGACAATCAGCGCCTCAGGAAAAACAGGTGCAAACCAGCGACCAATCTCTCCCATATTGACGGCGTTATCGCCAACGCCATGAAACAGCAGCAGTAACTGTTTAGCCGGTTTGTCGGGGCTTTGAACAACAAAATGATCGTGTTTCATGGCGGTCTCCTTAATTGATGACCTGGATTCTACGCCTTGCGGGGGGAATGACCATGCCACTTTACTGAAGAAGTCATTGAAAAAATTGCCATTGCAAAATGTCGCTTTTGAGCTGCTGACTGCGTGCTTTATCAAGACATTCAAGGGCCTGCGCCGTTTCAGCGCGTAATCTTGCCAGCACCGCTTTTCGCCCGGTGAGCGACAGTTCAGCACTGAGCGCAGCGTCCTCTCTTCGTGCCTCAATTTTACCGCGCAGGGCCGGAAGCGGCAGATCGACGGCGAGCAGCAAACGCGTCAATGCGGCAACGGACGTAGCAAAGGGCCGGTGTGCAAAGGCAAAGCCTGCCAGCTCCAGCCAGTCGTCACTATTAAGGGTAGCTTCCCACTCATCTGCCACCGGGATCTTTTCGCCATTCCACAATGATAAGACGCGCGCATCGCGATGCAGGCGCAGCCGGGCCTGTTCACACAGACGATGCCCCGCCTCACTTTGCGGCAATAATGCCATTGCGGTGTAGCAGCCGCTGCTGGCTTCGCGGTGGCTGCCCATCCGTACCAGCACAAAGCCGCACTGCTGCCAGAAATGCCACAGCGCGTTGGTAAAGCCAAAGCTCACCGAGAGATAATCCTCCCCGCAGGCCTCGCGGATGAGCGCCCGGCCGATCCCTTCCCGTTGCCGGTGAGGGTGAACAGCGATGCGCGTGATCCGTCGACCTTTCAGCGTTGCTGCCAGAGGCGTGCCGCCATGCGCGGCCAGAGACTGCGCGACAAGGTTGCCGCGAGGTCGACGAAAACCCGCCCATACTGCGCGACTTAGCGCCGGGCTTAACCCGCCTTCGTCTACCAGCCACAGCGCGCCCGCAATGACCGGGTCCGTTTGCGCGACGGCAACGTGCTGACCGGGGGCGTCCATCATACGGCGCAGATCCAGCGGCGAGGTACGGTAATGGGCCGCACAAAGCAGCTCGTAGACACTCGCGGCGATTGCAGGCGTGTGCTCCCATGCGTCGGGGGCCAGAGAGGTCAGTTGCACCTCTCCTTTCGGCTGCTGGTCGATGAGCGTGTCGTCAAACAGCAGCGCGCTGGCGACCACCCGCTCAAGCGGACATCCCGCAGCCCAGCGAACGGGGGTGGATAAGGTATAACGCTGCAGGGCGCTGAACTGCGCGCAGAATTTAAGCAAAAACCCTCTTCCGGTTCCTTCATACCCTTGTACCGTCGTGGTTAACAGTACCCGTGGAAAGCGCGCAACCAGCTTCTCCAGCACAGGGCCGGGTATGGCCGCCGCCTCATCGACAATCAGCCAGTCGGCATGGTGTGAGGAGGCCAGCAGCGCATCCGGTGCCATAAAGTGAAAATGTTCACCCGCAAACCGTGCGATGACCTCCGTTGCTCCCTTTGCCGGTGCGGTGACAACTGCTCTGCCCTCAATGCTGTTCAGCAGCATGCCGGCAAGCGCCGACTTTCCCCGCCCGCGCGGGGCGGTAACGGCCGCAACGCCTTTCGGCATTGCACGAAGTGCGTGCAGGATCTCCGCCTGCTCGCGCTGGGGTGCGCCGTTAGCGGGTTGCCAGTCAGGGGCATCAGGAAACGGAGGAAGGGTTAACGGCTGGTTTTGCTGCCAGACGATTGCATCGGGATCGCGGGTAATCGTCTGACAAAAGTGGCGAATGAAATTCGGCGTGGGAATGGGTTCCGCGCTGTCGCTCCAGCGCAGGGAATCACTGTCGGGCGTGTCTGCCCACACCGCAAGCGGGGGAGCCAACAGCACCAGCAGGCTCCCGGCACGCAGCGTTCCGCTCAGGGCGGCAAAGGCTGAGACATCAAACCCGGCGCGGGCATCAAAAACAGCATGCCGGAACTCGCGCCCCAGCAGCCCGCTTATCTCCCGGGAAGGGTTTTCATCCAGCCACACCCAATCCCCGGAAAGCGTATCACGCAGCGCCCCGGCCTGCGCCAGGGACCACTGCGCATCACCGCTGAGCACCACCAGCCGACGCTGGCCGGTGCGCTCAAGCTGGCTAATCAGTTGGTCAAACGCCACCATTACATGGCTTTACCGAAGGTATTGCACTGCGCCGGGTCACCGCTGTCAAAACCGCGTTTAAACCAGGTGTAACGTTGTTCTGACGTCCCGTGAGTGAAGCTGTCCGGCACAACCCGGCCCTGGCTCTGCTGCTGGAGACGGTCGTCACCAATGGCCTCTGCGGCATTTAACGCCTCTTCCAGGTCGCCAGATTCCAGCACGCCCTGCTTCTGCATGCTGTTACCCCAGACGCCCGCGAAGCAGTCCGCCTGCAGCTCCATACGCACGGAAAGGCGATTGACCTCCGCCTGCGAGGCGTTTTGCTGAAGCTGGCGAACCTTAGGCTCAATGCCCAGCAATTTTTGCACGTGATGCCCCACTTCATGCGCAATCACGTAGCCCTGTGCAAAATCACCGTCGGCTCCTAGTTTGCGTTTCATGTCATCATAAAAAGAGAGATCGATATAGACGGTGCTGTCTGCCGGACAGTAGAACGGCCCCATCACCGACTGTCCGGTGCCGCAGCCGGTGCGGGTAGCACCACGGTACATCACCAGCTTCGGCTGCTGGTAGCTGCGTCCCATTTTCTCAAACTGCTGGCTCCACGTGTCTTCAGTGGTCGCGAGAATAACGGAGGTAAATTTGGCCGCTTCATCTTCATTTGGGTTGATGGAGCGCTGAGATTGCTGCTGTTGCTGCAGCGGCTGACCGGTCATTAACCCGGTGAGATCGACCCCGTAGTAACCCGCAACCAGCACCACAATCAGCAGAATGATTCCGCCTTTTCCGCTGGGTAAACGGAAGCCGGGGCCACCCATGGAAGGGCCGCCACCGCTATCACCACGTCTGTCTTCTACATTGTCACTTTCACGACGCCCTTGCCAGCGCATAACTACCTCGAACTATTCCATTAATAATAGCTATGATCGTAGGCGGTTAACGGCAAGATTACCATAGGAAACAAAGGTAAGACGCCAAAGGATATGAACATCCTTTGGCGATGGGGGAGTTAGTCGAGCTTAACGCCTAAACGGTGAGCCACTGCTTCGTACGCTTCAATCAGGCCACCCAGGCTCTGACGGAAACGGTCTTTATCCATTTTATCCAGCGTTTCTTTGTCCCACAGACGGCTGCCGTCCGGTGAGAACTCGTCGCCGAGTACCACTTCGCCTTTGAACAGACCGAACTCCAGCTTGAAGTCGACGAGGATCAGGCCAGCATCATCAAACAGTTTTTTCAGCACGTCGTTGGCTTTGTAGGTCAGCTCTTTCATGCGCGCCAGGTTCTCTTTGTTCACCCAGCCGAAGGTTTCGCAGTAGGAGTCATTGACCATCGGATCGTGCATGGCGTCGTTTTTCAGGAACAGATCGAACAGCGGTGGATTCAGCTCGATGCCTTCCTCAATGCCCAGACGCTTCACCAGGGAGCCCGCGGCACGGTTACGAATGACGCACTCAACCGGAACCATATCCAGTTTTTTCACCAGACATTCCGTATCGGACAGCAACGCTTCCATCTGAGTCGGGATACCCGCTTCGGCCAGTTTGGTCATAATGAAGTGGTTGAACTTGTTGTTCACCATGCCTTTACGATCGAACTGCTCAATGCGTGCGCCATCCCCTGCTGACGTATCATTGCGGAACTCGAGCACCAACAGATCCGGGTTTTCCGTGCTGTATACGGTCTTCGCTTTGCCACGATACAACTCAGCTTGCTTCTGCATCTTGATTACTCCTGGTGTGATGATTTGTGTTCAAAACTGGGCATATTATGCCACGCACACGTTTGCGTAGCACGAAAATAAAAAGGGCTGGATTCACCAGCCCTCGTATTTATTTGCTGAATGCAGCCTGGAAGACCGCGACCAGCGCATCGTTCTGCGACTGGGTCAGCGTGTGACCTTTCGGATCGATAAACTGCAGGCTACTGCGGTTATCAAGGTCGCCTACCTGAATCTTGTAGTCGCCGGAAGCGAGCTGTGGATCGCGTGCGCCCAGCTCCTGCCATGCGCTGTCGGACAGCGGCTTATACGTTGCGGTTATGCTACCGGTTGAACGCGTGCTGTCGGTCACCTTCATGCCCACTTTCTCCAGCGTCGCTGGCAGGCGCTGCCAGGTCTGGTTGAATGGCGCACGAACAACCAGCATTGGCAGGCCAGTATCATCCGCGCCGCTCTGGACATCAAACGTCATGCCGTTGCGGTTCTGTGAGGCGTTAGCCGCGTCTGTGGCGTTCTTATCCAGACCCGCCGCAATCACGTTCAGCATTTCAGTGCTGTAACGCTGCATAGAGGCAGCATCCGCCACCGGTTTGCCCGCCTGCTCCAGGTTCAACAGCTTAACGGTAACCGCCTGCTGATAGCCCTGCGGTTTAACGGAGACTTGATAACGACCACGGTACTGCTGGTCTTCATCCAGACGGTTCCACTCGATCCAGTCGGTGGTTAACGTCTGGCTGGCGTCATCGCGCTTGTCAATCGTGTAGTTCTTCGACTGAATGACGCTCACCACCTGTGGCCACAGCGTGCTGCCACGTGCGCTTTCCACCATCAGAGACGCGGTATCACCGGTAAACTGGGTGCGCGCCCCGCTCACCAGCGCCAGAGGCTGTGCTGGCGGACGAATATCAAGCGCTTTGCCCACCGGGCCGCTGCCGTTGGTCACGGGGATATTATAATCGCCGTTCTGAATCGGCAGGATCATGCCAGCCGGTGCATGAAGTTCAGCAAGCGGGGTCGCATCCAGATAGGATTCATCACCGCTCACCTGGCGCTTGTAGCGCGAGTCTGAACTACAGGCAGCGAGCAGCATAACAAGCGAAACACTCGCAACCTTCGCCAGGCGCGACTTCTGTACTGAATAAGCCATCAAATCTCCCTAAACTTTACAGCAAACCGGCATGCTTCAGCGCTGCAGTGACGATTTCACGACCGTGGTCGGTAATCGGTGTCATTGGCAGACGCAGCGTATCGGTTGCTACAAGTCCCAACTCCTTACATGCCCATTTCACCGGGATCGGATTGGGTTCGACAAATAATTTATTGTGCAACGGCATCAGACGTTTATTAATGAGACGGGCTTCATCAAAGTGACCTGCCGCCGCCAGCTTGCACATTTCCGCCATATCGCGGGCCGCAACGTTCGACGTTACGGAGATCACGCCATGACCACCGAGCTGCATGAAGTCCAGCGCGGTCGCATCGTCACCGCTCAACAGGATAAAGTCGTCTGAAACCAGCTCTTTGATCTGATGAACGCGGCTTAAGTTCCCTGTCGCCTCTTTAATCCCGATAATATTTTTTACTTTCGAGAGACGACCAACGGTTTCCGGCAGCATATCGCAGCCAGTACGGGACGGCACATTATACAGAATTTGTGGCAAGTCAGTATGTTCAGCGATGGCTTTGAAATGCTGGAACAAACCTTCCTGAGTAGGACGGTTGTAGTAAGGGGTGACCGTCAGACAACCAACAACGCCGCTGTCGTTAAAACGTTGGGTCAGGCTGATCGCTTCTGCGGTTGCATTCGCGCCCGTTCCCGCGATGACCGGAATACGTCCGTCAGCCAGTTCGAGGGTCAACATCACCACATCGCCGTGCTCTTCGTGGCTCAGCGTTGCAGATTCACCGGTAGTCCCTACCGAAACGATCGCCGAGGTTCCATTGGCGACATGGTAATCAATCAGCTTCTTCATGCTTGACCGGCAGACATTACCTTTTTCATCCATCGGTGTTACAAGCGCGACAATACTTCCCGTGAACATGAGCCATCCTCTGTGCGAACAAGAGCCTCAATGGTACGTTTGGAACTGTAATAAAAGCAAGCGACCTGAGGCCCTCAGGCGGTTGTATGCATGTTTTTTTTATGCTTTCCTTAGGAAGACTTAACCAAGCAAAGGAAGAACAGGTTTGACAACCTCATCACAACATTACCTGGTTATCACTGCGCTGGGTGCTGACAGGCCGGGTATCGTGAACACCATTACCCGCCACGTGAGCAGCTGCGGCTGTAATATCGAGGACAGCCGTCTGGCGATGCTGGGCGAAGAGTTCACGTTTATTATGCTGCTGTCCGGGACATGGAACGCCATCACGCTTATCGAATCTACCCTGCCGCTGAAAGGCGCAGAGCTGGATTTGCTGATCGTGATGAAACGCACCAATGCGCGTCCGCGTCCGGCCATGCCTGCCACCGTCTGGGTACAGGTTGAAGTTCCTGATTCCCCTCATCTGATCGAGCGTTTTACCGCGCTGTTTGACAGCCATCAGATGAACATTGCCGAGCTGGTTTCCCGCACACAACCGGCTGATGAGAGTGCCGTTCCTACCCTCTTTATTCAAATCACCGCCCACAGTCCTGCATCACAGGATGCGTCAAATATCGAGCAAGCGTTCAAAGCCCTCTGTACAGAATTACACGCGCAAGGCAGTATAAGCGTCGTAAATTATTCGCAGCATGAACAGGATGGAGTTGAGTAATGAACCCACTGAAAGCCGGTGACATCGCACCGAAATTTAGCTTACCGGATCAGGATGGTGAGCAAGTAAATTTGACCGACTTCCAGGGACAGCGTGTTCTGGTCTATTTCTACCCGAAAGCCATGACCCCGGGCTGCACCGTGCAGGCCTGCGGCTTACGCGACAACATGGACGAGTTGAAAAAAGCCGGCGTGGAAGTGCTGGGCATCAGCACCGATAAGCCAGAAAAGCTGTCACGATTTGCTGAAAAAGAGCTGCTGAACTTCACGCTGCTTTCCGACGAAGATCATCAGGTCTGTGAGCAGTTCGGCGTCTGGGGCGAGAAGACGTTTATGGGCAAAACCTATGACGGCATTCACCGCATCAGCTTCCTGATTGACGCTGACGGTAAAGTGGAACATGTCTTTGACGACTTCAAAACCAGCAACCACCACGACGTGGTGCTGAACTGGCTGAAACAAAGTGCCTGAAAGTGAGTGTCGGGTGGCGGCTTCGCCTTACCCGACCTACAAGATAAATGCAAAACGGCAACCTGGTTGCCGTTTTTAGTGTTTTCCCCCTCTCCCCCGTGAGAGAAGGGCATCAGGCCGCACAAAAACTACTTCTCCTCCACCGCTGGCACATCCGGCCATGCATGGACGACGGCTTTAATCAGCGTCGCCAGCGGAATGGCAAAGAACACGCCCCAGAATCCCCACAGCCCGCCGAAAATCACCACCGATAAGATAATCACCAGCGGATGCAGATTCACTGCTTCTGAGAACAGCACTGGCACCAGCAGGTTGCCATCCAGGGCCTGAATAATCAGGTACACCGCGAAGCAACTCCAGAACTCGGTGCCCAGGCCAAACTGGAACAGCGCGACCCCAACAACCGGAATGGTGACCACAAAAGCGCCAATATACGGAATAAGGACCGACAGCCCCACCAGCACCGCCAGCAGCAGCGAGTAGTTAAGTCCGAAGATCAGGAAGCCAATCCACGTCGCGACCCCAACCACAATCATCTCCAGCACCTTGCCGCGAATGTAGTTGGTGATCTGCTGATTCATCTCTTCCCACACCTGCCCGGCCAGCCCGCGATTACGCGGCAGAATACGCCGCACGGCGTTGAGCATCTGGTCTTTGTCCTTCACCAGGAAGAACACCATCAACGGCACCAGCACCAGGTAGACGGCGAGCGTAAGGAGCCCAACCAGCGACGCCAGGGAGTATTTCACCACCGAATCGCCCATGGTCATGATGCGGGCGCGCATGTTTTCGGCCATCGCATCGATGATCCCCGCGTCCATCAGCGCCGGATAACGACGCGGCAGCGTGGCGGCAAAATCGGAAAGCTTATTTAACATGCCGGGCATATCGCGGATCAGGTTGATCCCCTGCTGCCAGGCGACGGGCATGACCACAAACGCCATCAACAGCAGAATGCCAACAAACAGCACCAGCACGATGCTGGTCGCCCAGCGTCGGGAGCAGCCGATATTCTCCAGCCGCGCGGTTGGCCACTCCAGCAGATAGGCCAGCACAATGGCCACCAGCAGTGGTGCCAGAAGGCCGCTGAAGAAGAACAGAATACCGAACCCGGCAACCAGAATAACCAGCAAAGCAATGGCTTCCGGGTCGCTAAACCGGCGCCGGTACCACTGCATTAACATTTCGAGCATACAACCCTTCCCTGAATCGAATGACGGGAGTCAGAAGGTGAATTGTATCTAACTGTCACAAAAAAGACTTTCGCTTTTTGTATCGCTGTCACAATCCGCAAAAGCCTGATGAATGGGATTTTCTTCATGCCACAACACGGCTACACTCGCAGGGCAGTGGAGATGAACGATATGCGGGTTCATCGGTCAAATTAGCACATCCAAAATACAGGACAGTGGTTATGTTCAGGCAGTTGAAAAAAACAGTGGTTGCGACACTGATTGCCGCCGTAACGGTCGGTCAGGTGTTGCCAGCTTTCGCTGATTCGTCCGATTCATTGCCGGACATGGGCACCACAGCAGGAAGCACGCTCTCCATTGGTCAGGAGATGCAGATGGGTGATTACTATGTTCGCCAGTTGCGCGGCAGTGCTCCGCTGATCAATGACCCATTGCTGGTGCAGTACATTAATGGTCTGGGGATGCGCCTGGTCGCGCACGCCAACTCGGTAAAAACCCCCTTCCACTTCTATTTAATCAATAACGACGAAATCAACGCCTTCGCCTTCTTTGGCGGTAACGTGGTGCTGCATTCGGCGTTATTCCGTTATTCCGATAACGAAAGCCAGCTGGCGTCGGTCATGGCGCACGAAATTTCCCACGTGACCCAGCGCCATCTGGCCCGTGCGATGGAAGACCAGAAACGCAACGCGCCCCTGACCTGGGTGGGTGCGCTGGGCTCTATTTTGCTGGCTATGGCCAGCCCGCAGGCCGGGATGGCCGCATTAACCGGCACGCTGGCAGGCACGCGCCAGGGGATGATCAGTTTCACCCAGCAAAACGAACAGGAAGCGGACCGCATTGGCATCCAGGTGTTACAGCGCTCGGGCTTTGACCCACAGGCCATGCCCAGCTTCCTGGAAAAACTGCTCGATCAGGCACGCTACTCGTCACGTCCACCCGAAATTCTGCTCACCCACCCGTTACCGGAAAGCCGTCTGTCCGATGCGCGTAACCGTGCCAATCAGATGCGTCCGGTGGTGGTGCAATCCTCACAGGATTTCTACATGGCGAAAGTGAGAACGCTGGGCATGTACAATTCCGGGCGCAACCAGCTCACCAGCGACCTGCTGGATGCCCTGGCAAAAGGCAACGTGCGCGAGAAGAACGCGGCGCAATACGGCCGTGCCCTGCAGGCGATGGAAGCCAGCAAATACGACGAAGCGCGAAAAACGCTGCAACCGTTGCTGGCCGCCGACCCGAATAACCCGTGGTATCTCGATCTTTCCACGGATATCGATCTGGGGCAGAAGAGACCTGCCGATGCGATTAACCGCCTGAAAGGTGCCAAAGAGGTGCGGACCAACCCGGTGCTGCAGCTTAACCTGGCGAACGCTTATCTGCAGGGCGGCCAGCCGGGTGAAGCGGCCACCATTCTGAACCGCTACACCTTCGACAATAAAGACGATCAAAACGGCTGGGATCTGCTCGCTCAGGCAGAAGCCCAGCTGGGCAACCGCGATCAGGAGCTGGCGGCACGCGCCGAAGGGTTTGCCCTGGTGGGGCGTCTGGATCAGGCCATTTCGATGCTCAGCAGCGCCAGTTCACAGGTCAAACTTGGCAGCCTGCAACAGGCCCGTTACGATGCGCGTATCGATCAGCTGCGCGCGCTACAGCAGCGCTTCAAGCCGTACGAAAAGATGTAAAAAGGAAGAAAATATGACTGACGCGGTAAAAATCTACCATAACCCTCGCTGCTCCAAGAGCCGCGACACCCTCAGCCTGCTGAAATCCAACGGCGTAGAGCCTGAGGTGGTGCTGTATCTGGAGACACCACCAGACGCGCAGACGATCCGCCAGCTCCTGTATATGCTGGGCATGGGCAGTGCACGTGAGTTGATGCGCCAGAAAGAGGATCTCTATAAGTCACTTAACCTGGACGACACGCGTCTCACTGAAGCTGAGCTCGTGCAGGCGATGGTTGACAACCCGAAGCTCATTGAACGCCCAATTGTGGTGGCAAACGGCAAGGCGCGCATTGGGCGTCCGCCGGAAGATGTGCTCGACATTCTTTAAGCCTCGCGCCGCAGCCCTTCCAGAAAGGCCTGCGGCGTACTTTCCCCCAGTTTTTTCTGCGCTTTACCCCGGTTGTAAAACTCGCACAAGGTCATCAATAGCGCCCCCGCCGGTTCCACATTCACCCGCGGAATAATATCGCGTAAGGGCACCATCACCTGAAGTGCACTGCAGGTACGTTGATGTGCCTTCACCGCAATGTTGTTAACAGCCAGCGTCGCCTCAAAACCAAAAGTCTCAATAGATTGTATAGCAGCCGGACACGCCGCCAGCACCTCCTGCGTCCAGGTATTCAGTCGTTGAGGCGACAGCCCCGCATAAAGCCGGGCATAGCACCAGCCGCTCACCGGCTCTCGCGCCCAAAGCAGATGCTGCTCCCCGCCGTCGTCCATATGCAGCGACAAAGGCAAATGGTGCAGTTCCAGTGCATGGGGCGTAATACCCGCTTTCAGCGCCTTTTTCCCCTGCAAGGGGATCCCTTTTTGCTTTGCAGCGGCCGGTTTGAGATAGCGGTTCAGGGTGGCGCGGGAAACGGCAATGCCCAGGACGTCGTTAACCATAAGCAGCAGGTCATCCAACGGCGCGCCCAGGATGTCACGCAGGGCATTCACCAGCGCAACCTGCTCTTGTCTCATCGCTTTGTGTATCACTTTAGGCGTCGTATGGTTATCCGACACCTGGTCGCGATTGCGCCAGCGTCTGACGGTGGTGACCGAAATCCCCAGCTCTACGGCCAGCTCTCTGTCGCTCTTCTCAGACTGTTGAAGATAACGGCGGATGCGCGGCGTCGTGGTCGCATTGGCGTGCAGTTTGATTTCCATCGCAACAAACTCCAGAACTAATCTTATGAGATTTATAATACACCAGCGATTGCTTTGTGACCGATTTCACCTTTCGCTCGCCGCGCTTCACTGATAATCCCCAGAGATAACATAAACAACACCTCTCAATCTTGTACGGAGTTCACAATGAACAATGTTCTGGGATTTCTTGAAGCAAAACTGATGCCGCTGGCGGCCAAAACGGCCCAGCAGCGTCATCTTGGTGCCATTCGCGGTGCCTACGTTTCATTCATGCCGTTTATCATCGTCGGCTCCATCCTGCTGGTGATCTCCTCCTTTCCCAATCAAACCTATCAGCAGTTTATGTCTCAGGCGTTTGGGGAAAGCTGGAGCGCGATTATCGAAATCCCGTTCAACGCGGTGTTCTCGACCATGTCGCTGTTTATCAGCTTCCTGGTCGCCTATCGCCTGGCTGAACACTATGGCGAAGACCGTATCTCCTGCGGCATTCTGGCGCTGGTCGCCTTTCTGATCCTGACCCCTTTTATCAAAGTGGCGGAACAGGGTGGCATCACCGTCATGCCGGTAGAGTGGATTGGCAGTAAAGGGTTATTCGTGGCGATGATTGGCTCTCTGCTTTGGACGGAGCTGTTCTGCTGGCTGAAGCGCAAAAAACTGGTTATCAGAATGCCGGATGGCGTGCCGCCTGCGGTGCAGGAGTCGTTCGCGGCGCTGATCCCTGCCCTCTTGGTGATGATCCTGGTGCTGATGATCCGCATCGGCTTTGAAAACACCCATTACAACACCATCCATCAGTTTATTTACGAGGTAGTAGCAACCCCGGTTCGCCACTACGGCACTTCCTATTTTGGCGCGCTGATGACGGTCTTCAGCATCACCATTCTGTGGTCAGTGGGCATTAACTCCGGTTCGATGATCAACGGCATTATTCGCCCGCTGTGGATGGAGAACCAGACCGATAACATCGCCGCCATTCAGGCCGGCGCTACCCCACCGCACATTATCACCGAACAGTTTTTTGACATGATCTGGATGGGCGGCGCAGGGGCCACGCTGTCGCTGGTGATTGCGATGCTGATTTTCGCCCGCAGTAAAAACATGCGCGAAGTGGCACGCCTGGGCGCGGGGGCCTCGGTGTTTAACATCAACGAGCCGATTCTGTTCGGCCTGCCGGTGATCATGAACCCGATCATGCTCATTCCGTTCAATCTGGTACCGCTGGTGCTGGTCACCGTGCAGTACGTGGCAATGAAAATTGGTGCGGTCGCCGTCACCACCGGGGTGTTTATCCCCTGGACGCTGCCGCCTGTTATCAGCGGTTTTATCGTCACCGGGCATCTCAGCGGCAGCATCATGCAGCTTATCAACCTGCTGATTGGCGCCATGCTGTATCTGCCATTCATGCGTATCGTGGATAAACAGTACCGCGCCGCGGAGATTGCCACCGTGACGCAAACCGACACCACCCTTGCAAAACAGGAGTAAAGCATGTGGGGAATTATCGCCACCTGGCGAATGGCGCTTGAAGGCGTAACCGAGTCGGCCTCTGCGCTGGCAGCAGGGAAACCGGTGGCTGCCGCGGTCGTGGATGCCGTTGCCGCCGTCGAGGACTTCCCGTTCTATAAATCGGTCGGCTACGGCGGGCTACCAACCGAAAATGGCGAGGTGGAACTGGACGCCGCCTACATGGACGGCGACACGCTGGCGTTTGGCGCCGTGGGAAATCTGGTGGATATCGCCAACCCGGTACGCGTGGCGCAGGCGTTAAGCCGCCAGCGCTATAACAGCCTGCTGGTCGGCCAGGGCGCACGCGAGTGGGCATTGAGCCAGGGTTTTGCCGACAAAACGATGCTCACCGACCGGGCCATGCAGCACTACCGCAAGCGCTGCCGGGAGACGCTGGATAAAGGCTTAAGCCCCTACGATGGCCATGACACGGTCGGGATTATCGGTCTCGACAAACAGGGATCCATGAGCGTGGCGACCTCCACCAGCGGCCTGTTTATGAAAAAGCGCGGCCGACTTGGCGATTCGCCGATCATCGGCTCCGGCTTCTACTGCGACAGTGAAACCGGCGCCGCCACCGCCACGGGCGTGGGCGAAGATCTGATGAAAGGCTGCACCAGCTACGAAATTGTTCGCCGCATGGCGCAGGGGATGTCTCCGCAGCAGGCGGCAGATTCCGTGGTGTTCGAGCTGGAAGACAGGCTGATGTCGCGCTTTGGCCGCGCGGGGGATCTCTCCGTGGTATGCATGAATAACAAAGGTGAATTTGGCGCCGCCACCAACATTAAAACGTTCTCCTTTGTGGTGGCGACGGCACGCCAGCCGCTGACCGTGTTTCGCGCCGAACGCCTGCGGGAAAAAACGCACTATCAGGCGGTGGATTATGAATGGATGCAGGCCTATGCCGTACGGATCCGCGCACCGATTGAGGAGTAATGATGATGACGTATCAGCTGATAACCGCCCTTTCTGACGTAAAGCCACACGGCCACCTCATCGCCCGCAGCACGTCTGCGCTGTTGCCGGACACGCCACTGATTGCGGAAATGCGCGGGCAAGATGCCGTTGCCGACACCCGTTTTGGCTGTGCGCCTTTTGCACGCATCACGCTGGTGCCAGATGCTCTCTGGCAGGATAGCCTTACCGAAGGATTGCTTACGGCACTCCTTCCGCTCCTGGCCACGCCCGTCAGCACCGACGTGGTCCTGGATGTCACCCACATTGACGACGTTGTGCTGCAACAGGTCCTGCGTTTTCTTTTTAATCAGTCGCACAGGCTTAGCGATCTGCAGCTGAAGAAAGCGGACGATGTCACTTTGCGCGTTGAGCACGTTACCGCCCTCTGCCTGCCAGAACAGCAGGCGCGGCTGGACGTTATCTTCCGCCAGCAGCTCGCCATTGGCCGTGGAATGGTCGCCGCACGCCGTCTGGCCGATATCCCCTCCGACCGCTGCACGCCGCAGTTTATGGTGCAGGAGGCGCAGACGCTGTGCGCGGCCTTCCCTGCCCTGCGCTGTGAAGTGCTGGATGAAAAGCAGATCGTTGAGCAGGGTCTGGGGCTGCTTCACGCCGTTGGCAAAGGCGCCTCCTGCCCGCCACGACTGCTGGCTATTCACTATGACGGTGTTTCTGACGGCCCGGTGCGCTGCTATGTAGGTAAAGGCATTACCTTCGATACCGGCGGCCTGTGGCTCAAGGATGGCGCGGGCATGTACACCATGAAATATGACATGTGCGGGGCAGCGAACGTGCTGGGGCTGATGCTGACCGTTGCAGAGCTGGCGCTCCCCGTGCGCCTCATGGGCGTGCTGGCGCTGGCAGAAAACGCCATCGGCCCGGACGCCATGCAGCCCGGCACGGTAGCCAGAGCCTGCAACGGCACCACGGTTGAAATCAACAATACCGATGCCGAAGGCCGACTGGTGCTGGCAGACGCTATCGCCTGGGCCAGCCAGCGCCATCCGCAGGCGCGCTACATTATCGATATGGCAACGCTGACGGGTGCGGTGGTCAAAGCGCTGGGATATGAGCTGAGCGGGTTGATGACCCAGGACGAGCCACTGCGCCAGGCGCTGACGCAGGCAGGAAAACAGAGCGGAGATGAAGTGTGGTCCCTGCCGCTGGATGCGCGGCTGAAAAAGCAGACCGACAGCGCCATCGCCGATCTGTGCAATACGCCGCCCAACAATGCGGCGATCAGTGCCTCGGCGGCGTGGCTGCTGCATCACTTCTGCCCGCCGACAATCCCGTGGGCGCATCTGGATATTAGCGGTACGGCGCTGTGGCGTGAGGGTGGCAGAAGCGTGGCCTCAGGGAGGCCGATTCCGCTGCTGGTGGAGCACCTGATGGGAGATCTCTAGCCGGGTGGCGGCTACGCCTTACCCGGCCTACTCGATCCCGTAGGTCCGGTAAGCGCAGCGCCACCGGGCAAAAAAACTCAAAGCTTCAGAATATCTTTCACAAACGGAATGGTGAGCTTGCGCTGGGCGGTAATGGAGGCGCGATCGAGCTGATCGAGCGTATCAAACAGCGTGCGCATCTCCCTGTCCAGACGCTTGAGCAGGAAGCGCCCTACGTCTTCCGGCAGTTCAAATCCGCGCAGTCTGGCGCGCAGCTGAAGCGCCTGGAGTTTGTCTTCATCTGACAGCGGTTGCAGTTTGTAGATTTGCCCCCAGTCGAGTCGGGAGGCCAGATCCGGCAGCCCCAGATTCAGCTGGCGCGGCGGACGATCGCCGGTGATCAGCAGCCGGGTTTTGCCCGATTCCAGGATACGGTTATAGAGGTTAAAGATCGCCATTTCCCACGGCTCATCCCCCGCCACGCATTCGATATTATCAATGCAGACCAGGGAGAGATGTTCCATTCCCTCCAGCACGTCAGGCACAAACCAGGTACGTTTATCCAGCGGTACATAGCCTACCGCATCCCCCCGCGCTGAAAGCTCAGCACAGGCGGCATGCAACAGATGACTGCGTCCCGCGCCTTCGCGTGACCAGATATAGATGTATCCGCTGTGATCCTGGCGCAGCACGTTCTGCAGTGCAGCCAGTAAAGAGGGGTTATCACCCGGCCAGAAACTCGCGAAAGTTTCGTCGTCAGGGAGATAGAGTGGCAGAGAGAGCTGTGCCGGTCCGTTCAGAAGTACCTCAACCAGATCTTACATAAAATCGGAACGGAGTTTAGCACGGAACCTGCCAGGAGAGAACCGGGCGGATCGTCCACCCGGTTTTACGATCAGTGTGACGCTTTTTCGCTTTCGTCAGCCTCCAGCACCACCTCTTCAGGGCGGATCACGGAAATCAGCTTGAAAATCAGGCTCAGGCCCACACCAACGATGGTCGCCAGCGCCATGCCTTTCAGCTCGGCCGCGCCGATGTGTACCTTCGCGCCGCTCACGCCGATGATCAGGATAACGGAAGTCAGGATCAGGTTCTGCGCTTTGCTGTAGTCCACTTTGGACTCAATCAGCACGCGAATACCGGATGCGCCAATTACGCCGTACAGCAGCAAAGACACGCCGCCCATCACCGGAACCGGGATGATCTGGATCGCTGCCGCCAGTTTACCCACGCAGGAGAGCAGGATTGCGATAATTGCCGCGCCGCCGATAACCCAGGTGCTGTAAACGCGGGTGATCGCCATGACGCCGATGTTCTCACCGTAGGTGGTGTTTGGCGTGGAGCCAAAGAAACCGGAGATGATCGTCGAGAAGCCGTTTGCAAACATCGAACGGTGCAGACCCGGGTCGCGGATCAGGTCACGTTTGACGATGTTCGCCGTCACCACAAGGTGGCCAACGTGTTCAGCAATAACCACCAGCGCGGCAGGAAGAATAGTGAAGATAGCAAACCATTCAAAGCGTGGCGTATAGAAGGTTGGCAGGGCAAACCAGTGCGCCTGAGCAATTGGCGTGGTATCGACAACACCCATCACGAAGGAGAGTGCATAACCCGCCAGCACGCCGATCAGGATCGGGATAATCGCCATAAAACCGCGGAACAGCACGGAGCCAAATACCGTCACGCCCAGCGTCACCAGTGAGATGATGATGGTTTTGGAGTCCGGCGACTGCCCATCAGCAGGCAGCAGGCCAGCCATATTCGCCGCCACGCCTGCCAGCTCCAGACCGATGACGGCAACGATGGCCCCCATCGCCGCCGGTGGGAACATCACGTCCAGCCAGCCGGTACCGGCCTTCTTCACAATGAATGAGACCAGGCAGAACAGCACGCCGCACATGATAAAGCCGCCCAGCGCCACTTCATACCCCAGGGGCAGCAGCAGCAACACCGGCGAGATAAAGGCAAAGCTCGACCCCAGATACGCCGGGATTTTGCCTTTACAGATAAAGAGGTACAGCAGCGTCCCGATACCATTGAACAACAGCACGGTAGCCGGGTTAATGTGAAACAGGATTGGCACCAGCACGGTTGCGCCAAACATAGCGAACAGGTGCTGCAAACTAAGCGGGATAGTCTGTAAAAGCGGCGGTCTTTCACTCACCCCGATAGCACGGCGCGTCATAGTGTTTTCCTCTGAGATGGTTAGTTATGTGTGTTTTATTCAAAAAAAAGCCGACTTTCAAAGTCGGCTTTTTTATCGTTATTCGATTATTTCGTACCAAAGATCTTATCGCCGGCATCGCCCAGCCCCGGGATGATGTACCCGTGCTCGTTGAGCCCCTGGTCGACAGACGCGGTGTACAGCTCCACATCCGGGTGTGCTTTTTCCAGCGCCGCGATCCCTTCCGGTGCCGCAACCAGCACCAGCACTTTGATGCTGCTGCAGCCTGCTTTCTTCAGCAGGTCGATGGTGGCAATCATTGAGCCGCCGGTCGCCAGCATCGGGTCAACCACCAGCGCCATACGCTCGTCGATGTTAGACACCAGCTTCTGGAAGTACGGAACCGGCTCCAGGGTTTCTTCATTACGGTAGATCCCCACCACGCTGATACGCGCGCTCGGTACGTGCTCCAGCACGCCTTCCATCATGCCAAGACCAGCACGCAGGATTGGCACCACGGTAATTTTCTTACCTTTGATCTGCTCAACCTGCACCGGGCCGTTCCAGCCTTCGATGGTCACTTTTTCCGTTTCGAGGTCAGAGGTCGCTTCGTAGGTCAGCAGGCTGCCGACTTCAGATGCCAGTTCGCGAAAACGCTTCGTGCTGATGTCATGCTCACGCATCAGGCCCAACTTGTGTTTAACGAGTGGGTGTTTCACTTCCACAATCTTCATTCTCTTTCTCCTCTGAGGTGGCGTCCGCAAAAAAATCGCGGGATTATACCGCTTTTTGCGGATTAGGCCATACCCATCTTGCTTGACGTATATCAAGCAAAGTGATTTAGAGACAAAAAAAACCGGAGGCGAGACTCCGGCTTGGGTGCGGGGTTCTGCCCGGTGGCGCTGCGCTTACGCGGGCCTACGTGTAGTGTAGGTCGGGTAAGCGTAAGCGCCACCCGACAATTACAGGTTATCGCCGTTGCTCGCAATCACCTGCTTATACCAGTCAAACGACTTTTTCTTGCTGCGGTTCAGCGTGCCGTTCCCTTCGTTGTCTTTATCAACAAAGATAAACCCGTAGCGTTTCTTCATCTCGCCGGTGCCGGCAGAAACGAGATCAATACAGCCCCACGGGGTGTAGCCCATCAGATCCACGCCATCTTCCACCACCGCTTTTTTCATCTCACGGATGTGCGCCGAGAGATAATCAATGCGGTACTGGTCGTTCACCGTGCCGTCGCTCTCCTGCACGTCAATCGCGCCGAAGCCGTTCTCAACGATGAACAGCGGCAGCTGGTAGTGATCCCAGAACCAGTTCAGGGAGTAGCGCAGGCCAACCGGGTCAATCTGCCAACCCCAGTCAGATTTCTGCACGTACGGGTTGGAGACAAGACTCTTGCTTTCATCGTAATCCAGTTCCGGGTTATCCGCCGTCGCTTTGGTGGCAAAGGACATGTAATAGCTAAAGCCGATGTAATCCACGCAGCCCTGCGTCAGCGCCGCTTTGTCTTTTTCGGTAATGTCCAGCGTGAAACCACGACGCGCAAAGTAGTTAAGCAGATGCTGCGGATATTTGCCGCGCACGTGAACGTCGGTGAACCAGTAGCGACGATGCATCGCGTTCATCGCCATCATGATGTCGTCAGGCGCGCAGGTCAGCGGATAAATGGGGCACATGGCAATCATGCAGCCGATCTGCAGGGAAGGATTAATCTCGCGCCCGGCTTTTACCGCCAGCGCGCTGGCCACCAGCTCATAGTGCGCGGCCTGGAACATCACCGGCTCACGGTCTTCACCCGGCGCATACTTCAGCCCGGAGTTGGTAAACGGCGCAAAATCTTCGTGGAAGTTAGCCTGGTTGTTGATCTCGTTAAAGGTCATCCAGTACTTCACCTTATGCTGATAGCGCTGGAAGACCGCTTTTGCGAAGCGGACAAAGAAGTCGATCAGCTTACGGTTGCGCCAGCCGCCGTACTCGGTGACCAGATGATACGGCATCTCAAAATGCGACAGGGTGATAACCGGTTCGATGCCGTATTTGAGGCATTCATCGAAAAGGTCATCGTAGAATTGAAGGCCCGCTTCGTTCGGCTCCAGCTCATCCCCTTTCGGGAAAATACGCGTCCAGGCAATGGAGGTACGGAAGCATTTGAACCCCATCTCCGCAAAGAGTTTGATGTCTTCTTTATAGCGATGGTAAAAATCGATGGCTTCGTGGTTCGGGTAGTTTTTTCCTGGCAGCACGCCGTCGGTGATTTCACGCGGCACGCCGTGGGCGCCAGCGGTCATAACATCGGCGACGCTTACGCCTTTACCGCCCTCTTTCCAGCCACCTTCCAGCTGGTGCGCGGCCACCGCGCCGCCCCACAGAAAACCTTCTTTAAATCCTGACATACTCTTTCCCTCATTCGATGTTGCTGATTGCTGACGGATACTGCTGTCTGAAGTGGTAAACCGCGCCGACAAGACCGGCCCGGTTGCCGTGGCTGACGACATCGGCGATATCCGCGATGCCAAACCACGCAAGATGAGTGCGAAGCAGATCCATAAACCCGGGCCGCTCCGCGATACCGCCGCCAATGAAGATGGTCTGCGGGTCGAACACATTCGCCAGGTTGTAGAGCCCTGTCGCAATGCCGTTAAGAAAATCATCCACCAGGCGGTGGCATACGGTGTCGCCTGCGTCATAGCCATCAAAAATGGCCTCGCCGGTGACGCTCTCAAGCGTCAGACCGTGAAAGTCGGCATAGCGCTTGCGAAGCGTGCGTAACGTACAGTTTTCATTCATGGAGTGGCGGGCAACACGTCTTGAGTCTGCCCTTTCCGTGAGCATGTAGCCGAACTCTCCGGCGCTAAAACGCGCCCCGTGAACCAGCCTGCCGTTGCAGAAAATCGCCCCGCCGATCCCGGTGCCGATGGTCAGTACCAGAAAGTTATCGATATCCTTCGCCTTGCCCTGCCAGCGCTCCGCCAGCAGCACGCAGTTAGCGTCATTCTCGACGGTGACCGGTAAACCCGTTTTCGCCTCAAGCCAGCCTTTCATTGCGAACTGGTCGAAGCGGCGAATGGCCCCGCCCATCTCAATAAAGCCGGTATGCGGATTAACATACCCCGGCGCGCTGATGGCGATCCCCTTAAGCCCGGGATGGGCCGTTACCCAGTTCAGCATCTGCGCAAGAATGGCGTCACCGTCGCTGTTCCTGATGGCGGCCTTATCCGTTTGCAGTAGCTCTCCCTGCGCTGTCGCAATGCCCATTTTTAACGCGGTGCCACCGATATCAAATGCGGCGATGTTCATGGCCTTCATTCCTCCTAAATGAAACTGAAACCGGTTTCATTTCATGATGTTCATTCCCTAAACCGCATGCAAGCAGATCGCCGAAACCGGTTTCATTTTCGTGAACGGAGTCAAGTTTGCGCGCCGCCGGGGGCGGAGCAGAAAAAAAGATCCTCGCGCCGAGAATAGGCTCGCAAACGTTTGCCTGGACTGTTAGAATTGCGCCGATTTTTCTTACTAGCTATGCAATCGCGTGGGGACTTGAGCCGTGACCAACAAAACTTCTCTCAGCTACAAAGATGCCGGTGTTGATATTGACGCAGGTAATGCGCTGGTTGACCGAATCAAAGGTGTGGTGAAAAAAACCCGCCGCCCGGAAGTGATGGGTGGTCTGGGTGGCTTCGGCGCACTGTGCGCGCTGCCGCAAAAATATCGTGAACCTGTTCTGGTCTCGGGTACTGACGGTGTAGGCACAAAACTGCGCCTGGCGATGGATTTAAAACGTCACGACACGATCGGTATCGATCTGGTCGCGATGTGTGTAAACGACCTGGTGGTACAGGGCGCTGAGCCGCTGTTCTTCCTCGACTACTACGCGACAGGCAAACTGGATGTGGATACCGCAGCCAGCGTGATCAACGGTATTGCCGAAGGCTGTCTGCAGTCTGGCTGCGCGCTGGTTGGCGGTGAAACCGCAGAAATGCCAGGCATGTATCACGGCGAAGATTATGACGTCGCAGGCTTCTGCGTGGGTGTGGTAGAAAAATCAGAAATTATCGACGGCAGTAAAGTGGCTGATGGTGATGTGCTGATTGCGCTGGCCTCCAGCGGCCCGCACTCTAACGGCTACTCGCTGGTGCGTAAAATCCTCGAAGTAAGCGGTTGCGACCCACAAACCACCGAACTTGAAGGTAAACCTCTGGCTGACCATCTGCTGGCACCGACCCGCATCTACGTGAAAAACGTGCTGGAGCTGATTGAGAACGTTGACGTTCACGCCATTGCCCACCTGACCGGTGGCGGCTTCTGGGAAAACATTCCGCGCGTACTGCCGGACAACACCCAGGCGGTAATCGACGAATCGTCCTGGCAGTGGCCAGCGGTCTTTAACTGGCTGCAAACCGCGGGCAACGTGAGTTCTCACGAAATGTACCGCACCTTTAACTGTGGCGTAGGTATGGTGATCGCCCTGCCAGCGAGCGAAGCGGATAAAGCCGTTAAGCTGCTGACGGACAAAGGTGAAAACGCGTGGAAAATCGGTATTATCAAAGCTTCCGATTCCGAACAGCGTGTGGTCATTGAATGAAAAACATCGTGGTGCTCATTTCCGGCAACGGAAGCAATTTGCAGGCCATCATTGACGCCTGCAAACAGAAGAAAATCAATGGCACCATTCGGGCAGTATTCAGCAACAAGGCCGACGCGTTCGGCCTTGAGCGCGCCCGGGAAGCAAACATTCCCGCGCACGCGCTGGAGGCCAGTCAGTTCGCTGGCCGTGAAGCATTTGACCGCGAGCTGGTTCAGGAGATTGATGCCTACGCGCCGGACGTTGTGGTGCTGGCGGGGTATATGCGTATCCTGAGCCCGGCGTTTGTCGGGCACTACGCCGGGCGTCTGCTGAATATCCACCCTTCGCTTCTGCCGAAATATCCCGGCCTGCACACCCATCGTCAGGTGCTGGAAAACGGCGATGAAGAGCACGGGACCTCGGTGCATTTCGTGACCGATGAGCTGGACGGCGGACCGGTGATCCTGCAGGCGAAAGTCCCGGTCTTTGACGGCGACACCGAAGACGACATCACCGAACGGGTGCAGAGCCAGGAACATGCCATTTATCCACTGGTGGTCAGCTGGTTTGTCGACGGGCGTCTGGCGATGCGCGACGGGGCTGCCTGGCTGGATGGCGTGAAACTGCCCCCGCAGGGTTACGCGGCCGAAGAGTAGTCTGTTCTGTCGGGTGGCGCAGCAGCGCGTACCCGACCAACAAAGCGCATTACCCGATATTCCCTTCTCCAACCTTCTAAAATCTCCAACAAAAAAATAACTGTCATACTTTTCTGGCACTGTTGGACATATCGTGGAAATGCTCGCCATAATAAGGACGAGACGGATTTACCACGTCCTGTGATTGAACTGGAGTGTGAGCTGTAATGGGTCAGGAAAAGTTATATATCGAGAAAGAGCTAAGCTGGTTAGCATTCAACGAACGCGTACTCCAGGAAGCGGCGGACAAAAGCAACCCGCTTATTGAGCGCATGCGTTTTTTGGGCATTTATTCCAACAACCTTGATGAATTCTACAAGGTTCGCTTTGCCGAGCTGAAACGGCGGATCATCATCAGCGAAGAGCAGGGCTTAAACTCTCACTCTCGCCATCTGTTAGGCAAAATTCAGTCCCGCGTGTTGAAAGCCGATCAGGAATTTGACGGCCTCTATAACGAATTGCTGCTGGAGATGGCACGCAATCAAATCTTCCTGATTAACGAACGTCAGCTCTCCGTTAACCAACAAAACTGGCTGCGCCACTACTTTAAACAGTATCTGCGCCAGCACATCACCCCTATTCTGATCAACCGCGAAACCGATCTGGTGCAGTTCCTGAAAGATGACTACACCTACCTGGCGGTGGAAATTATTCGCGGTGAATCCATCCGTTACGCGCTGCTGGAGATCCCGTCCGACAAGGTGCCACGTTTTGTGAACCTGCCGCCGGAAACCCCGCGCAGACGCAAGCCGATGATCCTGCTGGATAACATCCTGCGCTACTGTCTGGACGATATCTTCAAAGGCTTCTTCGATTACGACGCGTTAAACGCCTACTCGATGAAGATGACCCGTGACGCCGAATATGACCTGGTGCACGAGATGGAAGCCAGCCTGATGGAGCTGATGTCCTCCAGCCTCAAGCAGCGTCTGACGGCCGAACCGGTGCGCTTTGTCTATCAGCGTGATATGCCAGACGCGATGGTGGAAATGCTGCGCGACAAGCTGACTATCTCGCGCTATGACTCCATTGTGCCGGGCGGTCGTTACCATAACTTTAAAGACTTTATTGGCTTCCCGAACGTCGGCAAAGCCAATCTGGTGAATAAACCACTGCCGCGCCTGCGTCATCTCTGGTTCGATAAGTTCCGTAACGGTTTCGATGCCATCCGCGAACGCGACGTCCTGCTCTACTATCCGTATCACACGTTTGAACACGTGCTGGAGCTGCTGCGTCAGGCCTCCTTTGACCCGAGCGTGCTGGCAATCAAAATCAATATTTACCGCGTGGCGAAAGACTCCCGCATCATCGACGCGATGATCCACGCCGCGCACAACGGCAAAAAAGTGACCGTGGTGGTTGAGTTGCAGGCACGTTTCGACGAAGAGGCCAATATCCACTGGGCGCGCCGTCTGACGGAAGCGGGTGTACACGTTATCTTCTCCGCCCCGGGGCTGAAAATTCACGCCAAGCTGTTCCTTATCTCCCGTAAAGAGGGTGACGACGTGGTGCGCTATGCCCACATCGGTACCGGGAACTTTAACGAGAAAACCGCACGAATTTATACCGACTATTCGTTGCTGACCGCCGACGCGCGCATCACCAACGAGGTGCGTCGGGTGTTCAACTTTATTGAGAACCCGTACCGCCCGGTGAGCTTCGATTATCTGCTGGTGTCACCGCAGAACTCGCGCCGCCTGCTGTACGATATGATCGACAAAGAAATTGCCAACGCCCAGAAAGGCTTGTCGTCCGGCATCACGCTGAAGCTCAACAATCTGGTCGACAAAGGTCTCGTGGACAGACTCTATGCGGCGTCCAGCTCCGGCGTTCCGGTTAACCTGCTGATCCGCGGCATGTGCTCCCTCATCCCGGAACTGGAAGGTATCAGCGATAATATTCGCGTCATCAGCATTGTCGACCGCTACCTGGAGCACGATCGGGTCTATATTTTCGATAATGCGGGAGATAAACAGGTCTATCTCTCTTCGGCAGACTGGATGACGCGCAATATTGATTATCGAATTGAAGTCGCAGCGCCGCTGCTGGATCCGCGCCTGAAACAGCGTATTCTCGACATTATCGAGATTCTGTTTAGCGACACGGTGAAAGCGCGCTATATCGACAAAGAACTCAGTAACCGCTATGTACCGCGCGGCAAC
Source organism: Enterobacter sp. Lyrl_3 (assembly GCF_051948675.1). Taxonomy (NCBI): domain Bacteria; kingdom Pseudomonadati; phylum Pseudomonadota; class Gammaproteobacteria; order Enterobacterales; family Enterobacteriaceae; genus Enterobacter; species Enterobacter sp. Lyrl_3. Next base: position 962,277 of record NZ_JAYJLI010000001.1, read on the forward strand.
CGCCGCAAAGTGCGGTCGCAACTGGCGATTTACGACTATATCAAATCACTCGAGCAACCCGATTAACCTATGCCGATAAATGATAAGACCCCACGACCACAGGAATTCGCCGCGGTCGACCTTGGTTCTAACAGTTTCCACATGGTCATCGCCCGTGAGGTGGATGGCGCGCTGCAGATCATCGGTCGTCTGAAGCAGCGCGTACACCTGGCAGATGGTCTTGATGAACGCAGCATGCTCAGCGAAGAGGCGATGGAGCGCGGCCTGAACTGCCTGTCGCTGTTTGCCGAACGCCTGCAGGGCTTCTCACCCTCCAGCGTCTGCATTGTGGGAACGCATACCCTGCGCCAGGCGCTGAATGCCCCTGAATTCCTCAAGCGTGCGGAAAAAGTGATCCCCTACCCCATTGAGATCATCTCCGGTAACGAAGAGGCGCGTCTGATTTTTATGGGCGTTGAGCACACGCAGCCGGAAAAAGGCCGCAAGCTGGTGATTGATATCGGCGGCGGCTCCACAGAGCTGGTCATTGGTGAAGACTTTGAACCGCGTCTGGTGGAAAGCCGCCGTATGGGCTGCGTCAGCTTTGCGCAGATGTATTTCCCGGGCGGCGCGATTTCGCGGGAAAACTTCCAGCGGGCGCGCATGGCCGCCGTTCAGAAGCTAGAAAATCTGGCCTGGCAGTACCGTATCCAGGGCTGGAACGTCGCGCTGGGGGCCTCGGGCACCATCAAAGCGGCCCATGAAGTGCTGCTGGCGATGGGTGAAAAAGACGGTTTTATCACCCCCGAACGCCTGACGTTGCTGACCGAAGAGGTGCTGAAACATAAATGTTTCGACGCGTTAAGCCTGCCGGGTCTTTCCGACGAGCGTAAAGCGGTGTTTGTACCGGGGCTGGCTATCCTGTGCGGCGTATTCGATGCGCTGGCCATTAAGGAGCTGCGTCTCTCTGACGGCGCGCTGCGTGAAGGCGTGCTGTATGAGATGGAAGGCCGCTTCCGCCATCAGGATATTCGCAGCCGCACCGCGCAAAGCCTGGCAAACCAGTACAACATCGACCGCGAACAGGCGAAGCGGGTACTGGAAACGACCGTTCAGATGTACGATCAGTGGCAGGAGCAGAATCCGAAGCTTGCCCATCCGCAGCTTGCCGCCCTGCTGAAATGGGCCGCGATGCTGCACGAAGTGGGCCTGAACATCAACCACAGCGGCATGCACCGTCATTCCGCCTACATTCTGCAAAACAGCGATTTGCCGGGCTTCAACCAGGAGCAGCAAACCATGATGGCGACGCTGGTGCGCTATCATCGCAAAGCCATTAAGCTCGTCGATCTGCCGCGCTTCACGCTGTTCAAGAAAAAGCAGTTCCTGCCGCTGATTCAGCTGCTGCGTCTGGGCGTGCTGCTGAATAACCAGCGTCAGGCCACAACCACGCCGCCCACGCTGAAACTCAAAACGGATGACCATCACTGGACGCTGAGCTTCCCGCACGACTGGTTTAGCCAGAATGCGCTGGTTCTGCTGGATCTGGAAAAAGAGCAGCAGTACTGGGAAGCGGTCACCGGCTGGCTGCTCAAAATCGAAGAAGAGAGCGCCGACGTCGCGGCGTAACGGCTCAGGCGTCCGTCAAGGACGCCTCTGCCTCCAGCAGTGACTCAAGTGCCTCCGGCCGACCTATCAGATAGCCCTGCACATAGTCGATACCGAGCGCGTGAACCGCGCTACGTATCTCTTCGGTCTCCACATATTCCGCAACCACCAGCATCTTTTTCATTCGCGCTAAATGGCAAATAGAGGCCACAATCTGGTAATCCAGGCTGTTACTGACGATATTGCGAATAAAGCTGCCGTCAATCTTGAGGATGTCTGCGTCCACGCTTTTCAGCCGCGCATAGCTTGCATAGCCGGTACCAAAATCATCTATCGCAATGCGTACGCCCATTTTTTGTAGCTGCCGGAGGGTATGCATCGCCTGCTCCGCGCTGCCGAAGGTACTGCACTCGGTCACCTCGAAGATCAACTGCCACGCCTCCACGGCGTATTTATTCAGCAGACGGCTCACCTCCAGCGGGAACTGCACCCGACAAACGGTTGAGGGCGCAAGATTAATGGCAAAGCGCTGGCCGGGCAGCCTGTCACGGTGTTCGGCCAGGAAACGCAGCGTGCGCTCCAGCACCCACAAATCGACCCGCGACGACAGGCCAAACTCCTGAGCGACGGGCAGGAACCGATCGGGAGTAAGTAACGCGCCGTCCGCATCCGGCATCCGCAGCAGCACTTCATGATAGCGATCGCCACGCAGGCCGCGAACGGGCTGCGCCAGCAGGGTGAATTCGTTGTTGTCGAGTGCCTTTTGCAGGCGGCTCATCATCGCGATTTTATCCTTCAGGCTGCGCTGCAGATGGACAGCACCACGCTGCTGAAGGTTTTCCGGGTGGTTGGTTGAGAGCGACAGATCGGCAATGACTCCGAGCTCCCCCAGCACCAGATAGAGATGGTTCACGGGTGAGCGCACATAGCAGTAACTCATGCCCACCTGCGGCTGTAGCGGCATGCCATCCCAGATAAAACGGAACTGTTTGATATGCTCATCCAGCGTTTCGATTCGCTGCTGGTGCGATTCCGCGTTGAGTCGCACTGCCAGATCATACCCGGTAAGGTGATACACCCGTTCATTGGGCTGGAGTGTGTCATTAACCCACTGTGCCAGCTGCTGTTTGTATAAAATTCGCAGCAATACGCCATAATTTCGGCCCAGCACTTCCAGTTCAGGAATACGCAGTAAACAGAGCGCCGACCACGGGTTCCGGGCCAGATCGCGTAACAACGCCCGCAGGTTAGGCATATGGACAACCGGGTCGAGGAGCGCCAGCCTGCGGGAGCGCTTATTCACGGCACGCTGGCGGGTCGACAGCATCGACATATAGACCACCACAAACGAGAAGACCAGGTAGCTGGAAGAGGTGATCGCCAGTTGAATGTCGTAGCCCTGATTCACAGGGATATAACGGTAAAAATAGTGAATAGAGACCAGCAGGACCGGCGTCCAGATGAGGGATGTCAGCCTGTAACCAAAGCGCATCGCGCCCCAGAGCATCACCGGCATCAGGAGCGACAGCGTGTAGTTAGTGGTGAAGATAGAGCTGTTCTCATTCATTGGTATCAGCAGCAACAGCAGCAGCCCGCCCAGTATGATCAACCAGACCAGAAACTCGATGAGCGTCACCTTTTTATCGATCTGCGCGCGGCTCTGTGAAACCAATGCCCTGAAATAACGCGGATGGCGAATCAGACGGATTATCAGGTAACTCAGCGGTACGCCCGTTAAGCCGCTGACCAGCAGCGCCTGATAGTTGATCAGCGTGTGAATATTAAGCGGGTTCAGCCCCGCCAGGCTCTGGCGACTCTCATACACGCCCAGATAAACCGCAAACTGAAACAGCACCAGAAACAGCGTTGCCGGACATAACACCTGCCAGAAAATGCGCTGCGCCATCAGCCGTATATCGCCGTAAGCCGTCATACTGCGTCTGGGGGCAAAGACGCGATAACCGCCCCAACTCAGCACTAAGGGAATAATAAAATGGAAGATCCCGGCAACGGTTTCAAACAGCCCAACTTGCGGGTAATAGCGAATAAACAGCGACAGCACTATTCCGGGAATAGCCCCAACGCCGAAAAACAGCATTAAGGTGAGCAGGAAAAAGAGCGGCAGATAATAGAGTGCCACAATGCCGTCGCCCAGTTGCGTCAGGGTATTGGCCGCGCTCAGCACGGGCAGCAACACCACCGGTAAAATAAGCGGCAGCGCCCACCAGCGGTCTTTATTCTGTTTCAGGAAAGCAATAGTGTTCATAGATGCCCGGTTAAACCCCCTTTCTCCTGAGGGAAAATGAAGACAGGCATCCGACCTGACGTACGTGCTGCCCGCTAACACCCGGGGCAAGCAGTATGGAGGAGGGATTTTAAATACCACTGCGGGGAATCCGTTGACTTAAATCAAACTATTTAATTCAAAATTTCCTTTCTTCTGTTTTTTTCCGGTTAATTTTCTTCGTGTTATCAATATCGTAAATGCAATTATTATTTTTAATAACATCGGTTAATGTATATGTTGACGGTTATTTACACATCGCAGAATTGACCCACCCTTCCCGCTGTGCCTTAATATCCGCGTCGCCCAAAAGGGTATGTCCAGGAAAAACACAGTGAGTCAGGCCACACGTATGCGAAAACGACATCGATTTAACACTCGAATGACCCGCATCATATTGCTTATCAGCTTCCTGTTTTTCTTTGGCCGCTTCGTTTATTCCTCCATTGGTGCCTGGTATCACCATCAGGACAAACTTCAGTCGCAGCAAACCAGCCTGAACGTCGATACTGCCGATCGCTAATCCACCGGTGGGTTTTGTATTATCCGAATAATGGCCGCGATCCCTTTGCTGAGGATCTTATCCTGACGCATCACAACAGCCAGCTGCCGTTGCAATACGGGTTCAAGCGACATGACGCTTAGCCCTTCGCGGTCAGCGGCATGTTCAACCGCCATTCGCGGTACAATGCTATAACCCAACCCCGCGCGAACCATCCGTTTAATGGCCTCAATGCTGCCAAGCTGCATCACCGGCGCAATCGCTAACCCACATGCCGCAAACCAGCCATCTATCAGCGCGCGGGTGCCACTGCCGGATTCAAAGGCAATCAGCGGCTGAAGGTGCAACGCCTCAGGGGTTAAACGCGAAAATCGCTCCTGCTGCATAAGCGAGGCAATAAAAACAAACTCTTCGTCCATCACCGTCACGACGTCCAGACTTTTACCACTGACAGGCAGGGTCACCAGCCCCAGATCGAGACGGTTTTCTTCTATCGCCCTGACAATGTCGAGGGTGTTGCCCGTGGTTACCCCCACTTTCAGGAGTGGGTAGTCGCTGCGTAACTGCTGCAACAATGGCGGTAAAAGATGGATACAGGCCGTTGCGCCAGTGCCAAGCGTCACGGTGCCGCTCACGTCGTGGCTGAACTCACTCACGGAACGAACCGCTTCATCTACCGCCTGCTGAATACGCTCTTCGTGGAGCAGCAGAGCCTGTCCGGCAGGTGTAGCCTTGATACCACGCCCGGTTCGTTCTACCAGCCGCGTTTGCAGAAACTGTTCCAGCTGACGTATTTGCAGACTAACGGCGGGCTGGGAAATACCGAGCAGATCCGCTGCAGCCGAAAAGCTGCCGCGCTGGATCACCAGACGGAAGGTCGCAAGATGTCCCAGATTGAGCGTCGTCATGCAAAGTTTCTCTTATACGGGTCATAAAGATACGGCACTGCCAGCACAATACCGCGCCCGTTATGCTCAGGACAACTGAATAACGGAATGAAAACTCATGGAAACACCTGCACTTCCCCGCCGCCTCGCTCTCACCGCCGGATGTAATCAACTTATCAACTGGGGGATCTCTTTTTATATGCCCGGCACTTTTGCCCTCGCCATTATCGCCGACAGGGGATGGACATCGCCCCAGCTCTATCTCGGCCTGACGCTGGCGATGCTGGTGATGGCCGCCGTCTCCCCTTTTGTCGCCCGTCTGCTGGCACGCTTTGGCGGGCAAAACGTGGTGATGAGTGGAACGCTGCTGATCGCCGTAAGCTGCGCGGGGATGGCATACACCCAGACCCTTCTCGGCTGGTACAGCGCCTGGCTGGTGACCGGTATCGGGATGCGCCTGTCGCTCTACGATGCGCTATTCGCCGCGCTGGTAAACCTGTATGGACAGCAGGCGCGAAAAACGATCTCACGCATTACGCTGGCTGGTGGGCTGGCGTCTGCTGTTTTTTGGCCGCTGGGAGACACGCTGCTGAAGGTGATGAGCTGGCAGCATGCGCTGCAAATTTACGCTCTTTTTGGACTGCTGAGCGCGGTATGCATTCGAACCCTCCCCCAACAGCGTCTGGCGATTACCCGCAGCGTAAATGCCCCCATCCCGGCCGGTGAACGGCGTAACGGCTGGCTTTACGCAACGTTTATCGCCCTAATTACGTTTGTCTCTAACGGCACATCCACCCACCTGCCGGAGTTTATCGCCAGCGTCGGCCTGCCGATCGCCCTCGGCATGCTGTGGGGAGTCGGCCAGACGGGGGCGCGCGCAATCGAGGTCATGGCGGGAGCCCGCTCAACCCCACTCTCCCTTACACGCTTTACCGCCCTCGCGATGCCGCTCTGCTTTCTTCTTGGGCTAAGCAGTACCCTGTATGCCTGGTGTGCTGCCGGATTTGTGCTGGGCTATGGCGCCATCAACGGGCTGGTGACAATCGTCAAAGCCACGCTACCGCTGGCGCTGTTCAGCGCTGAAAGCTATGCCCGGCGCACTGGTTTGCTTCTGATCCCTGCACAACTGATGGCAGCAGCGTCGCCGTTTGCATACGCATGGCTTAACAAAACGCTGGGGATCGCGGGCGCTATGTGGGTGTCTACCGGGTTAACGCTGGTAATTGCCGGGCTGGCGATCGCCATTGTACGCCGTTCGGGCACGCAGAATGTATCACACTGTATCGAGAACGCCCCGCAGACAAGCCGGTACAAAAAGCCGCCCGCAGCAAACATCTCTGATACATAAAAATGGTCTTCTGTGTTCGTTATCACTATGAACCGATAAGGAGACACAGATGATTCGCCGATATTTATTGCTCCCGGCCCTGGCCGTGGCATCGGTCAGCTCCTGGGGGGCACCACTGGATAATCTCAGCGCCGCCGACGTCAACGGTCCGGCTGCCGTTGCCCCGCTTGAGCAGCCCCAGCCACCCGCCAGGCTGATTGTCGATCCGCCGCTGGCAGGCCCGCTGAGTAAGGGGGCTGTCTTTATTCAGTACCGTGTTGAAAACCTGCGCATTGAACCTGTCTTTGGGCCCGACGCGCTGAAAGTCACTCCGCGCATCGGCCATATTCACGTTGTGGTGGATGACGCACCCTGGCACTGGGCGGACACCAGCGGTGAGCCGGTGATTCTGGTGGGACTGCCCGCCGGAAAACACAAGGTGACCATTATTCTGGCCGACCCGACGCATAAGCCTCTCGACCATAAAACCCTTGAATTCACCGTGCCGCCGCATGCGCCGGTCCACCATTTCTGAGGAGCCTGAAGATGAAAACACTATCGATACTGACGGCGGGTCTGCTGGCGATGTCGGCCAGCGCCTTTGCGCAGAGTGAAACCAGCGTGGTGCTGGTGCATGGCGCCTTTGCCGACGGTAGCAGCTGGAACAAGGTGATTTCCCTTTTGCAGAAACGCCACACCGAAGTCATAGCCGTCCAGCTGCCGCTGACCTCACTAAAAGATGACGTAGCAGCCACCCGGCGCGCCATCGCTCGTGCACACGGGGACGTGGTACTGGTAGGTCACTCCTGGGGCGGCACCGTGATTAGCGAGGCCGGCAACGATGCGCGGGTGAAATCGCTGGTGTATGTGGCGGCGTTCGCGCCGGACGCCGGTCAGTCAACGGCAGAGCTGGCGAATAGCTACCCGGCGCCACCGGGGAGCGCGGGTATCGCGAAAACCGCGGACGGCTTTTTATACCTGCCGCCTGCGTCGGTCAGTAAGGATTTCGCACCGGATGTGAAACCGGGTGAACAACAGATCATCGCCGCCACACAGGGGCCAATAAAGGGCGATGCGTTTGGCGAAAAAGTCACTCGCGCGGCGTGGCACGCGAAGCCGAGCTGGTATGTGGTAAGCAAGAACGACCGGATGATCAATCCTGAGCTTGAACGCGCGATGGCGAAGGCCATCCACGCGAACACCACCGAGGTCGCGGCAAGCCACGTGTCGATGGTGAGCCAGCCGGAAGCCATTGCCCGCACGATTGAGCAGGCGAGGCAGATGCACTGAAGACAATTCGGCCAGCGGCGCTGTGCTTGCGCGAGCCTACGGTTTCGTAGGTCGGGTCAGCACAGCGCCACCCGACAAGAAAGGCCGCTTCAGCCCCCATTCTCTGCGGGATAATCCCGGTTAATCCACGCGTGGTCCTCTTCCCACGTGAACATCCATTTGCGCACCGGCCCGGCCATCACGTTGAGGTAGTAGCTGTCATACCCCGCCATGGTTGCCACCGGGTGGTAGCCCTTCGGCACCATCACCACGTCACGGTTGTAGACCGCCATGCATTCATCCAGCGTTCTGTCGTCAGTGTAGACCCGCTGCATGCAGAACCCCTGCTCCGGGTTGAGGCGATGGTAATAGGTCTCCTCCAGATACGTCTCCTGGGGCGGATTATCCGTGTCGTGCTTATGGCTCGGGTACGAGCTGGTGCAGCCTTCGTTGGTCCAGACCTCCACCACCAGCAGGCTGTCAGCCGGTTTGTCTTCCGGCAGAATGTTGTGCACATAGCGCTGGTTATGGCCTTTGCCGCGCGCTTCAGCGTCGATATCCTGCGGTGCAATCAGCCGCGTCGGCCAGCTACCTTTACCCGGAGCGGCACAAATCGCCAGTTCCAGCTTCGTGAGCGCCTTCACCTGCACCGTCTCCTGCGGGGTAACGTACACCGCCCACGGCTTGATGCGCTCGAACGGGCTCATCCGCTCGCCAATATCGTTAAACTGCTCGGAAGGCGTGCTGATGGAGGCGCGCCCGGCCACCAGCACCAGACAGCGCTCTTCGCTGACAGCGGGCAGCGTCAACTGCTGCCCCTCCTGCAACTCATAGGCCTCAAAGCCAACATATCCCCACCCGGCGCGTTCCGGCGTGACGGACTGGGTCCGCCCTTCATCGTTCGGCTGTTGCCAGCGTGATAGCAGACGTGACATGTCACCTCCTCAGATAAGCCCGGCGTCGCGCGCCAGACGGCTCAGGTTGTTATACCCCAGACGGGCATAGGTCAGCGGATGGGCAATCGCCGGATCCTGCTCCGCCTCCACCACCAGCCAGCCGTGATAATCCTGCGCTTTCAGCAGTTGCATGATCGGCGGATAATCCACGCAGCCGTCGCCCGGCACGGTAAATACACCGCTCAGCACCGCATCGAGGAAGCTGGTTTTGCGGTTTTTGACATCCGCCAGCACGTCGGCACGCACGTCTTTGCAGTGAACGTGGTTGATGCGCGACGCCCAGCGCTGCGCCACCGTCAGCGGGTCGGCCCCGGCAAAGGTCAGGTGACCGGTGTCCAGCAGCAACCCGACCTCTTCGCCGGTATGGGTCATCAGGTTGTCCACGTCGTCGGCGGACTCAATCACCGTCCCCATATGGTGGTGATAGGCAATCTGCACCCCCTGCTGCTGAGTGTAGCGGGCAAATTCCGTGAGCTTCTCGCCATACTCCTTCCAGCGTGCCTGCGGGAAGCGCGGGCGCAGATGCACCGGCGTCTGCTGCTCGCCATGAATGCAGCCGCTCACCTCCGCAAATACCAGCACCTTTGCCCCCAGCTCACGCAGCAGCGTCAGGTGGGACTGCACGGCGGCAATCTCCTCTTCCACGCTGCGCTCCAGCAGGCGGCCGGAGTACCAGCCAGAGACCAGCTGCAGATCGTGGCGCTGCAAAATAGGGCCAAGCAGGCGCGCTTCACGCGGGAATTTGTTGCCCAGTTCGAAACCGGCAAAACCGGCCTCTTTCCCCTCGCTCAGACAGGTCTCCAGCGGCGTTTCGGCACCAAGGGAAGGCAGATCGTCGTTAGTCCACGTCAGGGGGTTAATGCCTAATTGCACACTCATTGTCGTCTCCATTATGCGTGTCCGCGCTCGCGCCACCAGGCGATAAGCTGCAGGTAATTGTCCCGGATGCGCGCCACCAGCTGCGCATCGTCGATATCGTGTTTCAGCCATGCGCGGGAAGCTTCGCCAAACAGCGTGCGCCCCACGGCAAATCCTTTCACCAGTTCGTGCCCTGCCGCGGCGTTAAACCCGGCACGCAGCTGCTCGGCAGGCGCATCCAGCCCAAGGATCACCACCCCACGGCAGTGCGGATCCCGACGCCGGATAATCTCGCTCAGTGCCGTCCAGCCATCGGACGTCAGCGGCGGCAATTTCCACCAGTCCGGGTAAATACCCAGGTTGTAGAAGCGGGAGATGGCACGCAGATAAAGTTCATCGCTGCGCGGCATGCTGGCGGGCAATATCACCTCCAGCAGCAGCTCATGCCCGGACTGGCAGCAGGCGTGGTAGACCTCGGCAATTTTCTGCTCCTGCTCCAGGCGCAGGCCGTGGGCATCTTCCGGGTGGAAAAAGACCAGGCACTTCACCACATGCTCCTGCGGCCAGCTGATAAGCTGGGTGCCGATGTTGCCGTGCTCCATCTCCAGCGGACGGGAGCCCGGCAGCTCAATGGGCCGCCCGATCCACCACCCTTCACCGGTAATGGCGTTGAGCGCGTCCTGACCAAACGTACCGTCACACAGCAGGCCCGCTTTGCCTGCCAGCCCGGCACGGCTCGCCGCCTCGCGGCTGGCCTGCAGGATCAGCTGCTTGAGCGCCGGAATACGTTTGAGCGACGCCCCGCACTGCAGTGCCATATCTTCAAGCTGACTGCGGTGATCGAACGCCATTACGCACAATTCCGGCCATTCGCGGCGACGGGTGGTGACCCGGTGCAGATGGTTCAGACGCGGGTCGAGATCCGGGCGTGGAACGAGCGCGGCGCGCGAGAGATAGTCATCCAGCTCAATTTTGCTCGGCATCGCCGGGGCGCAGCCGTGGCGCGAGACCACCAGCGCGCCGCAGGCGTTGGCATAGCGGCACGCCTGCTCCCAGCCCTCATCGTTCAGGTAGCCGCGCAGCAGGCCAGACATAAAGGCATCGCCCGCGCCGAGGACGTTCAGCACCTCCACGCGCACGCCGGTCACCGTCAGGCCGTCATCCAGACGGGCCGGAATGGCACCGGTATAGACCGAACAGCCAAGCGCGCCGCGTTTGCAGACCAGCGTGGCCTGGCTCACGGCACGCACTTGCGCCAGCGCCAGCAGGGTGTCCGTGCTGCCGCCCGCAATGTGAAACTCCTCCTCGGTGCCGACAATAACGTCGAAGAGGTGCAGCACCTCCTGAAGTTCACGGGTGACCTGATCGGCCGCGATAAAGCGCGTTTCGCCGTCGCCTAAGGAGGTCAGCCCCCACAGCACCGGGCGGTAATCAATGTCCAGCACCGTGCGCACGCCGTGACGACGGGCGTAGCCCAGCGCCGTCAGCACCGCCTCGCGGGTCTGCGGATGAGAAAGGTGAGTCCCGGTGATGGCAAGACACCGTGCGGAGGCGATGTAGTTTTCGTCCACATCGCTGGCCGTAATGGCCATATCCGCGCAGTTATCGCGATAAAAAATCAGAGGAAAGGTGTCCCGGTCTTTAATGCCGAGTAGCACCAGCGCCGTGAGGCGTGTTTTATCGGTGATCAGATGGCTGGTATCACAGCCCACCTGATTTAGCTCTTCGCGCAGGAATCGGCCCATATGCTCGTCGCCCACGCGCGCCAGCATCGACGAACGCAACCCCTGCCGCGCCGTGCCGTACGCCACGTTGCCGGACGAGCCACCGAGATATTTGGCAAAGCTCGACACATCCTCCAGCCGCGCACCAATCTGCTGACTGTAGAGGTCTACCGCCACGCGGCCCATGCATATCACATCAAACTGCTTTTCCACGTTGATACCTCTTCAGACAATGTCATTCACGTTCAGCCAGCGGCCTTGCTGGTGTGAGAGTGCGATGGCGTCCAGCACGCGCGAGACCTTCCAGCCCTCTTCAAAGTCCGGCCACATCGGTGCGTCGGCGGCAATGCCATCCACCAGGTCACGCACTTCCACCGTTTTTTGATCGTTAAAGCCAATACCGTGGCCTGCGCCCATACAGAACGCGCCGTAGTCCGGGTGTGCCGGGCCAACCAGCAGCGTGCGGAATCCCTGACGGTTGACCGGATCGTCATGCAGATAGAGCTTCAGCTCGGCCATGCGCTCCTGAGTGAAGCTGATGGCGCCTTTCGTTCCGGTGATCACATATGACAACCCCATCTTGCGGCCGCAGGCGACGCGGGAGGTTTCAATCACACCCTGCGCCCCGCCCGCGAAACGTACCATCGCGTGGGCCTGATCCTCGTTTTCGACGGCAATCATGTCCGACGACCCGGCCTTCGCCGGACGTTCCGGGACCACAATCTTCAGGTCGCCGCAAACCTGCTCAATCTCCCCCACCAGGTACTGCGCCATATTGACGATATGCGCCGCCAGATCGCCCAGCGCCCCCAGCCCGGCAGTCTCTTTGAAGCAGTGCCAGTGAATGGGCGAAAGCGGGTCGGCCATATAGTCTTCGTTGTGGGTGCCGTAGAAGTGGATCACCTCGCCTATTTCGCCGCGGGCGATAATCTCTTTCGCCAGCTGCGCCGTCGGGTTTTTCATGTAGTTGAAGCCCACCAGGGTTTTCACCCCAGCCCGCTTAGCGGCCTCGACCATCTCACGCGCGTCGTGGGCGTTCAGCGCCAGCGGTTTTTCCGAGTAAACGTGCTTGCCGTGGCGGATCGCCTCCAGCGCCATCTCTTTATGCAGATGGTTGGGCGAGCAAATATCCACTACATCAATGGCCGGGTCGGCCACCAGCGCCCGCCAGTCTCCCGTTGAACGGTTAAAGCCAAACGCCTGCGCGCGCTCTGCCGCCAGCGTCGGGTTTACCTCGGCCACCATCTCACGCACCAGCTTGCCGCGCAGGTTGAATACCGTAGGGGCCTGGGCATAAGCGATGGCATGCGCCTTGCCGATATACCCGGTGCCAATTAATCCAATACGAACCTCTTTCATCGTGATCCTCACAGTGCGCCGCGACGGCTCTTGGCGTAGGTGTCGAACGCCACCGCCAGAACGATAATTAACCCGGTGATAATCTGCTGGTAGTAAGCCGAGACGTTCATCAGCACCAGGCCGTTAATCAGAATGCCCATAATGATGGAGCCGATAATGGTGCCGCCGATGCGTCCGTAGCCGCCCATCAGCGAGGTGCCGCCAATCACCACCGAGGCAATGACGCGCAACTCAAAGGAGATCCCGGCCACCGCCTCGGCGCTCCCCAGACGCGCGCTGAGAATAAAGCCCGCCAGCCCCGCCAGACAGCCAATCAGCACATAGACGCTGACCAGTACGCGCTTCACGTTCACACCCGCCAGACGCGCCGCCTCCGGGTTGCCACCGATGGCGTAAACGAAGCGCCCCCAGCGGGTTTTGTGCAGCGCCAGATAACCGCCAACGGCGACGATGGCGAAGATCCAGATCGGAATGGAGATACCGAGCAGCTCGCCCCGTCCCCACCAGCGGTAGCCCTGATCGAAACCGGCGATTGGCGCGCCGTCGTTAATCACCAGGGTCAGGCCGCGCCAGATGGTCATCCCCCCGAGGGTGACGATGAACGGCGGCAGACGCAGGCGGGTGACGCCCAGACCGTGCAGAAAACCAATCGCCGTGCCCATCGCCAGACAAATCCCCAGCCCTATCAGCCAGCTCATGCCGCCCCAGGCGTTCGGGTCGACGGTGGTAAAGTTGTCGCCTTTAATCACGTACGCCGCGGTCATGGCGCACACCGCCAGAATGGATCCGACGGAGAGGTCGATCCCGGCGGTCAGGATGACGAAGGTCATCCCCACGGCCATGATCCCGTAGATGGAGACTTCGGTCAGGATGTTGAAAATGTTGCGTTCCGAGAAAAAATTGCTGTTCTGCGACTGGAAGAAGATCAGCAGCAGAATCATGAAAATCAGCACCCCAAAGCGCTCGAAGAAGGCGATGGGATCGATGCGTCCGGCGCGTTTGACCGGGGCCTTCGTTTTAGAAATCATCTGCGTCATGAGAAACTCCGTTATGCCGCGTTCAGGGCGTTGTGGTTGATGGCCATCATCGTCATCAGCCGCTCTTCGTTGGCATCATCGCCGTGGATCTCGCCGGTGACCCGGCCTTCGCTCAGGGTGATGATCCGGTCAGACACCGCCATCACTTCAGGCAGATCGGAGGAGATCACAATCACCGCCACGCCCTTTTTCGCCATGTCAAACAGCACCTGGTGCACTTCTGATTTGGTCCCCACGTCGATGCCACGCGTTGGCTCATCGACGATCAGCACCCGCGGGTTGAGCGCCATGCAGCGCGCGAGGATCACTTTTTGCTGGTTACCGCCGGAGAGCTTGCGCACCTCCTGCGCACTGTTGACCATCTTGATCTGCAGCGCCTGGCGGTAGGACTCAATCAGATCGTCCTCTTTGCGGGTATTGACGAACCAGCGCCAGTGCAGCAGTGACGAAAGGCAGGAGAGCGACAGGTTGTCGCGAATCGACAGCCCCAGCACCGCCCCCTCTTTTTTGCGATCTTCCGGCACCAGCGCCACGCCCTGATCGAGGGCATACAGCGGGTCGCGCGGCTGGTACGGCACGCCGTCCAGCTCAAAGCTGCCAGAGGTAAACGCGTCTGCGCCAAACAGGCAGCGGGCCACTTCGGTGCGTCCGGCCCCCACCAGTCCGGCGATACCCAGCACCTCACCCGCGTGGACATGAAAGCTGATGTCATGCAGGGCAATACCGTGCGGATCCAGCGGCGGCTTTTCGCGGCTCAGCCCCTTCACGGCCAGACGGATGGGTTTATCCTCATGGTGGGTTTCGCTGGCGGGACGGCGGTTAAACGCCACGTCGCGCCCGACCATCAGGCGGATCAGCTGCTCTACGTTCGTTTCTGCCACCGCGCCGGTGCCGGTGAAACGGCCATCCTGGAAAACGGTGAAACGGTCGCAAAGCTGGAAAACTTCATGCAGGCGGTGCGTCACATAAATAATGCTCACCCCGCGGTTTTTAAGCTCCCGCACCACACGGTGCAGGCTTTCTACTTCGCTGTCGCTCAGCGCGGCGGAAGGTTCATCCATGATGATCAGCCTGGCGTTGAGGGTCAGCGCTCTCGCGATCTCGACCATCTGCTGCTGGGCCACGCTCAGGCGGGCAACGGGTGTGGTCGGCGCGACGTTCAGCTGCAGGTAATCGAGAATGACCTGCGCCTCCTGGTTTACCGCTTTTTCATCGACGATCAGGTTCCGCTTGCGCGGCTCGCGCCCAAGGAACATGTTTTCCGCGACGGTCATGTTGGGCAGCAGGTTAAATTCCTGATAGATGGTTATAATGCCCTTGTTCTGTCGTTCCACCGGGGAGTCATCTACCGGCAGCGTTTCGCCGTTGAACCAGATCTCCCCGCGCGTTTGCGGCTGCGCGCCCGCAAGCGCCTTCAGCAGCGTGGATTTTCCCGCCCCGTTTTCCCCCAGCAGGGCGTGGATTTCTCCTGGCCCGACGGTCAACTGGGCATTGCTCAGCGCCCAGACGCCGGAAAAGCTTTTCGCCAGCTCGGTCACTTTCAGTAAGGGTTGCGACATCAGTCTGCTCCTCCTCATGATGAGCCGCCAAAGGCGGCTCGGGACATATTAGTTACCGGCCTCACCGATACGCTCAGCCTGCTGCAGGTTCTCTTTGGTGATAAGCGTTGGCGGGTAGTCCGCGCCGGTGATGGCTTTCTTCTCACGCACGTTGGCCACCAGTTGGCTCATTGCCGTTTGCACCGCAAAGCCCGGGCGCTGATCCGCAGTCACCGCCAGCCAGCCGTCACGCACGCGAGCCAGCGCTTCAGGAACCGCATCAAAGCCGGTTACCAGGATTTCACCGGGCTTCACGCCCTGGCTCTGCAGGGCTTCAATCGCCCCCAGCGCCATATCATCGTTGGCAGAGAGGATCACCTGCGGGCGTTTCGGCAGTGACGGCAGAACGCTTTCTACAATGCGCATCCCTTCAGAACGCATCCAGTTGCCGGTCTGATCGGCGACGATCTTGTATTTATCGCCACCCGCTTTCAGGCTGTCGCGGATCCCTTTGGTGCGTTCGATGTTGGAAGAGGAGCCCGGCTGACCGGTGAGCAGAATGATCTCTGCCCCGTCGGGGAATTTGCTTTTCACGAAGTCGCCAATCGCCTGGCCGCCTTTGTAGTTATTGGCACCAAAGTGCGGCACTTTCTTCTGACTGTCGACGGAGCGGTCAAGGGTGACCACCGGCAGCTTCGCATCCTGAATTTCATCCACCGCGCTGGAGACCGCGTTCACGTCGTTCGGGGAGACGATGAACCCCTGCGCTCCGCGGGTGATGGCGTTTTCCAGGTCAGCCACCTGTTTTGGTGAACTGCCCTGCCCGTCCAGCACCTGCAACTTGACGCCCATCTCTTTTGCGGCTTTCACCGCCGTGCGCTGCATGTGAACTTCAAACGGCATCGCCAGGTTTGGCGTACTGAAAACAATTTGCTCGTTTTCGGCGAGGGCGGCCCCGGACGTCATGGCGATGAGGGCGGCTAAGATCAGCTTTTTCATTATTATGTCTCTCTGTGTAGGGTGGTTGTGTTTAGAGGACGATCTCGCGCTGGCTACGCAGCGACTCCAGCGCTTTATCCGCGAGGTACAGCGCACGTTCACCATCATCGCCGCTGCAGTCAGGCACCGCTTCGCCGCGCAATACCGCAACAAAGTGTTCCCATTCCGCGGCGTAAGCGGATTTGTAGCGCTGCAGGAAGAAGTGTTCCGGCAGCGCGCTGGTGCAGCCCTGTTTGCCGTAGTGCTGCACCTGATTTTCAAGAATATTGCCCGCGCAGAGCAGCCCTTCAGAACCGTGTAGCTCCAGGCGCTGGTCGTAGCCGTAAGAGGAGCGGCGGCTGTTGACGATGGTCGCCATTGCGCCGGAGGCATATTTCAGAACGATAAATGCGGTGTCGATGTCCCCCGCCTCGCCAATCGCCGGATCCACCAGGTTACTGCCCTGGGCATACACTGACACCGGCTCTTCACCCATGATGAAGCGCGCCATATCAAAGTCGTGAATGGTCATATCGCGGAACATGCCGCCAGAGACGCGGACATACTCCGCCGGTGGTGGAGACGGATCGCGGGAGATGATCAGCAGCGATTCCGGTTTGCCGATACGCCCGGCCTGGGCGTCGGTTTTCACACGGCGGAACTGCGGGTCAAAGCGACGGTTAAAGCCGATGAACAGCAGCACGTCGTACTCTTTGACTACTTTCAGGCAGTCACGCACGCGGGCGAGGTCGAGGTGTACCGGTTTTTCACAGAAGATGGCTTTGCCATGACGGGCGGCCATTTCAATCAGGTCCGCATGGGTATCGGTCGCCGAGGCGATCAGCACGGCATGAACGTCAGGGTCGGTCATCGCCTCAATCAGGCTCTGCTGGCGGGCCTGATACTGCGTGGCGAGACGGGTGGCAAATTCCTGATTCGGGTCAACCACGGACCAGAGTGTGGTCGCGCTGTGGCTGGCGATGTTAGCTGCATGTACCTGGCCAATTCGGCCAGCGCCCAGTAAAGCAATGTTAAACATAACGGCTCCCGGTGTTGGTGAATGCTGTGAACTAACGACCCTTTAAATAAAACATTTATTTCATTTTTATAAATAGTGAAAATTATGTTTTTGAGTGTGGGTTAACACTTTTGAGATGAATGAGATAAATTTTGTTATCAATCTCACAACATGGGAGGGAGGACATCTTCCCCTCACCCCGGCCCTCTCCCTCAGGGAGAGGGAGGGAAAACCGCATCGAACTATCCCCTCTCCCAGTGGGAGAGGGTTAGGGTGAGGGGAAAAAGAAAAATGAAATGAAAATTTCGTTAAGGCGGGAAATCTTAATACTGACGAGCTTTTTTCACCTGCGCCTGCGTCTGCGCCGCGGCTTCGCGCACGGCAGTAGACGCTGCTACCTGCGCATCGCCGGTTCGCCACCAGGAGGCGTAATCGTGGGTCATGGTCTTCGGCAGCACTTTGATGTCCAGCAGCGTCGGGCCTGGATGGGCGCGGGACGCCTCCAGCGCCGCCAGCAGGCTTTGCTCATCATGTACCCGCCACGCGCGACAGCCGTAGCTTTCCGCGTTTTGCGCGAAATCGACCTTCACCAGCGGCCCGTCAAGCTGCCCGGTCTGCGGGTTACGGTGGCGATTTTCCGTGCCAAAGCTTCCCATTCCATGTCCCATCTGCAGGTTATTAATGCAGCCAAAGCTGGCGTTATCAAACAGCAGAACGGTGATTTTAATGCCCTCCTGCACCGCGGTTTGCAACTCGGAGTGCAACATCATGTAAGAGCCATCCCCCACCATGGCGTAAACCGGTTGCCCGGGTCGGGCAAGCTTCGCGCCAAGCGCCGCCGCAATCTCGTAACCCATGCAGGAGTAACCGTACTCCAGATGATAGGTATCAGGCATTTTGACCTGCCAGAGGCGCTGTAAATCTCCCGGCAGCGAACCGGCTGCGCCAACCACGATGGCGTTATCTTCAACATGCTGATTAATCAGCCCCAGTACCCGCGTCTGGGTCAGGCAGGTGTTGAGCGTCTCGCCATATTCCGTCAGCTGGGCATCAAGATGGCCCGCCACTTCCGGTGCCTCGTCCGGGCGCCACTGGCGATCCCAGAGACGGCGGCACTCGTCATGCCAGGCGGCTTTCGCCTGCGCAATCTCCTCTCCCCAGCCGCTGCGATACTCCCTGAGCGAGTGGGTTAAGGCCTGCAGTCCGGTCCGGGCATCGGCAATCAGCGCGGTGGCGTCAAGCTTCAGGGCGTCAAACTCGGCCACGTTGAGCAGCAGAAACTCGACGTCCGGGTGGGAAAAGAGCGCCTTGGAGCCGGTGGTAAAATCGGTAAGACGTGTCCCCACGCCAATCACTAAGTCGGCCTGCGGCGCAAGCTGGTTGGCGGCCATTCCGCCCGTCACGCCCACCCCGCCCATATTAAGTGGGTGGTCACTTACCAGCGCCCCTTTTCCGGCCTGGGTTTCGGCAAACGGCAGATGCAGCGTCTCGACAAATTCGCGCAACGCCTCATGCGCGCCGGAGTAGCGTACGCCGCCGCCGCACACCACCAGCGGACGGCGTTTGCGCGCAATCAACGCCTGCGCCTGCGCCAGACGCTGCGGATCTGGCGGTCGACGCTCGATGTGATGCACGCGACGCGCGAAGAAGCTCAGCGGGTAATCCCAGGCTTCGCCCTGCACGTCCTGCGGCAGGCAAAGGGTTACCGCACCGGTATCTGCGGGGTCAGTGAGCGTTCGCATCGCGTTTAACATGGCGCTCATTAACTGCTCCGGGCGATTGATGCGGTCCCAGTAGCGGGAGACCGGGCGGAAGCAGTCGTTGGTGCTGATGCTGAGATCGTGATACTGCTCGATCTGCTGCAACACCGGGTCCGGCTGGCGGCTGGCGTAGATATCCCCCGGCAGCAGCAGCAGCGGAATACGGTTCGCCGTGGCGGTTGCCGCCGCGGTGATCATATTGGCGGCTCCCGGCCCGACGGAAGAAGTCACGGCGAAAATGCGCTGACGGCGATGCTGTTTGGCGAATCCCGTCGCCATGTGGGCGATGCCCTGCTCATTACAGCCCTGCATTACCTGCAGATGGCCCGGATCCTGTTCCAGCGCCTGGCCGATGCCCAGCACGTTGCCATGACCAAAAATGGTCGCCACGCCCTCCACGAAGGGTGTTTCAATGCCATCAATGCTGACGTACTGTTGATTAAGGAACCGGACCAGCGCCTGGGCCATGGTCATACGTTCGGTTTGCATAAAACCTCCTGTCAGCCCAGCGTCGGCATGGAGAACGCAGCGCCTGTCTCCTGCTGCATTTCCGGCCAGCGTGCGGTGACGGTTTTCATTCGGGTGTAGAAACGCACGCCGTCGTTACCGTGCACGTTGAGTGCGCCAAAAATCGAGCGCTTCCAGCCGCCGAAACTGTGGAACGCCATCGGCACCGGGATCGGCACGTTAACCCCTACCATGCCCGCCTGCACCTCTTCGCAGAAGCGGCGCGCGCAGCCGCCGTCGCGGGTGAAAATGGCTGAACCATTACCATATTCATGGCGGTTAATCAGATCCACCGCGCTGGCGTAATCTGCTACGCGTACCACAGAAAGCACCGGGCCGAAAATTTCTTCCTTATAGATCGTCATCTCCGGGGTGACGTTATCGAACAGCGTCGGCCCGACAAAATAGCCCTTCTCGTGACCCTGCACGCTAAAGCTGCGGCCGTCCACGCGCAGATTCGCCCCCTGCGCTTCCCCGCTGTCGATGTAGCCCAGCACCTTGCTGCGGTGCGCGGAGGAGATAAGCGGCCCCATTTCGTTTTCTGGCGTCTGGTCCAGCCCTGGCCCAACGCGCAGCGCGGCAATCTGTTTTTCCAGACGGGCGCAGAGGTCATCGGCGGTTTTATCGCCCACCGCCAGTACAACTGAAAGCGCCATACAGCGTTCCCCCGCCGCGCCGTAGGCCGCGCCCATAATGGCGTTGGTTGCCATCTCCATGTCGGCATCCGGCATTAAAATGCAGTGGTTTTTCGCCCCACCCAGCGCCTGACAGCGTTTGCCGTGGGCGGACGCTGTCTGGTAGATGTATTCCGCAATCGGCGTAGAGCCAACAAAGCTCACGGCCTGCACGCGCGGGTCGGTCAATAGCACATCAACGGATTCTTTATCCCCCTGCACCACGTTAAACACGCCGTCCGGCAGGCCGGCCTCTTTCAGCAGTTTTGCCAGCGCGAGCGCCAGAGAGGGATCTTTTTCTGATGGTTTCAGCACGAAGGTATTGCCGGTCGCCAGCGCAATCGGGAACATCCACATCGGAACCATCGCCGGGAAGTTAAACGGCGTGATCCCGGCGCAGACGCCGAGCGGCTGCATCAGCGAGTGGCTGTCCACACCGGTGCCCACGTTGGCAGAGTGTTCACCCTTTTGCAGATGCGGAATGCCACAGGCGAACTCCACCACTTCCAGGCCACGGGTCAGCTCGCCTACCGCGTCGGAGAAGACCTTGCCGTGCTCTTCGCTGATAAGACGGGCCAGACGTTCCATATTCTCTTCCAGCAGCGCTTTGAAGCGGAACATCACACGCGCGCGCTTAAGCGGAGAATGACGCGCCCACGCCGGAAACGCCTGCTGCGCGGCGGCAATCGCCTGCTCCGTTTCCTGTGCCGTACTCATCACCACCTGACGGATCTGCTCGCCGGTGGCCGGGTTGAAGATCGCCTGAACGCGCTGGCCTGAACCGGTGACACATTCGCCGTGAATAAAATTCGCTACCGTCTCCATCCTTAACCTCTCGCTGTTGATACGTGACTGTTACCTGAACACTGTGTACTGAACACTATATATGAAACAAATATTCCATTTTAAGTTGAAATAAAATAAATGATGATTATTGTGATCAAGGATGGATTTTTATGTTAACAGCCAACAACACTGACGCAGCGTGCGCTATTAAGGATTTTCAGGCGATGAAATGTGTGAAGTTTCTGTTTCATTTTTGCTGCCAGATGGATGGCCAACATTTAAAAGACGCGGTTTTGCGTTTAGAATCATAAGACTGTATTTGGGGGATAACATGACGACAGCAACCAGCCTGAACGAACTGCAGCAGCAAATCCGCGATCGCTACGATAGCCTGAGCAAGAGGCTGCAGCAGGTCTCCCGCTATGTGCTGGATAATACGAACAGTGTGGCGTTTGATACGGTTGCGGTCATTGCCGAGCGTGCCGATGTGCCGCCCTCGACGCTGATCCGTTTTGCCAATGCCTTTGACTTCACCGGCTTCAACGAGATGAAACAGCTGTTTCGTATGAACCTGGTGGAGGAGACCGCCAGCTACAGCGATCGCGCGCGGCTGTTCCGCGAAATGGAGAGCGAAGCCGTGCCGGAAACGCCGCTCGATATCCTGCAGGAGTTTGCCCGCTCGAACGCGCAGGCGCTGCAGCAGCTGGCCGCCCGCGCCGAACCGGAGATGCTGGAGCGCGCCGTACAGCTTCTGGCCGACGCGGACACCATCTACATCGCCGGACTGCGCCGCTCCTTTAGCGTCGCTGCTTATCTCACCTATGCTTTAAGCCACCTGGAGTGCCGCCCGATTCTGCTCGACGGCATGGGCGGCATGCTGCGCGAGCAGATCAGCCGCATTAAGGCGCGCGACATTGTGGTGTCGATCAGCTTCTCCCCATACGCGGAAGAGACGGTGATGGTCAGCGAAACCGCCGCCAGCGTCGGCGCGCGGCAGATTGTGATTACGGACAGCCAGATTAGCCCGCTGGCGACGTTTAGCGATCTCTGCTTTGTGGTGAAAGAGGCGCAGGTGGATGCGTTTCGATCTCAATCGGCAACGCTGTGCCTGGTGCAGTCGCTGGTGGTGGCGCTGGCGTATAGGTTGGGTGAAGGGAAGTAAGGAAATAAAAAACCCCCTGCGCAGGCAGAGGGTTTTGGTGTTAACTCAGAGGGGGATTATTCCCACTCAATCGTAGCCGGCGGCTTACCGCTGATGTCATACACCACGCGGGAAATACCGTTCACTTCGTTGATGATGCGGTTAGACACGCGGCCTAAGAAGTCATACGGCAGGTGCGCCCAGTGCGCGGTCATGAAGTCGATGGTTTCCACCGCACGCAGGGAAACAACCCAGTCGTACTTACGGCCATCGCCCATAACGCCGACGGAGCGAACTGGCAGGAACACGGTGAACGCCTGGCTCACTTTGTTATACAGGTCAGCTTTGTGCAGCTCTTCGATGAAGATAGCATCCGCGCGACGCAGCAGGTCGCAGTACTCTTTCTTCACTTCGCCCAGCACACGCACGCCCAGACCCGGACCCGGGAACGGGTGACGGTAGAGCATATCGTACGGCAGACCCAGTTCCAGACCGATCTTACGCACTTCGTCTTTGAACAGCTCACGCAGCGGTTCAACCAGACCCATCTTCATCTCTTTCGGCAGGCCGCCAACGTTGTGGTGAGATTTGATGACGTGTGCTTTACCGGTTGCGGATGCCGCAGACTCGATCACGTCAGGGTAGATTGTGCCCTGTGCCAGCCACTTCACGTCTTCCAGCTTCAGCGCTTCTTCGTCGAACACTTCCACGAAGACGCGGCCGATGATCTTACGTTTGGCTTCCGGATCGTTGACACCGGCCAGCGCGTCCAGGAAGCGCTGTTCGCCTTCCACGTGAACGATGTTCAGACCGAAGTGGTCACCAAACATGTCCATGACCTGCTGGGCTTCATTCAGACGCAGCAGACCGTTGTCCACGAATACGCAGGTCAGGTTTTTACCGATAGCGCGGTGCAGCAGCATCGCGGTTACGGAGGAGTCAACGCCACCGGACAGGCCGAGAATAACTTTGTCATCGCCAACCTGCTGACGGATACGCTCAACGGCGTCGTCGATGATTTTAGCCGGGGTCCACAGGGCTTCACACTGGCAGATATCGCGCACGAAGCGCTCCAGCATGCGCATACCCTGACGGGTGTGGGTCACTTCCGGGTGGAACTGCACGCCGTAGAAGCGTTTCTCTTCGTTCGCCATAATCGCGAACGGGCAGCTTTCGGTGCTGGCAACGGTCACGAAGTCGGACGGGATAGCGGTCACTTTATCGCCGTGGCTCATCCACACGTCCAACAGCGGTTTGCCGTCTGCGGTCAGAGAGTCTTCGATACCGCGCACCAGCGCGCTGTCGTTCACCACTTCAACCTGTGCGTAGCCAAACTCACGCTCGTTAGAGCCTTCTACATGGCCGCCCAGCTGCATTGCCATGGTCTGCATACCGTAGCAGACGCCGAATACCGGCACACCCGCTTCGAACACGTACTGCGGTGCGCGCGGGCTGTTCTCTTCGGTGGTGCTTTCCGGGCCGCCGGACAGGATAATGCCGCTAGGATTGAATTCGCGAATCTGTGCTTCCGTGACATCCCACGCCCACAGTTCACAGTAAACGCCCAGTTCACGCACGCGACGCGCCACCAGCTGAGTGTACTGAGAACCAAAGTCCAGGATGAGAATGCGATGTTTATGAATGTTTTCCGTCATTGACGCTAATTCCGAGGCAAGTGAAACAAAAACAGAGCGCCCGGCATGAGCCGGGCGCGGAAACTTATCAGGAGCCCAGACGGTAGTTCGGGGACTCTTTGGTGATCGTCACGTCGTGAACGTGGCTCTCCTGGATACCCGCACCGCTGATGCGTACGAATTCCGCTTTAGTACGCAGCAGGTCAATGGTACCACAGCCGGTCAGACCCATACAGGAGCGCAGGCCGCCCATCTGCTGGTGAATGATCTCTTTCAGACGGCCTTTGTAGGCAACGCGCCCTTCGATACCTTCCGGCACCAGTTTGTCAGCGGCGTTATCGGTCTGGAAGTAACGGTCAGAAGAACCTTTAGACATCGCGCCCAGAGAGCCCATACCACGGTAAGATTTGTAAGAACGGCCCTGGTAGAGTTCGATTTCACCCGGGGATTCTTCAGTCCCTGCCAGCATGGAGCCAACCATCACCGCGGAAGCACCTGCGGCGATCGCTTTAGCGATGTCGCCAGAGAAGCGGATACCGCCGTCTGCGATGACCGGAATACCGGTGCCTTCCAGCGCTTCAACCGCGTCAGAAACCGCAGTGATCTGTGGAACACCTACACCGGTCACGATACGGGTTGTACAGATGGAGCCAGGGCCGATACCCACTTTCACCGCGCTGCAACCTGCGTCAGCCAGCGCGCGAGCACCTGCGCCCGTCGCCACGTTACCGCCGATGATCTGCAGATCAGGATATTTCGCACGGGTGTCGCGAATACGCTGCAGAACGCCTTCGGAGTGGCCGTGGGAGGAGTCAATCAGCAGCACGTCAACGCCTGCGGCAACCAGCGCATCAACACGCTCTTCGTTACCGGCACCTGCGCCAACCGCAGCGCCAACGCGCAGACGGCCATGCTCGTCTTTACAGGCGTTAGGTTTACGTTCTGCTTTCTGGAAGTCTTTAACGGTGATCATACCGCGCAGGTGGAAGTTCGCATCCACAACCAGCGCTTTCTCAACGCGTTTTTCGTGCATTTTTGCGAAGACGACATCACGCGCTTCACCTTCACGCACGGTCACCAGACGCTCTTTTGGTGTCATATATACGCTAACCGGCTGGTTCAGGTCGGTCACGAAACGCACGTCACGGCCGGTGATGATACCCACCAGCTCGTTCTCTTCGGTCACCACCGGGTAACCGGCAAAGCCGTTACGTTCGGTCAGGGCTTTCACTTCGTGCAGGGTGGTGGTTGGCAGAACGGTCTGTGGATCGGATACGATGCCGGATTCATGCTTCTTCACGCGGCGAACTTCTTCCGCCTGACGCTCGATAGACATGTTTTTGTGAATAAAGCCAATGCCACCTTCCTGTGCCAGGGCAATAGCCAGGCGCGCTTCAGTCACGGTGTCCATTGCCGCAGAGAGCATAGGAATGTTCAGGCGAATGGTTTTCGTCAACTGCGTGCTGAGATCGGCAGTATTCGGCAGAACGGTGGAGTGAGCGGGAACGAGGAGGACGTCATCAAACGTCAGTGCTTCTTTAGCGATACGTAGCATGGGCAATATCTCTGACCTGGGTGGTTAAATATTGCCGTGGCATTATACAGAGCGTAACCGATTGCATCCACACTTTTTTATAAAAAAACCTTGCACTCCCCTCTCAGCAGGTTACTATCGACTGAATAACTTGCTGATTTAGAATTTGATCCCGCTCACATGTTATCCTCTCAATCCCCCTCAATTTATACTGTCAGCCGCCTGAATCAGACGGTGCGTTTGCTGCTTGAGCAGGAAATGGGGCAGGTCTGGATCAGCGGTGAGATCTCTAACTTCACGCAGCCCGCTTCCGGCCACTGGTACTTTACTTTAAAAGACGACACCGCCCAGGTGCGCTGCGCCATGTTCCGCAACAGCAACCGCCGCGTGACGTTTCGTCCTCAGCATGGCCAGCAGGTGCTGGTGCGCGCCAATATTACGCTGTATGAACCGCGCGGCGACTACCAGATCATCGTCGAGAGCATGCAACCTGCGGGCGAAGGCTTACTCCAGCAGAAGTATGAACAGCTTAAGGCTGCGCTTTCGCAAGAGGGGTTGTTCGACCAGCAGTATAAAAAGCCCCTGCCCTCACCAGCCCACTGCGTTGGGGTAATCACTTCGAAAACCGGTGCCGCACTGCACGATATTTTGCACGTCCTCAAGCGTCGCGATCCTTCCCTGCCCGTTATCATCTACCCGACCGCTGTTCAGGGTGACGATGCGCCAGGCCAGATTGTGCGTGCCATTGAGCTGGCGAACGCGCGTCAGGAGTGCGACGTATTAATCGTTGGGCGTGGCGGCGGCTCGCTGGAAGATTTGTGGAGCTTCAACGACGAGCGCGTGGCACGGGCGATTTTTGCGAGCGCTATTCCCATCGTGAGTGCGGTCGGGCATGAAACGGATGTGACGATAGCCGATTTCGTTGCGGATTTACGCGCGCCTACGCCGTCTGCTGCGGCAGAAGTGGTGAGCCGCAATCAGCTGGAGCTGCTGCGTCAGATCCAGAACGGCCAGCAGCGCCTGGAGATGGCGATGGACTACTTCCTCGCTAACCGTACCCGCCGCTTTACCCAGCTTCATCACCGCCTGCAGCAGCAGCATCCACAGCTTCGCCTTGCGCGTCAGCAAACCGTGCTGGAGCGTCTGCGCCAGCGGATGAACTTCGCGCTGGATAATCAGCTCAAGCGCGCTATGTCGCGTCAGCAGCGCGTGACGCAGCGCCTGAATCAGCAAAACCCGCAGCCGAAAATTTACCGCGCACAAACGCGCATTCAGCAGCTGGAGTATCGTCTGGCAGAAACTGTCCGGGCACGACTTAGCACCACCCGCGAACGCTTTGGCAATGCGGTGACCCATCTTGAAGCGGTTAGCCCACTTTCTACCCTGGCACGCGGCTATAGCGTTACCACCGCCACTGACGGCAAAGTGCTGAAGCAAACCATACAGGTGAAAGCCGGAGACGTGCTGACCACCCGTCTGTCGGACGGCTGGGTGGAAAGCGAAGTGAAAGCCATTACCCCTGTTAAAAAGACGCGTCAGCGAAAAAACGGATAATTCTTCGCCGGTTAGAAACTATACTGCTGCTATTCCCTTTTTTAATAAGGAGAGCAGCATGTCCCATCTTCACAGCGTGATCCCCCCCTATATTCTTCGTCGTATTATCGAAAGCGGTTCAGAGCCGCAGCAGCGCTGCGCCCGCCAGACTTTAACCCATGTTCAGACGCTGATGGCCCACATGCCTGGCAAACCTGCCGCGCCGCACGTGAGCAAAGCCGGACAACTGGAGCGTGATATCTACGATGCGAAACAGACCCAGGAGCTGCCAGGCACGCAGGTGCGCTATGAAGGCCAGCCGTCCAATGGGGATGTGGCCGTCGATGAAGCCTATGACTATTTAGGCATCACCCACGATTTCTTCTGGAATGAATACCAGCGTGACTCGCTCGATAATAAAGGGCTGATCCTCACCGGCACCGTGCATTATGGCCGGGAATACCAGAACGCCTTCTGGAACGGTCAGCAGATGGTCTTTGGCGATGGCGACGGGGAAATATTTAACCGTTTTACCATTGCCATCGACGTTGTGGCGCACGAACTCAGCCATGGCGTTACCGAGACCGAAGCCGGGCTGATCTATTTTGAACAATCGGGTGCGCTGAATGAGTCCCTGTCGGACGTGTTTGGCTCGCTGGTTAAACAGTATCACCTGAAGCAAACCGCCGACCAGGCCGACTGGCTGATTGGCGAAGGTCTGCTGGCGAAAGGGATTAACGGCAAAGGGCTGCGCTCCATGTCGGAGCCGGGCACCGCCTATGATGATCCTCTGCTCGGTAAAGATCCGCAACCGGCGCACATGAAGGATTTCATCAAAACGCGTGAAGATAACGGCGGCGTCCACCTGAACTCAGGCATTCCCAACCGGGCGTTTTATCTGGCCGCAACGGCAATCGGCGGCTATGCCTGGGAAAAAGCGGGTTATGCCTGGTACGACACAGTTTGCGATCGCAATCTGCCACAAGATGCGGATTTTGATGCCTTCGCAAAACTGACGATAGCCCACGGCGAAAAGCGCTCGGGCAGCGACGTCGGGGCGGCGATAAGACAAGCCTGGGAACAGGTGGGAGTGCTGTAAATGCAGGTTCCGGAACTGACGGATGACGCCGTGGTTGAGCTGGCCCGGGAAGGCGGCGTCGCTTTTATTCCCAGGCTGAGCGGCCAGCGTACCATCACGCTCTCATCTCTCAATGAGGCGCAGCGTCAGCGCGTGGTAAGTATTCTGGAGCAAGCCATTCCGCGTGGGCAACCGCCTGGTCAGACGTCGTCACCAGGCAGCGGTGACCAGCGTTATTTTCGTATCCAGATCTTCTGGACCCGGCACAACGAAGCGCAGTATACCGATATTATTGTGCTGGTACCGGAGCAGGAAGCGCCCGAATCGCTGGTTGAACTCTGGAAGAAAGGCGAAGGCTGCGTGTGTGATTAAGCCCCGACAGGGACGAACTCCACGCGTTTTTTAGAGATCAGGCCGTGGCCGTTCTGGCAGAAATAGTCCACCGCACCGCAGGCCTTTAATACCTGGAGTGGCTGATGGCACTCCGGGCAGCGGGCTTCGAGCGCAATATCTTTGTGACAGTGTTCGCAGTAAGCCACGCCGTTTTGCGGCTCCAGCTCGGCATGGCAGGTTGGACAGGCGATCGACATAGTAACTCCTTAAGCAGGTTGCCGGGGCGAAGCGGTCGCCCCGGCGGATCGATTATACCGCCTCAGTGGCAGGTTTCGTCCGGGCATTTTCCAGCATGCGACGAACCGGCACAATGAGAACGATCAGTACCGCAGCACAAATCAGCAGCGCGATGGAGCAACGCGCGAAGAGATCCGGCAACATATCCAGCTGGTCTGCCTTCACGTGGCCGCCAATCAGACCGGCAGCCAGGTTACCCAACGCACTTGCGCAGAACCACAGCCCCATCATCTGACCGCGCATTCTTTCTGGTGCCAACAGGGTCATGGTAGCCAGACCAATCGGGCTCAGACATAACTCACCCAGCGTCAGCATCAAAATACTGCCTACCAGCCAGAACGGCGAAACGCCTGCCCCGCCGTTGCCCAGCACATTCTGCGCCGCCAGCATCATCAGGCCAAAGCCCGCCGCCGCACAGAGAATACCAATAACAAACTTGGTGATACTGCTCGGGCGAATGTTCATGGTGGCAAGCTTCGGCCACGCCCAGCTGAATACCGGTGCCAGCAGAATGATGAACAGGGCGTTGATCGACTGGAACCATACTGCCGGAATTTCGAAATCACCGATCATGCGATTGGTGTAGTCGTTGGCAAACAGGTTAAAGGAAGTCGGTTTCTGTTCAAACGCGGACCAGAAGAACGCAGCGGAAACCAGCAGGATAAAGCAGACCAGCAGTCTGGCGCGCTCTTTACGGGTCAGACCCGCGAAGATGAACAGATAAATGAAGTAGAGCGCAACGGATGCCGCAATCACATAGACCAGCATACTGGCCACCGCGACCGGGTTAATCACAATGACCCCCTGGGCGATCAGCGTGACGAAAACCGCCACCCCAACCGCCAGCGCCAGCAGCCACGGGCCCACGCCGTTGCGTTTGACCACCGGGCTGTTCCAGGTGGAATCGAGGCCCACTTCGCTGTCGTAGCGCTTCATGGACGGGACAGCAAACACGCGGAAGATAATCAGCGCCACCAGCATCCCGATGCCGCCAATACCAAAGCCCCAGTGCCAGCCGTGGGTTTTAATCAACCAGCCGGAAATCAGCGGCGCAATGAACGAGCCCATGTTGATGCCCATATAGAACAGCGAGAATCCGCCGTCACGACGCGCATCGCCTTTTTTATACAGGGTGCCGACCATCACGGAGATACAGGTCTTGAACAGGCCCGATCCCAGCACAATAAACATCAGGCCGATAAAGAACAGGTTGTTCCCCATCACCGCCGAGAGCGCAATCGACAGGTGGCCGAGCGCAATCAGAATCGAACCGTACCATACGGCTCGCTGCTGGCCGAGCCAGTTATCGGCCAGCCAGCCACCCGGCAGCGCGGCCAGGTACATGGTACCGGCGAAGATACCGACAATCGCCGAGGCGTTTTCACGCGCCAGCCCCATGCCGCCGTCATAGACAGTGGCGGCCATAAAGAGGATCAGTAACGGACGAATGCCGTAAAACGAGAAACGCTCCCACATCTCGGTAAAGAACAGCGAACCGAGCGGATAAGGATGGCCGAAGAACGTTCGGCTTTCTTTTTGATTAACAGAGGATTGCATAATTCTCCCGAAAGGTATGTCGTTGTGCTGAAAGCACCGCGCGTACGCCGGCCAGTTACGTATCTGACCGATTTTTTACATGCGGCGAAAAATGAGTTAACCATTTGATAACCAGGCGCTAGTTTTGTCTAGTACCAGACCCTGGACTTTAAGATGAAAATTCGACGATTGTCTACTTTCTTAGATTTAAACATGGTTAAAAGCGAATAGTGATTGACTTCACACAAGGAAGGCAGGCGTTTTGTATGGGCGAAAAAAACCCGCGACAGGCGCGGGTTTTCGTGAGACAGGCAAAGTTTATTTGCTTTTCTTAATGTGCTTAATCAAACGCTTACGCTTACGCATCTGGTTTGGCGTAAGGGTGTTGCGCTTGTTAGCAAACGGGTTATCCCCTTCCTTGAACTGGATACGGATAGGGGTGCCCATCACGTCCAGCGATTTACGGAAGTAGTTCATCAGATAACGCTTGTAGGAATCCGGCAGGTCTTTCACCTGGTTGCCGTGAATCACCACGATTGGCGGGTTATAACCACCGGCGTGGGCGTATTTGAGCTTCACGCGACGGCCACGTACCAGCGGCGGCTGATGGTCTTCTGCTGCCATGTTCATGATGCGGGTCAGCATAGCGGTGCTCTGACGACGGGTGGAGCTATCATACGCTTCACGCACGGAGTCGAACAGGTTACCCACACCGCTGCCGTGCAGCGCAGAGATAAAGTGCACGCGAGCAAAATCGATGAAGCCCAGACGGAAGTCCAGCGTCTCTTTCACCTGCTCACGAACTTCATTGCTCAGGCCATCCCATTTGTTCACCACGATAACCAGTGAGCGCCCACTATTGAGGATAAAGCCGAGCAGCGACAAGTCCTGATCGGATATACCTTCACGCGCGTCGATAACCAGCAGCACAACGTTGGCATCTTCAATCGCCTGAAGGGTTTTAATGACGGAGAATTTCTCCACCACATCGGTGATTTTTCCGCGCTTACGCACGCCCGCGGTGTCGATGAGTACATACTCACGCTCATCACGCTCCATCGGGATGTAGATGCTGTCGCGGGTGGTGCCCGGCATGTCGTATACCACCACACGCTCTTCGCCCAGAATACGGTTAGTGAGCGTAGACTTACCTACGTTTGGACGCCCCACAATGGCCAGCTTAATCGGCAGATCCTGCGGGTTGAATGTCTCTTCAGGCTCTTCTTCTTCGCCTTCTTCACCGTCTTCGAACTGCGCCCAGTATGCCGCGTCTTCGTCCACCTCTTCCGGCGGGTTCACTTCGTCAACCCACGGCAGCAGAACGGTTTCCAGCAGGCTGGTCACGCCGCGGCCATGCGATGCGGCGATCGGGTAGATATCACCCAGACCTAAAGACCAGAAATCGGCGATCGCCTGATCGGCATCGATACCATCAGTTTTGTTCGCCACCAGGAAGGTCGGTTTTTCACGCGAACGCAGATGTTTAGCAATGGCGGAATCCGCAGGCATCAGGCCAGCACGGGCATCCACCATAAACAGCACCACGTCTGCCTCTTCGATTGCCAGCAGAGACTGCTCCGCCATGCGGGTTTCAACGCCGTCTTCTGTCCCGTCGATACCACCGGTATCGATACAGATGAACTCGCGTCCTTCCACCTCTGCACGACCGTACTTACGGTCACGCGTCAGCCCCGGGAAATCCGCAACCAGCGCATCACGGGTGCGTGTTAAACGGTTAAAAAGAGTGGATTTTCCAACGTTAGGGCGCCCGACAAGCGCGACCACAGGTACCATGTTTGAAGCCTCATAAAATTCAAAATAACGTCGCTTTCGCAGCGTTTTTAAAAATGTCAAAACGGCTCCTGAGTGAACAGGAGCCGTTTAGTATACTACAACCGCCGGGTAATTAACGCGTGATCGCGTACAGCGTGCCGTCTTTTGCCTGAATCAGCAGTTTGCCGTCAGCCACAACCGGGTCGGTGAGGAAGCCAGAGCTGTCGACTTTTTGCTGCGCAGTAAAGCGGCCCGTCTCCGGATCGATCCAGTGCATGTAGCCTTCGCTATCACCCACCACCAGGCTACCGTTGTACAGCGCCGGTGCGGTCAGCAGACGGTGCAGCAGATCGCTTTGCGTCCACAGCGTCACGCCGCCATCGGTGCTCAGCGCCAGCAGACGGTCGTTCTGGTCAACCATATAGATGCGGTTACCATCAACAATGAAATCATTCACTGAGCCCAGTTCACGTTTCCACATGATCTGGCCACTGCGCAGATCGAGCGCGGTCAGGTTGCCGTTGTACGCCAGCGCATAAACCACACCGTTGACAATAACAGGCGTCGTGTCGACGTCGTTCAGACGGTCGATTTCAGTTGACCCCGTCGCCTGAGAGATACGCTGCTGCCAGATCATCTGACCTTGCTGCATCAGTACTGCGCTCACGCGACCGTTATCACCACCCACAATGGCAGCACCAAAGGCTGTCGCCGGGGCAGATTCGCCGCGCAGGGAGAGTGATGGCATATCCAGGTTGACGGTCCACTTCACCAGACCATCGGCTTCGTTCAGCGCCTGCAGCTGGCCGTTGCTGGTGTGGATCAGCACAAGGCCGTCGCTCACCACCGGACGAGACAGAGACTCACCGGCAACCGTGGTTTGCCAGGCAACAGAACCGTCGCTGGTGTTCAGGGCATAGACCTGTGCTTTTTCGCTTCCCACATATACGTGACCGCCGGCAACGGTCAGGCCGCCAGACAGCAGTGCAGGTTTACGGGAGAACCAGCCGTCTTTTTCCGCCAGGTTAACGGACCACACTTCTTTTCCGTCATCGGCGTTAAGCGCTTTTACGGTACCTTTACGGTCAGCCGCATAGATAACGCTGTCAGCAAAAGCCGGGTGCAGGTTGGAATAGAAATCACCAATTCCATCGCCCACGGAAGTACTCCACGCGGTTGACGGGGTAAACTGGTTTTCAACCGTCGGCAGCGGGGACATTTTCACAACGTCTTCTTCGCCACTGAACAGTGAACAGCCACTCAATAACGTAACAGAAAGCAGTCCTGGCAGAAGTAATTTACGCAATTGCATCGGGTCCCTCTCAGACGGACAAATTATTTATTTTCATCTGCATCATTTCGCTCAGCGCAGGGGATGCATTGCTATCTACACCAGCTTGCCACGCTTTACGCGCGCCCGCTTTATCACCTTTGCTCAGCAGTGCTTCACCGCGCAGATCGGCAACGATGGCAGCAAAACCTTCGCCTTTGATGGTATCGAGCGTTTTCAGCGCTTCATCAGCTTTTTTCTGCTGAACCTGGATACGGGCCAGGCGCAGATTGATAACCGCTTTCAGGTTGTCATCGCTGGCGGCCGCAAGCCCCTGCGACAGCTGGGCAGCCGCTTTATCCAGTTCGTTCTTATCAATGTACTGCTGAGCCACTTCCAGCGCGGCCAGCGCACCGTAGGTGTTTTTGTTGTCAGCGGCAAATTTCTCTGCTGCCGTCAGCGTTTGCGGCTGATCGGCACGAATGGCGCTCACGGTATTTTCATAGGACAGAGACGCGCCGCGCGCGGAATCCGCCTGATGATTGTTCCAGTAGCGCCAGCCAATCAATGCACCTACACCTAAAATAACCCCAACAACCAGCGCTTTGCCGTTTTCAGCAAAGAAGCGTTTGATCGCGTCGACCTGGTCGTGTTCGTTCTCGTAAATTTCCACGCAGTCCTTCTCCTTAGCCCAATAGAGTGCGCAAGTGCGTCGCAACGCCGTCCTGCGTTACCGTTGTCTGCTCACCAGAGCGCAGGTCTTTCACTACCACTTCGCCGTTGGCCACTTCGGACTCACCCAGCACCAGTGCAATACTTGCGCCCCACTTATCGGCACGAGCAAACTGTTTTTTGAAGTTGCCGCCGCCATGGTTGGTCATCAGCTTAACCTCCGGCAGTGCATCGCGCACGCGTTCAGCAAGCTGCATCGCCGCAGACTGCGTTTCCGCGCCTGAGGCCACCAGGTATATATCGACAACGGAATCTGCTTTAAATTCCGGATTAACTGCCTGAACCAGCAAAACAAGTCGCTCAAGGCCCATTGCGAAGCCAACCGCAGGCGCGGCACGGCCGCCAAGCTGCTCAACCAGACCGTCATAACGGCCGCCAGCACACACGGTGCCCTGCGAACCGAGGCTGGTGGTAACCCACTCAAACACGGTACGGTTATAGTAGTCCAGACCGCGCACCAGGCGCTGATTAACGGTATAGGCAATGCCTGCTGCTTCGAGCAGTTTGCAAAGACCAGCAAAGTGTTCGCGAGACTCGTCGTCCAGATAATCGCCTAATGCAGGCGCATCGTTCAGCAGCGCCTGCACGTCCGGATTTTTGGAATCAAGCACGCGCAGCGGGTTGCTGTACATGCGACGTTTGCAGTCTTCGTCCAGCTTCTCTTTGTGCTCTTCAAGGAACGCCACCAGCGCATCGCGGTAGTTAGCACGCGCTTCCAGAGAGCCGATAGAGTTCAGCTCAAGAGAGACGTGCTCGGAGATGCCCAGCGCACGCCACCAGCGGGCGGTCAGCATGATCAGCTCAGCGTCAATGTCGGGGCCTTGCAGGCCAAACACTTCCACACCCAGCTGGTTGAACTGGCGATAACGACCTTTCTGCGGACGTTCGTGGCGGAACATCGGGCCGATATACCACAGGCGCTGCTCCTGATTGTACAGGAGACCATGTTCGATGCCGGCGCGTACGCAGCCCGCCGTACCTTCAGGACGCAGCGTCAGGCTGTCGCCGTTGCGGTCCTCAAAGGTGTACATCTCTTTTTCAACCACGTCGGTCACTTCGCCGATCGCGCGTTTGAATAACGGGGTCTGCTCTACAATCGGCAAACGGATTTCGCTGTAACCGTAGCTGCCGAGCACCTGTTTCAGTGTGCCTTCAATGCGCTGCCAGATGGCGGTTTCGCCAGGCAGATAATCGTTCATGCCGCGGATGGCTTGAATGTTTTTTGCCACGTTTATTCTCTTTCTATATACAAAAAAGAACCCAAAGAATGGGTTCAATCATACATGGGAAGCACTTCGCTTCCCATCACGTTATTTTTCAACCTGCTGAACGCTGATACGCTGCGCTTCGTCCATCATCGACGCTTTGGCACGAATGCGCGCTTCAAGCTGGTCGATCATATCACTATTATCCAGACGATCTTTACGAACGCCATCTTCATAGAGACCACTTTTCTTGTTACCGCCGGTGACGCCCAGCGTTGACACCAGCGCTTCACCCGGGCCATTCACCACACAACCGATGATGGAGACGTCCATTGGGGTGATGATGTCTTCAAGACGTTGCTCCAGGGCATTCACGGTTCCGATGACGTCAAACTCCTGACGTGAACAGGTTGGACAGGCAATGAAGTTGATCCCACGTGCGCGGATACGCAGTGATTTCAGTATGTCGAAGCCAACTTTGATCTCTTCGACCGGATCGGCCGCCAGCGAAACGCGCAGGGTGTCGCCGATCCCTTCCGAGAGCAGCAGACCCAGGCCGATGGCTGATTTGACAGAGCCACTGCGCAGGCCACCCGCCTCGGTGATCCCAAGGTGCAGGGGCTGCTCGATCTGCTTCGCCAGCAGACGATAGGACTCTACCGCCAGGAAGACATCAGAGGCTTTTACGCTGACCTTGAACTGATCGAAGTTAAGACGATCCAGATGATCAACGTGACGCATCGCGGATTCAAGCAGCGCCTGCGGCGTGGGTTCGCCGTACTTTTCCTGCAGATCTTTTTCCAGAGAACCGGCGTTCACGCCGATACGGATGGGGATGTTCTTATCGCGTGCGCAGTCCACCACCATGCGGATACGCTCTTCGTTACCGATGTTGCCTGGGTTGATACGCAGGCAGTCGACGCCGTATTCGGCAACTTTAAGCGCAATGCGGTAGTCGAAGTGGATGTCTGCAACCAGCGGCACACTGACCTGCTGTTTGATCAGTTTGAACGCCTCTGCGGCGTCCATGGTCGGCACGGAGACGCGAACAATGTCCGCGCCTACGCGTTCTAAGGCTTTGATTTGGTTGACCGTCGCTTCCACATCCGTGGTGCGCGTATTGGTCATCGACTGGACGGCGATAGGCGCCCCATCGCCGATTGGCACATTCCCAACGTAAATCCGTTTTGATTTTCTACGTTGAATCGGAGCCTGGTTATGCATGAAAAATCTCCCGCGTAGCCCGTCTGTTACTGTGCTGCTGATTGTTCGGCATTAACGGTAAGACGTGCAACCTGGTTAGTTCTGATAAAGCGGCTCAGATCGACAGGTTTTCCTTGATACTGGATCTGTACCGCTGCCGGAGCGCCGATTTTAAGTTTATACGGTGCCTGACCGGTTAGGTTTAACGTGCCATCTTTACGCTGCAGGCCGCTGAACAGTTTTTTACCTGTTGCGTCAGTGACTTCTAACCAGCAGTCTGCAGTGAAATTCATCACCAGCGCGTTAGGGTCAACCGCGGGCGTTGCGACACCGGCCTGATCGGTCGGCAGGGAGGCAGCGGTGTTCGCCGCCGGTGCGTTCGTTGCGGTATCCACAGGAGCCTGAGAAGGTGCAACCACCGCGTTTTGATCCTGCGCTGGAGCCTGCGTCTGAGGCGCTGACGTGTTAGCCGTTGCCGCTGGGGTCTGCGCAGCGTCGGTAGCTGGCGTATCGGTCGTCGCGGTTTGTGGTTCGCTGGTCGTTGCCGCGCTGTCGGTGCTCAGTGGAACGCTCTGCGCGTTACCGTTTCCGGCCTGGTTAAGTTCGGCGGAGGATTGATCGGCCATCGTGGTGATCTCTTCCTGCTGCGCCTTGTGGTTTTGCCACCACCATGCGCCGGTCAGGCCGACCACCACAAACAGCACCAGCCAGGTGAAGCTCATCAGCCAGCCATCACGTTTTTTACGACGTTTGCCCAAAGAGAAGCTCTGCATCGGTGCAACTTTGGCTGCACGAACCGGTGCCTGCTTCTCCATCATTGGCAGTAATTCGTCTTCGGGGATGTGCACCAGTTTTGCGTAAGAGCGGATATACCCGCGCAAGAATGTTGAAGCCAGATCGGCAGGTGCCTTATCTTCTTCAATATCGCGAACCGTGGAAACCTTCAGGCACAAGCGTTCTGCAACGGCTTGCTGGCTGAGTCCGAGTTGTTCACGGGCGTTGCGAAGACGAACGCCAGTGGAGAGTGCTTCATGTTGGTCGTGAGTGGCTTCAGTATTCATTCGCTACAACTACTGGTACGTGAAAAATAAGGGTTCAGGTGCCGGTGAGTCACAATGCCACCCGCACCGCGAAACTTCTGGTCAGTTAACCTTGAACAGTCAGTATAAGACTGTCAGCCCGGAGATGACAGTGCGCCCTGCCCGTGAAGCTAAACTGTTGTTACGTCGTTACATACTGCCCGAAAGTCGTATGAAACGCACCGTAATTATTACTCAGTCATCACGAATCTGACTGATTATTCAGTAAGATTATGCTTCACGGCGCAATAATGCGCCGTGATTGCATAATAATCAAACAGCTTTGACCGCAATCGTCTCGCCCTGCATGCGTTTACGCAGGGTACGTTTGGTTCGGTCAATCACATCACCCGCCAGCTGACCGCATGCGGCATCGATATCATCACCACGGGTTTTACGCACGATGGTGGTGAAACCGTACTCCATCAACACCTTCGAGAAACGGTCGATACGGCTGTTCGAGCTGCGGCCATACGGCGCTCCCGGGAACGGGTTCCATGGGATCAGGTTAATTTTGCACGGCGTATCTTTCAGCAGTGCAGCCAGTTCATGCGCATGCTCGGTACCGTCGTTCACGTGGTCGAGCATCACGTACTCGATGGTTACGCGGCCCTGGTTAGCGTTGGATTTTTCCAGGTAGCGACGCACCGCCGCAAGGAAGGTTTCGATATTGTACTTTTTGTTGATCGGCACAATTTCGTCGCGGATTTCATCGTTTGGCGCATGCAGAGAGATGGCCAGCGCCACATCAATCATGTCGCCCAGCTTATCCAGAGCCGGAACCACGCCTGACGTAGAGAGCGTCACGCGACGTTTGGAGAGGCCAAAACCGAAATCGTCCAGCATGATTTCCATTGCCGGAACCACGTTAGTCAGGTTCAGCAGCGGTTCACCCATCCCCATCATCACCACGTTGGTAATTGGGCGGGTTCCGGTCACTTTCGCCGCGCCAACGATTTTCGCGGCACGCCAGACCTGGCCAATGATTTCCGATACACGCAGGTTACGGTTAAAACCTTGCTGCGCGGTTGAGCAGAATTTGCACTCCAGCGCACAGCCAACCTGAGAAGAGACGCACAGCGTGGCGCGATCGTCTTCCGGGATATACACGGTTTCAACACGCTGATCGCCAACGGCAATCGCCCATTTGATGGTGCCATCTGAAGAGCGTTGTTCTTCCACCACTTCCGGTGCGCGGATTTCAGCCACTTCTTTGAGCTTGTTGCGCAGCACTTTGTTGATATCAGTCATGTCATCAAAGTTGTCGCTGCAATAGTGGTACATCCATTTCATGACCTGATCGGCACGAAACGGCTTCTCGCCCAACTCTTTAAAGAACTCGCGCATCTGCTGACGGTTCAGATCCAGCAGGTTAATTTTTCCATTTTTATTTGGAACCGCAGGCGTGGCGACTTCGGAGGTATTCACTAATTCAGACATAATATTTTCCGGCCTCGTTGTTACACGTTATGGCCCATGGAGGGTTGAAAAGAAACGCCCCGGAAAGCGTTCTGCTCGTCCGGGGCGTTGCATTGTACAAAGTCTGGCGCAGGGATGCCACGTTTGCACGTGGCATTTACGAAAATAATGTGTAAACGAAACCGTTAAATTAACGGGTACGTGGACACACTTCGCCTTCTGCGAAGAAGAAAGCGATTTCGCGCGCTGCAGATTCAACAGAGTCAGAACCGTGGGTGCCGTTCTCGGTGAAGCTGTCAGCGTAGTCAGCGCGCAGCGTACCTGCCAGCGCGTTATCCGGGTTGGTTGCACCCAGCAGGTCACGGTGACGCTGTACCGCATTTTCGCCTTCCAGCACGGATACCACGATCGGGCCAGAGGTCATGAACTCAACCAGACCGTCAAAGAATGGGCGACCTTCATGCTCAGCGTAGAAACCGCGAGCCTGCTCAACGGTCAGATGCAGCATTTTGGTGCCAACGATCTTAAACCCTGCTGATTCAAAGCGAGCGAAGATGCTGCCAATAACGTTTTTTGCCACCGCGTTTGGTTTGATGATGGAAAAAGTACGTTCAATAGCCATTGATAACCTCTGTAAAATGTTCTGTTGTTTTTGCATACCTGAGTATGGTGTGGCGCGGATTATAAAGAGCAATAGCGCCATTGCCTATGGTTATACATAACATTTTTTTAAAATGAGACGAAGATTAGCAACAGGACAGATTTCGCATCCCGTAGTGATGGTGGAAACAGAGCGGGCACTGCTTTTCTTCCGGCGTAAATGACCAGAACTGACGGCGGCACGTCTGGCAATTGGCCTCATATGCGGGCATGGTTACCGTTTTCGCTATTCCCTCTGTTTGTGTCACTTTTATCGCCGCATGCTGGCAAACCGCTTCACAACCACCGCAACCGGTGCAATATTCGGTTTCCACCCTCAGACTGGCGTTCTCAAAACGAATCGCCTTTTCCTGACAGCTTCGCCAGCACGCCCCGCACAGCACGCACTTTCCGGCGTCGAGAGCGATCTCTGCCTCGCTAAACGCGGGAAAAGCCCTTCGCAACTCACGCATGCCAGGCATGACGCGACAGGCACGAACATCCTCGCGGGGAACGTGCATTAGCGCACGGCGGGCGAGATTCACCTCGTTGTGCGGGATGAGCTTAAATGCCCACGCCGCTTCACCGCGTCGGCGAAGCGTAAGATTAAGCCGGGCAAGCGCCAGCAGCCAGTCAGGATGGTGCTCCACCTCAATACTGATAAAACGAACGCGGTATTGCGCGTGCCACAGTAGCAGCTCATTCACTCCAGGTGCGCGTTTTGTAAACGGCCCGACAAGCGTATCTCCACGCAAAAAGCGTTTTCGCGGTACGATGCCGGTAATGGCTCCGGCTGGGCAGACAAACAGGCAGTCACCGCATTCAATACAACGGCTGTCATCAATCAGAACGCCCGAGTCCGTAAAAGAGAACGCCTGCACAGGGCAAGCGTCCGCACAGGCGTGGCAGGAGGCATGGCGGAAACGGCGACAAACGCACGCATGCGTCACGTCCATCGCCGGGATAA
Source organism: Enterobacter sp. Lyrl_3 (assembly GCF_051948675.1). Lineage (NCBI taxonomy): Bacteria > Pseudomonadati > Pseudomonadota > Gammaproteobacteria > Enterobacterales > Enterobacteriaceae > Enterobacter > Enterobacter sp. Lyrl_3. The sequence continues at coordinate 1,002,701 of NZ_JAYJLI010000001.1, forward strand.
GCGTTAATCCGTCCATCAGCCAATACTGAAGAAAACGAAGCGCAGCATTAGCTCACCCACAATCAGTAATGCGCTGCCCAGCAGCACCGGGCCTCGCGCGGCCTTCAGACCGCCCGCGGCAAAACACAGCATGCCCGCAACGGAAACGCACCAGCTCAGCAGATGCATCGTGCGCAGTTGCTCCAGCATCCGTAACGGAGCGTGAGGGAATGTCACCACGGTGTTGTCCATGGCTGTAATGTCGGCCAGCCAGACGGGCTGCATCACCAGACGCACAAGCACCAGCAGCGTAATAATCACAACCGCCGCACGCAGGTTAATCCGGGAAGGCGCCCCAACGGCCACGCAGGCTGAGCCAATGATTCCCACCGAGCCGATGAACAGCACCAGCGTGTTGATGTGCTGCCAGGTGACAACCGACGTATGGATATAAATCTGCGCCATGCAGAACACGTCCACCAGCCCGACAAGACCCGCCACCGCCAGAAGCGGCTTCCAGCCTGGTTTTTTCGCGAACATCAGCAGCGTCGCAAGACCAAGCGCCGCAAGGTAAAGGCTGGCAAATACAATCTCACGGCTCAGCCAGGAGCTGGATACGTGGCGCAGCGCGTTAAGAGCATTGAGCGGGTAGCCCATATGCAGCGTCGAGGCGAGCAGCCCCAGGCAGGCCAGCACGAATGCCCCGGCAGCAGGCAGCAGCGCGTTACGCGGCGAAGCCTGCGCGCCTCCGCGCACCAGCCAGAGCGTAACGCCTACCGATCCCTGAAGGAACAGGGTAAAAATCAGCAACGGTAACTCATGCATGACGTGTCCCCTCTTTCTCTGCGCCCTGATGTGCTTTGATCACCAGGTTCGGTTTGGTGATGGAGGAATCAGGCAATCCCTTCACGTCACAGACCACACCGTATTTCGCCCGAAGTTCATCAATCGGCCCGAATTTGATTGCTTCAAGGGGACAGGTTGCCACGCAGACAGGCTGTTCGCCTTTCGCCTGCAGATCCACGCAAAAATCGCATTTGGACATCTGCCCGGTCTGCTCGTTGAGCTGCGGCGCGCCATAGGGGCATGACCACGCACAATATCCACAGCCGACGCACTTATCCGTATCGACGCGCACGATGCCGTCACCCGGACGCTTATGCATCGCGGTGGTCGGGCAGTTTTTGGTGCAGACAGGATCCGCACAGTGGTTGCAGGAGACAGAAAGTGTGTAGGCAAAAACGTTATTGCTGACGCCGCCCTGGCCGGTTGGGATGAAATTCCCGCCGTTGATTTCGTACACGCGACGGAAACGACGCCCGGGTTCAAGGTTGTTTTTATCTTTGCATGCCACCTGGCAGGCCTTGCAGCCCGAGCAGCGGGATGAGTCGATATAGAAGCCCAGCTGTTTGTCGCTCACCGGCGCGTAGTGTTTAAACTGACTCATGCTTTTGCTACCTCCACCAGCATGGTTTGATGAGAATTCCCTTTCGCAAGTGCGGTAATACGGGCGGAGCTGAGCACGTTCGCGCAGCCACCTTTATCAATGCCCCGCTCGTCCGGCTGCCACCAGGCGCCAGCCTGCATGGCAACAACGCCAGGCATGATGCGCGGCGTGACTTCGGCCGGGATTTCACATATCCCCCGTGCATTGTGAATACGCACGGTATCTCCCTGCGCAATACCGCGTTTTTGCGCGTCCTGTGGGTTAATCCATAACCTTTGCTGTTGAACCTCAATCAGCCATGGGTTGGCATACTGAGTGGAGTTGGCGCGGTTTTTCCCCTTCCAGGTAATGAGCTGTAGCGGGAACGTCTTCGCCAGTTCATCCTCCGGTCCTTCATGGGCTGGCACGTAATGCGACAGCGCAGGGATTTCCGGGTGATGCATGTCGTAAAGACGCTTCGAGAAGATCTCAATTTTTCCGGATGGCGTCGGGAAGGGATGATTTTGCGGGTCGCGAATATTGTCCTCAAAAGCGACATACGGTGCGCTTTTGAAGAGATGTTGCCGCGTCTTTTGCAGCGTCGCGAAGTCAGGCAAGTTTTCCTCTGGCATCGCCAGGCGTGTCTGCTCCCATATGTGTTCAATCCACGCCTTTTCATCCCACCCCTGGCTGAAGGCCGGTTCGATACCCAGCTTAGCGGCTACTTCGCGCAGCCAGTCATAGTCTGAACGGCGTTCAAATTCGGGTTTGATCAGCTTTTCCGACAGGATCAGATAGCTTGCGGTCCCCCAGGTTTCACCGATATTCCAGCGTTCCATAAAGCTGGTTTCCGGCAGCAGAAGATCGGCATAGCGGGCACTCGGCGTCATGAAGAGATCGCTTGCAACGATGAACTGAATTTTCGACTCGTCTTCCAGTACCCGTGTCGCCTGGTGCAGATCGGGGTTCTGGTTAGCAAGATAGTTACCCGCCAGAGAAAACAGAATGCGGATATTACTGTCGAGCTTTTCAGCATCCTTCAGGCCGACATCCGGTGTGACCTGTGAGGCATCGTCAGCGGCCTGAACCCAGTTCATCACCGATATTTTTGCTTTGACCGGGTTATCCGGCATGTCAGGACCGACCGCAAATTTCCGGTTGGCACAACCACCATATCCTGCAGCCCACCCACCTTTTACGCCAACATTGCCCGTCAGCGTTGCCAGCAGCGTAGAGCCACGCGCAGTGCGTTCGCCGCAGTTGTGGCGCTGTGGACCCCAGCCCTGAATTAACGCGGCAGGTTTTGTTGTGGCATAGTCGCGTGCCAGCTGCCGGATGGTCTGCGCTGGCACATGGGTAATTTGCTCTGCCCATTCGGGAGTTTTCACCACTCCATCTTTCGCACCGGTCAGATAGGCGACAAGAGACTCGTTGGCGGGCACACCTTCAGGCATTGAGGCTTCATCGAAGCCCAGCGTATAGCGCTGAATAAATTCACGATCGTGCAGGTTTTCCGTGACGATAACGTACATCATCGCGTCCATCAGCGCGTTATCGGTCGTCGGTAATAAGGGGATCCATTGATCGGCAAGGGATGAAACGGTATCTGAGTAGCGTGGATCAACCACGATAAAACGCGTGCCGTTTTGCTTCATCCTCTGGAAATAGTAGTTGCTGTGACCAAAAATGGTCTCCGTTGGGTTATGACCCCAGAGGATCACCAGCCGGGTATCCTGCAGTGTATCCAGCGAACTGCCGCTGGCGGCGGTGCCGTAGGTGTAAGGCGTCGCGGCAGCTGTATTGCCCATACTGACCGAATGATAGCTTTCAAGGTATCCGCCGGTTAAGTTGAGCAAACGACGGACCATCTTATCCCCGGAAAAGGTGCCCCCGGAAACCGCCGTACCCACATGAACATAGCGCGAGGCTGCGCCATATTGTTGCGTGATCGTTTTTAACCGTTCGGCAATAAGCGTGGTAGCTTCATCCCACGAAATACGTTCAAATTTTCCTTCACCGCGCTTACCCACGCGTTTCATCGGATATTTTAAACGGTCAGGATGGTAAACAAATTTCCGGTAAGCCCGGCCACGAACGCAGGCGCGCATCACTGGCATTTGCGGATCCAGCTCATTATCCGGGCGCGTGGAAATTCGGGTCACTACGCCATCGTTGACGTGGGCCCGAATATCACACTTCCCCCCGCAGTCAAATGTGCTGCAGGTCTGAATAATGTTTTCCGCAGGCTCGTCTTGTGCGGCGGTGCCTTCACTCGCTTCTGCTTTGCCTACGCGGGCGACAAACGGCAGGGCAGCAAGCGCCGACCCGGCCTGGATAAACTGACGTCGGGATACAGCGGGTAAAAGGCCGTCTCCCTGGCTTTTTATTTTTGTCATTGCTCATTCCTTCAAATAAAAACGCATTCTCGTTTTTTCGCAGGAACGAACATTGATTATTATCAAGCTAATTAATAGGGAGTAGGGGTTAGCGGCTTAATTCAAAATTAAGCGTAGCCAATTTCCCGGCCTCATCCATTGCAACTAATTGATATTTACCGGGCAAAGATAACTGCATTGAAAAATTCCGATTTTTATGTTCAAGAGGCTCGCCATTTAAAAACCACCATCGCTGCCCTTCTCCCCCGCTGGTCGTGACGGAAATTGTCACTTTTTCCTCACCCGGAAGACGCTTAATGACCGCCCCCTCTCTGACACCCGAAATCATTAGCGGTGCCGCATTGTTATCATCCAGCGGTGGACAAACCGTTGAGGGTGCGGGAAGACGTGCCGCTCTTTTTTCCGCTGCGGGCAGCCACGGCTCCAGGGGTAACGGCCAGACGTCCAGCACTTTCTCTATGGCATCCGGGCAATCTGCCGCCACGCGTTTGCCGGTTTTATCCAGCCAGATCGGGAAACGGATCCCGCGGATGCCCTCTTGCTCCGGCAGCAACAGCGTCGGCGGCTCACTACCTTCCAGCAGCCAGGTCGACAGGCGTCGACGGCAGTTTTCACTGCCCTCCGGCAACGATTGCCCGCCAGGCCAGCAGATCACGCCTCGCCCGACGCTTTCCGGGCGCGGATCGCGTGGCAGGCGCGCTTCGTCTATCGTTGAGCGCGACTGAAGCAGGTTATTCACCTGATTTAACAGCGGCACGGCACTGGCAAAACCAAACTGTCCCGCCACGGGCGTGCCGTCCGGCCTTCCGGTCCAGATGCCAATCACGTAACGCGCATTCAGGCCAATGGCCCAGGCATCGCGGTAGCCGTAGCTGGTGCCCGTTTTCCATGCCAGCGGCGCTACCTGCGGCAGTGCGTTATCCGGTAACGGTTGGGCTTCATTCGCCAGAATACGGCGAATAATCCAGGCCGAGCCGGGTGACAACAGCGGACGTTCAACCAGCGCATCACCTGGCTGTAAGCGCAGCCTTCCCGCTTTACCGTGGCGGGCAAAAGCGCTGTAGGCAGCAGTAATATCAGCCAGCCGCGCTCCCGCCCCGCCCAGGATCAACGACAGATTTGGCTGCGCCCCCGCAGGCAAAATAAGCGGCAACCCTGCGTTGCTGAGCATGCCGGCAAAACGCTTAGGCCCGTACGCCTCCAGCACCTGCACGGCAGGCAGATTAAGGGAGCGCACCAGCGCTTCGCTCATGCTCACCGGCCCATGGAATCCGCTGTCAAAGTTACCGGGACGATAATCACCGGTTTTCCTGGGGACATCCTGAAGCAGCGAAGCGGGATGGATCAATCCATCGTCGAGCGCCATACCGTAGATAAAAGGTTTCAGTACCGATCCCGGGGATCGGATCGCATTCACCATATCCACATGGCTGAAGCGGGTGTCATCGTTAATATCCACCGAACCGACCCAGCCGCGCACTTTCATATTGGTATGATCCACGACGATCATCGCCAGCGAACTGCGCGCCGGCAGGCGGGATTTCCAGTTCATTGCCAGCTCTTCCAGCTGCCGTTGTAAGGCGGCATCCAGAGTGGTGACAATTTTGGTATCACGGCTTTTTCCCAGCATCATGCGTGCGAAGAGCGGCGCCAGCTGGGGCATCTGCCGGGGAGCCAGCCATACAGGCTCTTCACGGGATTCGTTAACCTGTCGGGCTGACCAGACGCCCTGCGTTACCATCCGGTCGAGCACTTTGTTGCGCGCCGCTTCCGCCCGCGCCGGCCAGCGGTCCGGGCGTAAACGGCTGGGGGCCTGAGGTAGCACCGCCAGCAGGGCCGCTTCGGAATAGCTGAGCTGTGATGGCGGTTTACCCAGATAGGTCCAGCTTGCAGCACCTATTCCCTGGAGCGTCCCGCCAAACGGGGCGCGGTTAAGGTATAGGGTGAGGATCTCGCGCTTGGAGAGGTGCCATTCAAGCTGCATCGCCCGCCAGAGTTGACGAATTTTACCGCCAAAGGTGCGCGGATGCGGATCCAGCAGACGCGCAACCTGCATGGTCAGCGTGCTGCCCCCGGAGACCACCTTACCGGACGTCAGATCCTGCCAGGCAGCGCGCAGCACAGAGAAAGGATTCACGCCTGGATGCTCCCAGAACCAGCGATCTTCATACTGGATCAGGGCCTCAAGATAGCGAGGAGAGACCTCTTCAATCGTGACCGGATAACGCCAGATCCCTTCGCTGTCGGCAAAACGCCAGAGCGGCGTGCCCTTCTCATCCACCACCACCCGGGCGGGGTTAACCTCTTTCAGCGGCAACGGCCAGAGGCGGTCGGCGGCGACAATCAGCCCCCATAAAATGAGAAGCGCCCCCGCCAGCCACAGCCAGCGGGAGCGTATCAGACGTGCAACTGACATATTACGGTACAACAATCAGCGGGCCACTGGCCGCACCCGTTGCCCGCCACTGCGGAACATACATGGACTCCACCAACGGCACCGGTACCTGGTACGTTCCCGGCGTCACGGCGCGCGCCAGATAAACCAGCGTAACCGGCTGCCCTTTGTTTACCGGCACTGCGGCCACAAAGCGGTCGTCGCGGAACTCCATATGCTGAATATCCGCCTGCTGCATCTGGCTAAGCAGGTTCTGCACTTCGCTGCCGCTGTCCTGCAGGCTGGCGCTGCTGCTCGCCAGGTTCTGGTTCTCCAGCTCCAGACCCGCCGGGAGGAGATCCACCACCAGCGCATCCGGCACGTCCTGGCTGGCCTTCACTTCCAGCCATACCAGCACCAGCTCACCGCTCTTCAGCGAAGAGAGCGATTTCGAACTGCCGTCGGTTGCCAGAATATGGCGTTCAATCTGTAGAACATTCGAGGATGGCTGAGGGGCTGAGTCCGGGTAACCGGTGCTATCCAGACGCACCCACAGCGGTGTCGTGCCGGTGTTGGTCACCTGCAGCGCACCAAGCTGATCGCCATTCATATTCTGCACCAGCGCCTTGTCACCGCTCAATGCGCTACCCGAGAGTGAGGTTTCCGCCTGCCATGCTCCGGACAGAGTTTGTAGCGAACGTCCGGCCAGGAACAGCGCGTTACTCTCCTGCGTAGACAGCCAGCGCTGGCTGAAGGCCTGTTCAGACAGGGCATTCAGCAGCCTATTTTGCGCATCCGGCAGCAGCTTGTACTCCTCCAGAAGGGAGAGCATCAGCGCGTTATCACGAAGCGCGCTACCGTAATCCGCCATCCAGTTTCTGCTGTCGTTGCGCGGTGTTTTGAGGGCCAGATCCAGCGCCTGCTGGCTGCGCGGGGCATCCCCCATCAGTTTGAGTGCCATACCGAGCTGCATCAGCGGCAGACCGGAAGCCGCCTGCCCGTGACGATCCCAGATTTCACGCAACGCACCCAGCGGGGCTTTTTGCTGGCGCGCCAGTACCAGTGCGGCATAGGCCTGCACGGCAAATTTGCTGGCCTGAGTATTGTCGCTGTAGCGGATGGACATCATGCCCGGATCCTGCAGGTAGCGGAGCAGTCGGCTATTGGCATTATTGACCGCATCCGTCGGCACGCTGTAGCCCTGCTCACCGGCACGCACCAGGAAGTCAGTGACATAGGCAGTCAGCCAGTACTCTTCCGGACCGTTTTTATCCCAGAGCGCAAAACCACCGTCATCACGCTGCATCTGCAGAAGGCGGGAGATGCCAATATCAATGGCAGCACGACGTTTGTCGTCCGTGTCGCCTTTAATGCCAAGCGCCTTCAGTTGTGACGCGTTGGTATAGAGCGACGGGAACAGGCCACTGGTGGTTTGTTCAAGACAGCCATAAGGATATGCCTGCAGCTCACGGATATAGCGCGCCAGATTAAGCGGCGGTTTGCCGCTAAGCAGCAGTTGTCCCTGCAATGTAGCGGGAGAGAAGCCGTTGATATGCTGCCCTGGCGCAGTCCAGGACTCACCCGGGTTCAGCATGGCCCCGGTATTCACCGTCTGCGCCGGGAACGCAGGACGGACGCCGATTTTCCAGCTCTTCTGCTGCGGAGCGAAGGTCTCGCCAGGCAGCTGAAGTCCTGTTACCTGCGCCGTCACTTCGCCGTCACCGTAACCTTCCAGTGCACGCACCGGAATAAACAGCGTGCTGCGCGCACCCGGTGGCAGTTTGACAGGCTGCGGCTGTGCCCCTTCCAGCGACAGCTTGCCGGTCGTGGTTAAGGCCACATTTAGCGTTTGCGGCTGATCGGTCAGGTTAGTGAGATCCAGCGTCAACCGTGAGGTATCGCCGCTTGCCAGGAAGCGCGGCGTATTAAGCTCGGTAATGACCGGCGCGGCCACAATCACTTTGCTTTCGCTGCTGCCGAAATCTTCTTCCGTCCAGGCCTGCGCCATCAGACGCAGCTCGCCGTTGAAGTCTCCAATTGGCAGGGTGATGGACCCTTCACCATTCGCATCAAGCGTCACTGGCTGTGCCTGCTGGGCGATAATGGTGACATGGTTCACCGGCGGCTTACCGCCGCGTTTAAGCTCATCGCCGTCACCACCAAAACGCAGCGCGGCCATACGTCCCTGGCCTTCAATCACCTGGCCGTAGATATCGTAGATATCCGCGCCATAGCGCTTCTGACCAAAGAAGGCCTGCCACGGATCCGGCGTGACGTAATCGGTAATGTTCAGCACGCCGCTGTCCACCGCGGAGACCAGCACGTTCACTTTCTGTGGTACCGGGCCCTCTTTCACGCTGGCTTTTACTTTCACGGAAAGCGTCTGGTTAGGGCGCATTTTCTGCGGGTTATCCAGCGCGATATTCAGACGGCGATTTTCATCCCCCATCGGCAGATGCAGCAGGCCAACCGCCCGCTTCGGCGTGGCGGATTTGGATTTATCGCCAGGGCGAACCACCAGCGTGCTGAGATAGAGGTCGTGGCGTTTCCAGGCTTTGTCTACCGGAATAGAGAGATCCAGTCCGTTGGCCGGAACGTCGATCTCTTTCCACCACAGCGGCCCTTCGCTGGATTCGATCATCGCATAGCCTTTACCCGCGGCAGGTGCGGCGATATGCAGCTGGATGGTGTCACCCGGCTGGTAAGAAGGCTTATCCAGTTTCAGGGTCACGCGGTCGGGGCGCGCTGCTCCCGTGCCGTCACTGTTATCCTGCCAGCTGTACCCGGCCCAGAAACGTACGCTGCTGACCATGTCATCAGGCGCTTTCACTTCCAGACGATAGGAGCCCCACTCTACCGGGAACGTCACTTTACCCGTTTCATCGGCCTTGAGGGTCAGCTCCTGCTCGCCTTCAATGAGATCTTTTTGATCAAACTGAGACTGCCAGCCATCGCTTTCTGACCAGTTCCAGTAGTAGTCGCGGCGTTCGCGGATCAGGCGCACCTGTAACCCGGAAACAGCCTTTTTCGCCCCACTGGCATCGGCATAGACAATGTCGAAACTGGCGTTGCCGTTTTCATCGACGATAGGCTGGTTAACGGTGGTATCGGTGCGGTAGTCATACACAGCCTTGCTGGCGAACTGAGGACGAATACCCGTTAATTCGGCTGCTGGCCAGATAGCCTGTTCAGCACGACGCGTCACCGGACGACCGCCTGATTCCAGCAGGCTGGCCTGCAGGATCAGCTGAAGCGGAGAGTGCACCTCTTTCCACTGGCTTTCTGTAGAGACCTGCCCACGCCCCTGTTCATCAAGCGTAAGCTGCACTTCATCCAGGCTGCGACTCAGGTTGTCTTCGGCGATATCGCCAAACTGGAAGCCAGGCAGCGCCGGAACCGCTTCACGCAGTGGACGCAAAAAGAGCTGCCCCTGCAGGGCATTACCGTTGGCCGGTGCGCCGTACAGGTAATATCCCACCACGTTAAAGTCGACGTTATCCTGCGGTGAAACCGGCATTTTTTGTCCGCTCAGATTCAGCGCCATACGCTCTGGCATAAAATCTTCGACATGGAAGTCCCACAGACGCTGCTGGTTATCGCCCGTATTGGCGCGGATATGCCACATGCCGGTTTGCCCCCCGCTGTCCAGCGGATAGTTAAAGCGATAGAGACCGTTCTCCGGCTGGACGACGACGGTACGCGCTACCTGCCCGTCCGGACGAAGCACATCCAGCTTCACCGGCTGCGCGGGCAGCGGTTTACCGTCGCTGTCGCGCAGTAAGCCGTTCAGGATCACCGTTTCGCCTGGGCGATAGAGGTCACGCGGGCCAAACATAAAGAATTGTTTGCTGTAGCCCGGGCTACCAGCAATGTCGAACTCCGCCAGATCGAGCGCCGGCAGCTTGAGGTCAAGCAGCGTAGTCTGACCATCTTTACTGGCAAGGATCAGCGCGGCTTCTTTGTCCGTTTCGAGCTTTGCATGGCCGTCGGCATCGCTGTTCGCCTCAGCCAGGGTCTGCCCTTTATCGTTTAACAGCGTGACGGTTACACCGGATTGCGCCGCACCGTTTTCCAGGCTCTGGGTGAAGATATCGAGACGGTTATGATAACGGTGAGCGGACAGCCCAATATCGCTTAAGGTGAAGAGCGTGGCGGCATTGCTGTAGTTGTAATGCCCTGCCTGATTCATCACCGCGATATAGACGCCCGACTGCTGGAGCGGCTTGATATCTTTCAGCGGCAGCAGCAATTTTTCACGCGTGTTGCGTGCCGGGTTAAGATCGAAACGACCGGTATAAACCAACTCGGCCATCTTCAGCAGATTGTCAGATTCCCAGTTGGTCAGCGAGTTACGGTATTCCCACTGGCTGACGAATGAAGCCAGCGACTCCGGTTTCACGCGATAGAAGTTCACGTCCACGTTATTGACGTTGAGCGCCATGACCGGCAAGCCTTCCACCACTTTACCCGGCAGCAGTGACCCGCGGCTGGCGAAGCCGACCGTCGGCTCGACATCCCGGGTGGTCAGGGCTTTTTCGTAGTCGATGCCAAAAGTCGCTTTGTTTAACCCCTGCAGATCGCGTTCCACGGTGACGACCAGATTGCGGTTAGGCTCCAGATGGCGCAGACGAAGCTCTTTCAGGTTTGGCGCCAGTTCCCACGCCCCGTCAACCTTGCCGCTTTTCTTATCCACGACATGCACGGTTTTCGAGAAATCCTGATCCGGATTCAGTGGAACAGAGAATGTCAGCACCAGCGTGGCGGCGCCGTCCAGCTGCACTTCAGAGGCATCAAGCAGAGTGAGCGCTTTGCCCTGACTTTGTGCCGCCAGTTTTGCCAGCTTGTCAGCGTCTGGCTTTTCCGCCGCTTTTGGTGTGGTTGCTGTAGATGCCGCGGGAGCCGCAGCCTGAGGTTTATCGTCGCTGTTATCACAGCCGACAAGCGTAAACGTGGTGAGCAGCGCAAGAGAGAGCGCGGCTAAGCGAAACGGTTTCATCCTTTGTCCCTGGCCCATGGAGCCTGTTGGTCGTCTTCCGGATAAGTATTATCCGCAAGTTTCGTTAATACAAAAAGTCCATTTTTAGGATCTGGAAGGCGGCTCGCATCGTCAACGTGGTGATGTTACGCCGATCACAACGTCAAACGTCACATGTTACCTTTCACGTCATTTGTTTTTAAAACAAGAAGATAGCTGGATAAGCTCGCCGGGAGCCTGCTAGTTTTAAGCTCAAGACGCACCCCGAGTGCGCGGTTCAATAAGAGAGAAAGCCATGAAACGAGCCGTGAACGCCCTACAAAATTTCGGAAAATCATTGTACGGACCGGTACTTATTTTACCGATCGTCGGTCTGTTTATCGCCTTTGGCAATGTGCTGGGCAATGGCAACCTGGCCGAGTATCTGCCGTTTCTCGGCCATCCGCTGATCCAGAATATCGGCCAGCTGATCGCCAAATCTGCCGTGTCGGTGCTGGTTAACCTGGCCCTGGTGTTTGCCGTCGGCATCCCGATTGGTCTGGCAACACGGGACAAAGGCTACGCGGCGCTGATTGGGCTGGTAACGTTTGTGGTGTTTATCAACGCCATGAACGTCACGCTACAGCTTCAGGGCGAACTGGCACCCGCAGCACAGATGAAAGCCGCCGGGCAGACCATGGTGCTGGGCGTTCAGGTGCTGGAGATGGGCGTGTTCGCCGGGATCCTGACCGGCGCGCTTTCCGGATACCTGTACAACAAATACTCCGGCGTACAGTTTAACGGCGCGATGGCGATTTACTCTGGTCACTGTTTTGTCGCCATTGTGATGCTGCCCGTTTCCATGCTGCTCGGCGTAGTGATGAGCGAGCTGTGGCCGTTTGCCCAGCACGGCATTAGCGCAATGGCGCTTGCCATCAAAGGTTCTGGTCCGTTCGGCGTGGCGATCTACGGCTTCCTTGAGCGCATTCTGGTGCCCACCGGCCTGCATCATCTGGTCTATACCCCGTTCCTGTATACCGAACTGGGCGGCACGCAAGAGGTGTGCGGTACGGTTTATCAGGGCGCGCGCAACATTTACTTCGCGGAAATGGCCTGCCCGGAGGTGAAACAGCTCAGCAGCACGGTGGTATGGGATGCGCGCGGCATCAGCAAGATGTTTGGCCTGCCGGCGGCGGCGCTGGCGATGTACATGACCGCAAAGCCGGAGCGTAAAGCGGCAGCAAAAGCGATTCTGATCCCGGCGGCGCTCACTTCACTGCTGGTCGGCGTCACCGAGCCCATTGAGTTCTCCTTCCTGTTTGTCGCCCCGCTGCTGTTCGTGGTGCACGCGGTGCTGACGGGTATCGGGATGATGCTGTTCTCCCTGCTGGGTGTTCACGCCATCGGCGCTAACGGGATTATCGATTTTATTCTCTACAACCTGCCGCTCGGCACGGAGAAGTCCAACTGGCCGATGTACATCGTGGTCGGGCTGATCATGTTTGCCCTCTACTTCGTGGTGTTCCGCTTCCTGATCCTGCGTTTCAACATGAAAACGCCAGGCCGTGAAGATGAGGACCAGGAGACGCGCCTTTACAGCAAACAGGAGTACCAGGCGAAGGGCAATAACGACGGGCTGGGTGAATCCATCGTCGTCGGTCTGGGCGGCCGGGAAAATATTGAAGTGGTGGATAACTGCTACACCCGCTTACGTGTGACGGTGAAGGATGTCGCCATCATTGATGAGCCGCGCCTGAAAGCGACCGGCGCAAAAGGGATTATCAAACAAGGTAACAACGTTCAGGTGGTCTACGGGCTGCATGTCAAAAAAATGCGAGAAGCCGTTGAGACGTTTCTCTGAAAGGAGCTAAAGATGTTTACACCCCCATTCATTCTGTCGATTGCTGGCGGCGGTAGCACCTACACGCCAGGTATTGTGAAAAGCCTGATGGTGCGTCTGCAGGACTTCCCACTGGCCGAAATCCGCCTCTACGACATCGACGAGGCGCGTCAGAACACGATTGCCCCGGTGGTGGAAAAAGTGATCCGCGACCACAGCCAGAGCATCAAATTTACCGTCACCAATGACCCGGAAGTGGCCTTCAGCGGCGCACACTTCGTCTTCGCCCAGATGCGCGTTGGCCAGTATAAAATGCGCGAGCAGGATGAGAAGATCCCGCTGCGCCACGGCGTGGTTGGTCAGGAGACCTGCGGCCCCGGCGGGCTGGCTTATGGGCTGCGTACGATCCTGCCAATGGTCGAGCTTATCGATCTGGTGGATCGCTACGCGCATGAAAAAGCATGGATCGTAAACTACTCCAACCCGGCGGCAATCGTCGCAGAGGGGGTGCGTCGCCTGCGACCGAACGCCCGCGTGCTGAATATTTGCGATATGCCGGTTGCTGCAATGCGTAACATGGGAGCCATTCTGGGGGTCGATCGCCGCAAGCTGGAGGTGGACTACTTTGGGCTGAATCACTTCGGCTGGTTTACCCGTGTGTTGGTGGACGGCGAGGACAAGCTGCCGGAGCTGCGTAAACATATCGCGAAGTTTGGTCTGCTGACGGAAGATGCCGCCAAAACCGACCCGCAGCACTCCGATCCGTCGTGGGTGAAAACCTGGCGCAACATCAAGCCGATCATGGATAACTTCCCGGAGTATCTGCCGAACCCGTATCTGCAGTACTACCTGATGCCGAACCAGATTGTCGAGCATCAGAACCCGGACTACACTCGCGCTAACGAAGTGATGAACGGGCGTGAGAAAAAGCTGTTTGCCGCAGCCGAAGAATATAAGCGTACCGGGATCCTGCCGGACGCCTTCCACGTTGGCGTTCACGGCGAGTTTATCGTCGATGTCGCCTGCTCGCTGGCCTTCAACCTGCGGAGCCGTCATCTGGTGATGGTGGAAAACCGCGGGGCAATTACCAATCTGCCGTACGATGCGGTCGTCGAGGTTCCCGCTTATATCACATCCGAGGGGCCAGAGCCTGTCCGCGTGGGCCAGGTGCCGCTGTTCCATCAGACGCTGCTGCAACAGCAGCTCGCCTCTGAACAGTTGCTGGTGGAAGCAACCATTGAAGGGAGCTATGAGAAAGCGCTGCAGGCATTTACCCTGAATCGCACCGTGCCGACCATGGAGCACGCGAAAGCGATTCTGGATGAGATGATCGAGGCTAACCGCGAGTACTGGCCTGCGCTGCAAAAAGCCTGGCAGAACGGCGAAGCGGTGAAAAAATAGGGGCTTGCTCGCGAGTTGAACGTGGTTTGCTTGTCGGTGTCAGAAAAAACACCGACAATCCTTTTTTACGGAAAAGAATGGAGGCAACCCATGTCCACCTCATATTTTGTCGCCGCCGACTGGCTGATTGAGCACGGCGACGATCCTGAAGTGCAGATTATTGACGCGCGTATGGCTCCTCCGGGCCAGGAGCATCGTGACGTTCCCGGTGAATACCGCGCAGGGCACCTGCCGGGCGCGGTATTTTTTGATATCGAAGCCCTCTCCGATCACACCTCCTCTCTGCCGCACATGCTGCCGCGCCCGGAAGCCTTCTCCGTAGCGATGCGCGAGCTGGGCATCAGCAAAGACAAACACCTCGTTGTTTATGATGAAGGTAACCTCTTCTCTGCCCCGCGCGCGTGGTGGATGCTGAAAAACTTCGGCGTCGAGAAAGTCTCGATTCTGGCGGGGGGTCTGGCTGGCTGGAAGCGCGACGAATTGCCGCTGCAGCAGGGAGATGTGACGCTGCCGGAGGGGGATTTTGACGCGACGTTTGACGCAAATGTGGTGAAACGCCTGACCGACGTGCTGGTCGTCAGCCATGAAAACACTGCTCAAATCGTCGATGCGCGTCCTGCCGCACGTTTTAACGCTGAAGCGGACGAACCTCGCCCTGGCCTGAAACGCGGACACATTCCGGGGGCGTTGAACGTGCCGTGGGGCGATCTGGTGTTTGAGGGCGAGCTGAAAACCACCGATGAGCTACGCGCGATTTTTGATCGTCAGGGCGTGGATTTACACCGTCCGATTATTGCCAGCTGCGGTTCCGGCGTAACGGCCTGCGTGGTGATCCTGGCGCTCGCCACGCTCGGCGTAAACGACGTCACGCTGTACGACGGCGCCTGGAGTGAGTGGGGTGCGCGAGACGACCTGCCGGTTGAACCCGCGAAATAATGGATAACCGCCTGGCCACGCTGTTAACGCGCGGGGAATCGCTGACCCGCGCGGAGTATCGCGTACTCGCCCACCTCACGGAGCATCCGCTGTTGGTGGGTAACATCACGGTGCGGGAACTGGCACAGGCGACATTTGTCTCTACCGCGACGATTATGCGGCTGTGTCAGAAGCTGGGGTTCAGCGGGTTTAGCGAGTTTATCTGGCACTGCAAACAGCTCCTCACCGACACGCCGCATATTACGACGCAAGGAAACGCCCTTCCGCAGTTGCCCGCGCTGTTCAGCCAGTTTATTGCCAACTATCAGCAGACATTCCAGTGGGTGACCGATGAGAAGCGTCTGCAGTTTGCCGACCTGCTGCGTCACAAAGAGAGCTTCTTTCTCTACGGTGCCGGGTTTTCCTATCTGTTTGCCGAATACCTGACCAAAAAACTGCAGGTGCTGGGGAAAACCGCGTTTATCTCCGGGCCGGGTGACAGCCGGAACATCTTTCTCAGTAACGCCGCCCGTTATCAGGTATTTATTGCCGTCTCGCGCAGCGGCGAAACAGAGCAGGTGCTGGATAAAGCGCGGATCGCCAAAAACGTCGGGATGACGATTGTCGCGTTTACCCGCGCCTCGGCCAATACCCTGGCGGGCATGGCGGACGTGCACTTCGCTCTCTATGACGAGGCGGTGCATTACGCCGCGGAAGCCGCAGGGGTGACGTCGTTTGAGTCGAATCTGGTACTGCTGATGGATTTACTGCTGCTGGAAGCAACGGGGTGACAGTCACCCCGCTGTAATCAGATGATGCGGTTGGTTTTGAGATCGCGCAGGAAACCGCCCCAGCGACGCTCATAAAACGGTGTGATGTGCTCGGTAATAAAGTGGCTGATGCCCTTCTCACCGTTCTTCACCTGGCAGATATCAATTGGCTCATCGCCCGGCAACGTATCAGTGGCCACACTGCCCGCCGCCTGGATGATTTCATCGATATCGCCGTCAGCTTCAATACCAATCAACAGTACCGGCTGTTCATCCGCTTGCTCTTTAATCGAACAGAGGAACGCGCGTCTTACCGGCTTCAGGGTTTTGAACAACGTGGTCAGGGAATCGATCATCTGCGCTGGCGGTTCGGCCACTTCAGAGAGCAGCAGCGTTTCGCCCCCTTCCAGCACTTCCTGGGTGCTGAGCGGGTTACCCTCTTCACCAATCAGATGGCTGATTTCACGCGGCGTGAACTCTTTCCCGGTCGGCAGTTTCGCATTAAGGAACAGCGTCTGGCCCAGCGTCATTTCGAACAGCGTGCGCACCGGCATCACCACGAACGCCTGTTCGTCTTCAACGGCGGTCTGCAGCGCTTCAAGCGAGGTAAAGAACGGGATCACCGAGGTGCCGTCGTCTTTCTCCCAGTGCAGCAGATCCAGCGCGCTATCTTCAACAACCTGCTCACCTTCCGCCGCGGTTCCTGGCACCCAGACGGTGGATTCCAGCAGCGTGCGGAAAAATGCCGGACGGTGGGCGGGCTCGGTCGCCGCCTGTTCCAGCAGGGTTTCTAATTCGTTTTTGGTTTCGGACATAACAATTCCAGATAATGCATTTCCCCCCCTCACCCCGGCCCTCTCCCTCAAGGGAGAGGGAGCAAACCATCCCCTCTCCCCGTGGGAGAGGGTTAGGGTGAGGGCAATGACGATTATTCAGCCGTCAGCAGGTTCGCCACGGTACGCACGCCCAGGCCGGTCGCGCCCGCAGACCACTGCTCAACTGCCGCTTTACGGTAGGTTGCGGAGCAGTCGATATGCAGCCAGCCTTCGTGATAGTTCTCAACGAAGTGGGACAGGAAGCCAGCTGCGGTGCTTGCACCCGCCGGGTATGCCGCACTCGCGGTGTTATTCAGTTCGGCAAAATTAGACGGCAGCTGGCTGCGGTGGAACTCCGCCAGCGGCAGACGCCAGAACGGTTCGTTTTCTGCCGCGGCGCTTGCCAGCAGGCGGGCCGCCAGCTTGTCATCAAAGCTGAACAGCGCATGGTAGTCGTTACCCAGCGCCGTTTTTGCCGCGCCGGTCAGGGTGGCCATATCGATAATCAACTCTGGCTTCTGGGCAGAAGCGTCGATCAGGCCATCAGCCAGCACCAGACGGCCTTCTGCATCGGTGTTCATCACTTCAACATTTTTGCCGTTGCGGTAGCGAATGATGTCGCCCAGCTTGAAGGCGTTACCGCTTACCATGTTGTCCGCGCAGCACAGGTACAGCTTCACGCGTTTTTTCAGGCCACGGGTAATCGCAAACGCCAGCGCACCAGTGATGGTTGCCGCCCCGCCCATGTCGGATTTCATGGAGTCCATGAACGCGCTCTGCTTCAGGCTGTAGCCACCGGTGTCGAAGGTGATACCTTTCCCGACCAGGCAGGCAAACACTGGCGCGTCTTTATCGCCGGTTGGGTTGTAGTCCAGCGCCAGCAGCACCGGTGGACGCTCAGAGCCACGACCCACGGTGTGAATGCCCATGTAGTTCTGCTCGCGCAGGTCTTCACCTTTGGTGATGCGATAAGACATGTTGTCGCCAGCCACGCCGCACAGCAGGTCAACGGCGCGCTGTGCCAGCTGTTCCGGCCCCAGCTCTTCTGCCGGTGCGTTAATGGTGTCACGTACCCAGTCGATAATGGTCAGGCGGCTTTCCAGCTCTTTTTGACCGGCTTCGTCAAGGTTGGCCCACTCAATTTTGCGGGTGCCTTTTGGCCCTTTATAACCGGCCCAGAACGCCCAGCTGCGGTCGGTGTCCCAGCCCTCGCCTGCCAGAGAGACATGCTTAATGCCGAGCCCATCAATTTTACGCGCGGCGCGCTGGATCAGGCCCAAATCGTCGTTGCCCGTCAGATGCAGGGTAATACCGTCGTTGTTGATACTGTAAGTGGCTTTTTCGCCCCAACGCGCATCGGCGGGTTGCGTAGAGAGCGTAATCTTCATCGCTTCGGTCATTTTATTTATCCTTATTAGCAAACGGGCCGCCTGAAGGCAGCCCGTTACGTGATTTACTCTGCTTCATCTAACCAGACTAACAGAATCGCCTCCAGAATTTTTTCATTGGATGCGTTGGGATCGTCGTCAAAATCCTCTAAATCGCAGATCCACTGATGCATATCGGTGAAACGTACGGTTTTTGGATCGAGATCCGGGTTAGCGTCGTAGAGCGCTTCGCCGATTTCACGGCTGTCTGTCCACTTCAGTCCCATATTAATGCTCGCGTGCGTGGTTGATGGTGTAGCGTGGGAACTCCACGACCAGATCCTCGTCGGTCACCGCTGCCTGGCAGCTTAAGCGGCTGTCGGGCTCCAGACCCCATGCTTTATCCAGCATGTCATCTTCGTCTTCGGTGCTCTCGGCGAGCGAGTCGAAACCTTCACGCACGATGCAGTGGCACGTCGTGCAGGCACAGGATTTTTCACAGGCGTGTTCCACTTCGATACCTGCACGCAGGGCAACATCGAGAATGGTTTCACCGGTCTTCGCTTCCAGAACAGCGCCATCCGGACAGAGGTCCGCATGAGGCAAAATAACAATCTTTGGCATATTAAACCTCGTCCACGGACTGGCCTTTCAGCGCGACGCGGACAGATTTGTCCATGCGGCGAGCAGCAAAGTCCTGGGTTTGTTTATCAACGTTTTTAATGGCTTCTTCTATTGCATCAGCGTCATTGCCCTGGGCGACCACGCTTAAGTGCGCAGCAGCCTCGTCAATCACCTGACGCTCAGCGGCGCTTAACAGCGCGGCATCGGCAGCGAGCGCGCCGTTCAGGCTTTCCAGCACGCGTGCGGCTTCCACTTTTTGTTCGGCCAGCATACGCGCCTTCACATCCTGCTCGGCGTAGCTCATTGAGTCCTGAATCATGGAGGCGATTTCGCCATCGGTCAGGCCGTAGGACGGCTTCACCTGAATGGACGATTCGACACCAGTCGATTTTTCCATCGCCGTGACGCTCAGCAGGCCGTCCGCATCCACCTGGAAGGTGACGCGAATATGCGCCCCGCCCGCAGGCAGCGCCGGAATGCCCCGCAGCGCAAAGCGCGCCAGAGAACGGCAGTCCTGCACCAGTTCGCGTTCGCCCTGCATCACGTGAATGGACATGGCCGTCTGACCGTCTTTAAAGGTAGTGAACTCCTGCGCACGTGCCACCGGAATGGTGGTGTTGCGCGGAATGACTTTCTCCACCAGTCCGCCCATGGTCTCTAAACCCAGCGACAGCGGGATAACGTCCAGCAGCAGCATTTCACTGTCCGGCTTGTTGCCGACCAGAATATCCGCCTGAATCGCCGCGCCCACGGCAACCACTTTGTCCGGATCAATGGAGGTCAGCGGCGTGCGGCCAAAGAATTCGCCTACACGCTCACGCACCAGCGGTACGCGGGTGGAGCCACCCACCATGACCACTTCCAGCACCTCATCCGCCTCAACGCCGGCATCTTTCAGCGCACGACGGCAGGCTAACAGCGTGCGTTTCACCAGGGGGGCGATGAGATCGTTAAACTGTTCACGGGCGATCTCACCCTGCCAGCCCGCCACGTTCACACTGACTGACTCAGCATCGCTTAGCGCAATTTTGGCCTCGATGGCCGCATCCAGCACTTCACGCTGTACGCGGGCATCGCTGCGATCGCTGATACCCGCCTGCTCGCGAATGTAATCCGCCAGCAGATGGTCAAAGTCATCGCCGCCCAGCGCGGAGTCCCCGCCGGTCGCCAGCACTTCAAACACCCCACGGCTTAAGCGCAGGATCGAGATATCAAAGGTACCGCCGCCGAGATCGTAAACCGCGATCACCCCTTCCTGACCGGAGTCGAGGCCGTAGGCAATCGCTGCCGCTGTCGGTTCGTTCAGCAGGCGCAGCACGTGCAGGCCCGCCAGACGCGCGGCGTCTTTGGTGCCCTGACGCTGTGCGTCATCAAAGTAAGCCGGAACGGTAATCACCACACCGTCTAAATCGCCGCCGAGCGTTGCCGTCGCACGCTCCGCCAACGCTTTTAGGATGTCAGCGGATACGCGAATTGGGTTCAGCAGCCCGGCCGCAGTCGCAATCATCGGCAGGCCGTTTTCACTGGCCTGCAGCTGATACGGCAGATGCGGGTAACGGGTCTGAATATCGGCCAGCGAGCGGCCCATCATCCGCTTAACGGAGCTGATGGTATTCGCCGGATCGCGCGCGGCGTTAGCGCGGGCATCAAAGCCCACCACGTGGCCCTGCTGCTGGTAGTGGACCACGGAAGGCAGCAGATGGCGGCCCTGCTCGTCAGCCAGCGTCTCCGCCTGGCCGCTACGCACGGTTGCCACGAGGGAATTGGTGGTGCCGAGATCAATACCCACCGCCAGACGACGCTGGTGCGGTGCGGCACTTAAGCCAGGCTCACTAATTTGTAATAAGGCCATAATTGCTTCCGAAATTAAAAATCGAGCAGCTTTTCTTCGAGTTGTTCAGCACTGCTTCGCAGTTTATCGAGAAAACGGAGTTTGCGCACAGTGTCTGCCGCCACGTCCCAGGTCTCATTGTTCAGTTGCGCCACCATCTGCTGATGGCGGGTATCAAACATGCCCTTCACGCGCGTGATGAACCTTTCCAGACGCGCTTCGTCTTTGGCCTGTTCAATCTCATCCAGCTCTTCGCGAAGCGTAAGCTGTTCCATCAGAAACGCCGTGTCGCGTACGGTGTGTTGTTCGCTCGCCAGATCAAAGCCGTGGAGCGAAAGCAGATATTCTGCACGCGCCAGCGGATGGCGCAGCGTCTGCCAGGCCTGGTTGATGGTCGCGGATTGCGACACCGCAGCCAGTTGTTCAGCCTGAGTACCGCTGGCGAATTTGTCCGGATGATACTGACGCTGCAGGTCCTGAAAACGGATCGTCAGCGCCTGGAGATCAATCGGGTATTGAGCGGGTAAACCGAAGAGAGTGAAGTAATCCATAACAATCTCAGGGGTAGCCTGTTAGAACAAACCCCACGCGTAGCAAATAAAGCCACGGTGGGGTTTCGGATGACGCGCGATTAAACGTGGAAGCTTTCGCCGCAACCACACTCGTCTTTGACGTTCGGGTTCGTGAATTTGAACCCTTCGTTCAGGCCTTCTTTTACAAAGTCCAGCTGAGTGCCGTTGAGGAATTGCAGGCTTTTGCCATCGACCACCACCTTCACGCCCTTGTCTTCAAACACAGTGTCATCGGACGCTGGTTCGTCAACAAACTCCAGTACGTAAGCCATACCAGAACAGCCGGAGGTACGTACGCCCAGTCGCAGGCCAAAGCCTTTACCACGGTTCGCCAGAAAAGAGCTTACTCGCGCGGCAGCGCTGTCGCTAAGGGTAATCGACATACTCAAACCTCAATTATTTTGCTTCACGTTTGCTTTTGTAATCCGCAATGGCGGCTTTGATCGCGTCTTCTGCCAGGATAGAACAGTGAATTTTCACCGGTGGCAGTTCGAGTTCTTCAGCAATATCCGTGTTCTTGATTGCCTGTGCCTCGTCCAGAGACTTGCCCTTCACCCACTCGGTGACCAGGGAGCTGGACGCGATAGCAGAACCGCAGCCGTAGGTCTTGAAGCGCGCGTCTTCAATGATACCTTCATTGTTGACTTTAATCTGCAACTTCATCACGTCGCCACAAGCTGGCGCGCCAACCATACCGCTACCTACGCTCTCGTCGCTGTTGTCAAAAGAGCCAACGTTGCGCGGGTTCTCGTAATGATCGATAACTTTTTCGCTGTATGCCATGATTGAATTCTCCTTATGTACCGATTAGTGATGTGACCATTCAATGCTGTTCAGATCCACGCCCTGCTTGAACATTTCCCACAGTGGAGAAAGGTCACGCAGACGGCCAATGGAGTTGCGAACCAGCTTGATGGTGTAGTCAATCTCTTCTTCGGTAGTGAAACGACCTAAAGAGAAACGGATAGAGCTGTGTGCCAGCTCGTCAGTCATACCCAGCGCGCGCAGCACGTAGGATGGCTCCAGGCTTGCAGACGTACAGGCAGAACCGGAAGAGACCGCCAGGTCTTTCAGCGCCATGATCAGCGATTCGCCTTCAACATAGTTGAAGCTCACGTTGAGGATGTTGGGTGCGCCCTGCTCGAGATCGCCGTTCAGATACACTTCTTCCATATCTTTCACGCCGTCCCACAGACGGTTACGGAGCGTGCGCAGGCGCGCCATCTCGGTTTCCATCTCTTCTTTCGCAATGCGGTAAGCTTCGCCCATGCCCACAATCTGGTGAACAGGCAGCGTACCGGAACGCATGCCGCGCTCGTGTCCGCCACCGTGCATCTGCGCTTCAATGCGGATACGTGGCTTACGACGAACGTACAGCGCGCCAATGCCTTTCGGGCCATAGATTTTGTGGCCGGAGAAGGACATCAGGTCGACTTTCAGCTGACTCAGGTCGATAGGCAGTTTGCCCACACTCTGAGTCGCATCAACGTGATAGATGATGCCGCGCGCACGGCACATTTCGCCGATGGTCGCGATATCCTGCACCACGCCGATTTCGTTGTTTACATGCATGATGGAAACCAGGATGGTGTCATCACGCATCGCCGCTTCGAGCTCTTTCAGGTCAATAATACCGTTGCTCTGTGGCGCCAGGTAAGTGACTTCAAAGCCTTCACGCTCGAGCTGACGGCAGGTGTCCAGCACAGCTTTATGTTCGGTTTTGCTGGTGATGATGTGCTTGCCTTTTTTCTGATAAAAGTTGGCTGCACCTTTGATCGCCAGGTTGTCGGATTCGGTCGCACCGGAGGTGAACACAATCTCACGCGGGTCGGCACCCACCAGGTCAGCAATCTGATTACGGGCGATATCCACCGCCTCTTCAGCATGCCAGCCAAAACGGTGTGAACGGGAAGCTGGGTTACCAAAATTTCCGTCCAGGGTCAGACACTGCATCATTTTCTCGGCAACACGCGGGTCCACCGGCGTGGTTGCGGAGTAGTCGAGATAAATCGGTAATTTCATTGCTCTATAAACTCCGTACATCGCTTCAATGCAAGGAATCAGGCAACCGGCTGGATGTACGACCGAGTACTCGGGGCAGCTTCGCCCCGGCCTGATTCTGAAATACTTATCTTTTTATTACGCGCGTAATTTAACGTCGATAGCGTCCTGCGCGCGGGTGCTGCGTTGAGATTCCTGGCTGTGCTGACGGCCCGATACATCCAGAACTTCCTGGTTATTCACCAGTTCACCGAGGGTGATGTTGTTCAGGAAGCCGGTCAGGCGGTCGCTCAGATCGCGCCACAGCGCGTGGGTCAGGCACTTATCGCCGCCCTGGCAGCCACCTTTACCCTGGCAACGGGTCGCATCAACGGATTCGTCAACCGCACTAATGACTTCGCCAACCGCAATACTGCCCGCGTCTTTACCCAGCAGATAACCGCCGCCTGGGCCACGAACGCTGGAAACCAGTCCATTTTTACGCAGTCTGGAGAACAGCTGTTCCAGATAAGAGAGGGAGATCCCTTGTCGTTCAGAAATATCAGCCAACGGAACCGGGCCCGCTTCGGAGTTGAGCGCAACGTCCAGCATCGCGGTTACGGCATAACGCCCTTTAGATGTCAGTCTCATGTCTTACTTAACCTCAAACTCGCCCCTGCCCGGGGTTTTTTATAGTAAAATGGGGTATTGCATAGCAGGGCCAAGTCTGACATTCCTGACTAAATTGGTCAACTATTTACTTGACTGTTTTAGTCAGGTATTTAACCTTCCGTGCCGTATTCTTTTGCCCGGCGGCGCTGCGCTTGCACGGGCCTACGGGTTTTGTAGGCCGGGTAAGCGCAGCGCCACCCGGCGAACAGACGACACTACTCTTTATTCTTCTGCTCAATCGACGCCAGAATCCCACGCAGGATGTTTAGCTCCTGGCTTTCCGGGCGCGCACGGGTGAACAGGCGACGCAGCTTATTCATCACCTGCCCCGGATGGCCTTCGCGGATAAAACCGGTAGAGAGCAGCGTCTGCTCCAGGTGACCATAGAAGCGCTCCAGATCGTCCACCAGCGGATAGGCGGTCTCTTCTTTCGGTTCTGCCACTTTCTCCTGGGTCGCCAGCCAGGCCATCCGCACTTCGTAGGCAATGACCTGTACCGCCATCGCCAGGTTCAGCGAGCTGTATTCCGGGTTCGCCGCAATCGCGACGTGGTAATGGCACTTCTGCAGTTCGTCATTGGTCAGGCCGACGCGCTCACGCCCAAACACCAGCGCCACAGGCGCCTGTTCCGCTTCTGAGACACTTTTCAGGCCGCATTCGCGCGGGTCGAGCATTGGCCACGGCAGCGTACGGGAACGTGCGCTGGTACCGACGACCAGGCTGCAACCCGCCAGCGCTTCGTCCAGGGTATCAACAATTTGCGCGTTGCCAATCACGTCGCTGGCACCGGCGGCCAGTGCGATGGCCTGAGAGTCCGGTTTCACCAGCGGATTAACCAGCCACAGATTCGTTAAGCCCATAGTTTTCATAGCGCGGGCAACGGAGCCCATATTGCCGGTATGCGATGTTTCGACCAGCACGATTCGAATGTTTTGCAGCATAGTTTTGGATGTCTGAATTCAGTGTCTAAAGAATATTCGGGCATATTATCATAAACGAGAGACATATTCCGATCCCGCTGCTATACTCTGCGCCGATTTTCCTGTTCTTTAACATCCAGTGAGAGAGACCGATGCATCCGATGCTGACCATCGCCGTGCGCGCAGCGCGCAAGGCGGGTAATGTAATTGCCAAACACTACGAAACGCCAGACTCCGTAGAAACCAGCCAGAAAGGCAGCAATGATTTCGTGACTAACGTCGATAAAGCCGCAGAAGCGATTATTATCGAAACGATCCGCAAATCTTACCCACAGCATACCATCATCACCGAAGAAAGCGGTGAACATGAAGGTACCGATCAGGATGTTCAATGGGTTATCGATCCACTGGATGGCACCACCAACTTCGTTAAACGCCTGCCACACTTCTCTGTGTCTATCGCAGTACGCATTAAAGGCCGTACTGAAGTTGCCGTTGTTTATGATCCAATGCGTAACGAACTGTTCACCGCTACCCGCGGTCAGGGCGCGCAGCTGAACGGTTACCGTCTGCGCTGCAGCAATGCACGCGATCTGGACGGCACCATTCTGGCGACCGGTTTCCCGTTCAAGGCGAAACAGCACGCAACCACCTACATGAATATCCTCGGCAAACTGTTCACCGAATGCGCGGACTTCCGTCGCTCCGGCTCAGCCGCGCTGGATCTGGCCTACGTGGCGACCGGCCGCGTTGACGGTTACTTCGAGCTGGCGCTGAAGCCGTGGGACTTTGCTGCGGGCGAGCTGATCGCGCGTGAAGCAGGCGCACTGGTATGCGATTTCACCGGCGGCCATAACTATATGTCTACCGGCAACATCGTTGCAGGTAACCCACGCGTTGTTAAAGCCATGCTGGCAAACATGCGTGATGAACTGAGCGATGCGCTGAAGCGTTAATCCCGGTAATTCCCTCTCCCGGTGGGAGAGGGTCAGGGTGAGGGCATCAGACCGCACCCTACTAAAACGGCCGTAATCCCCTTCCCACCGGCACCGCACTCATCCACATCGTCACCGCCGCTACCAGCAGAATCACCCCGCCCGCCAGCGCGAGCGTCGTCCAGCCTACCTGTCGCCACAGCACCGGCGTCTTATTGCCGCTGAGTTTTACCGCCAGTTGACGGAAGCTGTGAACCAGTAATGCCAGTGACGAAATGGTCAGGGACGTTCCTGCCGCCATAGCCAGCGCAGAGAGCATGCCCCAGCCGAATACGCCAATCACTTTGCTGAACAGCAGCACCATGATCGCGCCTGAACATGGTCGCATCCCCATTGAAAGAACAATCATCACCCGCGCACGCCAGTCGTCGCCGCTCTGCAACTGCGCCTGCGTAGGCAGATGCTGATGTCCGCAGCCGCAGTGGGCACCATGAACATGATGTGGCGTAAAGGATTTGAAGGTTGGCTTTTGCAGCAGGACGCGCAATTTTTTCAGCGCCCGCCAGCAGAGGATCACCCCCAGCACGCCCACCAGCGCATAACTTCCCTTCTCCAGCCAGAAACTGCTCAGGTGCAGCTGACGAGCGGGAAGCTGTAACAGCGAGAGGACGACCACTACCAGCCCGATAGCGACGCCGCCCTGCAGCAGCGAAGAGGCCAGTGTCAGACCGATGCTCGATTTCAGCTTCGAGGGATGCGTGGCAAGCCAGGTAGTGATCACAATCTTGCCGTGCCCCGGCCCCAGCGCATGCAGCACCCCGTAGACAAAACTGAATGCCAGCAGGGAACCACCTGCTTTTGTTGGGTTATCCGCCACCGCCTTGAGTAACCCGCTCATCTGCTGGTTAACGTCACGCTGCCAGAGAATGCTTTTCATCATAACCTGCGGCCAGGCCTGCCATAACCACAGCGCGCCGCACACGGCCAACAATAAAAAGAGCGCCAGCGGCCAGAGATGAAGCCAGCGACGTGGTTTGCGGGCGGAAGAGGGGATCACTGACATTGTAACGTCACCTGCTGTGCAAACTGTTTACCCAGTTCCATATCTTCAGGAGGGGCATCCTCTTTATCCAGAGAGACGGCGAAGTTGAGCGTCTCTTCGCTGGGTTTTGGCGTATGAACAGCGAGTTTGCAGGATTTTTGCAGGGTAGTCGGTAGCGTCACGTCACTCTCCTTCGCATAGCTCATATCGACGTAATAGGTGGGGTCGAAGGTGGAAAAGGTATACGTCTGTCCTGCCAGCGGCTGAGGATGCGCCAGCGGGAGAACAAACGTCAGCACCGCCTGATGACCGTCGCGCGACATGCCGTACTCCGTCGGGCGATTCATAAACTTCACCTTTTGTCCGTTATGCCAGAACTCGGTGAAGTAGTGCTGTCCCAGCACGTTGGCCATGACCTCCGCCGCCAGCTTTTTCCAGATCTCATCGCCTGGCTTTGCATTTCCCGCGTCATACAGGAGATCGGCCGAGGTGATTTCATCCATCGTCCAGCGCATTTTCAGGCCGCTCAACTGGGTTCCGTCAGTCACCAGCTCGGTTTTGAGACTGATAAAACTGTGAGGATGCGCGCCGGCGGTGAAAGTGATAACCGCCAAAAATAACGCCATCGCGCTGTGTTTAACTGTTTGCATCAATTCCTCACGTCAAAAATTCTGTGATGTTCGCCAGCAATCCTGAGTGAAAGGGCTGCCGGTACGCTTTTCAGCGTCGATCCTTTAGCTATTCTTACCAGACATTCACACTGGATACCCAACAGATGATGACAACGCTTGAAATTCCATCTGTGCTTTCCAGTTCGCAGCGCCGCTGCCAGGTGCTTTTGATGCTTTACCTGCCCGATGCTGCCGTCACCGCACAGAGCATAATCGCAACCAACGGCGTGGACGACGCCATGGCACGGCAAGATATAGCCGAGACGCGCGATGAAATCCAGCGCTATCACCGGCTGGACATTGTCACGCACCATGACGGCAGCTACCGGATTGAAGGCACGGTCCTGAATCAGCGTTTATGTCTGCTGCACTGGCTGCGCAGGGCGCTCCGCCTGTGCCCACATTTTGTTTCGCAACAGTTTACCCCGGCGCTTAAAACCGCGCTTAAACAGCAGGGCATCGCGCGTCCGCTTTATGACGATACGAATCTGCGGGCGTTGATCAGCTTCTGTTCGCGAAAGCTACAGCGCCCCTTTGACTGCCGTGACGTGCAATTTTTACAGCTCTTCTTGCAGTATTGTCTGATCCAGCATCACCTGGGCAATACGCCGCAGTTTTCCCCCGTTCAGCGCAACTGGACACAGTCGCGAGGGGAATACTTTACGGCGCAGGAAATTGTGCGTCACTGGAAACGCCGCGTGCCGCAGGGCACCCACAGCGACGAACAATTGTTCCTCGCGCTGCTGTTTATGATGCTGCGCACGCCCGATCCGGTGCTCGATAAACATCAGCAGGATCAGCGTCTGCGCCGGGCCATCGTGCGGATGATTGCCCGTTTTCGCGCCCAGACAGGAATGAACTTCAGCGATGAACAAGGGCTGACCGATCAGCTCTACGTTCATCTGGCACAGGCGCTGGACCGGTCGCTGTTTGAGATCGGCATCGACAACAGCCTGCCAGAAGAGATCCATCGCCTTTACCCCCGTCTGTTACGCACCACCAAGGAGGCGTTGTTTGAGCTGGAGGCGGAGTTTGGCCTGCGTTTTTCTGATGAAGAGATGAGTCTGGTGGCGGTGATTTTTGGCGCCTGGCTGATGCAGGAGACCGATCTGCACGAAAAACAGGTGGTGTTATTAACCGGAGAGGACAAATCCTGTGAAGAGGTGATTGAACAACAGCTGCGCGAACTAACGCTGCTGCCGCTCAATATTCGTTATCTGACGCTGCAGGCTTTTCAGAAAGAGGGGGCTCCGCGCGAAGCGGCGCTGGTCATTACCCCCTACCCCACCGCCCTGCCCCTGTTCTCGCCGCCGCTGATCCACGCCGTGGAATCGCTGAACGCACAGCAGCAAGAACATATTCGCGCCATGCTGGAATCGTAGTCAGGCGCGCGCGGCCACTTTCGGGCGAATAAACATCGCCGGTAGCGCGACCAGTGCCATTACCCAGAACACGCCGTGTCCCAGATGTTGATACAGGAAGCCCGCAAAGACCGTCATCACGGCAATGCTGCCGCCCATCGCCACCGCAGAATAGACCGCCTGCAAGCGAATCACATCCCCGCCTTCACGCGCGGCGATATAGCGCATGGCCGCCAGATGGCAGACGGTAAAGGTGCCGCAGTGCAGAATTTGCGCCACGATCAGCCAGGGCAGTTCGGTCGTCCAGCCCATAATGCCCCACCGCGCCACGCCACACACGGCGGAGAGCAGCAGCAGGTCGCGCGCGCCGAAGCGGCGAAACAGTTTCTTGCTGAGCGCAAAGATAATCACTTCGGCCACCACGCCAAGCGACCACAGGTAGCCCACGGCAGAGGCAGAGTAACCGGCGCCCTGCCAGTAAATTGCGCTGAAGCCGTAATACGCCGCGTGCGCCCCCTGAAGCAGGCAGACGCAGGCCAGAAAACGCCAGCTTTGCGCCACCAGGCTTCGCCAGGCGGGCCAGCCTGCGCTTTCCTGATGGCGACTTTCGCCTTGCGGCATGACAGACGGTCGCAGCAGCATGCCCAGCAACATCGAGGCGATACCGATGCTTAACAGGGCAAGAATGGCGCGGTAATCGTAAAGGCTGACCAGTTTCCCCACCAGCGCAGAGCCAATCACAAACGCAATGGAGCCCCACAGGCGCACGCGACCGTAGTCCATGGTGATCTGCTTTTGCCAGGTGTTTGCCAGGGCGTCCGTCAGGGGAACCAGCAGGGAGAAGAACAGGTTAAAGCCGACCATCACCACCATCAGCCAGGCAAACTGATGGCTGACCCAGAAGCAGGCCACAAAGACCAGCGTTAACAGGGCAAGAATACGCACCGCTTTGATGAGTAAGGAGGGATCGCTGACGCGCGGTGCAATCAGCAGGCTGCCAAGGAAACGCGCCACCAGCCCCGCCCCCAGCAGGACACCGATGGTTTCCGGAGTAAGGCCAATGCCCTTGAGCCAGACGCTCCAGAAAGGCAGAAAAATACCGTAACTAAAGAAATAGGTGAAATAGCTGAGCGCCAGCCAGCGCGTGGAATGCAAGACCATGAATCCCTCCCGAAATGGAGGCCATAGTCTGGCGAGAATATAAAAATTAAGCAAGTAGATAGCCTGCTATAAATTAACGAAAAATTAACATTCAGTGCAATCGTCTGGCTTATGGCAGGGAACGAAAATGTGTATTACGTTTAAATTACTCCACTTGCAGAGGTTTTCTGCCATGAACTCACTTCGCTATTTCGATTTCGGTCAGTCACGCCACCTGTTGTTGTTGATTGCCCGCATCGCGCTTGTCGTACTCTTTATTATCTTCGGCTATCCAAAACTGACGGGGTTTAACGGCACCGTACAATATATGACGTCGCTTGGCGCGCCAATGCCCATGCTGGCGGCCATTATCGCCGTGGTGATGGAAGTCCCTGCCGCCATCCTGATCGTGCTGGGCTTTTTCACCCGCCCTCTCGCCGTATTGTTTGTGTTCTACACGCTGGGCACGGCAGTTATTGGTCACCATTACTGGGACATGACCGGGGATGCGGTTGTGCCGAATATGATTAATTTCTACAAGAACGTCAGTATTGCTGGCGCATTTATCCTGTTGGCGATTGTGGGACCGGGAGCAATATCCCTCGACCGACGTTAAGACATAAAAAAAGGCCGCAAACGCGGCCTTTTTATTTCTGCTAAGCAGAAGAATTATGCGTATACCGGGAAGCGTGCGCAGATATCCAGAACTTTCGCTTTTACGCGCTCAATAACCGCTTCGTCATTGATGTTGTCCAGAACGTCACACATCCAGCCAGCCAGCTCTTTCACTTCCGCTTCTTTGAAACCGCGGCGAGTAACAGCCGGAGAACCGATACGGATACCGGAGGTCACGAACGGACTCTTCGGATCGTTTGGTACGCTGTTTTTGTTCACGGTGATGTTGGCGCGGCCCAGGGCGGCGTCAGCTTCTTTACCGGTCAGGTTCTTATCAACCAGATCCAGCAGGAACAGGTGGTTTTCAGTACCGCCGGACACCACTTTGTAACCACGGTTCAGGAACACTTCCACCATCGCTTTGGCGTTTTTGGCAACCTGCTGCTGGTAGACTTTGAACTCTGGCTCCATCGCTTCTTTCAGCGCGACAGCTTTTGCCGCGATCACGTGCATCAGCGGGCCGCCCTGTGCGCTTGGGAACACAGCGGAGTTCAGTTTTTTGTACAGCTCTTCATCGCCGCCTTTCGCCAGGATCAGGCCACCGCGTGGACCCGCCAGGGTTTTGTGCGTGGTGGTGGTCACAACGTGAGCATGAGGAACCGGGTTCGGGTAAACGCCCGCGGCGATAAGACCGGCAACGTGCGCCATATCCACGAACAGGTAAGCACCGATGCTGTCTGCGATTTCACGCATTTTTGCCCAGTCAACGATACCGGAGTAAGCAGAGAAACCACCGATGATCATCTTCGGCTTGTGCTCTTTAGCCTGCTTCGCCATGTCTTCGTAGTCAATTTTGCCTGACTCATCAATACCGTAAGGGATGATGTTGTACAGTTTGCCAGAGAAGTTTACCGGGGAGCCGTGAGTCAGGTGACCGCCCTGCGCCAGGTTCATACCCAGAACGGTATCGCCCGGCTGCAGCAGCGCGGTGTAGACCGCGAAGTTTGCCTGAGAGCCGGAATGCGGCTGGACGTTAGCGTAGTCAGCGCCAAAGAGTTCTTTCGCACGGTCAATCGCCAGTTGCTCAACGATATCAACGTACTCGCAACCGCCGTAGTAGCGCTTGCCCGGGTAACCTTCAGCATATTTGTTGGTCAGCTGAGAACCCTGCGCCTGCATGACGCGCGGGCTGGTGTAGTTCTCGGAGGCGATCAGTTCGATGTGCTCTTCCTGACGTACTTTTTCCTGCTCCATAGCCTGCCACAGTTCGGCATCATAATCGGCAATGTTCATTTCACGCTTTAACATCCGCATCTCCTGACTCAGCTAACAAGTAAAATTTGGCCTGAAAAGGCAGTCCTGTTGGACGACGGGCAACAGTATAACTGAATAGTTCTGTGATAACAGGTCTTGACAAACGATTTTACGCAAACGTTTTCCTTCACGCCACGCAAGGGTTTGAGGAATAAAGCCCTCGTCATTTTCAACGGATTTCTTTTCAGGTTTGTGATGCATATATTTCATCTTGCAAAGAACCATTTACATCGAAGGGTTATTTTTATAAGATGCATTTAAAATACATCATTAAGTTCACATCAGAAGGACGCGCTCATGCTCGACGCTCAAACCATCGCTACCGTTAAAGCCACCATTCCCCTGCTGGTGGAGACAGGCCCTAAGCTCACCGCTCATTTCTACGACCGCATGTTCGCGCACAACCCGGAGTTGAAAGAGATTTTCAACATGAGTAACCAGCGTAACGGCGATCAGCGGGAAGCGCTTTTCAATGCCATCGCGGCCTACGCCAGCAACATTGAAAATCTGCCAGCCCTGCTGCCTGCGGTGGAGAAAATCGCGCAGAAGCATACCAGTTTCCAAATCAAACCCGAGCAGTACAACATTGTGGGCGGTCACCTGCTGGCGACGCTGGACGAGATGTTCAGCCCGGGCCAGGAGGTACTGGACGCCTGGGGCAAAGCTTACGGCGTGCTGGCAAATGTCTTTATCAACCGTGAAGCGCAGATCTACAGCGAAAACGCCAGCAAGAACGGTGGCTGGGAAGGGACCCGTGCCTTCCGCATTGTTGAGAAAACGCCGCGTAGCGCGCTGATTACCAGTTTTAAGTTCGAGCCAGTGGATGGTCAACCCGTTGCCGATTATCAGCCGGGGCAGTATCTCGGCGTCTGGCTGAAGCCTGAAGGTTTCCCGCATCAGGAGATCCGCCAGTACTCCCTCACCCGTAAGCCAAACGGCAAAGGCTACCGTATTGCGGTGAAACGCGAGGACGGCGGTCAGGTTTCCAGCTGGCTGCATAACGAAGCCAGCGTGGGCGACGTGGTTCATCTGGCTGCGCCGGCGGGCGATTTCTTTATGGCCGTTGAGGCAAATACCCCGGTGACGCTGATCTCTGCGGGTGTGGGTCAAACGCCAATGCTGGCGATGCTGGACACGCTGGCGAAATCCAGCCACAGCGCGCAGGTTAACTGGTTCCACGCCGCTGAAAACGGGGATGTGCACGCCTTTGCTGATGAGGTGAAAACGCTGGGTGCTACCCTGCCGCGTTTCACCGCGCACACCTGGTATCGTCTGCCAACGGATGCCGATCGTACAGCGGCCCGCTTTGACAGCGAAGGGTTGATGGATTTACGCCAGCATGAAGGTGCGTTCAGCGCGCCGGAGATGCAATTCTACGTCTGCGGTCCGGTGGCGTTTATGCAGTATGCCGCGAAACAGCTGGTTGAACTGGGCGTCAATAAAGACAACATCCATTACGAATGTTTTGGTCCACATAAAGTGCTGTAATACAAAAAGCCCCTCGTTCGAGGGGCTTTTTTTGCCGGATGGCGGCTGCGCCTGACCCGGTCTGCAAAACCGCTGGCAATGTTAAATCGCAGCGTCGTCTTCTTCGCCGGTACGGATACGGATGACGCGCGCCACGTCAAAGACGAAAATTTTACCGTCGCCAATTTTACCCGTTTGCGCCGTACGAATAATGGTATCCACACAGGTATCGACAATATCGTCGCTTACCACGATTTCAATTTTCACTTTCGGCAGAAAGTCCACCATGTACTCTGCACCACGGTAAAGCTCGGTGTGGCCCTTCTGACGACCAAAACCTTTCACTTCGGTCACGGTCATACCGGTGATGCCCACTTCCGCCAGCGCTTCACGTACATCATCCAGTTTGAAAGGTTTAATAATCGCATCAATCTTTTTCATGGTGGGTCCTTAAACTCTTGCCTGTAAGCTGCGTCGTAATCGATTGCTCACAGTATCATATTCATTCGAAGTTTGCGGTACTACTCTTTAAAATCGTTGGCTTCCAGCTCATGGCGTGACAGCAGCTTATAGAACTCGGTGCGGTTGCGTCCGGCCATGCGTGCCGCGTGGGTCACATTACCTTTGGTGATCTGCAACAGCTTACGCAGATAGTTTAGCTCGAACTGGTTACGCGCTTCGGCAAACGTCGGCAGTGCCGTGTTCTCGCCTTCCAGCGCCTGCTCCACCAGCGCGTCACTGATGACAGGTGACGACGTCAGCGCCACGCACTGCTCTATCACGTTGACCAGCTGGCGCACGTTTCCCGGCCAGCTTGCGGCCATCAGCCGCTTCATCGCATCGGTGGAAAACGCCCGCACAAACGGTTTGTGGCGATCCGCAGACTGGCGCAGCAGGTGATTCGCCAGCAAAGGGATATCTTCCGCACGTTCGGCCAGCGCCGGAATTTTCAGGTTCACGACGTTCAGGCGGTAGTAAAGATCTTCACGAAACTCATTGCGCGCCATCACCTTCGGTAAATCACGGTGCGTGGCGGAGATGATGCGCACGTTAATGTCGATATCGCGGTTGCTGCCCAACGGGCGCACTTTTCGCTCCTGCAGCACGCGCAGTAATTTGACCTGCAGCGGCGCAGGCATGTCGCCAATCTCGTCCAGGAAAAGCGTACCGCCTTCCGCCGCCTGGAATAGGCCTTCCCGGCTGCTGACTGCACCGGTGAACGCACCGCGGGCGTGGCCGAAGAGTTCAGATTCGAGCAGTTGTTCCGGCAGTGCGCCGCAGTTAATGGCAATAAAAGCGTTTTTGCTGCGTGGGCTGGCATTATGGATGGCCTGTGCCAGGATCTCTTTCCCGGTGCCACTCTGCCCGTTAATCAGGACGCTGACGTCAGACTGCGCCACCATCCGGGCCTGTTCCAGCAGACGCAGCATGATGGGGCTACGCGTGACAATCGGCTCCCGCCACGCCTCATCGCTCGACGGGGCAGCATGTTCCAGCGCACTGTCGATGGCCTTATACAGCGCGTCTTTGTCTACCGGCTTGGTCAGGAAGCTGAAAACCCCCTGCTGTGTCGCCGCGACGGCATCCGGGATCGAGCCGTGCGCCGTCAGGATAATCACCGGCATGCCCGGCTGCTGCTTCTGGATCTCTGCGAACAGCTGCAGGCCATCCATTTCATCCATCCGCAGGTCGCTTATCACCAGGTCAATTTTCTCCCGGGCGAGAATTTTCAGCCCCTCCAGCCCGCTTTCAGCCGTCACGACGCTGTAGCCTTCACTGACCAGACGCATTCCCAACAGCTTGAGCAAACCGGGATCGTCATCCACCAGCAGGAGATGGGCAGGTTTACGGCTCGTCATGCTTCACATCCTCTTGTTTCGGTGTATCGCTGTCCGGTGCAGCAGATGAACTCCCAGGCTGATATTTACGCGACGAGAGCTGTCTTTCGATATCGGTCAGGTTCTCCAGCTTACGGGTCGTGGTATCCAGTTGCGTACGCAAATGTTGTTGCTGCTGACGCAGGGTATCCAGCTCGCTGTCGGTTGACTGTTGCAGCTTGCTGTAACGGGAGCGCTCTTCAGACAGCTGAAGTTGTAATGTCTGCCCATCGCGCCAGAGCTGGTAAATCGGGCGTACCTGAGCGGGAAGCGTTGCGACAAAGGTGTCGAGCCGCGTGACGTTCGTGCGTCGTTCGACAGGGGTAATTTTGGCATCTCCAAGCAATATTCCGCGCTTGAAGGCGTCCTGCCAGGTATCGTCGTCCAGCATCGCCGCTTTTGAGCGGGCTTCAACCGGAGCCAGACGCTGCGCGCAGTCTATTCCGCGTAGCCAGAACAGAGGATTGGTTTCGACGTCATGCCCCGACAGGTTCCAGATGTCGTCGCAGCGGGTTGAGAGAAAATCTGCAAGCTGATTCTCTGGCCATTTATCTTCCTGTTTATCGCTAATGGCACTTTTTGGCACATGGGAAACACACCCCGCCAGCAATAAACAAGGCAGACTCAGGCGCAACGTTTTACGGGAAAACACCGCGCGTATGGCGCGGAAAAAGACGTGTGACATACTCACCAGACATAGCTTCATTTTATTGGTTTTTCCGGCTCAGGGGCAGTTCGATACGGAAGCAAACATCGGAACGTTCATCCGTGACAATGTTTAGCTCCCCCTGCATGCGTCGTATACAGTCCCGGGCGATACTTAACCCCAGACCGCTTCCTTTAACCGCACCTTTTCGCTGATGACTTCCCTGGAAGAAGGGTTCAAATATCATCTCTCTTTCGTCATCGGGGATCGGGGTGCCGGTGTTGGCGACATCAATAAAGACCCGTGAACCATTCGTATAGCTTCGGATATAAATGTTACCGGATTCAGTACCATAGTGCACCGCATTGGAATAAAGATTATCCAGAACGCTCATCAATAACATCGGTTCAGCCAGGCAGGTTGGCTCATTAAGCGTCACCCCGGTATGCATCATTTTAGCTCTTGCAGGCAAGCTGTGGGCAGAGATCACCATATCCACCAGCGGCTCAATCTCGACATTTTCGAGGACGACCGCCCCATCCGCCAGCTTGCGGTTGTAATCGAGCAGTTGCTCAATTAATTTCTGCAGATTGCGGCTGCTGGCGTCGAGGATCTCAACAATCTCTTTCTGCTCCACCGTCAGCGGCCCCGCCACTTCGTCTGCCAGCAATTCCGTGCCTTCGCGCATGCTGGCCAGCGGCGTTTTGAGCTCGTGGGAAATATGACGTAAAAACTGATGACGCTGGGATTCCAGCCACGACAGGCGCTCCGAAAGCCAGATAATCCGCTGCCCCACGGAACGCAACTCGCGCGGGCCTTTAAAGGCCACCGTATCGCCCAGTGATTTCCCCTCCCCCAGACGATTGATCATCCGCTGGATGCCCTTCACCGGGCCGATGATCATTCGGGTAAAAAGTAACACCAGCGCGAGGCTGACCAGGAACAGCACCAGCGCCTGCCAGCCAAAGAACTGACCGCGTTCGGCAATCTCCTGCTGCAGTTGCTGACCGCGAGAGAAAATCACCGCACGGGTAGACTGCACCATCTCAGCATTGGCATTGGCAAAAGCTTCAAGGCGCGCGGCTGCGGCGGCATCAGGGCCACTGTTCTTACACTGCAGCTGGGCCAGATCGTTCAAATCCTGACGTAATGCCTGGTAGAGCTTATCGTCCGGCAACACGCCGGCATGCGCATCCAGCATCTCGCTATAGCGTTTACGCTGATTCTGGTAGACCTTTTCCAGCGTGCGATCGTCAAGCACGCAATACTGACGATAGCTACGCTCCATCTCCAGCGCGGCGTTGGTCATCGCCTCACTGCGTCTGGCGTCAATGAGCGTCGTGCGGTTAGTCAGTGCCGCCTGAGCACTGAGCGCGTTCAGGCTTTGCCACGCCTGCCAGGCCAGGATCAGTAAAGGCAGCAGGATCAGCAAAAAGGCCATCATTACGAGTTGACGCAGGGAACGGGGGAAAACGGGCCAGCGTTTCAACGCATTACTCTCTTTGAATGGGTTTGAGGAGAGCGTAACTGAGTCTGCCCTTCAGATACAACAAAGCCGGGTAAAAACCCGGCTTTGTCATGGAATGAGGCGGTGCCTAACTCGACGTTTCGCCCTGTCCTGATAAAGCAACGCTATGATCAGTAGTTGGACGGCAGGCACCTTTTTGTGCGTCATTCGAAGTTTATGTAGCACGTCCCGAAGGGGCTGACATAAGAAGGTGAATGAGCCACTGATTAATATTATGCAATAGATGTGCCAGAATGCAAATAAATATATTATCGCATTGATATTTATGTAATTTATGGGTTTCCACCGTTAATTGCTCGCTGAATGATTTCCAGGCTAAGTGTCGCTAATCAGCAACACCTTAACGGGAACCGCCCCAGCCATATATAAATCAATGAGTTAAATGTCTCCTTTTGGAGACAGTGGTATTACGGGTCTGTCGCGAAATTGCGACACACATAAAAAAGCCCGGTAGCGCTTTCGCGTACCGGGCTTTAAAGGGCAATATCGATTAACCCAACTGTTTACGTGCGTTGCGGAAGATACGCATCCACGGGCTGTCCTCGCCCCAGTTTTCCGGGTGCCAGGAGTTGCTCACGGTGCGGAACACACGCTCGGGGTGTGGCATCATGATGGTCGCACGGCCGCTTTCGCTGGTGACCGCCGTGATCCCGTTCACTGAGCCGTTCGGGTTAGCCGGATAGGTTTCCGTCACCTTACCGAAGTTATCAACAAAGCGCAGCGCCACCAGGCCTTTGCTCTCAAGCTGAGCCAGATGGGCGGCATCACGCACTTCTACCTGACCTTCACCGTGAGAAACGGCGATTGGCATCTGCGACCCTACCATTCCCTGCAGCAGCAGAGACGGGCTCTGAGTCACTTCTACCAGGCTGAAACGTGCTTCAAAGCGGTCGGACTGGTTACGCACAAAGCGTGGCCACGCTTCACTGCCCGGGATCAGCTCGCGCAGGTTAGACATCATCTGGCAGCCGTTACACACGCCAAGCGCCAGGGTTTGCGGACGATGGAAGAAGCTTTCGAACTCATCGCGCACGCGGTTGTTGAAGAGAATGGACTTCGCCCAGCCTTCACCGGCACCCAGCACGTCACCGTAGGAGAAACCGCCGCACGCCACCAGCGCATGGAAATCTTCCAGACCGGTGCGACCTGCCAGCAGGTCACTCATATGAACGTCGATGGCATCAAAGCCCGCACGGTGGAAGGCCGCGGCCATCTCAACGTGGGAGTTGACGCCCTGCTCACGCAGCACGGCGACTTTCGGACGCGCGCCGGTCGCAATGTACGGTGCAGCGATGTCTTCGTTGATGTCGAAGGAGAGCTTCACGTTCAGGCCAGGATCGTTGTCGTTGGCCTTGGCGTTGTGTTCCTGATCGGCACAGTCCGGGTTATCACGCAGGCGCTGCATCTGCCAGGTGGTTTCGGCCCACCACATACGCAGCGTGGTGCGGCTTTCGCTGAACACCGCATGGCCATCCGCTTCAATGACGAAACGGTCACCCTGAACGGCTTTACCCAGGTAGTGTACGCAGTCTGCCAGGCCGTGCTGAGCCAGCAGGGCTTCAACCGCGTCACGATCGGCCGCGCGCACCTGAATCACCGCGCCGAGTTCTTCGTTAAACAGTGCCGCCAGACGATCTTCGCCAAGCGTCGCGATGTTCGCTTCAACACCGCAATGTCCGGTGAAGGCCATCTCCGCCAGGGTCACCAGCAGGCCGCCGTCGGAACGGTCGTGGTAGGCCAGCAGTTTACGCTGCGCCACCAGCGCCTGAATGGCATCGTAGAAGCCTTTTAACTGGGCCACATCACGCACGTCCGCCGGTTTATCACCCAACTGACGGTAAACCTGTGCCAGCGCAGTGGCACCCAGCGCGTTGTGACCTTTACCCAGGTCAATCAGCAGCAGGGCGTTGTCTTCGGTCGAGAGCTGTGGGGTCACGGTATGGCGCACGTCTTCCACACGGGCAAACGCGGAGATGATCAGCGACAGCGGTGAAGTCATTTCGCGCTGCTCGTTGCCTTCCTGCCAGCGGGTTTTCATCGACATGGAGTCTTTACCCACTGGAATGGTCAGGCCGAGCGCAGGACAGAGCTCTTCACCCACCGCTTTCACAGCTTCATACAGGCCCGCGTCTTCGCCCGGGTGACCGGCAGCGGCCATCCAGTTCGCGGACAATTTGATACGTTTGATATCGCCAATCTGGGTCGCGGCGATGTTGGTCAGTGCTTCACCGACGGCCAGACGAGCAGAGGCCGCGAAGTCCAGCAGCGCTACCGGGGTACGTTCGCCCAGCGCCATCGCTTCACCGTAGTAGCTGTCGAGGCTCGCGGTGGTCACGGCGCAGTTCGCCACCGGGATCTGCCATGGCCCCACCATCTGATCGCGCGAGACCATACCGGTCACGGTACGGTCGCCGATGGTGACCAGGAAGGTTTTCTCCGCCACTGCAGGCAGGTGCATCACGCGATTCACCGCGTCTGCTACGGTAATGCCCTGACGATCCAGCGCGTTGCCCGCCGCTTTGCAAGTCTGCACGTCGCGGGTCATCTTCGGCGTTTTGCCGAGCAGCACGTCCAGCGGCAGGTCGATTGGCTGGTTGTCGAAATGGGTATCGCTCAGGGTGAGATGTTTCTCTTCGGTCGCTTCACCGATTACCGCGTACGGCGCGCGCTCGCGGCGGCACAGCTCGTCAAACAGCGGCAGCTGATCGGCTGCGACGGCCAGCACATAACGCTCCTGAGATTCGTTACACCAGATCTCCAGCGGGCTCATGCCCGGCTCATCGCTCAGAATGTCGCGCAGGTTGAAACGACCACCGCGACCACCGTCACTCACCAGCTCCGGCATGGCGTTGGACAGGCCGCCCGCGCCAACGTCGTGAATAAAGAGGATTGGGTTTGCATCACCCAGCTGCCAGCAGCGGTCGATCACTTCCTGGCAACGACGCTCCATTTCCGGGTTGTCACGCTGAACGGAGGCAAAGTCGAGATCGGCGTCAGACTGACCGGATGTCATTGAAGAGGCCGCACCGCCGCCCAGGCCGATGTTCATCGCCGGTCCACCGAGGACGATCAGCTTCGCACCGACGACGATCTCACCTTTCTGCACGTGATCGGCGCGAATGTTACCGATCCCGCCCGCCAGCATGATCGGTTTATGGTAGCCGCGCAGCTCTTCGCCATTGTGGCTGTCCACTTTCTCTTCATAGGTACGGAAGTAACCGTTCAGCGCCGGACGACCAAATTCGTTGTTGAATGCCGCACCGCCCAGTGGACCTTCGGTCATGATGTCCAGCGCGGTCACGATGCGCTCTGGCTTGCCGAAATCTTCTTCCCACGGCTGTTCAAAGCCCGGGATACGCAGGTTGGAAACAGAGAAACCGACCAGGCCCGCTTTTGGTTTCGCACCACGGCCCGTCGCCCCTTCGTCACGGATTTCACCGCCGGAACCGGTCGCCGCCCCCGGCCACGGAGAGATCGCCGTTGGGTGGTTGTGAGTTTCTACCTTCATCAGGATATGCGCCGGCTCCTGATGGAAGTCATAGCGCCCCGCTTCGCGATCGGCGAAGAAGCGGCCCACCTCGGAACCTTCCATCACCGCGGCGTTATCTTTATAAGCAGACAGCACGTGGTCAGGGGTTTTCTCCATGGTGTTTTTGATCATTTTGAACAGCGACTTCGGCTGCTGTTCACCGTCAATAATCCAGTCGGCGTTGAAAATCTTGTGGCGGCAGTGCTCAGAGTTAGCCTGCGCGAACATATAGAGTTCGATGTCGTTCGGATTGCGGTTCAGCTTAACGAACGCATCCTGCAGGTAGTCAATCTCGTCTTCTGCCAGTGCCAGGCCGAGACGCAGGTTAGCGTCAATCAGCGCCTGACGGCCCTGCCCCAGCAAATCCACGCTCAGTACTGGCGCAGGCTGATGGTGGGAGAAAAGTTTCTGCGCATCATCCAGAGAAGCAAATACGCTCTCCATCATGCGGTCATGCAGCTTTGCGGCCACCGCCTGCCACTGGGCGTCGCTCAGGGTGGAGGCTTCAACGTAATACGCCACGCCGCGTTCCAGACGGTTAATCTGGTTCAGACCACAGTTGTGAGCGATGTCAGTCGCTTTGGAAGACCAGGGGGAGATGGTGCCTGGACGAGGCGTCGCAAGGATCAGTTTACCGGTTGGGGTATGGCTGCTCAGACTTGGGCCATACTTGAGCAGGCGTTCCAGCTGTACGCGCTCCTCTGCATTCAGGGGGGCATTCAGGTCAGCAAAATGGACATACTCAGCGTAAATATTGCTTACCGGAAGGTCGGCTGCCTGAAAACGTGCCAGCAGTTTGTTAATACGGAAGGCAGACAGTGCAGGCGAACCACGCAGAATTTCCATCATAAGTCTCTCGTCTTCGAAGCGCCGGGGCGCTTACAGTGTGCGCAAGGGGGGAAAACGGGCGTCATTATAGAGAATCCTGAGCGTCGACGAAACCGTTTGCGTCGAAATAAAATCGACGGCATCGTTTAACAATAGATGTGACCTCTCTCTCTAATTTGTTGCCAAGTGGCGTAACTTTACGCAAAATGCCGCTCAATCAATGGCAAACCTTATTTTTAACATGGCTACAGCATACTAAGGCAACCGGCGTCGCAGAGAATTAACTAATTGAAAAAATTAAAGATTAATTATCTGCTCATCGGCATTGTAACGTTGCTGTTGGCAGTGGCCCTCTGGCCTTCCATCCCCTGGTTCGGCAAAGCCGAAAACCGTATCGCCGCCATTCAGGAGCGGGGGGAGTTGCGTGTCAGCACGCTTAACTCTCCGCTGATTTACAGCGACATCAACGGCAAAACCATCGGTCTGGACTATGAGCTGGCTCAGCAGTTTGCCGATTACCTCGGCGTGAAGCTCAAAATCACCGTGCGCCAGAACATCAGCCAGTTGTTTGATGACCTGGATAACAACGATGCCGATATCCTCGCCGCCGGGCTGGTGTACAACAGCGAGCGCAGCAAGAATTACCAGCCGGGCCCGACCTATTACTCCGTTTCACAGCAGCTGGTCTATCGCGTCGGTAGCCTGCGCCCGCGTACGCTGGCCTCGATCAACGCTCAACAACTGACGATTGCCCCTGGCCATGTGGTGATTGACGATCTGCGTGAGCTGAAGGAGAAGAAATACCCTGACCTGAGCTGGACCGTTGACCCTAAACTCGGCACGACCGAGCTGCTGGACCAGGTCAAAGATCAGAAACTGCCTTACACCATCGCCGACTCCGTGGCGATCAGCCTGTTCCAGCGCGTGCATCCTGAAATCGCCGTGGCGCTGGACGTGACGGACGAACAGCCCGTGACCTGGTTTACCCATCTTGATGACGATCAGACCCTCTCTGCGGCCATGCTCGATTTTTATAACACCATTAATGAAGACGGCACCCTGGCACGCCTGGAAGAGAAGTACCTCGGCCATGGTGATGACTTTGACTACGTTGACACCCGCAGCTTCCTGCGCGCGGTAGACAGCGTCCTGCCTGACCTGCAGCCTCTGTTCGAAAAATATGCGCAGGAGATTGACTGGAAACTGCTGGCGGCTATCTCGTATCAGGAGTCCCACTGGGACACCCAGGCCACCTCCCCCACCGGCGTGCGCGGCCTGATGATGCTGACTAAAAATACCGCGCAGAGCCTCGGGCTAACCGACCGTACCGATGCGGAACAGAGCATCAGCGGCGGCGCGCGCTACCTGCAGGATATGATGGCCAAAGTGCCCGAGACGGTGCCGGAAGAAGAGCGTATCTGGTTCGCGCTGGCCGCCTACAACATGGGCTATGCCCACATGCTCGACGCCCGGGCCCTGACGGCAAAAACAAAAGGCAACCCCGACAGTTGGTCTGACGTAAAACAGCGTCTGCCGCTCCTGAGCCAGAAGCCGTGGTACAACAAGCTCACCTACGGCTATGCGCGCGGGCATGAGGCTTATGCCTACGTGGAAAATATTCGTAAATATCAGATTAGCCTGGTGGGGTATCTGCTGGAGAAGGAAAAAGAGGCGACAGAGGCGAAACAGCTGGCGCAAAGCTATCCGGTTGTGGCACCGGACGAAATTAATCGTCCGACGACTTCAATTCTGCCTTTTGTTGCTTTTTCTGCTGACGGCGCATTCGAAAGAAATCACTTAATAGCCCCGAACACTCTGGTGCAAGCACCCCACCGATAGTCTTCACCTGATGGTTCATTCCCGGGTGTCCAAGCACGTCCATCAGCGAGCCCGCAGCACCGGTTTTTTCATCCCGCGCGCCAAAGACCAGCGTACCGATACGACTGTGCACCATCGCGCCGGAACACATGACGCATGGCTCAAGCGTGACATACAGCGTGGTGTCGAGCAGACGGTAGTTTTGCAGTACCAGCCCACCCTGACGAAGCGCCATGATTTCTGCGTGAGCGGTAGGATCGTGGCGACCAATCGGGCGGTTCCACCCTTCTCCAATCACCTGGTTGTTATGGACAAGCACCGCACCCACGGGCACTTCTCCCTCGTCCCAGGCGCGCC
Organism: Enterobacter sp. Lyrl_3; assembly: GCF_051948675.1. NCBI lineage: Bacteria > Pseudomonadati > Pseudomonadota > Gammaproteobacteria > Enterobacterales > Enterobacteriaceae > Enterobacter > Enterobacter sp. Lyrl_3. Next base: position 1,046,665 of record NZ_JAYJLI010000001.1, read on the forward strand.
GGGCAAGGGTGAGCGCATGGCGCATCCAGTATTCGTGTGAGAATTCAGGGTTGGACAACGGTTGATACTCCAGTCGAAAAGCGGGCGGCATTATACACACCCGCTATGGATAAAACTATTCGAGTTGCTGAAGTTCACCCGCAGGCGTGACGCGCCAGCGGTGCTGGCAAAAATAGAGCAGCGGGTTGTCCTGCTTACTGTCACTGTAACCGCTATACAGGCGCAGCGGCGTGCCAATGCGCATCTCCAGCTGGGCCACCTTTTCATGCCCCAGACAGCGCATGCTCAATACCCACCCGCCGTAACCACGAGAGATCTGCGTGGCGATCAGGTTCACTCTCGGCAACCACGGCGTATCAAAATAGACCTGCTCTACCAGCGACTGCGGCGAGCCGGTAATCAACCAGATATCGGCGTCGTTCGCATCGAGGTAGCTGGTCAGCCGTGCCTGCACAACCGGAAACGCCGTCACATGATCGCGAAACCAGTGCGCAAAGTCTTGCTCAAGCTGTTTGAGCCGGGCTTCACTGTGGCCGAAGGTACAGCCCCAGAGCAGCAGGCTCATTGGCCAGCGCGCTGCCCGGCCTTTCACCAGCAGCGCAAGGCCAATCAGGGGTAACAAAGGTAAGACGAGCAGTGCGTTCAGGGGCTGACGCCGCAGCAGGTAGCGCATAAACGTACCGAACATATCCTGCTGATGTAGCGTTCCATCCAGGTCGAAAAAGACAACACGACGCTCGTGATTAGCCAAACCTTACTCCTCTGGGTCGTTGAATCCTGCCAGCCAGGTAAACAGGAACCCGGCGATCACCGCTACCAGATAGCCTAACAGATAGAGCATGACTTTTCCGGTCACGATGGTGAGCGCCAGCGGTAAACCGGAGAGACCAAAGGTGATAACAGTGGCAACTTTCCAGTAGCTGATTAGCGCCCCGCCCACCGCCCCGCCCAGACAGGCCGCGAGAAAAGGCTTACCGAGCGGCAGCGTGACACCAAAAATCAGCGGCTCGCCAATGCCCAGCAATCCAACCGGTAGCGCCCCTTTAATCACTTTTTTCAGGCGCGCGTTACGGGTTTTCATCAGCACGGCAATCGCCGCACCAACCTGACCTACCCCCGCCATCGACAGAATGGGCAGCAGCGCGTTATAACCATGAGCCTGCACCAGCTCCACGTGGATCGGCACCAGCCCCTGATGCAGGCCGGTCAGCACCAGCGGCAGGAAGGTCCCTGACAGCACAGCGCCCACTAATAACCCGCCGCGATCGATAGCCAGAGAAGCGCCGTGGGCAATCACCTCAGAGATCCAGCCGCCCAGCGGCTGCAGGGCCACAATCGCCACACAGCCGGTGATAAGCGTGGTCAGCAGCGGATTGAGGATCAGCTCAATGGAACCGGGCAGAGCGGCGCGCAGCTTTTTCTCAATCCAGCACATCAGGATGACCACCAACAGCACCGCAATCACCCCGCCGCGCCCGGGCTGGAGAGCCTCGCCAAACAGGGTTATCTGCGCAAGCTGCGGGCTGGAGAGAATACCGGCCATCACCCCGCCCATCGCCATTGAGCCGCCAAACACTTTGGCGGTGTTAACCCCAACCAGAATGTTCATGATGGCGAAGACAGCGCTACCAAAGATCCCCAGAATGCCGAGCAGGTTCGGATAGTGCGTGGCAAAATCGCCGACAATATCCGGCCGCTTGAGGATATTGATGATCCCGGTGATCAACCCGGAGGCAATAAACGCCGGAATAAGTGGAATAAAGACGTTTGCCAGCTGTCGCAGCGCATCGCTCATGGGGGCTTTGTATTTGGCCTTTGCCTGCGCTTTGGTGCGCTCGGCATCGTCAACCGGCACGGCCGCCCCTCCGCCCATCAATGCGCGCATGGCATCAACGACCTGCGCCGCTTTTCCCGGCCCGACGATCAGCTGATGCTGCTGCCCCTGCTTTACGTATCCGCTGACGCCAGGAAGCTGCTTAAGGTGCGCGATATCAAGCTGGTCGTCGTCATGCACCTCGACGCGCACACGCGTCATGCAGTTTTCCAGACGCTGAATGTTCTTCTCTCCGCCGATCCCCTGCAAAATATGGCTGGCGAGCGCTGCTGTTTTTTCCATACACGCCTCTGTGTTAGTTTTCTAATGCCGCCCGTAAGAATCCATTATGCTCGGCAAGCCTGGCTCGCGCGGCGGCGGCATCCAGCCCGCTCAGGATCATCAGAATGGCCGGTTTCACATCGTGATCGGTTTGTTTGAGTACGGCTTCCGCCTCTTCGCGGCTCGCACCGGTCGCTTCCATTACCATGCGACAGGCCCGGTCCACCAGCTTGACGTTGGTGGCCTGCATATCCACCATCAGGTTCTGATACACCTTACCGAACTTCACCATCGCGCCGGTGGAGATCATATTGAGCACCAGTTTTTGCGCGGTCCCGGATTTAAGGCGCGTGGAGCCGGTGAGCGCTTCGGGCCCGACAACCGGCGAAATAGCGATGTGGGCCACCTGCGCAATGGGCGAGCCTGGATTACAGGAGATAGCCACGGTAGTGCAGCCCGTCTGATTGGCATATTCCAGGCCACCAATGACGTAAGGTGTGCGCCCGGAAGCGGCCAGTCCGACCACCAGGTCGTTTGCGTTGAGGTTAAGCCCTTTCAGGTCATCTTCACCGAGCTGTTTGTTGTCTTCCGCCCCTTCTACCGCCTTCAGCAGTGCGCCAGGCCCACCGGCAATGAGACCGACCACTAGCCCGTGCGGAACGCCGAACGTTGGCGGACATTCAGAGGCATCCAGCACGCCGAGTCGTCCGCTGGTTCCGGCACCCATATAAATAATGCGGCCCCCCGCCTTGAGCGCCTGTGCCGCAGCATCGACGGCCTTTGCCACCTCTGGTAATGTCTCTTTCACTGCCAGTGCGACCAGCGTATCCTGTTGATTAAAACGGTTAACCAGCTCAAGGGTGGAAAGAGCATCCAGATCCATGGTTTGCGGGTTACGCGTTTCTGATACAAGTGAGCCAAGATTCATCTTTTTTACCTCTGGAATTTTTAATTCATAATAATCGCACTATAATGGAATATAAAATTCATTCAGGCGAGCAAAATTCGTATTTGCGCAGACAATCACATTTTCGCCAGGAGAACGTATGAACTGTTTAATTCGCATTCGCCAGCGTTATGCAGGCTTTGCTCAAAGCGACAAAAAGCTGGCGGATTTTTTGCTTTCTCAGCCCGACCATGCCCGCCATCTCAGCTCTCAGCAGCTGGCAAGTGAAGCGGGTGTGAGCCAGTCCAGCGTGGTGAAGTTTGCCCAGAAGATTGGCTTTAAGGGCTTCCCGGCACTGAAACTGGCAATCAGCGAAGCCCTGGCGAGTAACCCCAATCCGCAATCCATGCCAGTGCATAATCAGATCCGTGGCGATGATCCCATGCGTCTGGTGGGCGAGAAGTTGATCAAAGAGAACGTCGCGGCCATGCACGCCACTCTCGATGTCAACACTGAAGAAAAATTACTGGAAAGCGTGGCAATGCTGCGTGCGGCACGACGGATCATTTTGACCGGCATCGGCGCGTCCGGGCTGGTGGCGCGTAATTTTGGCTGGAAGCTGACGAAAATCGGGTATAACGCCATCGTCGAACAGGATATGCATGCCCTGCTGGCGACAGTGCAGGCCATGGATCCGGACGATCTGCTGCTGGCGATCTCCTATACCGGGGAACGCCGTGAAATCAACATGGCCACCGACGAGGCCCTGCGTGTGGGTGGTAAAATTCTGGCTATTACCGGTTTTACGCCCAATGCACTGCAACAGCGGGCAACGCGCTGTTTGTATACCATTGCCGAGGAGCAGGCCACGCGCAGCGCGGCTATTTCGTCCACCAGCGCGCAAATGATGCTGACGGATCTGCTGTTTATGGCGCTGGTGCAGCAGGATCTGGAGCATGCGCCTGAGCGGATTCGTCACAGCGAAGAGCTGGTAAAAAAACTGGTTTGAACAACGAATGAGCGTATAATGCCCGCCCTGTTTGTGTTGTTTCTGAGAATTTCCTGATGGCGCTGTTAATCACCAAAAAATGCATCAACTGCGATATGTGCGAACCGGAATGCCCTAACCAGGCCATTTCGATGGGCGACAGCATTTATGAGATTAACAGCGACCGTTGCACCGAGTGCATTGGCCACTATGAAACGCCGACCTGCCAGAAGGTGTGCCCGATCCCCAATACCATCCTGAAGGATCCGGCACACGTCGAAAGCGAAGAGCAGCTGTGGGATAAGTTTGTCCTGATGCATCACGCGGACAAACTTTAACTCTCGATAATCACCGTTGCGCTGGCATAGTGCCGTTCATCCGCGATTGTCACGTGCATGTGCGCCACGCCGAGTTTCTCTGCCAGCTTCAAGGCCTCGCCCCATAAACGCAGGCGCGGCTTACCCAGCTCATCGTTAAACACTTCAAACTGGTTAAACGCCAGACCGTTACGAATACCGGTGCCAAAGGCTTTGGCCGCTGCCTCTTTAACGGCAAAGCGCTTGGCCAGGAAACGTACCGGCTGCTGATGCGCTTCCCAGATGGCCCATTCGTTATCGCTCAGCACGCGCCTTGCCAGGCGATCGCCACTACGGGCGATCACCGCTTCAATGCGGGCCATCTCGACGATGTCGGTACCTAAGCCCAGAATAGCCATTACTGACGCGCTTCCAGCATCAGGCGTTTCATTTCTGAAACCGCCTCTTTCAGGCCACTCATCACCGCACGGCCAATAATGGCGTGGCCGATGTTCAGCTCATGCATTTCCGGCAGGGCGGCGATGGCTTTAACGTTGTGGTAGGTCAGCCCATGCCCTGCGTTAACCTTCAGACCCAGGCTCGCGGCGTAAGTAGCCGCTTTCGCGATACGCTCCAGCTCTTTAGCCTGCTCGGCATCGTTTTTGGCATCGGCGTAGCAGCCGGTGTGAATTTCAATATACGGTGCGCCCACGTCAGCCGCCGCTTTGATCTGCTCCGCATCAGCGTCAATGAACAGAGAAACCAGGATACCCGCGTCCGCCAGGCGTTTGCAGGCATCGCGCATTTTGTCACGCTGCCCCGCCACGTCCAGACCGCCTTCGGTGGTCACTTCCTGACGCTTTTCCGGTACCAGGCAGCAGAAATGCGGTTTGGTGTCACAGGCAATCGTCAGCATCTCTTCCGTGACCGCCATCTCCAGGTTCATCCGGGTATCCAGCGTCTGTCGCAGAATACGCACGTCACGGTCAGTGATGTGGCGACGGTCTTCGCGCAGATGAACGGTAATGCCATCGGCGCCAGCTTGCTCAGCGATAAACGCCGCCTGAACCGGATCGGGGTAAGCCGTACCGCGAGCATTACGCAGCGTGGCGATGTGATCGATGTTGACGCCTAACAGTAATTCAGCCATGACAATCCTCGGTATTTTGATTCATTTTCCTTCCCTCTCTCCCTCCGGAAGAGGGCTGGGGTGAGGGATAAAACGTTATCGTTTCGGCATAAACTGCCTGAACAATTCGCGGCTCTTCAGGGGTTTGCCCCCAAGATACGGCTTGAGCGCAATCCGGGTAAAGCGTTTTGCTGCACGAAGGGTATCCTGGTCCGGAAATTCGCGCTCATACAGCGCCCGGAGCTGGCGTCCGGTAAAGGTGTTGTTATCAATCACGACGCTGGCGATAAACCCTTTTTCTTCCCGATACCGGTAGGTCATCCCGTCTTCGACCTCGTCTCCACTCCCCGCACAATGCAGAAAATCGACGCCATATCCCAGGTGCCCCAGCAGCGCCAGCTCGAAACGGCGCAGGGCGGGTTCAGGCGAACCGGTTGCGCCAGCAAGGGCCTGGATACAGTGCAGATAATCGAAGAAAAGTTCAGAGAAGCGAGTCTCATGTTCAAGAACGCGTGAAATGAGTTCATTGACGTACAGACCGCTGTAAAGCGTGATGCCAGAAAGGGGAAGCGCCAGAGAGACGGCTTCAGCGCTGCGCAGGGTTTTGACTTCCCCACGCCCGCCAAAGCGGACCAGCAGCGGCGTAAAGGGCTGTAAGGCGCCTTTGAGGTTGGAACGTTTGGAACGTGCGCCTTTTGCAACAAGGCGCACGCGACCCGACTCTTCCGTGAAGACGTCCAGCATCAGGCTGGTTTCGCTCCAGGGACGACTATGCAGAACAAAAGCGCGCTGCCAGCCTTCCATTTGCGCGTCGTCTTGGTTTACTGATCTTCGCCGTAACCGAGGCTGCGCAGAGCACGCTCATCATCGGCCCAGCCAGATTTCACTTTCACCCACAGCTCCAGGTGAACCGGTGCTTCAAACATCTCCTGCATGTCTTTACGGGCTTCGATACCGATGGTTTTGATCTTGGCGCCTTTGTTGCCAATGACCATCTTCTTCTGCCCTTCACGCTCAACGAGGATCAGACCATTGATGTCGTAACCGCCACGCTCGTTACTCTGGAAACGCTCGATCTCGACCGTCACGGAGTACGGCAATTCTGCGCCAAGGAAACGCATCAGCTTTTCGCGGATGATTTCAGAAGCCATAAAGCGCTGAGAACGATCGGTGATGTAATCTTCCGGGAAGTGGTGAGTCGCTTCCGGCAGATGCTTACGCACGATACCGGCGATGGTATCCACGTTCAGACCGGTCTCTGCAGACAGCGGAACGATGTCGAGGAAGTTCATCTGGCTACCCAGCCACTGCAGGTGCGGCAGCAGATCGGCTTTTTCCTGTACGTTATCCACTTTGTTGACCGCGAGGATCACCGGCGTTTTACCGTCACGCAGCTTGTTCAGGACCATTTCGTCGTCCGGCGTCCAGCGGGTGCCTTCCACAACGAAAATAACCAGCTCCACGTCACCAATCGAGCTGCTCGCCGCTTTGTTCATCAGACGGTTAATGGCACGCTTCTCTTCCATGTGCAGGCCAGGGGTATCGACGTAGATCGCCTGATACGCGCCTTCAGTATGGATACCGACAATGCGGTGACGTGTGGTCTGTGCCTTACGCGAGGTGATCGAAATCTTCTGCCCAAGCAGATTATTCAGCAGGGTGGATTTACCCACGTTCGGACGTCCGACGATGGCAATAAATCCGCAATAGGTTTTTTCTTCGCTCATTCCAGCTCCAGCATTTTTAACGCCTGTTCGGCGGCAGCCTGTTCAGCCTTACGACGGCTTGAACCTGTGCCCACCACCGGTTCACTCAGGCCACTGACCTGGCAATGGATGGTAAATTCCTGATCGTGCGCTTCACCACGCACCTGCACCACCAGATAAGATGGCAGCGGGAGGTGACGACCCTGCAAATATTCCTGCAAACGCGTTTTCGGATCTTTTTGTTTATCGCCCGGACTGATTTCATCCAGACGGGTCTGATACCAGTTCAGGATCAGTTTTTCTACGGTCTGGATATCGCTGTCCAGGAACACGCCACCGATTAATGCCTCAACCGTATCGGCAAGAATAGATTCACGACGGAAGCCGCCGCTTTTCAGTTCACCCGGCCCAAGACGCAGACATTCGCCCAGTTCAAATTCGCGTGCGATTTCCGCAAGGGTGTTACCCCTTACCAGCGTGGCGCGCATGCGGCTCATATCACCTTCATCCACACGCGGGAAACGATGATAAAGCGCATTAGCAATCACGAAACTCAAAATAGAGTCACCTAAAAATTCGAGGCGCTCATTGTGTTTGCTGCTGGCACTGCGATGGGTTAATGCCTGTTGCAACAGCTCCTGATGATGAAAAGTGTAGCCCAGCTTCCGTTGAAGCCGATTAATTACGATGGGGTTCATGCGATACCAATAAATGAATGCGTCAAAAATGCAGCACACGAAACCGACCTGAGAAAACCAACGCGGTTTCGTGTGCCGTGGCACCCTTGCAGGGCCAACCTTAAACTTCGGGGGAATATTCTATACACAACGACAGGGGATGTCGTTAGTTCGAAGAGATTTATCGCTGAAATAATTCACGTAGCCGCTAATTAAAGCGACTACGTGTTCAATTATTGAGAATTAATGGATCCCGCCAATACGATTCAGGCGTACCCCGGTCGGCCATTCGCCTTCCTGTTTCTCAAAACTCATCCAGATTGCGGTTGCTTTACCCACCAGATTCGCTTCCGGCACAAAGCCCCAGTAACGGCTGTCCGCGGAGTTATCGCGGTTATCGCCCATCATGAAGTACTGTCCCGGCGGTACGATCCAGGTGGCCAGCTGCTGACCTGGCTGTTTGTAATACATCCCGACCTGATCCTGCGCAATTGGCACGGTCAGGATCCGGTGCGTCACATCACCCAGCGTCTCTTTACGTTCGACCAGACGAATACCGTTCTCTTTGGTTTCATCTTTCGGCACCTGGAAGAAACCGTTGGTCGCTTCGCCGCCGTTACGACGGGCAAAGGTCTGCACAAAATCACTTGGCTCAACGTTTGAGTAGGTGATTGGCAGCGCGTTTTCACACGCGGTACCGGAGCTGCAGCCAGGCTGAACGGTCACTTCTTTGGCAACCGGATCGTAGGTGACTTTATCACCCGGCAGACCCACCGCGCGCTTGATGTAGTCAAGGCGTGGATCGTCCGGGTATTTAAACACCACAATGTCGCCACGTTTCGGATGGCCCGTTTCGATCAGCGTTTTCTGGTAGATCGGATCTTTAATGCCATAGGCAAACTTCTCGACCAGAATAAAATCACCAATCAGCAGCGTTGGCATCATGGAGCCTGACGGGATCTGGAACGGCTCGTAAATAAACGAACGCACCACCAGCACAATCGCCAGCACCGGGAATACCGATGCCCCGGTCTCCAGCCAGCCCGGTTTCGGGCCAACTTTCTTCAGGGTTTTCGCATCAAGCCCATCACCTGTGGCTGCCTGCGCGGCAGCCTGACGTTCACGGCGTTTTGGGGCGAAAATAAACTTATCCAGACACCACAACAGACCTGTCACCAGGGTAGCGATGACCAGGATCAGGGCAAACATGTTCGCCATGCCAACTCCTTAGGGTTATTTGCCGTCTTTACCAACATGCAGAATGGCAAGGAATGCTTCCTGCGGCAGTTCGACGTTACCGACCTGCTTCATACGCTTCTTACCTTCTTTCTGCTTCTGGAGCAGCTTTTTCTTACGGCTGACGTCACCGCCATAGCATTTCGCCAGAACGTTTTTACGCAGCTGTTTCACGGTAGAGCGGGCGATAATGTGGTTGCCGATGGCCGCCTGAATCGCGATATCAAACTGCTGACGCGGGATCAGATCTTTCATCTTCTCAACCAGCTCACGGCCACGGTACGGGGCATTGTCGTTGTGGGTGATCAGGGCCAGCGCATCAACACGTTCGCCGTTGATCAGCACGTCCACACGTACCATGTTCGAAGCCTGGAAGCGTTTGAAGTTGTAATCCAGTGACGCATAGCCACGAGACGTAGACTTCAGACGGTCGAAGAAGTCGAGAACCACTTCCGCCATTGGGATTTCGTAGGTCAGCGCGACCTGGTTACCGTGGTAAACCATGTTGGTCTGAACGCCACGTTTCTCCACGCACAGCGTGATAACGTTACCCAGATATTCCTGCGGCAGCAGCATATGACACTCTGCGATTGGCTCACGCAACTCATCGATGTTGTTCAGCGGCGGCAGCTTGGAAGGGCTGTCGACGTAGACGATCTCTTTGTTGGTGGTCTGCACTTCGTACACTACGGTCGGCGCGGTGGTGATCAGATCCAGATCGTATTCACGCTCCAGACGTTCCTGAATGATCTCCATGTGCAGCAGACCAAGGAAGCCGCAGCGGAAGCCGAAGCCGAGCGCCGTGGAGCTTTCTGGCTCGTAGAACAGCGAGGCGTCGTTAAGGCTGAGCTTGCCGAGCGCATCACGGAAGTTCTCGTAGTCGTCAGAGCTGACCGGGAACAGGCCGGCATAAACCTGTGGTTTCACCTTTTTAAAGCCTGGCAGCGCTTTTTCTGCCGGGTTACGCGCGCCGGTCAGGGTATCGCCCACTGGCGCACCGAGAATGTCTTTAATGGCACAAACCAGCCAGCCCACCTCGCCGCATTTCAGCTCGGTACGGTCAACCTGTTTTGGTGTGAAGATCCCGAGACGGTCTGCGTTATAGACCTGGCCGGTACTCATCACCTTAATTTTGTCGCCTTTACGCATGGTGCCGTTTTTAATACGCACCAGCGAGACAACGCCCAGATAGTTATCGAACCAGGAGTCGATAATCAGCGCCTGCAGTGGGGCATCCGGGTCACCTTCTGGTGGCGGAATATCACGCACCAGACGTTCCAGCACATCGGTAACGCCCACGCCAGTTTTGGCCGAGCAACGCACGGCATCGGTCGCGTCAATTCCGACGATATCTTCAATCTCTTCCGCCACGCGCTCAGGGTCAGCGGCTGGCAGGTCGATCTTGTTCAGAACCGGCACCACCTCAAGATCCATTTCCATCGCCGTGTAGCAGTTTGCCAGGGTCTGGGCTTCTACGCCCTGCCCCGCATCCACCACCAGCAGCGCGCCTTCACAGGCTGCCAGCGAGCGAGAAACTTCATAGGAGAAGTCAACGTGGCCTGGGGTGTCGATAAAGTTCAGTTGGTAGGTTTCACCATCAGCCGCCTTGTAATCGAGCGTGACGCTCTGTGCTTTAATGGTGATACCACGTTCGCGTTCCAGGTCCATGGAGTCCAGAACCTGGGCTTCCATTTCACGATCAGACAGGCCACCGCAAATCTGGATAATACGGTCAGACAGCGTCGACTTACCGTGGTCAATGTGAGCAATGATCGAAAAGTTACGTATGTTCTTCATATAGTTAAATAATTATGCCTTACGAATTCCTGGAGGCCGCTGTTCTTAGCCTGACGTTTTTCAGTGCGAAAACGCAGCATTCTACACTACATCTCCGTTACCTGGAAATGCACTTAGCGCCAGGTATAGCGTGAAGAAATGGTGTTTTCTTTTTTAAGATGTAAATGATGATAAAGCCCGATGGATCACCGGGCCTCAGAGGAGAGCGTCTCAACACGAAGTTGGTCTGGTGCCAGCCCTACGCTGAGAATAACAGGCTGCCACGCTTCGCGGGCTGCGAGCCTTGGGGAGAAACCTTTGGCAAGCCAGAAACCACCCACACCTCCCAATGCAGCGCCGCACATAGCCGCCGCATCGGTACCAAACAGCATCTGAAACACGCCGCCCATCACAAAGAGCCCCACCAGCGGGGAGAGATAAACCAGCATTGCGGAACCCAACAGGCTGCCTTCGGCAATGCCCAGTTCCACCTTCTGTCCTGCCACCAGCGGTTGCTCACTTGGCACGGAAAGCGTGTGCGAGGTTTGCGGCCCGAGCTTATTTAGCACGCGGCTGCCGCAACCCGCCCGGGATGCACAACTGTTACAGGAGGCCTTAACATCACAGCTTACCAGCGCAACACCGTCCTGCCATGATACAACCGTAGCCCACTCTTTAATCATTGTGCAGCCCTGAATTTGATGCTGTCAGAAATACGCTTCGCCGTTTGCGGGGGTAATTCGCCGACGATGGTGATCTCCGCGTTGTCGCGTACCGTGGTACTGACTGTTCGACGTCCGGTACGCAGCATTTGTTCGGCACTGTTTGCCGTCGCGCGATTGATGTTCACCGAGAAGCTGAACAAGCCATCGGAGTAGAGGCGCGATTCAACCGGCGTTTCAATGGTAGGCAGTTGTCGGCGGCTGCTTGATACTTCCGTAAAGCCTTGCGGGATCCAGGAAGGAACCCAGTTGAAATTCACGGAATCTCCCGCCGGAACGGAGAGCAGCGGCGGCAGGCTGGCTTTCGCCAGATTCTGCATGCTATTACCCACCTGATTATTGACGCTAAAGGAGATAACGCGGAACTGTTCCAGCGTTTCGCCATCGCGATCAAGCAGGTCTACACGCATTGGAAGCTTGGTTTCGGCATCAATCCAGACAATGTAGCTGTAACGCGTCCCGTCGCGGGCGACAACGCGGATCACTTCACACAATCTGTCAGCGATGCGCGTACGCCCTACCGAAATAAAATCGTAGTAAGGGGCAAGGCGCTTGAAGTCGGTGTAGATGAGCGATGGCAGAGAATCAACGATATAGTCGCCATTGAGGGTGAAAGGCTCAAGGCCTGGCTCGAAATAGCTGATTTCGTTACCACGCTGAACCACTTCCCGACGCGGGCCATCCATCTGTAAAAGTTGCGCGAGCGGCTGATTATCAAGACGGGCATGGCGATAGCGTAACGACTCGACGCCCTGCTTATTGATGCTGATAAATGCCAACTCGTAATTGAGTGACTGGCTGGCCAGATTCATTTGCTGCAACAACGCCCCGGATGAAACATCAGCCGAGGCGTTGGCAGAGAAGAACAGGCTACCCGCCATCAGAGACATGGCGAACCAAAGTTGCTTCATTACTGCGATTGCGTTCCTAAAGTTTGGTTTCCTGGCACCTGCACAGCAGCCTGCTGGGTTTGTGCCTGCTCAAACTGAAGCTGTTCTGAGTGCAGACGACGCTGCAACTCATAATCCTGCAACATCGCATTAATGCGACGGCGCTGCTCCTGAACCTGCTGTTGCTGACCGCCACTGGCGGAGGCATCAGCCGGTACACCCAAACTTACCGGGCTGGCTTTGCCCATCATCGGCAGTGTATTGAACACTGGCGCTTCTGGCTGCTGATTAGTTTCAGACTGAGTATTATAGTGCTGGACGCCAACGATAACTGCAAGCGATACGCATGCCGCCACACCCATTTGGGTAAGTTGACTGGCCCACGGACGCACCTTCTGCCAGAACGGCATTTTCTGCCACTGGTGTGGTGAAGGTTGAGCTTCAGGAATCAGCGGAGTGGTCTGATGAACAGGCTCATTCTCAATAGCCGCCATCACGCGGGCTGAGATATCGAAATGGATAACCTCGCTGGTGTCACCACGAAGGGTGTCACGGATGAGATGGTAACTCTCCCAGGTCTCTTGCATTTCGGGAGAATGAGACAACTCATTGAGCAGCTCACTATCCAGCGTTTCACCATCCATTAAAGCGGAAAGTTTTTCTTTCTGCATGCCTAATACCTTTTCCAGTATCCCGCTATCGTCAACGCCTGATAAGCGGTTGAACTTTATTATCAATAGCTTCTCGCGCACGGAAAATTCGTGAACGTACCGTGCCGACCGGACAATCCATGATAGCGGCTATCTCTTCATAGCTCAGACCATCAAGCTCCCGTAACGTAATTGCCATGCGTAAATCTTCCGGGAGCGACTCGATCGTGCGAAAAACAATTTGTCTCAGTTCTTCTGACAACATTAAGTTCTCAGGGTTCGAAATTTCTTTCAGCGCACCGCCACTTTCGAAGTTTTCGGCGTCGATTGCGTCCACATCACTTGAAGGCGGACGACGGCCCTGAGCGACCAGATAATTCTTTGCCGTATTGACCGCAATACGGTACAGCCAGGTATAAAAAGCACTATCTCCCCGGAACGAGTCCAGCGCGCGATAGGCCTTAATAAAAGACTCTTGTACAACATCAGGCACATCACCTGACGGTACATAGCGGGAAACCAGACTCGCCACCTTATGCTGGTAGCGCACCACCAGTAGGTTAAAGGCTTTCTGATCTCCCTTCTGGACCCGTTCAACCAGGACCTGGTCCGTTAACTGCTCGCTCATCCGAGGTAATGTCTCCCCAAACCAAAATTCCACGCGTTATCGAAACGCCACTCTACAAATCCCGCACTTTTGAGCAAGCACCGAGTTGGAGTGTCTATTCTTCAATAAGTTCCGTAACGCCTTTGTTTTTGTTCATCGCGTCACAGACTGTTTATTTTCTCTCATTATAAGTCTGTTCACGATACATACCCACTTTCTGACTTCAAACATCTCTTATCCGGTCAGAAGAGTAACGCAACCCAGGCTTTATTTCACCACAAAATCTGAAGCTAACGACCTGCTTCGCAAAATATTTTCCTTCTTTTACATGCCGGAAATCCGCGCATGCGCGTTTAGTCATTGCAACTGAGAATAAAAAAAACGTGCGATATCTCGCACTGAGGTGCTATTCTGCCCAAACACTGTTTAGTAAATTAAACAAAAATCATGAACACAACACCTGAACTACATTGTGATGTACTGATCATCGGTAGCGGCGCGGCAGGACTCTCGCTGGCGTTGCGTCTGGCTGAGCATCAGAGCGTAATTGTTCTGAGTAAAGGACCGATGAGCGAAGGCTCCACATTTTATGCCCAGGGCGGAATTGCCGCCGTGTTTGATGAAACAGACAGCATTGCGTCACACGTCGAAGATACGTTGATTGCCGGAGCCGGGATCGTCGATGAACATGCTGCGGAATTTGTCGCCAGCAATGCGCGTCACTGCGTCCAGTGGCTTATTGACCAGGGTGTACTCTTTGATACTCAGGTTCAGCCAAACGGCAAAGAGAGTTACCACCTTACCCGCGAAGGCGGACACAGCCACCGCCGGATCCTGCACGCTGCAGATGCCACCGGTAAAGCGGTGGAAACCACCCTGGTCAGCAAGGCGCTCAGCCATCCTAATATTCGGGTGCTTGAGCGCAGTAATGCCGTTGACCTGATTATTTCTGACAAAATCGGCCTGCCAGGCACGCGCCGGGTGGTGGGGGCCTGGGTCTGGAATCGTAACAAAGAAAAGGTCGAAACCTGTCAGGCGAAAGCCGTGGTGCTGGCAACAGGTGGCGCCTCCAAAGTATATCAATACACCACCAACCCGGACATTGCCTCTGGTGATGGTATCGCCATGGCCTGGCGCGCCGGGTGTCGTGTTGCCAATCTTGAGTTCAACCAGTTTCACCCGACCGCGCTGTTTCATCCGCAGGCGCGCAATTTCCTGCTGACGGAAGCCCTGCGCGGTGAAGGCGCGTATCTGAAGCGCCCGGACGGCTCACGTTTTATGCCGGACTTTGACCCGCGAGGCGAGCTCGCGCCGCGTGATATCGTCGCCCGCGCTATCGATCACGAGATGAAACGTCTTGGCGTGGATTGCATGTATCTGGATATCAGCCACAAACCGGCTGAGTTTGTCCGTCAGCATTTCCCGATGATTTATGAAAAGCTGCTCAGCCTTGGGATTGATCTGACGCGTGACCCGGTACCGATTGTGCCAGCCGCTCACTATACCTGTGGTGGCGTCATGGTTGACGATCATGGGCGTACGGATGTGGATGGTCTGTATGCGATCGGCGAGGTGAGCTATACCGGGCTGCATGGCGCGAACCGCATGGCATCCAACTCGTTGCTGGAGTGCCTGGTTTACGGCTGGTCCGCAGCGGTGGATATAACCAAACGCATGCCGTATGCCCGCCACGCTGAGCACTTACCAGCCTGGGATGAGAGCCGCGTGGAAAACCCGGATGAGCTGGTTGTGATCCAGCATAACTGGCATGAGCTTCGGCTATTTATGTGGGACTACGTTGGCATTGTACGCACGACGAAGCGTCTTGAGCGAGCCTTACGCCGTATCACCATGCTGCAGCAGGAAATTGATGAGTATTATGCCAATTTCCGCGTTTCCAACAATCTGCTGGAGCTGCGTAACCTGGTGCAGGTTGCCGAGTTGATTGTTCGCTGCGCGATGATGCGTAAAGAGAGTCGGGGTTTACATTACACCCTGGACTATCCCGACACGCTGCCTGAATCCGGCCCGTCGGTTCTCTCCCCGCAGCGTCACATAAACAGATAAAATGCCTGGGTCAGCGCAGTGTAATCTTCGGAGTAACGCTGGTCTGGCCCACGGATAACCATCCTGTCGTTAAAACATTCACCCTCTTTTGGCGAAAGCGCCAGCAAGACCCTGTGTGGTAACCGCCCTTCCGTATCCGAGATATCGGTACGCAGCCGTAAGTTCCAGCCCATCTCCCGTGCGATCTCAATAAAGGTATTGCCGGTGCTTTCGGGAAGAACCACGCAGAAGAACCCTTCTTCGGAAATTAAATTCGCCGCGCTGGTTAACAGGGCTTTATGATTGAGCGAACCGGTATAGCGAGCCTGTTCGCGCTCAGGCGTACCGCACTCCACGCCGGGCGCGTAGTAGGGAGGGTTACTGACAATCAAATCATAACGCGCCGTTTGCTCTGGCGCCCAGGCCAGTACGTCCGCGCATTCAACTTTTATTCGGGTTGCCCAGGGGGATTCGAGCGCATTTTCACTCGCCTGCCCTGCTGCCTGTGCATCCAGTTCAACCGCATCAATGGTGACATGTTCATCCGTGCGCTGAGCCAGCATTAATGCCAGCAGACCACTGCCGGTGCCAATATCCAGAATGCGCTTAACCCCTGCGACAGGCGCCCACGCTCCCAGTAGAATACCGTCTGTACCGACTTTCATGGCACAGCGATCGTGAGCAACAAAAAATTGTTTAAACGTAAAACCATCGCGGCGCAATTGCGCTTTGAGTTGAGACATGTCAGAGCAACCTTCTAAGTGAAACTGGAGTAGCATAGGGGAAAGCGAAGTGGCCGAAAAGCGATATCCATACAAACAGATGAAGATTACAGCCGTAACGTCTATAATCAGCGCCCCACACAGAGGTAGAACATGACTGTAACGACTTTTTCCGAACTTGAACTCGATGAAAGCCTGCTCAATGCACTTGAGAGCAAAGGCTTTACACGCCCGACCGCCATTCAGGCAGCGGCCATTCCGCCTGCACTTGAGGGCCGCGATGTGCTCGGTTCTGCGCCAACCGGCACGGGGAAAACAGCAGCCTACTTGCTGCCTGTGTTGCAGCACCTGCTCGATTTTCCTCGTAAAAAATCAGGCCCGCCGCGTATTTTGATCCTGACGCCTACCCGTGAACTGGCTATGCAGGTTGCCGATCACGCACGCGAGCTGGCAGCGAATACCCATCTGGATATCGCAACAATCACCGGCGGCGTTGCGTATATGAACCACGCCGAAGTGTTCAGCGAAAACCAGGATATCGTCGTTGCGACGACAGGCCGTCTGATGCAATACATTAAAGAAGAGAACTTTGACTGCCGCGCGGTAGAAACCCTGATTCTGGACGAAGCCGACCGTATGCTGGACATGGGCTTCGCGCAGGATATCGAACACATCGCCGGCGAGACGCGCTGGCGCAACCAGACAATGCTCTTCTCTGCCACCCTCGAAGGGGACGCGATCAAAGACTTCGCAGAGCGCCTGCTGGAAGATCCGGTGGAAGTGTCGGCAACGCCTTCTACCCGTGAACGCAAGAAGATCCATCAGTGGTACTATCGCGCGGACAACCTTGAGCACAAGGTTGAATTGCTCAAGCACCTGCTGAAGCAGGAAGAGGCCACCCGCACTATCGTCTTTGTGCGTAAGCGCGAGCGTGTGCATGAGCTGGCTGAAATGCTGCGTAATGCCGGGATTAACAACTGCTACCTCGAAGGCGAGATGGCACAGATCAAACGTACCGAAGGCATTAAGCGTCTGACCGATGGCCGCGTTAACGTGCTGGTGGCAACAGATGTTGCTGCTCGCGGGATTGACATTCCGGACGTCAGCCACGTGATCAACTTCGATATGCCGCGCAGCGGTGATACCTATCTGCACCGCATCGGCCGTACCGGCCGCGCCGGGCGTAAAGGTACAGCGATCTCCCTGGTTGAAGCGCACGACCATCTGCTGCTGCAGAAAATTGGTCGCTATATCGACGAGCCGCTGAAATCCCGCGTTGTCGATGGCCTGCGCCCAAGCACGCGTGCACCGAGTGAAAAAATGACGGGCAAACCGTCTAAAAAAGCACTGGCGAAACGTGCGGAGAGAAAAGAGAAAGAAAAAGAGAAGCCGCGCGTGAAGCAGCGTCATCGCGATACCAAGAATATTGGTAAACGCCGTAAGCCAAGCGGTACTGCGTCAGAAGCGAAAACTGAAGAGTAAAAAAAAGCCGGGAAATATCCCGGCTTTTTGTTCCACCCCCGTGGCTAAAAACCTTACAGGCTTTCAGTAAAGGTACGCGCGATAACGTCGCGCTGCTGTTCCGGGGTCAAGGAGTTGAAACGCACCGCGTAGCCAGACACACGAATAGTCAGCTGTGGGTATTTTTCAGGATGCTTAACCGCATCTTCCAGCGTTTCGCGACGCAGTACGTTCACGTTCAGATGCTGACCACCTTCAACACGCACTTCTGGTTTCACTTCCATTGGGATTTCGCGGTATTCAATTTCGCCCAGCTTATTAACTGGAACGATTTCATCTTCCGCAAAACCCGCTTTTGCTACCACACAGCGTGCTTCGTTTTTCTCGCTGTCCAGCAGCCAGAAAGAGTTGAGCAGATCGTCGTTTGCAGCTTTAGTAATCTGGATACCTGTAATCATGTGTTGCCTCCCTTAGGCTACATTAACTGGTGTCGGCCTTTCGCGGCCAATTGGTAAAACCATTGTTTCTTGTGTGTATATATATCATTCACACCCCAGTGATTTATTGATTTAAATCAACAAAATCACCAACCACACAAAGAGTGTGGTCTGGTTTTATTGTTTCAGATCAATTTCCCAGCCTTACCAATTCAAATCAATCTGTAATTTTTCAACCATAATTTAAGGAGTTAGGGCTAATTTCCGCATGGAATTTTGCACCGCAGGATTTAGCGGTTAAGCTAGGCGCAGAATGAGATTCGCAGGAGAGCGAGATGACGACACCGCTGACATGGCACGATGTGCTGGCAGAAGAGAAACAGCAGCCCTATTTTATCAACACTCTCAGTACCGTTGCGGCAGAGCGGCAGTCTGGCCAGACGATTTATCCGCCCCAGAAAGACGTATTTAACGCGTTTCGCTATACCGAACTGAGCGATGTCAAAGTCGTGATCCTGGGTCAGGATCCTTACCACGGCCCTGGTCAGGCTCATGGGCTGGCCTTCTCTGTGCGCCCGGGCGTGGCTATCCCCCCTTCTCTGCTGAACATGTATAAAGAGCTTGAAGGAACGATCCCCGGTTTTACCCGGCCCAATCATGGTTATCTGGAAAGCTGGGCGCGCCAGGGCGTGCTGTTACTGAATACTGTCTTAACCGTACGAGCAGGTCAGGCGCACTCTCACGCCAGCCTTGGGTGGGAAACCTTTACGGATAAAGTCATCAGCCTTATCAATGAACATCGTGAGGGGGTAGTGTTTTTACTCTGGGGATCGCATGCGCAGAAGAAAGGGGCGATTATTGACCGTCAGCGTCATCACGTGTTGAAAGCACCACACCCGTCTCCGCTGTCAGCCCATCGTGGTTTCTTTGGCTGTAATCATTTTGTTCTGGCGAATGAGTGGCTGGAAAAACGTGGCGAAACGCCGATTGACTGGATGCCCGTGTTACCGGCAGAAAGCGAGTAAGAAATGAATGTGCCGGGCTGGCCCGGCACATAAAGAGCTTATGCTTTGTTCTGACGCCACCACTCCGCCAGCAGTACGCCGGTCGCGACGGAAACGTTCAGACTTTCCACATTGCCCGTCCCGTCAATAGAGACGCTCAGATCCGCACTTGAGAGTGCCGCGTCTGACAGACCATCACGTTCCTGACCTAACACCAGCACCATCTTGCGCGGCAGCGTCGCTTTAAACAGCGGCGTACCGGCATGGCTGGAGGTCGTCACAATGGAATAGCCAGCTTTACGGAACTGCTCGATGGCATCCAGAACGCTGTCGCCGGTGATCGGCTGAACGTGCTCGGCACCGCCTTCCGCAGTACGGATCGCAGCACCGGATTCCAGCAGCGCAGCATCCTGCAGCAGTACTCCTTTAACGCCGAAGTGCGCGCAGCTGCGCATCATCGCACCCAGGTTGTGCGGGTTACCCACATCTTCCAGCGCCAGCACGCAGTCATCGGCACCGGCCTGGCTGACCCACTGTTGCACCGTTGTGCCGTTGCGTTTTTTGATCAGGAAGCAGACACCACCGTGGTGTTCGGTGCCTGACGCTTTCGTCAACTCAGCATCATCAACCACATGGTAGGCTTTACGGTTTGCCGCCATCCAGCGCAGGGCTTCTTTGAAGCGAGGGGTGACGCTCTGGATAAACCATGCACGAACGATACACTCAGGGCGGCTCTGGAACAGAGCCTGACAGGCGTTTTCGCCATACACGCGTGTCTCTTCCGCACGCTGACGGCGCAGCACTTCCGGATCGATAAAGCTTTTACCGCTGATGCCGCCATGATCGGCTTTTTCAGGCGTCTCATCGCCAGGCGCGCGGGACACGGTACGCCATGGTGACGAACCCTCACGTGCAAAATCATCGCGTTTGCGATCGTCACGCTTGCGGTCATCACGTTTGCGGTCATCGCCGCGGTTGTTTCTGTCATCGCGGGCGGGGCGACGGCCACCGTCTGCACGAGAGGACGCCGGACGCCCGCCACCTTTTCCGGTACGCGGATTTTGGGTGCGTTTATCAGAGTCATCATCACTGCGGACATACATCACTTTGACCTTGCCGCTTTTATTTTTCATTTCGTCGTTCATGCTTTTCTCCACCAGCGCTGCGCGAAGCGCGCAGATTACCCGATGTGCAAGCGCATAGCCATAATTTCGTACAAAAGCCTGTGACTATTGTTCTCATTGAATAAAACGCATTGTCGTTTCAAACAGGCTCATTGATAATATGTAACATATTAGAAACATTATCGGCATACTGCCGCTGTCCCATGGTTCTATCAGAGGTTAGTTATGAATACCGTATGTGCCAACTGTCAGGCTCTTAACCGCATTCCGGACGCTCGGATCGAGGATGGTGCGAAATGCGGGCGTTGTGGCCATGAGTTGTTTGATGGCGATGTGATTAACGCTACAGGTGCTACGCTGGACAAACTCCTCAAGGACGATCTCCCGGTGGTTGTCGATTTCTGGGCACCATGGTGTGGCCCGTGCCGTAACTTCGCGCCAATCTTCGAAGATGTCGCCGAAGAGCGCAGCGGGAAGATGCGTTTTGTGAAGGTGAATACGGAGGCAGAACGCGAGCTCAGCGCCCGTTTTCGTATTCGTAGCATTCCGACCATCATGATTTTCAAAAATGGTGAAGTCATCGACATGCTCAACGGCGCAGTACCCAAAGCGCCTTTCGAGAGCTGGTTGAACGAGTCGCTGTAACATTCACGGGGCACATCTTGTGCCCCGTTCCCGCCTCTGCGAAAATGGGGTTTTTCCTGTCCTTTCGCCCATGACTGATAACGCTGTACTTCAATTACGCGCCGAACGCCTTGCCCGCGCGACTCGCCCTTTTCTCGCTCGTGGCAACCGCATCCGTCGCTGCCAGCGCTGCCTGCTGCCGTTAAAAGTGTGCCTGTGCGACACGCTGGAACCGGCCACGGCGGAAAGCCGTTTTTGCCTGGTCATGTTTGATACCGAACCGATGAAACCCAGCAATACGGGCCGTCTGATCGCCGATATTCTGCCTGATACGGCCGCGTTTCAGTGGTCGCGAACGGAGCCTCCTCAGGCCCTGCTCGACTTAGTGGCAAGCCCGGACTATCAGCCGATGGTCGTTTTCCCCGCCTCCTATGCAGGCGCCGACCGTCAGGTACTGTCAGCCCCACCATCCGGAAAACCACCGCTGTTTATTATGCTGGATGGCACCTGGACAGAAGCGCGGAAAATGTTCCGTAAAAGTCCTTACCTTGACGCGCTGCCGATCATTTCTGTCGACCTCTCTCGCGTATCGGCCTACCGCTTACGTGAAGCCCATGCCGAGGGACAATACTGCACCGCCGAAGTGGCGATCGCACTGCTGGATTTAGCGGGTGATACCGAGGCGGCTGCCGCGCTGGGCAGCCATTTCTCCCGTTTTCGCGAACGCTATCTGGCGGGAAAAACCGTTCATAAGGGCAGTGTCACAGCAACCGGGACAGAAAACGTTTAAAATCATCAGGTCGCTTGCATTCACAGGAGGCCTGCATGAGCCAGCGAGGGTTAGAAGCGCTACTACGTCCTAAATCCATAGCCGTTATCGGCGCATCAATGAAACCGGATCGCGCTGGCTATCTGATGATGCGCAACCTGCTGGCCGGCGGATTTAATGGCCCCGTTATGCCCGTTACACCGGCCTATAAGGCCGTTCAGGGGGTACTTGCATGGCCTGATGTTCAGAGCCTGCCTTTCGTACCCGATCTGGCCGTACTCTGTACAAATGCGAAACGTAACCCGGAATTATTGGAATCGCTCGGCAAGAAAGGGTGTAAGACCTGCATTATCCTCTCATCTCCTCCTGAACAGCAGCCCGAGCTTCTGGCGTGCGCCAGCCGCTATCAAATGCGTATTCTCGGGCCGAACAGTCTGGGGCTGCTCGCCCCCTGGCAAGGACTGAATGCCAGCTTTTCTCCAGTGCCGATCCGTAAAGGCAAACTTGCTTTTATTTCGCAGTCGGCTGCGGTATCCAACACAATCCTTGACTGGGCGCAGCAGCGTGAGATGGGGTTCTCCTACTTCATCGCCCTGGGTGACAGCCTGGATATCGACGTGGATGAACTGCTGGATTTTCTGGCGCGTGACAGCAAAACCAGTGCGATCCTGCTTTATCTTGAACACCTCAGCGACGCCCGTCGTTTTGTGTCGGCATCGCGCAGCGCGTCACGTAATAAACCCATCCTGGTCATCAAAAGCGGACGCAGCCCTGCAGCACAAAGCCTGCTGCATTCCCATTCCGGGATGGATCCCGCCTGGGATGCGGCTATCCAGCGCGCGGGTTTACTGCGGGTACAGGACACGCACGAACTTTTTTCCGCCGTCGAGACGTTGAGTCATATGCGTCCGTTGCGCGGAGAGAAATTAATGATCGTCAGTAACGGTGCAGCTCCGGCGGCGCTGGCGCTGGACGAACTGTGGTTACGTAATGGCAAGCTGGCCACGCTCGGTGAAGAGACGCTTCAGCGCCTGAGAGAGGCTTTACCCATCAGCGTTGCCCCCGGGAATCCCCTTGATCTACGCGATGATGCCAGTAGCGATCGCTATATCAAAGCCATTTCTATTTTGCTGGATAGTCAGGATTTCGATGCGCTGATGATTATCCACTCCCCCAGCGCGGTCGCTCCTGGCAGCGAGAGCGCGCGAGCCCTCATTGAAGCAGTGCGTAACCATCCGCGTGGTAAATACGTCACTCTGCTCACCAACTGGTGCGGTGAGTTCTCCTCTCAGGAGGCGCGGCGACTGTTCAGCGAAGCGGGGTTGCCAACGTACCGCACCCCGGAAGGGACTATTACCGCCTTTATGCATATGGTGGAGTACCGTCGTAACCAGAAACAGTTGCGTGAAACCCCAGCATTGCCCGGCAATCTGACGGCAAATTCCGTCGACGTTCACCGGCTGTTGCAGCAGGCTATCGATGAAGGTGCGACATCGCTGGACACTCACGAAGTGCAACCCATTCTTGGTAGCTATGGGATGCAGACGCTGCCCACCTGGATCGCCAGCGACAGCGCGGAAGCGGTACATATTGCCGAACAGATTGGTTATCCGGTCGCCCTTAAGCTTCGCTCACCGGATATTCCCCACAAGTCCGATGTGCAGGGGGTAATGCTGTATCTTCGAACCGCGGCTGAAGTTCAGCAAGCGGCAGATGCTATTTTCGACCGCGTAAAAATGGCCTGGCCTCAGGCCAGGATCCACGGACTGCTGGTGCAAAGCATGGCGAACCGCGCGGGCGCACAGGAATTGCGGGTGGTTGTTGAGCACGATCCGGTTTTTGGCCCGCTCATCATGCTGGGAGAAGGTGGCGTGGAATGGCGCCCTGAAGAACAAGCCGTGGTGGCCTTACCGCCGCTGAACATGAACCTTGCTCGCTATCTGATTATTCAGGCCATCAAAAGCAAAAAAATCCGTGGCCGGAGCGCCCTGCGTCCGCTCGACATTGCGGGGTTAAGCCAGTTCCTGGTGCAGGTCTCTAACCTGATAGTCGATTGCGCGGAGATCCAGCGGCTGGACATTCATCCTCTGCTCGCCTCCGGCAATGAGTTCACGGCGCTGGACGTCACCCTGGATATCGCGCCATTCGAAGGCGACAGAGAGAGCCGTCTGGCGATCCGTCCTTATCCTCTGCAACTGGAAGAGTGGGTGGAGATGAAGAACGGTGAGCGTTCGCTGTTTCGCCCCATTTTGCCGGAAGACGAACCGCAACTGCGGACGTTTATCTCTCAGGTCACGAAAGAGGATCTTTACTATCGCTACTTCAGCGAAATCAACGAATTTACCCACGATGATTTAGCCAATATGACCCAGATCGACTACGATCGAGAAATGGCCTTTGTCGCCGTTCGTCGTTCCGAAAACGGTGATGAGATCCTTGGCGTGACGCGTGCTATTTCAGATCCGGATAACGTCGATGCGGAGTTTGCCGTACTGGTGCGCTCCGATCTTAAAGGCCTGGGCCTTGGGCGGCGGCTACTGGAAAAACTCATCAGTTATACGCGCGATCACGGATTGTTACGCCTGAATGGCATTACTATGCCAAACAATCGCGGTATGGTGACCCTGGCGCGAAAACTCGGTTTTGACGTTGATATTCAGCTGGACGAGGGGATTGTTGCCCTCTCCCTCACTCTGAAATCGCCGGATAAACCCGAGTAAGCTACTGGAAATGTTACCCACTTTGGACGGGACTGGTGGTATCATTGTCCGCTTATGTTGTTTGCATGGTACAGACAACCCTTCAATGAACAGAGAAGAAACGCACTGTGATGTTGTCAAAATTTAAGCGTAATAAACATCAACAACACCTTGCTCAACTACCGAAGATTTCTCAGTCAGTTGATGATGTAGAGTTCTTTTACGCTCCCGCTCATTTTCGGGAGACGCTTCTGGAAAAGATTGCCAGCGCCACGCGACGCATTTGCATTGTGGCACTCTATCTTGAACAAGATGAAGGTGGCCGCGCGATCCTGAATGCGCTCTACGAAGCCAAGCGTCAGCGTCCTGAACTGGATGTTCGCGTGCTGGTTGACTGGCACCGCGCTCAGCGTGGCCGTATTGGCGCTGCTGCTTCAAATACAAACGCAGACTGGTATTGCCGCACGGCGCAGGAAAATCCTGGCGTTGATGTCCCTGTTTACGGGGTGCCGGTGAATACCCGTGAAGCGCTTGGCGTACTCCATTTCAAAGGGTTCATCATCGATGACAGCGTGCTTTATAGTGGCGCGAGTCTGAATGATGTTTACCTTCATCAGCTCGATAAGTATCGCTACGACCGCTACCATCTGATCCGTAATTCGCAGATGGCCGACATCATGTTTAACTGGGTGGATAAGCATCTGGTACATGGCCGTGGTGTGAATCGCCTTGACGATCCTCATCGCCCGAAAAGCCCGGAAATCAAAAACGACGTTCGCGCTTTTCGCCAGGAACTGCGAGATGCGGTTTATCATTTCCAGGGCGATGCAAACAACGAAGAGCTGTCCGTTACACCTCTGGTGGGCTTAGGCAAATCCAGCCTGCTGAACAAAACGATTTTCCATCTGATGCCGTGCGCAGAGCAGAAGCTCACTATCTGTACGCCGTACTTTAACCTTCCCGCCGTGCTGGTGCGCAATATCATTCAGCTGCTGCGCGACGGTAAAAAAGTGGAAATCATTGTCGGTGATAAAACGGCAAATGACTTTTTCATTCCAGAAGATCAACCCTTCAAAATCATCGGCGCCCTGCCCTACCTTTATGAGATTAACCTGCGTCGTTTCCTCAGTCGCTTACAGTATTACGTAAACACCGACCAGCTGGTGGTGCGTCTCTGGAAAGATGAAGATAACAGTTATCATCTCAAAGGAATGTGGGTTGATGATGAATGGATGCTGCTGACCGGCAACAACCTGAACCCTCGTGCCTGGCGTCTGGATCTGGAAAACGCAATTCTGATCCACGATCCACAACATGAGCTGGCCGCGCAGCGTGAACGTGAACTGGAACTTATTCGTACACATACGACGGTTGTTCGTCATTACCGCGAGCTACAGAGCATTGCCGATTATCCGGTGAAGGTTCGTAAGCTTATTCGCCGTTTGCGTCGCATCCGTATCGATCGTCTTATCAGCCGTATTCTGTAATATCCAGGCCCTGCCACCCGCAGGGCTTTTTTATGGAGCTGTTGATGCGTCTTCCTCTGTTAGTCATGACCCTCTGTTTAACCGGCTGTAGCCATATGGCGAACGATAGTTGGTCCGGCCAGGATAAAGCGCAACACTTCCTCGCATCCGCGATGTTGTCCGCTGCCGGTAATGAGTACGCCCAGCACCAGGGATATAGCCGGGATCGTAGTGCGGCAATCGGCCTGATGTTCTCAGTCAGCCTTGGGGCATCGAAAGAATTATGGGATAGCCGCCCCTCAGGGAGCGGCTGGAGCTGGAAAGATTTTGCCTGGGATGTTGCCGGTGCCACGACCGGCTATGCCGTGTGGCAGATGGCGCATTATTAAAGACGAATACCTTTCCCTTTGCGATGCAGCATCAGGGATACGATAAAGGCCAGCGCCCCCATGATCGTCACATACCAGAAGAATGTCGTTTCGCTTCCCCATGATTTCAGGGACAGCGCAACGTACTCCGCCGAACCACCAAACAGGGCATTGGCGACCGCATAAGAAAGCCCTACTCCCAAAGCACGCACCTGTGCCGGGAACATCTCAGCCTTGAGTATCCCGCTGATCGAAGTGTAGAAACTCACAATCACCATCGCCAGCATCACCAAAGCAAATGCGGCATAAGGTGATGAGACGTGCTGAAGCGCGGTTAAAATGGGGACGGTACATAAGGCGGACATACCACCAAAAATCAACATTGATGTGCGACGGCCGATCTTATCTGAGAGCGCACCGATTAGCGGCTGTATCAGCATAAAGACGAAGAGCGCGGCGGTCATGATGACGCTGGCGACGTTGGCGTGCATTCCCGTAGTATTCACCAGATACTTTTGCATGTAGGTGGTAAAAGTATAAAAACTGAGTGAACCACCGGCGGTGAAACCGAGAACCATCAGGAAAGCTTTGCGGTTTCGCCACAGTCCTTTAAACGATCCCGCTTCCTTCAGCGCCCTGACCTCTTTTTGCGAGGTTTCGTCTAACTGACGGCGCAGCCAAAGCGCCACGATCGCCAGTGCAGCTCCCATCGCGAAAGGAATTCGCCATCCCCATTCATGAAGCTGGCTGTCTGTGAGGATCTGCTGCAGGATCACGACAACCAGAATGGCCAGCAGTTGACCGCCGATGAGCGTGACATACTGGAAAGAGGCGTAAAAACCCTTCCGACCTTCAAGTGCAATTTCACTCATGTACGTGGCGCTGGTGCCGTACTCTCCCCCAACGGAGAGTCCCTGGAATAAACGAGCCAGCAATAAAAGGGCGGGCGCCCAGGTTCCAATAGCGTCATACCCCGGCAGACAGGCGATGATAAGGGAACCAAAACACATCATGCAGACCGAGATCAGCATGGAGGTTTTACGCCCGCGACGGTCTGCGATACGGCCAAATAACCAGCCACCAATCGGTCGCATTAAGAATCCTGCTGCAAATACACCTGCCGTTTGCAGTAGCTGCGTTGTGGTGTTTCCTGACGGGAAGAAAATATGTGCGAAGTAAAGTGAACAGAATGAGTAGACGTAAAAGTCGAACCATTCAACCAGGTTACCGGATGAGGCACTAACAATTGCCCATACCCTTCTTCGGGTATCACTGGCAACCAGCGTCCCGTTCGATGTAATGCTTTCGGTCATTATGATTATACTCCTGCCATAAACAACGGCATGTTGAGCTCTGAAGGAACTCAATACCTTGTAAATTAAATGTTATTATTTTGTTATAAATAACATTGCGAGAGAGATCACAAATTTCGTTAGCAAGGTAAGTTCCGGAGAAAGCCCAGGAGGGGAATGGTGCGGTCTGGTGCCCTCTCCCGCAGGGTGAGGGA
Source organism: Enterobacter sp. Lyrl_3 (assembly GCF_051948675.1). Lineage (NCBI taxonomy): Bacteria > Pseudomonadati > Pseudomonadota > Gammaproteobacteria > Enterobacterales > Enterobacteriaceae > Enterobacter > Enterobacter sp. Lyrl_3. Next base: position 1,074,550 of record NZ_JAYJLI010000001.1, read on the forward strand.
G